>CADBDF010000015.1 GCA_902793435.1 uncultured Pseudomonadota bacterium | reverse complement strand
TAAACTGGCGGAAATCCGCGGTTTTTTACTATATTGTGATTATACAAAAAACCTAGGTTTTTTTTCGACACCCAAACGGTGATTATCGATTTTTGATAAATTATTGATTTTACGACAAAAGTGATTTTTCATTTTTTTGAAAAAAGTTGTTGCTTTTAAACCTAGGTTTTTTTCGACCGTTTCAATCAACAAAAACACAATAAAATCAAATAATTATAATTATCACAACATCATAAAAAAAACGACCACCGATACATAATAATATAATTAATAAAAAACCGCCATAAAGGCGGCTTTTTATTTTCAATATTTCTATTAACGAGAATAGAATTCGACGACCAATTCTGGTGACATTTGAACAGGATATGGAACGTCTGCAAACGCAGGAACACGAACAAATGTCGCAGTAAAGTTTGCACTATCCACATTAACATAATCACAGAAATTGCGTTCGCCAGATTCCAAAGCCAACACGACCAATGGCATTTGTTTTGCTTTTTCACTGACTGTGATAACATCACCCGGATTGACACGATATGATGGAATCTTGACACGTTTGCCATTAACCATAATATGACCATGATTAATCAACTGACGTGACGAGAAAACCGTTGGAGCCAATTTTGCACGATACACAACCGCATCCAAACGACGTTCCAACAATCCAATCAAATTTTCAGGTGTGTCACCACGCATATTATCAGCCTCGGCATAATATTTATGGAATTTCTTTTCACCAATATTGCCGTAATAACCCTTTAAAGTTTGTTTTGCACGCATCTGTTGTGCGTATGCAGAATTATTACCACCGCGTGATGTTGGACCATGTTGTCCAGGTTTATATTTACGTTTGTTAAATGGGGATTTCGCCTGGCCCCACAAATTTACGCCCAATGAACGAGCAATTTTTAATTTACGTGTGCTACGTTTTGCACCAGCCCTTGCCATAATTAATCCTTTTATTTTTTTGGTTTTTCGGTGCCAGATATTTAACAGAATCCTTATCACGTGCGGGACCAAAAAGCACCGCCGTTTAATCAGTTCTGATTACCCAGCGGTGCATATATTAGAATAAAATTACCAGAAAATCAAGTATTTTCTGTATTTTTTTACAAAGAATTATCGCCAAACACGCGTTCTGCCAATTTTTTACGCAAATTCATCATCGTTTCTGCGCGTTTTTGTGCCCTGTGCTGTTTTTTTATGGCACGAGTTTGGGCTTTTTCCTGTTTTTTTATCTGTTTTTCCAATGCGTTACGAACCAAACCCCATTTCCATGACATATAACCAGATTTTTCAAAATTCCATATTTCATCAATTTGAACATTTGTTCCACAGAATTTAATCTTTCTTGCACAATGAATGCCATCAACAACATGTTCCATTGCGTATTCTTTCATCAGCGCTGTTTCATTTAACACAGAAACACACGTTCCTTTATTATCCAAAAACGCGAAAATTTCGTTTGTAGCATCAATATTGTTTTTTAATGCTATCAACTTTTCTTCTAATGTCACTCTTTCTTCAAAATTTGCACGCATAATTTATCCTTTTTAATTACACACCGCATATTATAGTCTAAAAAAATATTTTGTCAATATGTTTATACAATAAAAATGCCCCTTTTTCCCCAGGGGCAAATTAACACATTAAAACTGAACCTTTGGTGCCTTGCGTTCGGCATCATCGATTTCAAACAATTTTTCAGGCAATATACCAAACATTCTGGCAATTATATTTGTTGGAAATTGTTCGATTGCGGTATTTAATCCCATTACCACAGTATTATAAAACTGACGCGTGGCCTGGATTTTATTTTCTGTATCGGTCAATTCGCGTTGCAATTCCAAAAAGTTTTCATTTGCCTTTAAATTTGGATAACTTTCTGCCAAGGCAAAAATATTTTTCAATGCCCCAGACAAAGCATTTTCAGCCACACTTTTATCCGCCGCGCCCGTTGCAGACATTGCCGCATTACGCGCAGTAATTACCGCGTTCAAAGTTTCTTTTTCGTGTTTTGCCGCACCTTTGACAGATTCCAACAAATTAGGGATTAAATCATATCTGCGTTTTAATTGGGTATCAATTGTTGCCCATGCCTCGCGCGCCTGGTTGCGACGTGCAATCAAACCGTTATAAACAAACACAACATACAAAATTAAAACACCTAAAACTATCAACAAAGTGGTCATTTTTTACTCCCTTGGGTTCATTGATAAATATATAGCGCACCCAACATAAAAAATCAAGATATTAAAAAAATCGCCTGGTCCCCAAATTCCAGACGATTTTTTTTCGAAAATTTCTTTGCGTTCAGCCTGTTCTTCGTGTTTTTTGCGTTCTTCGCGTGCGCGACGACGTTCCGCCCTGCGTTCTTGGAATTGACGCGCAGATTCTTCGTCGCGTTGAATCAATTTAATTGTTGTCACAGATAATTTACCATTGCGTGGTTCTTCATCAAATTCGACAATATCATTTTCATTTAAAAATCGAATACCCGCCTCTTTCAAAGCAGACGAATGAACAAACACATCGTCCATATTTCCATCTGCGTTTGGCGCATCAGGACTGATAAAACCAAAACATTTTTTACCATTATACCATTTAACCTTTCCTTGTCGCATAACTAATCCTTTCCCTATGCTTGTTATGGTCCCGAACAAGTTTTCTTCCAGAACCTATATTCATGTTAAAGATTTTTTTTACCTAACGCAAGAAAATACGTTTGGACACTTTGCCCATTTGACAAAAATTATTTTTTATAATAACGCTGAATTTCTTTCATAACAAAATCAAACAATTCACCCGCATCGGTATCACGTGGCACAGACCAATCATCACGTAAATACGGCATTGCCGCCGATAAAATAAATCTGGTCATATATAAATAGATTTTAACGACCTGCTCTTTGGTTAATTTTGCCGGCACATCACGCATATGGAATATCTCGTTTTCCACAGCCAACACCAATTTCGAACGCAAAGATTCAATAACACGCGATGGATAATACAATTTGTTAATAACCGGAAAACCTTCGAACATAGAATTTTCATGGTCGCGCGAATATAAAATATTCCACCCAACCCGTTCAAACAAATCGTTCAGGCAATCCAATATCATCAAATTATACTGTTGCACCCCAGATTCCATAAAATCAGATGCTTCGCGTTCTTTGGTATTTATATCAATATCATTGGCGCGAATATCTTCATAATTTTTATGTGTTTTAATTTCAGCATTAAAAAATTTACGAACCTGGCAAATAATTTCCATTGGAACGATTTGTCCATCTTTGCCTATATTAACAATAATTTTTGCATCACGATAATTGCGCGGATTTTTAATATCATAAAATTTGTCCCTGATATCCAAAACCCTATCTGGCATCAATTCGGTTGTGCGTTCAATAAAAGTTCGTGCCTGGGGGACCAAATCGAACAAACACTTCATACGCCAAACATCATATAACCTCAAATAAGGCTTTTTAATTTTATCCAATTCGCGAACCAAACTGACCGCCAATTCTGAATCAATTCCACGCACCAAATCCAAAACAACACCAGCTGCATTTGTTATATATTGTGCGGCAAACCGTTCCCGGATTTGCGATTCCAGATTGGACAGCAACCGATTATCTAATTTTGAATAACAAACATTTTGCACAACACCCAATACCGCGTCCAGATATTCGTTATAATACTTTCCGGTGATTTTATCGATTGCACGATTAACATCTTTTTGCGCGCCAACAATCACAGACACAATAGACGATACAGACAAATCAACCTGGCATTGTTCGCGCGCAGAAAAAAATTGATTTCGCATTGGGTCTGCGTCCAAACGATGTTGCACCAAATAAGATTCCAACGGATTGATATCTGCAATTTTCATTGGCACTTGCAACCCTGTGTTGGTTGTTTTATCATACGGCACAACCGCGGCCTTGGGCGCGCCCAAACATTTACCCAAGAAATGAAAAACATCACGAAACCAATCCATACCATTTGAATACATAGTTTTCAAATAGGCTGCGGCCTCGTCATTGATACGCCCGACACGCAACGCATCATCTATGATTGCGATATTTTCCGCATCACGCGCAGCAGTTCGTAAAAAAACATCATTTTCCGGGTGTGGCATATCTGTTATTTCATAATTGGGAACAACACGACATCACGTGCAGTTGGTTGGTTATACACAATCATGGTCAATCGGTCAATCCCCATACCCACACCAGAAATCGGTGGAAAACCATGTTCCATTGCACGCACAAAATCGTTATCAGGATTAAATGCTTCTTCTTCACCATTTGCAATATCGCGCGCCTGGTCTTCGAAAGCCTTGGCCTGTTGGATTGGATTTACCAATTCCGAATAACCTTTGCATAATTCACCACCGGCAACCAGTAATTGATACATATCCAAACAACGAACATCTTCGTCACTGCGACGCGCCAAAGGCACCATATATGTTGGATAATTATACAAGAAAGTCGGTTGCACAATATTCACACGAATCTTGCGTTTATAAACATAATCCACCAATGTCGCCAAAGAATTTAAATCTTCCAATTCACTCATTGGGAACATGCCCATATCGACCAATTTTTGACGCAACACATTAACATCGTCGAAATCCAAAATATTGCAACCAAACAATTCGTTCATCTTGGCGGTATAATCAATCATATCATACTTTGAAAAATCCAACTGGATTCCTTGGTATTCGATTTGTAATGTTCCGCGCGCTTTCATAATCAGTTCTTGGACCATTTCCCATGTAAATTGAATATTCTTTTTATAATCCCAATATGCCGCATACCATTCAATCATAGTAAATTCTTGCAAATGCATTGCGTCCATACCTTCGTTACGAAAGTCCTTGGCAACCTCATACACGCGGTCAAAACCCGCACCAATAGACATCTTTAAAAACAATTCAGGCGAAATACGCAACTGGAAATCAGCATTTAATGCATTATGATGTGTTGTAAATGGACGCGCCGCCGCCCCAGATGCAATATTTTGCATAATTGGTGTTTCGATTTCTAAAAATCCATTTTTGTTCATAAAATCGCGCAAATTTTGTGTCATTTTGAAACGACCATATAATGCGTTTCTGGCTTCTGGATTGGAAACAATATCCAAATAGCGTTGGCGATAACGTGTTTCCATATCGGTCAGCCCATGATATTTTTCTGGCAATGGACGTAAAGCCTTGGCCAAGATTTCATAGTGCGACACTTTGACGGTCAATTCACCCGCCGTTGTATGATATAACACACCGGTAATACCGATAAAATCGCCCATATCAACATTAGCCTTCATAAATTTATAGTCTTCTTCGCCAATTTCTTCGCGCGACATAGAAAATTGAATTTCGCCTTCGATATCATAAATACGACCAAACATCAATTTACCCAACCAACGCAAAGCCGTAATACGACCGCACAATTTAACCTCTGTATCATCTGGCAAATCACGTGCTTCACAAATTTTGTGCGAACGTTCGAATTTATCTTTCCATACGACACCATCGCGTGCGCGGATATTTTCAGCCTTTTGTAATCTTGCTTCTAATTCATTTGTTGATATAGTTTGGTTTTCTGGCATTACTTTTTTCCTTTATTGCGTTATTTATTAAAAAACGGACGCAAATTTAGTGCGTCCGTCATGAATTCTGTTCGGTCGCACCCTTTACATCCAAGATTTTTTTATATTTAATTTCATACATACACCTAATACATGCCTATTATTACAGTAATAATTTAAAAAGTCCAGTATTTATTTATAAA
>CADBDF010000014.1 GCA_902793435.1 uncultured Pseudomonadota bacterium | reverse complement strand
TTTAACACTTGTGTCGTTTAAACTGGATTGCAGTTGTGTTGCAAAGTTTGCAGTTGATACAACATCACTGGCCTTGGCAAATCCGGCATTGGTCATTGTTGCAGACAGGTTGTTTTTGGTGACAACATTAGATTCGACACTTTGATTTGCCCCTGTGCCAGTCACTGTGACCAAACCAAGATCTGCCAATCTAGATGTTTCGGCATTTCTAAGTGCCTGACCGGCGGCAGAATTTTCGTCGTTTAAATCAGTGGTCGTGACAATGCTGGGCGCCCTTTGAAGTTGGCCAGAAGTACTCCTTTCTGCAAACCCCAAACCAATAAGTTCTGTTCCAACTGAATTTTGAATATCATTGGTGGTTTGACCAACCTTCATACTGGAAACATTGGTTCCTTTGCTGCCTGTCCAAGAAAGCATACCGGTTGATGCGTCAAATAATGGTGTAAAGGATTCGCCTTTGATATCATTTACAAAATTTGTTCGTGTCGATATCAATGCGGTTTTACCAGCATCATTCAACGCAAATGTCTTTTTGCCTTCGGCGACATCGGCATTAAACTTGGATTCTTCGGCTGTTTCACCACCCATCAATGACGGGTCGGCTTCAACGGCTGCCAAGCAAGCGTCCATAGATGTAAAGTATCCTTCGTTGTTTGATTTTGTCAATCCGGTTGTCGCACTGTTATTTGCAACAAATGCGTTAATAGTTTTTGCGGCAGACATTTTCTTGACTGTGCTTGCTGTTCTGAAGCCGGTTGCCACAACGTGCGCTTTGCACCAAGTGTATGCAGCAGATTCGCCGTCTTCGCCGTCTTCGCCAGCCATGATTTCGTTATAACGTTCTTCGCATGCCGCTACAAATGTTTCGTTTGTGTTGTTGGCATTGGCTTTGAACCCTGTCATTGCCAAACGATCTTGGACAGTAGAGGTTGCTTTCAAACTTTGCATTTTTTCAGAACCGAATGTCCGGACCAATTTTTGACCGATGCCAGTATTTAAATCAAGGGTATCAACCTTTTGCACCAATGATAAGCAGTAAGATTTTGCACCACCCATGATTGCATTATATAAATCAGATGTGAATTTATCGCAACTATCAATATTTGAATACAATGGTGTAATGATTTTGGTCAGGTTTGATACACCTTTGTCGTCTTTTTCCATGCAATACGCATACCATGCAGTGTCGCCATCATCACCGGACATGATGCTGTTGTAATTTTCAATACATGCGTCCAGCAACGATTTGCCACCGAATATTTTGGTTGCACTTGAATTCAAACGATCTGCGGCAGACTTACCAGTCACCAAATTTGCTGTTAAGGCACTCTTGGCTGCTGACAAATCTTTGACCCCTGTGTTGCTCTTCATATACAGTTTTGCCATCTTTAAACCGACGCCGTCGTCCAAAGACACTTTTTCAAATGTTGCTGTCAGGTTAGTACAGAACGCATCTGCACCGCCGACCATTTTTGCATACATTTCCGCAGTAAAGTTCGAACAATCGTCACTGATTGTGTCATTTGGGAACAATTTGCGTGCCAAATCACGATTCAATGTGCCATCTTTGTAATGTTCGGCCTGGGCTTTACAATATGTGACCTCTGGCTTTTCGGCATCTTCACCGGACATGATGCTGTTATAGTTTGCAATACATTCGTCCAATATCGAGAAATTCGAATCGTTCATACGTTGTTTTGCATCTTTGTTTTGCAATGTTCTCAACGCATCTTTGGCCGATGATAAACTTACACTTTTTTTCGTTGCGTAAATCTTGGCTAATTTTAAGCCGACACCATCGTTCAAAGATACGCCCGTATTAAATGTTGCGTTCAAAGATGTGCAGTATGCGTTTGCGCCACCAATGATTGCAGCATATAAATCTTGGGTAAAGACCGATGGATCACAAGATGAAATGCCTCTGTCTGGGTATAATTTTTGAATCAGTGTCAAGTTTGTGACATCGCTTGGGTAATTGACAGCGTGTGCCTCGCAATAAATTTGTGATGCAGGTTTGCCGTTTTCACCTGGTTCGCCTTTGAAATTCACACCCTTGCCTTTTGCTGGGAACGAACAACTATTTTTTTCATCGTTACATGCGCAGATATACAATAACGCATCGCCAACCTCTAAATTATAGTATGCATCTGCTTCGTGTTCTGCATCACAAGGTTTGCCGGACAATTCACTGTAATTATCAATTGTTCCACGATACAGATAACCGTCGCCAGATTTTCCGGCCATGATTTCTTCGTATTTTTGCGCACAGGCATCAACAAAAGATATTGTTTGATTATTTAATGTGACCTTGGTCGCAACCTTTTGCGATGACAAAGTGCTGACAATCGTATCGCCAAACAAACGTTTCAAATTGTTTTTCACATTTAATGTTGATGAATCGACATTTTTAGCAACCATTAAACAGTATGCTTTTGGACCACCCATTATCGCATTATATTGTTCTTGGGTGAAATCGTCGCATGTTTTGACGGTTGATGCGCCATACAAAGGTTGAATTATTGATGTTAAGTTTGTACCTTCGCTGCAGTATGAATACCATGCAGATTTTGGATTCATAATTTCATCGTATTTTTTCGCGCACGCAAATACGAATTTTTCAGATTGACCATTAATAGAAACACTGGCGGACAATCCGTTGTTTTTCAAATTGCTGACTGTGCCGGAACCAAATACATCTTCCAAAGTTTTACCAATACCTTTGGTTGCGACCAAATAGTTGCTGTTTTCTTTGGCGTTTTTGGCAACCAACATACAATATGCCTTGGAACCGTCCATCAATGCGATATATTCTTCTTCGGTAAAATTGTCGCATGTTTTTGATGTACCATATAATGGTTTGATAATATTATTCAAATTATTGTCTGTGGTGCAATATGAATGCCATGTTGTTTCGGCAGATACACCAGGGTCACCCTTGTCACCCTTGTCACCTTTTAATTCAATACCATCTTTTTCAGTTGGGAATTTACAATTCTTGCCATTGAAATCACAGTTATAAACATATAATTTACCTGTATCACGAGTGAAATAACCATCGCCTTCAATAATGTCTGATATTTGTGTGACATTGTTCTTAACCAGGTTTTCATATGTTTCGACACTGCCTTTTAATTTATAACTGGTTCCGTCTTTACCGTCCTTACCGCGCAAAAGTTCTCTGAGTGTTTCGTCTGTGGCAATTATATTTAATAAACTGCCATCGTCGTTAATACCACCGTCCAATACGGCAACGCGTGACGATAATGTTGAAACGCTGTCATTGGTTGCAACATTTAAATCGCCACTGTCTTTTAATAAACGTTTGGTCTTTAAATTTCTAATAATTGTGTCGTCCAAAGTTGTTGAGTTCGCCAATGCGGCACTGACGGTTTTTTCATCAACAGTTGGAACCTCATTTTTGCTGGCGAAAACATTGTCTAATTTATCAGTCAAACTTTCGACAGACACATCGCTGGCGGTTGCCAATTTTAAATTATCCGATGCATCAACAATATCGCGCTTTTTTAATTCGTCAAAAATTAAACCTTTGACACTCGATTCGTCTGGACCGATTTTACCTGATAATTTTGCCTTGGCGGTTTCGTTGTCGGCAATACTGGTTGCGATTGATACAGGATCAACTTGGGCAGTGGTGGCAACTTTTAATGTGTTTGCGCCATCTACAATTTGTAATCTTTGCAATTCGCCAGTTATCAAACCTTTGACACTCGATTCGTCTGGGCCGATTTTGCCGGATAATACCTGTTTTGCAGATTCACTGTCGGCGATGCTGACCGCGATTGCTGCGGGTGCAATTTCATCTTTGGTTGCCAATTTTGAAAACGCAACTGAATCGGTTGATAAAAACTTTTTATTATTTAATGTGTCATTTGTGACAAAGTCGCGTTCGTTTAATGCCGTAGTTGTCACATAGCCCTTGGTGGCAATTTCGTCAGATACCATCTGTTTAAAGTTGCTGGAATTGCGCAGTGCGTTTGTGACAGTGGCCTCGGTGACTTGGACTTCGCCCTTTTTTTCAACATCTAATGCGCCATTTTTCAAAACACCAACCTCGGTTAATTCGTCTGTGATAATATCGCGAATATCTGTATCTTTTGGTTGGATTTTATCAGCCAATGTTGCGGTGGCACTGGAATCTGTGACGATTTTTTGCGCCAATGCCGTTGGTTCGATTTCTGTTTTCAATGCAAATGGCACAGTGTTATTATCGTTAATCAAACCACGAACTTTTAAAATATTAACAACGGCACCGTTTTCGGTGTCTTCCAAGTCTTCGGTACGATTTGTTAAATTTTCAACACTTCTTTGCAAACTTTGATTCGAAGATTGTAAATCGGAAAGAGTATTTTTCAAGTCTGTATTTGTTGTTGTCAAATTTAATTCTTTGACGGCATCTTCGACAGTATCTTCGACATCACTGCGTGATAATTGATTGTCGCGCAGGCTGTTTTGCGCGGCGGTTAATTCGGCAATTTGCTGACGCAATTCGTCCAAAACCGCAGAATTCACATTTTGGTTGTCATTGTTATTCGTGCGCGAAACAGGAACAACCGCAGGTGAAAATTTAGACAATGCCGACCCGCGTGATGCATCGGGTGTCGCCGTTGATTGTGTCGCAACGGTTGATGTGACATTTCCGGCCGTTGGTTTTACAGCATTGTTCAAACTGAGTGACCCAGCACGAACAGTTGGTTGCAAAGCAACAGCCGCAGAACAACCCAAAACACCCAGAATTGTGGTGAAAAGACTTGAAATTTTTGACATCTTTATTCTCCTAGTTTGCAAAAAGAATCCTTCCTTAGAATTTAAATTAGCAAAAAAGAAAATTTTCACGCAAGCATTTTTTTAATCGTTTTTACAAACATCGTCAATGGTGTCGGAAATATGCTGAAACATCGCGCGTTTGCGGGCAGAATTTTTTGCACATGGGTCACAATCTTGGCGACGCTGACCCATTTTGCAAACAAATCTTTGTCCATTACATGTTCCGGTTGTTCGAACCGCAACAATTCGATTTGCATAATTTTCTTCCAATGTGATGTATTTTTGTGGGATATCTTGTGGTTTTTGTTCCCATAGTAAATGCACTTCGTCTGCGGCGGTGCGTTGGCACGATTTTTCTGCGGCATTTTTTGGCGCCATTATTTTGTCGTTTATTGCTGATTCCCGGTTGTTTGCCGCAATTAAAACCCAGACAACCGATACAGTGCATAATGTTGATACGATAAATAACAAAACATAATGCGAAACAGAAAATGCAGATGGTGTGTCATCGTTATTCATAAACAATCTCCTTTGGTTATTTTGTTCGTGATATATTGTATTTATTGTGCCTGTGTAAAAATAATAGGTATTTTTTCGCCTTAATTATTTGATTTTTATGCAAATTTAGTGTAAAATAAATGGCGCAATTTTGATAAAAACAAAAGGAGTCTGGTATGTTTGTGACCGAAAAATTAAAGACTTTTTCTTGGGTAAATGTCGGAAATCCTGACCATGACGATTTTGAAAGATTACAATCCGAATACAAGATTGACGAAGATAATATTATCGACATTTTGGACCCTGATGAACAGCCCAGATTGGAAATAGAAGACGATTACAAGGTTATAATTGTGCGTTTCCCGATTATCAATCGCGAAAACGACACTTTGTGGCATACCGAGCCTTTGTCAATCATTTATTCGTCAAATCGTGTAATTACTGTATGTAGAAAACGGTGTGATTTGTTGGATAAAATCAAAAAAGACGAAAAAACATCACGCGAAGATTTTATATTGAATATTTTATACTATATTGCTGAATCTTATCTGCGATTATTAAAAGAATTAAACAAACGTGTGTTGGAATCCAAAAAAGGACTGCAACAACATATTTCAAAGTATGATTTGATGGCTTTGTTAGAGGTTGAAAACAGTTATACTTTGTATATGGCAGGCATCAAAGGCAATGTTTCTGTGTTGGATAAACTGGAAAAAATGCGTGGTTTTATCAAAACAGATGATGCACAAGAGTTAGCAGAAGATGTGCGTATTGAATTTGGCCAGGCAACCGAGGTTGTGACAAGTTATAGTAAAATGTTAAAATCTATCAAAGAAACCTTTGAAAGTATTATTAATATGGAATCTAACAGATATATTAATCGATTAACAATGTGGAATATTATTTTGGTAATTCCAACCGTTATTGTTGGTTATTATGGTATGAATGTTGCGTTGCCATTTGCAGAAAGTGGTTTTGCCGCCACCGGTATATTTTTGGTTATATTATTTCTGCTGGTTGGGTTTGCGGTATTTAGTTGGTTTAAATCTAAAAACTCACATTAACAAAACCGTTTAACCAACGGTTTTTATTTTGTTTTTTTATTTTTTTATATCATATTTATCGGTATAAAAGCGGTAAAAAATGCCGGTAATTCATAACAAATACGTTATAGTAATTATGTTTTGGCGTGATGCGCGTATTCATCGTGTTAAAACAACAAACAATGTTAATAACAGATATAAAAAAAACCGTCTAATCGACGGTTTTTATTTTGTTTTTTTGATTTTACATTTTGCTAGGTATTTCTAATCCCATCAAGTTTGTTGCTGTGACCAGTGTATCTCGCGCTAATTTTGCGATGTATAATCTGGTTTGTTTTGTAGATTCATCTATATCGTCGCGTAGTATTGGACATTCGTGATAAAAACTATTTATTAATTGACACAAATTATACGCATAGTTTGCCATCAAGTCTGTCGCCCTATTTTCGCATGCAGTATCAATAGTTCTGTCAAAATCTAAAATTGCCAACAACAAATTACGTTCATCTGTATTTATTGTTGTATCAACAATTTTTGGTTCAACAGTTGCACGATTTAACACAGAGTTTAGACGAACAGCGGTATATAAAACATACGGTCCTGTGCGTCCCTCGAAACTGGTAATAGCAGATGTATCAAATATATAATCTGATTTTACATCGTGTATTAAATCGTTAAATTTGACCGCCGCCAGCGCGATAGTTTTTATTGTTTCCGCGTCCAAGTTTTTGTTGGATTCTGCAATGCGCGCACTAACAGCTTCGTAAGCCATATCCAAAATATCATCTAATCCTGCAGCGTTTCCGTCACGTGTTTTAAACGGCTTGCCATCTGCACCATTAATAGTTCCATAACCAATATGTTCGAATTTTTCATATGGATATATACCTGATTTATCGGCTGTACGGAACAATTGTTCAAAATGCAGCGATTGACGCAAATCTGTAAAATAAATGATTTTGTCAGGGTTATCTTTTATTTTTCTGCAATATACAGCCGCCAAATCGGTAGAATCATATGTGTCGGCACCACGCGAATCACGCCACATATACGGCGGAATTGGGGCGGTATCTGTGTCACGTTTGGTATCGATAACCATGGCACCATCACTTTCATAAATCATATTTTTTTCATTTAAAATTTTTTCAACTTGCCCAAGGTATTGCGCAGCGTTTCGTTCGCCTAAATCATAATCAAATGGCAATATATTCAATCTTTGCACAGTGTTATTCATTGCGCGCAATGATATTGCCAAAAACTTTTCATATAACGCAAAATACCCTGGGTGACCCGCTTGAAACTTTGCTTTGATTTCTTGCGCTCGGGCCTGAAAATCTGCATCTTGTTTTGCCAATGCAGACGCCGCCGGATAATATGTATTTAATTCGTTTGGGTCTATTTCATAATCAACATGAGTTTGCGGGTCAAATCCTTCTTGAAAATATGGCAATTCAGGATGCAAACGTTCAATCCAAGCAATGATTAAACCCATTGGCTTGCCCCAATCACCAATATGGTTCCATGAAAATGTTTTGTGTCCCATAAAACGAAATATTCTGTTTAATGTATCACCAACAATAGATGTGCGCAAATGCCCGATATGCAAAGATTTTGCAACATTATATGCACCATAATCCATATCAATTACCAATGGATTTTGTTCTGTGCGTGGTTGTGGTGCGGTTGCGTTTTGTAAAATAAATTCATTTTTGATTTTTATATTTATAAATCCCGGTCCTGCAATTTCTGCGGAGGCCACAAAATCCAATTCTTGAATCTTTGGCAATATTTCAGCAGCCAATTCACGAGGGTTTTTATGTGCCAACTTTGCGCCAACCATTGCCGCATTTGTTGAAAAGTCACCAAAATCACGATTGCGTGGCGTTTCCAAATTTGCCACAAAACCTAACTTTTCGTTCATTGCATTTGATACATATTTATATAAATTCATTTATAAAACTCTTTGTTTTAGTGATTGTTTTTATTTTATTTTTATTCAATCGGTAAAATCACACGAACACGCAATCCACCCATAGAACTGTCTTCCAAGAATAGTTGCCCACCATGATTTTCAATAGCGGTTTTTGCAATAGACAATCCTAAGCCTGTTCCACCCGTATCTGTACCACGAGCGTTATCCAAACGTACAAATGGCCTCAATGCGTCTTCTTTGCGGTCGTCTGGAATTCCAGGTCCATCGTCCTCGATAATAACCTCTATAACATCGTTTTTGTCGTGTTCTGTAATTTTTATCTTTTTATTAGCATACCTGGCAGCATTTTCAATAATATTACTGAACGCACGCGTTAAAGCCATTGGACGCGCATAGAATTGAACAGGGTTTTCCGGTAAATCCAATTCTATTTTTTTGTTTGGCGCTGCATCGCGTGCAATACGCGTTAATGTCGCGGGCAACTCTGTTGTTTGTTCTATTTCGGGTGTTTCGCCACGCGCAAAAGCCAAATAACCATTTACCATTTCTGTCATACGATCGATATCTTGCAACAGATTTTTTTGTGATGCTTCGCCTGTTTCAACCGCCAAGCGCATACGTGTCAAAGGCGCCTTTAAATCATGACTGACCGCATTTAACATATCTGTTCTGGTGCGATTATATCTGTCGATACGTTCTTTCATTTTAATCATAGATTCTGCGGCATTACGAATTTCCAAAGAACCACTGGGGACAAATCCTGGCGCATCAAGTCCGCGACCAAATCGATTTGCCGCATTTGAAATACGGCGAATACTGCGCGAATGCAACACTATAAATGGCGCAATCAATATAGATACTATCAATATCGAACCAATCAGCCAAATGATAAAAACCTCGGTACTGGTGGAATATATACGATGTAAAGACGTGCCAAATGTGGCAATTTCATTGTTTTTTGTTGGGACATCAACAAAAACCAGTCTTTCACCGCGGTCTATATATATATTCGCCGGTCGTTTTAATTGTGATTCCAGATGTTTAGACAACCGCCCTGCTATCATTGAATTGTTGTCGTTTTTCGCAGGTCTGTTTAATTTATGATTTACAGATACATTTACACCAATATCCGCCGCCATAGATTTAGCAACCGGCAAATTGTCGTTATCTATAAAATTCATCATCGTTGTAATTTCCGCAGACAAACTGCGCGCCATTGTGTTATGAACACGCGACCAGTGGTTGCCGAAAAAGAATTCTGCAATAATAACCTGGGTCACAAGCAATGGTATCAACACCATCAATATAGTGCGTGCCAAAAAACTTCTGGGTATCAATCTCATGTTTTTTTACCGTTTTTCTGGTGTGGGGGCAACAACCAATTTGTATCCGCGCCCACGAATAGTTAGTATATCTGTGTTTGATAATACATCATTTATTTTAGTTCGCAAGCGTTTTGCGACCATTGGTGATGCCGGCACAATATTTCCAATTGGCGTTATTAAATTATGCAACAATTTCTTTTCTTCGTTTGATAAAGAAAATAATCGCCGTTGGGAATCTGTGGGCGACACAACAAAAAACTCTTCATCGGCATAAATCAGCCCATCTGGCAACGATTGCGTCGATGTATTTGGCGACAATTTTGTGATATTATTCAACCGCAATACCAATTCTTGCAATTGAAAAGGCTTTGCCAAGTAGTCGTTTGCCCCACTTGACAGTCCATCTATTGCATTTTCAGGCCCAGACATCGCCGTCAGCATCAAAACAGGTGTTAAATTTCCAGACGAACGCATTTGCTTCAAGAACGACAAACCGTCTTGGCCCCCCATCATTCTGTCCAAAACAATCGCATCAACAGATATTTTGTTTAATATCTCTGCGCCTTGTTCGGCAGAATCGGCCGTCAAAACAGAAAAATCATACTTACGCAAGCCATTAGCCAGGCTTTTTCTTAACAAATCATCGTCATCAATAATCAGTATTGTTTTATTCATAATACTTTATTGCATAGGTTCAACCGCATATTCGCCAGGTTGGATTGTTAAAACAGATTCATTTTCGTCATTTACAGATAAACCACGCGATGCCGCACGAAAATTCATGCCACGTGTTGAATACTCTGTTTTAAACAACGCATATCCTGTTCCACCACCCGCAGTTGTTCCCTGGGTTCCAATTGAATAATATCCACCCAAAATACCATAATCCAAATCTATATAATCCAGATTTATCAAAAGTGAAACACTGCTGGTGCCGTCACTGGTCAAATTGCAAGAAAATTCACGATTTGACAATGTTGCCTGGGAATTTACAGGAATTACAATATCCATAACCGTTTGTTCGCAACGCCTGTCAATGCCATTTACCAACATATTATATGTCATACCAATAGATGCACGCGACAAACCAGTTGATAAATTTACCTGGGAAATAGAAGCCTTTGGAATTTTAACAATTGCGTTTGCAATTCCGGTACGAACCGGGAAAGATATTCCTGTCTGCAAACAATCACGCGAAAACGGGTCAGCCTCGCATATATATAATCTGGAATATCCGTTCATCATAAACATTTGACTCAGGCTGTTAAACAAGAAATTGCGTGTAATACGGTCATTTAATTTTGTACAATTAAAATTACGACAAATCACCATTGGACGTTCGGCAAAACCAACACCTGGGTGGGCGCAAGCCTCGGCATCGCGGGTGATTGCAATATTTGTATCAAAATTAAACGTGTCGTCCTGTTGCATAAATACAGTTTCAGGTATGAAATTTTGATCGTCAGGATATGCATAATATGATGCCACAGGTGTTTCTGTGTATATCGTTTGCAATTCTTGGACATATGTGTTTGCCATTGCGGACTGTGCGCAAATCAAGGCACCAGCGATCATTAAATTGGTTTTGTACATGTTTGTTTCCTTATTCCTTTTAATTAAGTCTAGACTTTTTTTCTAATGCGTGTCAAAGCAAAAATATTTTTATTGAAAATTAAAATCGATTTGTATTATAAAGTATCCTGTAACGAACATAATTTTAATAGGAAGGTTGATTAAAATGGTTGATGTTATTATTACAGGCGAAAGTGGTAAATTACACGCAGTTTATCATAAATCTGCAAATCCTGGCGCGCCGGTTGCGGTTGTGCTGTCTGGAAATCCGCGTCAAAAGCATCATATGAACGACAGAGTTTCGTATGCTATGTTTCGTGCATTTATGGATATTGGTTTTTCAGTTGTGCGGTTTAATTATCGTGGCGTTAATGATTCCGAAGGTGCGATTGGGACGGCGGCTGAAAACATGTTGGATATTGCAACGGTTATAGATTGGATACAAAACCAAAACGAAGACAGTGAAAGAATCTGGCTGGCAGGACATCAAATGGGTGCATGGTATGCATTACAGGCCATGATGCGCAGACCAGAGATTTCTGGATTTGTATTGGTTTCACCCGACAGATCTTTTTCTGATTTTCAATTTTTATCACCCCGCCCTAATCGCGGATTATTATTGCAGGGCGCTGCCGAGGAAGGCGATACAAAAGCATTTAGTAATCATTTAACAAATCTGTTAAAAAAGCAGGCAAAAATAACATTGGAAACCATTGTTATCAAAGGCGCAGATGCAAATTATTCTGCACCGGCAGATTTGCGACAAATGTATAACGATTTCAAGGCCTATGTTGGACGTGAAGATACAGATACTAAATTATTATAAGGTTTTTTAGATGAACACAAATGACAGATTTGTTGATCCAAATATTCCAGATGAATTGGCGAGTTCTATTCGTCCAAAGACACTGGCTGATTTTATTGGTCATGATGCGTTAAAGAAAAATTTATCTGTATTTATTTCCGGCGCCAAGTCACGTGGCGAAGCCATGGATCACGTGTTGTTATATGGTCCCCCAGGATTAGGAAAAACCACTTTGGCACATATTGTTGCAAATGAATTGGGAACGAATTTTCGTGCAACATCGGCACCTATGCTGACCAAGCAAGGAGATTTGGCGGCGATATTGACCACACTGGAACCTATGGACGTTTTATTCATAGATGAAATACACAGGTTGCCAACTGCAATCGAAGAAGTTTTGTATTCTGCGATGGAAGATTTTAAGTTGGATATAATGTTAGGCGAAGGACCGTCCGCAAAAAGTGTTCGCATAGACTTGCCTCCTTTTACATTAGTTGGTGCAACAACGCGAACAGGTTTATTATCAAATCCTTTGCGCGAAAGATTTGGTATTGATTTAAGGCTTTCTTTCTATCCGGCTGACGATTTGGCAAAAATTATTATGCGCAGTGCCAATGTATTGGGCACGCCTATTGACGAAGCCGGGGCATATATGT
This sequence comes from uncultured Pseudomonadota bacterium, assembly GCA_902793435.1. GTDB lineage: Bacteria > Pseudomonadota > Alphaproteobacteria > Rs-D84 > Rs-D84 > Enterousia. The sequence goes on along the minus strand of CADBDF010000014.1, from coordinate 5,543 downwards.
TGGCAAAAAGTGCGCGCGGAACCCCGCGTATTGCAAACAGATTACTGAAACGCGCTCGCGATTTTGCAAATGCTTTGCGTGCAGACACCATTACCGCGGATACAATAAAAACTACCCTATTTCAATTACATATTGATGAATCTGGTTTGGATGCGGTCGATAGAGATTATATGACGACGATTATCAATCATTATGCAGGTGGTCCGGTTGGTATTGATAATTTGGCAGCGGCATTGAGCGAACCTGCGGACACCATTGAAGATGTTATAGAACCTTATTTAATGCAACTGGGGTTGATACAACGAACACCGCGTGGTCGTATTGTGACCGATAAAGGCTATGAACATTTGGGCTTAAAAAAGTAATGTCAAAATTATACTATGCTTTTGTTGTATCTTTGTTTCTGGCGGGTTGCGCCACAACCGCACGCGATAATTTAAGAAAAACTTATTCTGGGGCATTCATAGTGGAGTAAGTAAATGACAACCGCAAAAAGATTAACAGATTTTTTTTGTATAGCTGAAAAGTTAGAAACTGAAAAACGCCTTACGCGGACGTCCAGTGGTGATAATCAGGTTGTTGCGGCACATTCTTGGAATATGGCAATTATGGCTTTGGCGGTTAAACCATATTTAACACATGACGTTAATATGGAACGTGTGTTAGAATTATGCTTGTTACATGATTTGCCAGAGGCGATTGCACACGACATCCCATTACACAAACAGACAGAATATATTAAACGGCAAAAACATATAAACGAACAACATGCTGTCGATACTATCATATCGCTATTACAGGACGATTTTATCAAATCCAGATTTGATGAATACGAGGCAAAACAAACGCCTGAGGCACGACTGGTTAAATTATTAGATGTGTTGGATACAGGAATTCAACATATGTGCGCCAAAGATTTAGCATATGTGACAAAGTATGATAATGGTTTTTATTGGAAATTATTTTTTTCGAATAAATTTGTGACCTGTTTTGATTATGAACCTATTTTAAGCGAAATATATGGTGAAATTCGCAATCGTGTTGAAAAACGGTTAATTAACGAACAAAACTTGGATATAAATAGATTTATTGATAGAGGTGAAAATGACGCATAAATTTAAATTTCAAATCGCATATGCGGACACCGATGCCGGTGGCATTGTGTATCACCCGCGTTATATTGAAATCGCAGAACGTGCCCGTATGGATTGGTCGCGCGGAATAAAAATACCTGATGACGATTTGGGTTTTGTTGTTCGGCAATTAGACATAAAATATAATCTGCCTTTATTATTGGGTGACGATATTGTTGTTGAAACCCGCCCAACCAATATAGGTGCGGCATCTATGAAAATTGAACAAAAGTTTTTACGTAATGGCGAAATTTGTGCTATAATGAATATTACAATAGCATATTTGGGTAAAAACATGCGTCCAAAGGCAATCCCAGATGCCATTATGAAATTTTTTAAATAATATAACAATAAAAAGGAAAGGAAATGACTAATAATTTTTCGTTATTGAATTTATTTACTGGCGACATAATGACTTTGTTTGTGTCATTGGTTTTGGTTGCACTCAGTATATTGTCTTGGGCGGTTATTATTGAAAAATACCGCGTTTGGAAAATGGTAAGAAACAATCCTGTCAAAATTAAGCCTGGCGACAATCTGGATACGATTGTGGATAAATTGATAAGGCCATTTGATAAAAATTTATGGTTTTTATCTATGGTGTCCTATGTATCACCATTTATTGGTTTGTTTGGTACTGTTTGGGGTGTTATGGATTCTTTTGCATCTATTGGTATAAATCAATCGGTTAGTATCGGTGTTATTGCACCGGGTTTGGCAACTGCGTTGGGAACAACCGCACTGGGATTGATTGCAGCAATACCTGCGGCAATAGCGTACCAGTATTATGCCAAAAAAGCAGACGATTTATATAATAAGTTAGATGAAAACCGTATTGAATTAAAATCACAAAATAAATAAAGGTGTTTATTATGCCCAGAAGAACACGACGTTTTGATGCCGGAATATCTTTGACACCGATGATTGATATTATGACAACATTGTTGGCGGTGTTTATGGTGACGACACCTATGATGACCGCAGGAATTGATTTAGATTTGCCACGCGCCGGACATTCAGCGATGACCGGCAATGACCATGCGATTCAAATTAGTGTTGATGCAATGGGACGTTATTATTTGGCACGTGACATGATGGACTTAGACAGTGTCGTAAAACGCGCAGCGGCAATGCGCACAGAAAATCCAAATCTGGCCATAACAATCAGTGGCGACACCCATGCGGATTATGGCGCGGTTATGCGTGCAATGGGTCGATTAAAAGATGCAGGATTTCAAAAAGTTGGTTTAAGAACACAAATCGATAATAAATAATGAAAAACAAAGCCAAACAATTTTATAGTGAAAATATATTGATGTCATTGGCTGGGCATTTGGCATTGATTGTCATTATGATAACATCGGTGGCGATATTTATAGAACGCGCTGAATTGGTGACACCTGACCGTATTGAAATTATGGAAATCGATTTGAGTAATGTAAAAATTTCCGGTATGGACACCAAATTATATAACACCGATGCACCAAAGGCTGATAAAACACCAGAACAACCGAAAGAAGAACCAAAACCCGCCGTTGCACCAGAACCAGATGCCGCAAAAAATGATAAAATTACTAACAGTTTGATTGATGATACGGATTCAAAAAAGCAACCTGAAAAGCCAACAAATCCGCAAAAAAATGATATTGCCGATGCAAATGCACCAAAAAAGAAAACGGTGGTTAGAGTCAATCGCGAAGTTTTATCTTTGGACAGAACACTGACCGTTTCGGTGGTTGATGCGTTGCGTGTGGCAATGACGCGTTGTTGGGTTATTGATTCATCACGTCCAGATTTGGCGGATATTCGTGCGGTTGCACACTTGAAAATGCGCCCCAATGGAACGGTGGCGGACGTATGGTTTGAAAGTGCCGCGCGTGCTGAAACGGACATGGCGTTTGCATACGTTTTGGACACAATACGTGCGGCAATACGGACATGCGAACCGTTATCTATGTTGCCCCGCAACGAATACAAGAACTGGGAAAGCATACAATTAACATTTTACCCGACATCTGGACGTGTTATGTAATAAAATTTAACACCAATTACTCAATTTTTTTGTTAAAAATGACTAAAATCTGCTGTCAAATTTTTTAGTGATATTTTTTCATTATTTTTCATTTGCGTATTTATGAAAAAATGTTCTATGCTTAATCCATAGGGGAAAGGATTTTGAGATTATTATCACGCATTTTTGGCGGATTTGTGCTGTTTGCCGTACTTGTTTTTGGTGGCGTATCGTCGTCGTTTGCAGACAGCATGTCGTGCAAAGAAGGTATGACATATTACCCCGAAATCGAAGATTGTTGTTTTGCCTTTGATGGTAAATCTTGTATTAGTGATTTCAACGAATGGGTTGCAATTGTTGAATCGTTAAAATGTGAAGGCGGTTCTGGGGCATACGTAAATAGTGATGGTAATATCGTATGTTGTCCCGAAAAAATAACACAGCCAAATAAACTGTATCAATGTGAATGCTACGATAAACGTTTTGAATTTAATCCTAAAACCGGTGGGTGCGACCAATGTAAATTTGGTATGACATGGTATCCAGACATTCCAAAAGACGGCGCATGTTGTTATTTTTTTGATGATGAGCATGGAATAGATTGCTTAACCAACCTTGAACAATGGAGTAATTTCGCAAACGACATTCTTGGCTGTAACGGAAAAGGTGCATATGTTGGTATCAATAACACCCCGCACTGTTGTCCAAAAGGGACGATAGCGAATGAATATTATGGTTGCTCATGCGAAAATTCCACAATGATATTTAATAATAAAACCGGTATGTGCGGATGCCCCGCTGGGTATTTTTTTGACGGTGCAAAATGTCTAACATGTCCAGATGGATATACCTGTTTAGGCGGTCTTTATGAACCCCAACCAAATGTATATACGATAACATTAAAAAATTATAATAATACAGACACACATCAAACCATATATGAAAAATATGCCACTGGTTGGTATAGCAATTCTGCGGCGACCACGTCCATATCAACGGCAACTGTGCCGTCCAGAACCGGATATACTTTTCGTGGTTTTTATACAAGTACCCGGACAGATGCCACGTCCAGTGGAAATACAGGCACGCAAATAATTACAAAGACTGGCGGATTGCCAAATAACAGAACATTCGCCGCAAACATCACTTTGTATGCCGCATGGGCAAAGAATTGCGAGGATAGTTCAAATTGTACTTTGACGGTTGCCGATAATGGGGCGGTCACATACACGACCAGTTGCCCAAACGGATATGTCAGTGGCGAAGGAACATATAACCCAGTATGTCAGTCGTCGGGAACCGCAAATTGTTATAGAATTGATTTTGATAATACAACCAATGGCGGAACCGGTGGTGCGCCAACATCGGTATATATGTATCGTGATACACCAACATACGCCAACAGTTCGAATCAATCAAAATGGTGTAAATTATATACCGACAGTGCTTGCACGACCGAGTTGGCAAACAATGGCGACCTTTATACAATTCCAACAACGAACCCAACAAAACCACACGCAACATTTCACCATTATGTAGGAAGCAATGGTTATTCACAACCTTTCCGTAGATCTTATATAAACTATGACATATCATACCCACAGGCTTGGGAGGCTTGTGTATATCCATACTATGCATACGATGGGATTGATTCATTAGGGTTTGATGCATCGCAAACACCATCATTAACATTTAATGCAGTGTATAGTTGTGACGAGGGTTGGCGTGGAAGTTGTACATTAGATACGTATTATGGTCAAACTTGTTATTCCAATACCGCATGTACCGCATCACCAACATCAACAATATCATTTGATGCAAATGGTGGTTCGGGCGGACGTTCGGGCACCGTCACCGCCACATACGGCAGTATGGTTCCAGTTATCACAACCAGTAATTGGACAACACCACATCGTTTTGGATACAATTTTCAGGGATATGCCGATGCACAAAGTGGTGGCAATTGGTATTATGGCTACACAGGTTCCCCTAGCAAAGTATGGGATAAAACAACAAATACCACATTATATGCACAATGGATACAATTTAATGGCGGCAAATTGTATTTTTATAATTCTGTTGATACATCGCCATCATATGGTTCAATATTGTGTGAAAGGACCAGCTGCACATTACCCACATATTCCACAGCGGGTATTACCAAACCAAGCGACGCAACATGGTTGGGCTGGGCATTTTTATGTGGCAATTATGAATATTGCGGTGCCGGGGACGCCACATAGCAGCGTCGAAACCCAGAACGGGAACTGCGAGAGGGCATCGGGCACGGAGTTGAAACCTATACCAACTGCCAGAGCAACTGCCAAGATGGTCTGCGTGCGATCGGTCAGCTCGCTCTCCATGATTATCTTCATGCCGCTGCACAGGATGGTGCCGAA
>CADBDF010000013.1 GCA_902793435.1 uncultured Pseudomonadota bacterium | reverse complement strand
CCTTTCCGACCAATACGCCGCAGGGACACCTGTAATTGTAATATACCCACTTGCAACAGCGACAACGGAATCTGTTGCGGGACAAACCATGACCACCGCACCGGTTAATAATCGCACAGGTGGTGTGACCGGTATGACCATTACAACCCTGTTGTCGTCGGGCGCCAGTGTTGTCACAACAATCGCCACCAACGCAATCAAAATTGCAACCACTGCATACAATTCCGCGCAATTTAATCCGGTGGTGACGGATTTGAATACTACGATTGCGACAATTCGTGATGTCGTGACAAACACTATCAATCAAACCAAGGCGATTGCGGATTTGCAGGCAACCAAACAAACCCGTCCAGACGAAAACTGCCCCGCCGGCAAAAAGTGCCTGCTGGTCGAAACCGAAGAAAACGGTGTCATTGTTCCGCACTGGTACGAGATTATAGAAAGTGCAGATTGACAGTTTTATTTGGAATTGGCCCCGAATTCAACTCCCATTAAACTTAAAAAGGCTTGGTTCCAAATAAATAGCACCCGGATTTTTCTGGGTGTTTTTTATGCAGAACAGCCCCAGTGGCAAATGGTGCCAAAATTCCCCTCCTGTGGAGGGGGGGGACCTTGCTGTAGCGTCAGCGTAAGCAGGTGGGGAGGGTTCCTGATACCCCCTCCACCGCTCGCCAAAACGGCTCCGCGGTCCCCCTCCCCTATGGGGCGGAATTAAAGAGTCTCGCTGGTGGGAAATTAAAGGGGACACAGATGTGGTAATCAATGCCGTTGGTCGTTGTTGAATCAATCCTGCATCAACTGCGTTTTGCGCTTTATAAAAAAATCCCCACGAATATCGTGGGGATTTTTATTACGCTAATTCATCACGAATTTTTGCAACCGATGCAACACGTTCGCGGATTACATCATTAAAATCTGCATTTGATAAATCAACCGCATAATGTATCGCATTTGCAAATGCCAGCGCATCACTGTTTCCATGGGTCTTGACCGAAAATCCGTTTAATCCCAAAAATATTGCGCCCGCATACGAACGTGGATCAATTTTATGTTTCAATCTTTTAAATACATGCACCAAGAAAAACGCCCCAATTATCGCCAGCACAGATTTCTTGAAATTTTCCATTATAACGCGTTTTATCAATTTCGCAGTTCCTTCGACAGTTTTTAATACTATATTTCCTGTAAAACCGTCAGTCACAACAACCTGGACACGCCCTGCACTGATATCGGTTGCCTCGACAAAGCCAATATATTCGTATGGCAATTCCGCCTTGTGTTCTGTCAAAACGCGATTTAATTCTTGCAATGTTTCGTTGCCCTTGGTTTCCTCGGTGCCGATATTCAAAATACCAACACGTGGGCGTGGCATTTTTCCAATAATATCCGCATACACAGAACCCAACATCGCAAAATCAAATAAATTTTGGGCATCACATTGAACATTTGCACCCAAATCCAAAACAACAACACGTGAATCACCACCACCCGATGGCAACATTGTCGTAATCGCCGGACGAGATATTCCATCAACTGTTTTTAATGCCAATTTCGACAAAGACATCAAAACACCGGTATTACCTGCACTAACCACCGCCGAAGAATTACCCGCACGAACATCTTTGATTGCCATGAACATCGATGTTCCATCGGCATGACGAATTACATCACGAATTTTATCGGTTCCCAAAATTACATCTGGCGCATCAATAATGGTGCTGTTACGCGCAACACGTGGAAATTTTTTCAATAATTTATTCAACACCGCCCGTTTTCCAAAAATGCGAAAATGCACACTGCCTTCGCCATATTGGTATAAAAACTGATTAATACCACCCAACACGACTTTCGGTCCTTTGTCACCACCAAACGCATCAATGGAAATAACTTTTGTCATGAATAAATCCCTCTGTATAAACAAAAAGGCAGACTAGAAAACCGGTTTTTTATGTATATCAGCCCCGGCGCCTAAATCTGCCATATTCGTATAGTTTATATTATTTTGCACCACATGCAGGACACACATGATGTGGGCGTTTTTTTTCACCACATGCCTTGCATACGCCGACCGGCATAATTTTCAAAGCGTCATGTGATTGACGTTGTGCGCTGCGTGCTTTACTTGTTTTACTTCTTGGAACTGCCATTTTATAATCCTTTTTATTTTACTTTGCTAATTCTATTCATTTATTCCGCATTTGCAAGAAAAAGTTTATTTTGGGTTGGGGTATTCCAACCCAAAATATCATCTCTATATTGGATTAAATATCCAACAACTGTTGATGTTCGCCACCTTCGCGTGCAATTTTTTCAGCCCGTTCTTCTTCTTTGGCGATTTCACGAACGCGACGGACATATGCACCGGTTCCAATTGGAATCAAACGACCAACAATCAAGTTTTCATTGATACCAACCAATTTATCGGTTGAACCGTTAATTGCGGCATCTACCAAAACCTTGGTTGTTTGTTGGAACGATGCGTTCGAAATAAATGAACGAGATGTCAGCGATGCGCGTGTCAAACCGACCAAAACCTGTGATGCCTCGGCTGGTCTGCCACCATCATGTGCAACGCGTGCATTTTCTTCTTCAAAATCGACACGATCGACAACCTGGCCCATCAAGAATCCTGTATCCCCAGGATTTGCAATTTCGACCCTGCGTGTCATTTCACGAATTAAAATTTCGATATGCTTGTCGTTGATTGACACACCCTGCAAACGATAAACCTGTTGGACCTGTTCAACCATAAATGTTGCCAGTTCTTTTTGGCCCAAGATACGCAAAATATCTTGGGGTACAGGCTCACCATCAACCAGTTTTTCAGCCTTTTTAACGACATCGCCACTGCGAACCAATAAATTAGTTCCCTTTGCAACCGCATATTCCACAGGTGCCGTTCCATCGGCCGGTTCAATACGGATAATGATTTTAGATTTTGCATCTTCTAATTCAACCGTACCATCAACCTCGGCCAACAATGCAGGATTTGCAGGTTTGCGAACTTCCAACAATTCTTCAACTCGTGGAAGTCCCCCGGTAATATCGCCTGTCTTTTTCGCCTGGACAGGAATACGAGCCAAAATATCACCCGCAGATACTTTATCGCCATTTTTAACCGTCAATACTGAATACACAGGCAACATGTACTGTGCAACCTTTTTACCACCCAGCGATATAACCTCGCCCTTGTCATTGACCAAGGATATAGATGGATTCAAAGGTTTTTTCGTATTGGTTTTCCAATTGATAACCTTGCGTGATGTAATACCGGTTGTGCCATCTGTTTCTTCTTGGAACGATACGTTCTCAATCAAGTCGTTAAAGCACACCGTACCATCTTTTTCCGCAATAATATCATTTGAATAAGGATCCCATTCTGCGACCTTGGCACCCTTTTCGACCATGTCACCTTCGGAAACAATCATCTTGGACGCGTATGGCAAAGCACAACTGAACAATTCATTGTCTTTGTCATCGACAACTGCGATTTTACCATTACGAGACAACACCACAACACGACCAGCCGCATTTGTGACAGTATTTACACCAATCAGTTTAATACGACCCGCGCGTGGCATTTCGATAAAGTGACTTTCGGCACTACTTTCAGCAATACCACCAATGTGGAAGGTACGCAAAGTTAATTGAGTTCCAGGTTCGCCAATTGACTGACCCGCGATAACACCCACAGGTTCGCCAACATGGACCAACGCGTTGCGTGACAAATCCATACCATAACATTTTGCACACAAACCATCACTCTTGCATGTCAAAACACTGCGTACTTCTGCAGATGGCAAACCACATTCGTTGATGATTTTTGATGCAGATTTTGTGACCAATTCGCCAGCCGGCACGATAACCTCTTTGGTCATTGGATTAACAATGTCATGTGCCGCCGTACGACCCAAAATCACATCACCCAATGGCACAACCAATGTGGAACCTTGATACACAGGTTTTGCTGTAATGCACTCGGTTGTTCCACAATCATGTTCGGTGATAACTGTATTTTGTGCCAATTCGACCAAACGACGTGTCAAATAACCAGCAGATGCAGTTTTCAAAGCCGTATCCGACATACCTTTACGCGCACCGTGGGTGGATGTAAAGTATTCAGACATAGTCAAACCTTCTTTAAAGTTTGAAATAATTGGAACTTCGATAATTGAACCGTCTGGCTTCTGCATCATACCACGCATACCAGCCAACTGCTGAATCTGACCCTTGGAACCACGCGCCCCAGACAAAGCCATCATATACACAGAATTCCAATTGTCGCCAGATGTTTTACCCAATGTGGCGTATGCCAAATCACCCAATTTATCGGTTGTTTTTTGCCACAAATCAATCAATTTGTTGTGACGTTCACCACCAGACAACAAACCGTTTTGGTATTGTTCTTCAATTTCTTCTGCGGCCTTGGTTGATTCTGCAATCATAGATTCTTTTTCTTCTGGAATCACAATATCGTTGAAACCAATAGAAATACCACTGCGTGCAGCCTGTTCAAAACCAGTATCTTTCAACGCGTCAGCCAACAAAATCATTGCCTTGTCACCACAATTTTCATATGCGGTTGCCAACAATTTTTCAATTGCTTTTTTCGGCATAACTTTATTTACCAAATCAAATGGCATTTTGTCAGATTTTGGCAATAATTGACCCAAAATCATACGACCCGCCGTTGTAGCATAGGTTTTACCATTAACACGTGCATAAATTGGTGTATGCAAAGTGATAACCTTGTTTTCCAATGCCAATTCGACTTCGTCCATGCCAGAAAATCTTGGTGATTTCTTTTCATCATGTTCGCCGTCAATCAACGAGATATAATAAATACCCAAAACCATGTCTTGTGATGGCACAGTCATAGGATCACCATTTGCAGGCGACAACACATTATTTGTTGATAACATCAATGTACGTGCTTCTAATTGAGCCTCTAATGAAATAGGCACATGCACAGACATCTGGTCACCGTCAAAGTCCGCATTAAATCCCTTACAGACCAAAGGATGCAAACGAATCGCCTTACCTTCAATTAACACAGGTTCAAATGCAATCAATGACAATCTGTGCAAAGATGGCGCGCGGTTCAACAATACAGGATGTTGATAAATAACCTTTTCCAACATTTCCCATACAATTTCTTCGCGGTTATCAACCATTTTACGCGCAGTTTTCAATGTATTCGCATACCCACCTGCCAATAAACGTGCAAACACAAAAGGTTTAAACAATTCTAATGCCATTGTTTTTGGCAAACCAACCTGATGCATACGCAATGTTGGTCCCGGTGTAATAACGGAACGACCCGAATAATCCACACGCTTACCCAACATGTTCATACGGAAACGACCAGATTTACCACGCAATGAATCCGACAAAGATTTCAAAGGACGGCGGTTTTGCGAAACCATTGGACGTGCTTTGTGTCCATTATCGAACAATGAATCCACCGCTTCTTGCAACATGCGTTTTTCATTACGAACAATAATATCAGGCGCATGCATTTCCATAAATCTTTTCAAACGATTATTACGAATAATCACGCGACGATACAAATCGTTCAAATCAGATGCCGCAACATGTCCCGCATCCAATGTGACCAATGGACGCATATCTGGTGGGATAACCGGGATAACATCTGGCAACATCCATGCAGGTTCTGTCTTGGATTCCAAGAACGATTCGACCAACTTTAATTGTTTGATTAACAATTTGCGTTTTTGTTCAGATTTGCACTCTGCCAATTCGGCACGCAAACGTGTGCGTTCATCACCCATATCCAAATTAGCAATAATCGAACGAACACCTTCGGCACCAATACCAACGCGGAAAGCATCTGCACCAAATTCTTCAATTTTCGCCTGGTATTCATCATTGCTGATAACATCATATTGTTTCAAACTGGTAAGTCCTGGTTCAATAACAATATACGCATCGTACGAAATAACCTGTTCCAATTTCTTTTGTGGCAAGTTATTTAACAATACAGCAATTTTACCTTCGCGTAAAAACCAAGTGTGCGCCACAGGCATTGCCAATTTGATATGTCCCATACGTTCGCGACGAACAGACGATGGTCCAACTTCTACATGGCACTTTTCACAAATAACACCACGATTTTTAATGCGCTTATACTTACCACATGCACATTCATAATCTTTGACCGGACCAAAGATTTCTTGACAGAACAAACCTTCTGGTTCTGGTTTCAAAGAATGATAATTAATTGTTTCTGGCTTTTTGATTTCGCCATGTGACCAAGACAGAATTTCTTCTGGGCTCGCAATTGTGATACGCAACGCATCAAATTGTTCCTTGGTTTCAATTTGTCCAAATATCTTTTGCAACATATTTGTCATTTATTTTGCTCCTTTAAGTCGCTTTAAAGTGCTAATTTGAGTGACGGGTTCAATGAAGCGATACATTAAACCCGCCACCCAATAATTAATCTACTTTTTTAGGTGTCATTGCCAAACCCAATCCACGTAATTCGCGAACGAACACGTTAAATGCTTCTGGCGTACCTGTTTGAATATCGTTATTGCCGGAAATAATGGCTTCGTACATTTTGTTACGACCGGTAATATCATCAGATTTTACCGTCAGCATTTCACGCAACAAATGTGCGGCACCATGGGCTTCTAATGCCCACACTTCCATTTCACCCAAACGCTGACCACCCATATGGGCTTTACCAGACAACGGCTGTTGTGTGACCAGTGAATAACTGCCCACAGAACGCGCGTGAATCTTTTCATCAACGAAGTGATGCAATTTCATCATGTACATAACACCAACGGTCACAGGACGTGCAAATTTTTCACCCGTCATACCATCATACAATGTGAATTGACCTGTTTCAGGTAATTTAGCCAATTCCAACATTGATTTAATGTCTTCTGGGCTGGCCCCGTCAAATGTTGGTGTTGCCATTGGCACACCGTCACGCAACAATGCGGCTTCGGCACGAACATCTGTGTCTGTCATTTTTTCTAATTTTTCAGCCACGTCTTTGCCGTAAATTTTGCCCATAATACTGCGCAAATCATCGGTCACAGCACGTTTCTGTTTAACTTCGTCCAAAACATCACCGATTTGCTTACCCAAGGTGCGTGCAGCCATACCAAGGTGAGTTTCCAAAATCTGACCGATATTCATACGTGATGGCACACCCAAAGGATTCAAAACAATATCAACCGGGGTTCCATCTTCCATATATGGCATATCTTCGATTGGAACGACCTTGGACACGATACCTTTGTTTCCATGACGACCCGCCATTTTATCCCCAGGTTGCAATTTCATTTTGTGTGCAATATATACTTTTACTTCTTTCAATACACCTGCACTCAAAGAATTGCTTTCTGTGACCTTGGAAATCTCAGCATCAGCCTTTTCGTTCAACATATCCAATTTTGCATTATGTTGTTCGCACAATTCTGCAACTTTGGCTTGGATATCTTTATTTTTAACGACCATCTTTTTGATATCTGCTGGACGGATTGCTTCAAACACTTCACTTGTTAATTTTTTACCAACAAATGGTTTAACAGAACCTGTACCACTTTCGATTGTTTCGTTTTCTGTCATTTGGAAAATCTGGTCAGCAAAACCACGTTCGATAATCGCGATTTCTTCGTTTCTATCTTTATTGATTTTGTTAATTTTTTCCAATTCAATCATCTGGGTACGTTCGTCTTTTTTAACACCATGACGTGTCAAGACATTAACGCCGATAACGGTACCTTCTTCATTTGGACCAACGCGCAAAGATGTATCTTTGACATTATTAGCCTTGTCACCAAAGATATTACGCAACAATGCTTCTTCGGGGGTTAATAATGTTTCAGATTTTGGTGATACACGACCAACCAAAATATCGCCTTGTTTCACGCGGGCACCAACATAAATGATACCTGATTCGTCCAAGTTTTTCACAGATTCTTCACTGACATTTGGAATATCGCGTGTGAAACTTTCTGGTCCCAACTGGGTATCGCGAACCTTGAATTCTTTTTCAACGATTTTAACAGATGTAAATGCGTCATCACGTGAAATGCGTTCTGAAATAACGATAGCGTCTTCATAGTTATATCCACGCCATGGCACAAACGCGACCAACACATTGCGTCCCAATGCCAATTCACCATAATTCATAGACGAACCGTCGGCAATAATGTCACCCGCAGATATACGGTCACCAACCTTGACCAATGGTTTTTGATGAATCAATGTTTCACTGTTGGAACGTTCGAATTTTTCCAGGTTATAAATATCCACACCTGTCACGACATTACGTGAATTCAAACATTTAACCACAATACGATTCGCATCTACTGATTCAACAACACCACTGTGTTTTGCAACCTTACCTGTGCGTGAATCACGTGCCACTTCGCGTTCAATACCGGTACCAACCAATGGTGCCTGGACACGCAATAATGGAACACCTTGACGTTGCATGTTTGAACCCATCAAAGCACGGTTAGCGTCGTCATTTTCCACAAATGGAATCAATCCAGTTGCAATAGACACCACCTGACGTGGTTCAACGTCGATTAAATCGATTTCACTTTTTGGAACCATTGTAAATTCGCCATCAACACGTGCGGTCACTGTATCTTCTGCTAATTTACCATCTTTTGTTGTTGGGGTATTACCCTGTGCAATTTTATGTCCAATTTCTTCATCAGCCGTCAAATACACAATTTTATCTGTGACCTTGCCATCTTTGACCTCGTAATATGGTGTTGTGATAAACCCATATTTATTAACACGTGCATAAGATGCCAAATGGTTAATCAAACCAATATTCGCACCTTCGGGTGTATGAATTGGGCACAAACGACCATAGTGTGTTGGATGCACGTCGCGGACATCGATACCGGCCCTTTCACGATTCAATCCCCCAGGACCCAATGCAGAAATACGACGTTTATGTTCCAATTCCGACAATGGATTATATGCGTCCATAAATTGTGATAATTGTGATGTTCCCAAAAATTCAGCAACCAAAGACATCAAAGGTTTAACATTGATAACATCTTGGGGTTGCATATTTGTAATATTTGGTGAAGACAAACTTTCACGAACCAAACGTTCAATACGCAACATACCTGTACGGAATGTTTGTTCCAACAATTCGCCAACCGCACGCACACGACGATTAGACAAATTATCGATATCATCAATTGTATCTTTGTGGTCAATGATATTTGTTAAAGTTTGCAATACAGCCAATATATCAGCCTTGGTCAATAAACGTTCATCTTCTGGACGTTTGCCAGAATCAATTTTCAAACGTTTATTCATTTTGAAACGACCAACCGCAGACAAATCATAATATGATGCATCAAAACCTTGACGCAAGAACAGTCCCAACGCAACTTCGACAGTTGGACGTTCACCCGGTCTAATAACATTATAAATTTCAATCAATGCATCATCACGATTTGTGATTTTATCCGCAGCCAATGTATTACGCATATGTGCAGTCACAGTCATATTATCAATAGCAATTATTGAAATATTTTTCACACCCATTTTGTCCAAATCGGTCAAAATTTCTTCGGTGATTTCTGTGCCAGCCGGATAAACAACCTCGCCTGCATTTGTCACTGGTTCAAATAAATATTCACCAACCAAAGAATCTGCGGTCAAACCAAATTGTTTTGTTGTTGCCAATTTAGCATATTTTTTGGCACTCAAACGATCGCCTTTATTTGCCAAAATTTTACCATCTTTGACAGAAAGCAAATCATGATTTAAACGGAATTTATCCAAACCTTCGAAACTGGCGGTTTCGCCAACCCAAACCTTGCCATCAAATGACAATGGAATTGATTTATAAAATGCTGACAAAATTTCTGTATCAGACATACCGCGAATTCCAGGTTTGCGATGATCTGCGTCCCATTTCTTTTCGTCTTCGGCACATGGCAAGCAACGCAACAACACAGTTGCAGGCACTTTGCGACGACGATCGATACGAACATAAATAACGCCTTTGGATTCTTCAAAGTCAATCCACGAACCATGTTCCGGAATAATACGTGCCGTATATGTGATTGGGTTGCCAGCAATTTTGGCTTCTTTGGTTGTTGCAAAAACAACACCTTGGGCGCGGTGCATTTGTGAAACGATAACACGTTCAACACCCGCCGCAATAAAACTACCACGTTCAGTCATCAAAGGCACTTCGCCCATAAATATTTCTTGGTCTTTGATATCACGTAATGTTTTTTTGCCATCGTCCGCAACATCCCACAAAATAAGTCTTAATTTCACTTTTAATCTACGTGAATAAGTCATGTTGCGCAACATGCATTCTTTTACATTATATACAGGTTTTTCCAGTGTATATTCGACAAATTCCAAATCCGCAATTCCCGCATAATCATGAATTGGGAACATAGATGTAAAAACAGCCTGCAATCCTTTATTTTCACGATTTTGTGGGGCAACATCAGCCTGTAAAAATTCGTTATAAGAATTGTACTGAATTTCAACTAAATCAGGAAGTGGAGTTTGCAAAAAACTTTTGCCAAAAGATTTTCTAAATTTCTGGATGACTGCCATGGGTTTAAATCCTTTTTTTCTGTGCGTTTTGCAAACAAAAATGTTTGTGTATCTCTATTTTCGCCCTGAACCCACCGAAATAAATTCGGTGGGCACATGGGACTTTTTCTAACCGTCAATAACTGGACGATTAACAGTTTTTTAATAGTAAAAATTATTTCATTTCTACTTTTGCGCCAGCGGCTTCTAATGTAGCTTTGATTTTTTCAGCTTCATCTTTGGCAACCGCTTCTTTAACGGCTTTTGGTGCAGATTCAACCAAAGCTTTTGCTTCGCCCAAACCTAAACCTGTAATATCTTTTACAGCCTTGATAACAGCCAATTTGTTTGCACCGGCTTCTGCCAACACAACATCAAATTCTGTTTTTTCTTCGGCCGCAGCGGCAGCAGGACCCGCAGCAACTGCAACAGCAGCAGCGGCACTGACGCCCCAAGTTTCTTCTAATGCTTTGGACAGTTCAACTGCTTCCAAAACAGTCAATTTTGACAATTCTTCAACTAATTTTTGAATGTCTGCCATTTTTTACTCCTATGAGTTTTCTAAGTTTAATTTTCTTTTTTTCCATACTCTGCTGAAACACGTGCCAAGCGCGATGCAGGTTCAACCAAAATACGCGCAATAGTAGAACGCACTTCCAACAGGGAAGGAAGCTTGGATAATTGCACAATGTCATCAACACCTAAAACATCTGCATCCATTTTACCACCAACGATTGTCAAATTGCTGTGTTCATCCGCAAATTTTGCCAACACTTTGGTGACCGCCAACGCATCTGTTGCAATTGCAACCGCCGTTGGACGTTTCATCAGATCAGAAACAGGTGCAAAATCCGTATCAGCCAAAGCCAATTTCATCAAACGGTTTTTAACAACTTTGAACAATGACACCAATGGACGCAATTCATTACGTAATTCTTCCATTTCACGCACTGTCAAACCATGGTTTTCAATAACGAAAACACCGTTTGCGGATTTCAAAGATGACTGCAACGCTGAAATCAAGTCTGATTTTTCTTCGCGTCTCATCTATATACCCTTACTTCTTCTTTTGTTAATGTATCCATCCATGTTGCCATGGGTGGGGCCTTACTTCCTGCCCCAAAGAATTTGTTCTTTGTCTATGATGGAAATTAAGTGTTGCCACACCATCAGTCTTGGACAGAAATCTTTGTCAAAGTCCAAAGTGCAAAGTCCAAATTTCAAACTTTGCACATATAAACTTTGAAATCTTATTTTGCTTCAACCTTCAGGCCTGGACCTTGGGTTGTTGCAACACTGCAACCCAAGATATATTGACCCTTGGATGATGCAGGTTTAACTTTTTTCAATTGATCAAGCAAAGCGTTCGCGTTTTCGACCAATTTATCCGTTGCAAAAGACATTTTGCCAATACCGGCATGAACGATACCGCCCTTGTCTGCACGATATTCAATTTGTCCCGCCTTGGCGATTTTAACAGCTTCGGCCACATTTGTTGTGACAGTGCCCAATTTTGGGTTTGGCATCAAGCCTTTTGGACCCAAAACACGCGCCACGCGTGACATTTTTGGCATCATATCTGGGGTTGCAATAACACGATCAAATTCAACAAAACCGTCCGCAACACGTGCAATCAAGTCTTCACCACCGATAACATCGGCACCAGCCTTTTTGGCATCTTCTTGATTATTTTCGGTAAATACCGCAACACGCACTGTTTTACCTGTGCCGTTTGGCAAAGACAACATACCGCGGATATTTTGATCATTTTTGGTCACATCAATGCCCAAACGGACAGAAATTTCCAATGTTTCATCGAATTTTTTAGAGCAATATGGGCGCAAAGCCTCGATTGCATCTGCAACAGAATAAACTTTGTCTTTATTCAATTCGACCAATGTTTTTTGTCTTTTTGTCTGTTTCATGATTAATCCTCCACCTTGACGCCCATAGAACGGCACTGACCCGCAACAATATTCATTGCAGATTCAATGGTAGAGCAATTCAAATCAGGCATTTTAAATTCAGCAATTTCCTTGATTTGTGATTTATTCAAAGTTCCAATAAATTCACGACCTGGTTTATGCGAACCAATTTTTGCTTTTAACGCTTCTTTAATTAAATATGACACAGGTGGCAATTTCATGATAAATTCGAAACTGCGGTCTGTATAAACAGTAATTATACATGGAATTGGCATTCCAGGTTTTTTATCAGCTGTTTTGTCATTAAATTGTTTGCAGAATTCGGCAATATTAACACCTGCCGCACCCAAAGCCGGACCAATTGGTGGCGCTGGGTTTGCCTGTTTTGCTGGTACAACCAGTTTTACAAGCCCTTTAACTTCTTTTTTTGCCATTTTTTCTTACCCTTTTTTGTTTTTTCAAGTAATTTCTGTGGTACGATATGGCTATCTGCCACAGGTTTAACACTTTCGTGTTTTCAGTTTGGAATACCCAAACTAAACTCTTTCGACCTGGCTAAAATCCAGTTCCATCCCTGTTTCACGACCGAACACCAATACAGTCACCTGCATTTTTTGTTTCAAGTTATCAACATCGGAAATAACACCGTTAAATCCAGCAAACGGACCATCGATAACATGCACTTCGGTACCCGCTTCGTATGTAATATCTTCTGGAACAGTTGCTCCTTCTTCGACCTGTTTTAATAAACGACGGGCTTCTTCTTCGCTGACAGGAATTGGTTTATTTTTTGCCCCCAAGAACATAACAACCAATGGCATCAATTTAATCAACGAAAAAGTTTCGTTATTCAACACCATTTGTACAACGATATATCCTGGGAAAAACTTTTTGGAAGAAACGACACGTTTGCCGCCTTTGACCTCCATCACTTCACGCGTTGGAACCAAAATTTCGCCAAAATAGGCATTTAACCGACGTTTATCAATTTGTTCACGCAACTGGCGTGCGACCTTATCTTCGGCCCCAGTATGAACATTTACAACAAACCACTGCATTTTATCTTCCATTTTACATATCCTTTATGGTTTTTATTTAGAAAATCCAGTTCATCAGCGCGTTTAAAATACTATCAACAACAAAGAAAAACAATGCCGCCAATCCAGAAAAAACCAATATCATAACGGTTGAACGAATAACAGTATCACGTGATGGCCAAACGATTTTAAACCATTCGGCACGAACAGATTTAATATAATCAAAAAACTTTTTCATAAATCGACCACTTATCTTTCTGTTGTACTATCCTATTGTATTCACGCAATTTTGTGGCAGGGGCTAAAGGAATCGAACCCTTATCCGCGGTTTTGGAGACCGATATTCTACCGTTGAACTAAGCCCCTAAAAATAAACCGTTTTTTACGTGATACAACCGATATTCTTGCCTAGGCTAGCACAGTTTCAGCAAAAATCAAGTGAAAATATTATAATTTTTTTATCGTTTTTTATCAAGTAAAATCGTATTTGCATACATATAAAAATAAATACACATTGAACGATTTATTCCATTTCGATAACTTTATTGTGCGATGTTTGCCCACGAACAATACGAATTCGCGAACGCGGAACATCTAAAAAATCGGCCAGCGCACGTATTACCGCATCATTAGCCTTGCCTCCACTGGGTGCAGTGGTCGTATGCACTTTGATTTTTCCATTTTCATCACGTGTCACCGAATTTACACGCGCCCGCGGTATGACCCTGACATTAAAAATCTGTTTTGAATCTTTCATCACTCATCAAATGTACATGAAAATGAAACACAGACTGACCTGCGCCCGCACCTGTATTTGCAACAATGCGGAAATTGCCATTGATACCCAACGCATCTGCGGTATCGCGCACCGCGCACCAAAATCCAACCTGGGTTTCCGCATTGGCACGTGTTGTAAAATCATAGACATCGGTATATTCGCCACGCGGAATAACCAACACATGCGTTTTGGCACGCGGGTCTATATTTTGAAACGCAATGGCATACTCGTTTTCAAAGACACGCTTGCTAGGTAATTCATCACGCAATATTTTTGCAAAAACATTATTTGTATCATACATAACTCAAAATCCTTTGGTTTCTATAATTAGATGTATGAATAATTACATTTTTTTTTGACAAAAACAACCTTGAAATGATAATTGTTTGCACTATATTGTATGCACAGGGCCAATTAAGGCAATTTTAGTTTATATTTTTATATGAATAGGAGTTTTTTATGTTTAAACCATTAAATAATTACGTTTTACTGGAAAGATTACCCGAAGAAAATAAAACCGCTGGTGGAATCATTATTCCAGATACAGCCAAAGAAAAACCTGTTCGCGGTCGAGTGATTGCGGTTGGCGACGGCGAAATTCAAAATGGCAATCGTATTTCAATGAGTGTTACCGTTGGCGATATTGTTATGTTTGCAAAATGGGCATCCAGTTTGAACGAAGTTAAAATTGATGGAAACGATTTCATTTTAATCAAAGAAACTGACATTTTAGGAATTTTAAAATAATAAAGGAATAATCATGGCAAAAAATATTGTTTTTGATACAGATAAATTGGCCGCCGGTGTTGATAAATTGGCAAATGCAGTAAAAATCACTATGGGGCCCAAGGGTCGCACAGTTGTTATAGACAAATCATACGGCGCACCTGTTGCAACCAAAGACGGTGTGACTGTGGCCAAGGCGGTGTCGTTGCCTGACCCAGACGAAAACATTGGCGCCCGCATGGTTCAAGAGGTCGCAAAAAAAGCCGGTGATGATGCTGGTGACGGAACAACAACCGCAACTGTGTTGGCACAAAAAATTATTCACGAGGGTCGTCGTGTAATTGCCGCCGGCATGAATCCAATGGATATTAAACGCGGAATTGATTTAGCGGTCTCCGCAGTCGTTGCGGATATTGAAAAACACGCACGTCCCGTCAAAGATAGTAGCGAAATTGCCCAAGTCGCAACAATTTCTGCAAATGGCGATGCCGACATTGGCGCAAAAATTGCAGATGCTATTTCACGTGTTGGCCGCGAAGGTGTTATCACCGTCGAAGAAGCCAAAGGTTTGGACACTGAAATTGATGTCGTTGAAGGCATGCAATTCGACCAAGGTTTTATGTCGCCCTATTTCGTGACAAACAGTGAAAAAATGTTGGCCGAATTAGACAACGCACAAATATTGGTTTCCGAAAAGAAAATCACAGGATTACAAGCATTATTGCCTATTTTGGAACCAATCGCACAAAGTGGTCGCCCATTGTTGATTATCGCCGAAGATGTTGAATCCGAAGCGTTGGCAACATTGGTATTAAACCGTCTGCGTGGTGGTTTAAAAGTTTGCGCTGTCAAGGCCCCGGGCTTTGGTGACCGCCGCAAAGAAATGTTAAAAGATATTGCAACCGTCACTGGTGCAACCGTAATCAGTGATGATATGGGTATGACATTTGAAAACATTTCTATGGATATGTTGGGAACCGCTAAAAAAGTGGTAGTCAGCAAAGATTCTTGTTTGTTGGCACATGGCGGTGGCGACAAAAATAAAATTAATGCACGTGCCGATGAAATTCGCCAAACCTTATCAACCACAACCAGCGAATATGAACGCGAAAAATTATCTGAAAGATTGGCAAAATTGGTTGGCGGTGTCGCCGTTATCAAAGTTGGTGGCATGACCGAGGTAGAAGTCAAAGAGAAAAAAGACCGCGTTGATGACGCATTGGCCGCAACACGTGCTGCGGTGGCTGACGGAATTGTGGCTGGCGGTGGTGTTGCACTGGTTCGCGCATCAGGTGCATTAAAATCAATTCATGGCGACAATCGTGACCAAGATGTCGGTATCGATATTGTCGCACGCGCGGTTATGGCACCATGCGCACAAATTGCCGAAAACGCGGGTGTGTCTGGCGAAATCGTTGTTGGCAAAGTGTCTGAAAGCACCGATTATAACTTTGGATACAACGCCCAAACAGGCGAATATGTTGATATGATGTCGGCGGGCATTATTGACCCAGCCAAAGTGGTAAAAACCGCAATTATGGCAGCGTCATCTACAGCCGGCGTAATGCTGACCACTGGCGCAGTAATGAGTGAAATTCCAGAAGACAAAAACGACAACAAAATGCCTGCAGGCATGCCGGGAATGATGTAAAACAAACAAAAAAACTCCGTTTGGATTTCAAACGGAGTTTTTTAAAACAATGAATCTTTATAAAGATATTTAAAGTATTTATTAAACCAATCTGGCAACACTGTATTTTCCAACGATTTTTGAGAAAATAAATATCGACCATCACAAATAAAACCCAATTCTTGCCAATCAACCTTATTCAAATCATTAACAACATTTTGTATCAACACATCATCACATTCAAATTTTGGGAACACAGCCAAAACAGAACCATCGTATGCCTTGCACTTATTAAAGAAAAACGGATTAGTATTTCTAGTTTTTTGATTTACATATATTCTATTTTTATCAGACTTATAATAATCCCTGCCCCAAGTATACCAATTACTGTTATCAAAATGTTTTATCTTTCTGTTAATTAATTTATCTTTATATTGGTGCAAATAAGGCGCATCAATATTATAAAACATTTTTCTTAATTCGCCTGTTTTTTGTGTTTTTGAACAAACAAAATCGACATTACCAGATTCATGCATAAACAAACTATCTGCGCCACTAACAGCCCCAACCTTAACAAAAAACAAATCGTTAAAACTTACATTGTATGAATTAGATGTAAATATTATTTGTCCATTTATCACAGAAAATTTTTTACTAACATTACAAATTCTTGAAAAATTATCCTTTTCATATCGAAAAATAACACAATTAGGACAAGCATTTTCAAATATATTACCATCACCCAAATCTATAATATTAGTTATCGTGCCATTAGAATACAAAAAATTATTTAGTTTTATTGCAGATGTCGCTTTTAAAAAATCTCTTGGAACAATAAAAATCAATTCACCATGCTCTTTTAAATGCAACACACACTTGTAAATAAAAAACAAATATAAATTGGTCCTTTCGTCAAAAAGTTCTTTATTTAATTTACTCTTTGTTGAACTTAAAATATCCTGAAATCTTACATACGGCGGATTACCTATAATTGTATCGAATTTATTATCTATACCATAATCAAAAAAATCCATATTAATAGCATAATCAGGACAAATAGCAGAATCTAATTCTATCGCAACACAATTTGGTATATTTTTACTAAATGCACCTTGACCACAAGATGGTTCCAAAACATTGCCTTTATTACGAACAAGCCCCATCATCTCAGCAACAATAAACTGGGGTGTAAAAACCTGTCCTAAATTTTTAATATCCAAACTCATTTTTACTTTTTTATATTCGATTCATATTTTGCTAAATGTGGTTCTACATACTGTTGAAAACTATCACGAATTTCTGCCCTTTTATAAACAGATTCCTTAAAACAATTCAGTATAAAATACCCTGCTTCATTATGTGTTCTATTAACTTTATCTCTATTTTTTGCCCAATTCGCTTGAAATGGCAAATTATTACCATTGGCAACCAAATTTTGTAAAGATTTTAAACTATTCCAAAAGCAGTCCGTATTATCCTTTTTATTTGCAATCAAAAAATAATAATCTCTGTCCTGACGAGTATTAATATTATCATGCAACTGTTTAAAAAATTCATTCCAGACTATTTCATTTGACAAACCAACCGGCAACAAACCCGTCAAAGCAAAATAAATGCCCAATTTACAATTCAAATTATCTGTACTTAATGCCGTCACTTTTATATTTACAGGAACGAAAAAATCATCATCACCTTTTTGAACGACACCAAAATCATACCAATCTCTTGCACTAGGTAATTTAATTTCAAAATTATTCGATAACAAATATGTATCATGTTGAAAAAAATCAACCAACTTATCTATTATTTGCCCCTCATTAATAGAAGAATTTATTCTACCATCTCTATTTGGCGTATCATAAATGATATTCTGTGTCTTTACATATTCTACTATTCTGTCCAATAAATTTGAAATTTTTTTATCACACATATTCAAAATCCTTCCGTTAAAAACTCTAAAAAAATCATTATAAAAAATCAACACTAAAAAACTCCGTTTGAAATACAAACGGAGTTTTTTTATTTTACCTTGCATTCACAACTTTGTTTGCGACCAGCGCATTTTTCAAAGTTTTGTAATTTACATCAATCGGCGCATCCGCAATTGGAATCTCTAAAAATCGAACATTTTTAACAGAACGCAACCAATCTATCGCCGGCATAGTTTTCTGTTTAAATGTATCCAATCTGCGACGCACAGCCAAACTATCCGCATCATCGGCACGACCGCCACCTTCGGCAATACGATTTTGAATACGTTTCAACATTAATGATTCAGGCAAATTCAAATATACTGCGATGGTATCAAATTTATCGCCAAACTTTTCAACCAACCATTGTGCCTGGGACACTTTACGTGGGAAACCGTCCAACAACACATCGCCCCCAGCCATAATTTTAGATTCTAATAATTTGCAAACTTCGGCATCAGGCACCATTTCGCCACGTTCAATAATTGCACGCAAAGGTGATTTTTCTGGCAACGCACGCAACATAGCGCCAGTTTCAATATATGTAAAATTTGGATTTTCCGCCAATAATTTTTTAGACAGTGTTCCTTTGCCAGACCCCTGGCCACCCATCATTAACACTAATTTTTTCATAACTTTTCCCTTTATTTTTCTAATTTTATGCGGAACATTTATAGCGAAAAACAAAAGGCATTTCAAACAAAATATTGAAAAAAAGTTCAATCTATCGTGTGTGTAATTTTTGATACATCAATTGACTGTTTTTGCGACGCAAACCATAATTCATTCCAGATATCATATTATTGAAATTAACCTGTTTGTCTGCACCGGTCACAATAGAAATTTCGGTATAATACAATCCCATTTGATTATTACTTTCGTCTGCCAGATTTGCGATTGTGCGACGAGTATATTTACCATAATGGGCCATGCGTCTTTCTGACACATCTGCATCTTGGTCGAATTCATGTCCATCATGACGCGACATCATGCGGTTTATACATTCTTGTTTATTTGCACTCAAAAACACTGTAAATATATTATAATCAGTCAAATAAGACAACAAATGATTTTCCTGGGCAAAATTGCGTGGATATCCGTCCAGACAAATACTATATCCAGAATTATTTTTTAATTCTGTATCCACGATTTCATTTGCCAAATTTGATATTTTATTTTCAGTATTTCTAATAATTTCGCCCATTTTTACAAACGGCAACCCGTAAATTTCTGCGAAATGGCCACCATGTGTCCCCTTGCCTGCGCCCGGTCGGCCAACAAAATTAAATATGGTTGGCTTTGCATCTTGAAAAAACACATCTTGTTGGGATATTATAGGAATATAAAATTCCGCAGGTTGCAACCCAGGCTTTAATTTTTGTATTTTATACCCGTATTTACGTTTAACAACATTATATTTAGTACTGTTCTGCGCAAAGTTCGTCACAATAAAACTATCCTGCCCCTTTTGTATAACAAAAGGATTATTAGATAAAAATTGTCTAAATTCAGTTGCTTCGTTATTTGCCATACAAAATATACTACACTAAAAATAATTATTGTCAAGTATAGTATCATAAAAAAATCCCCGACAAACGCCGGGAATTTTTACATTATCGAATCCTGCAAAATTATTTTTTGCTGTTTTCAATTGCCGCGCCCAAAATGTCGCCCAAAACAGAACCAGAATCATCTTCGTGTGAAAATTCTTTAACGGCTTGTTTTTCCAATGTGACCTGCAACAAACGGATTGACAATTTAACAGTATTATCGTCGATTGAAACAACCGATGCTTCGACTGTATCGCCAACTTTGTATTTGCTGGTATCTTGTTCGGCTTTTTCGCGTGACAAATCTGTACGACGAATAATACCTTTGACATCGCCAGACAACGCAACAATCAATTCATCAGGTGTAATTTCGGACACAGTACCCGAAACAACCGCACCCTTCTTGATTGCAACAGCATTATTTTCTGCGCTTTCTGTCAATTGTTTGATACCCAATGTGACGCGTTCTTTTTCTGGATTGATATCCAAGATTTTTGCAGTCACTTCTTGGCCACGAACGAATTTTTTCAATTCTTCTTCGTCCAATTTATTCCAAGACAAATCGGAAATATGCACCATACCGTCCAATTCAGGTGTCAATGCAACGAACAAACCGAATTCAGTTGTGTTCTTGATTGGACCGGTCACAACATCACCGACATTGTGTGTTTCGGCGAATTGTTTCCATGGATTTGGTTGCAATTGTTTGTATCCCAATGAAATACGACGTTTTTCTTGGTCGATATCCAAAACAACGACGTTGATTTCTTGACCAACTGTCAAAACTTTGCTTGGGTGAATATTTTTGTTTGTCCAAGACAATTCAGACATATGGACCAAACCTTCGATATTATTACCCAAATCAATAAATGCGCCGTAATCAGTCAAAGAAGCCACTTTACCAGTCACAGTATCGCCGACATTAAATGCGCGAGATGCTGTTTCCCATGGGTCATCTTCCAATTGTTTTGCACCCAACGAAATACGATGAGATTCTGCATCGAATTGGATAACTTTGACTTTGATTTTATCGCCAACCTTGACCAATTCGCGTGGGTGATTAACGCGTTTCCAAGACAAATCTGTGACATGCAACAAACCGTCAATACCGCCCAAATCGACGAACACACCGTAATCAGTAATGTTTTTAACGGTTCCTTCCAATACAGCACCCAAAGAAATGTTTTTCATTGCTTCGGCCTGTTGTGCCGCGATTGTATCAGATTGAATTGCACGACGTGACACGATTGCATTTGTGCGCAACGCGTCCATTTTCAAAACGCGGAATTTATCAGTCAAACCAATCATAGATTTTGCATCGCGAATTGGTTTATGATCGACCTGGGACGATGGCATAAATGCGAATACACCATTGATATCGACGGTATAACCACCGCGCACGACATCGATAATTGTTCCAGTTGGGTCTTCGCCATCGGCAACAATTTTTTCCAAATCTTTCCAAGCCTTTTCTGCGCGAGCCTTGGCAAAAGACAACACAGCGGTTCCTTCGCGTGATTCATAACGTTCAACGAACACGTCGATAATATCGCCAACCTTTGGCACAGATGCACCAAATTCTTTCAAAGGAACGCGACCTTCGGATTTCAGGCCCACATCGACCAACACGAAATCGCCGCGAATATCTTTGACAGTTCCCTTGGTTGCGAAACCCTGCAAAGTTTCTTGATTGCCATAATTTTGATTAAACATAGCGACAAAGTCTTCATCTGCCGCCGGATTAAATAAACCTTTGGATAAATCTTTCATATTTTTCTTATAGATTAAACAAAGTTTGCCAGTTGCCCATAGTTCCCCTCTATCGGGTCCCGCAAAAATGAAATTTTTGTGGGTGATTCTTGGAGGGGTGGCTGAAAGCCGGGGTGGTTATTCCGCCCCTTATGCGGAGGGGGTTCTACAAAAAGCACCCTATCCATTTGCAACGGACTTGTGGGGTTAATCGAACGCAATTTCATGCCCACCCACGAAATGCAGACCTAATTATATTGTATTTTTTCGAAAAATCAAGCAATAATTCCGCCCCTGCGCGTAAGCGCGGATCGGGTAGGATGGTCACCAAGTTGCAACACAACGAGAGTGACGGAGGGGGTTATAGGCAAAACAAAAAACACAACAATTCGTCATACCGCCGGAGGGCGATTATTCCGCTTTCAACCCCGCCCTTGCGGCGGGGTCGACGAAACGATGCAACGCACTCGTTGAGTCGGGGGCGGGTAAAAAATACTATCGTGAAACACCCGCCCCCG
>CADBDF010000012.1 GCA_902793435.1 uncultured Pseudomonadota bacterium | reverse complement strand
ATACCAATGCGGGGTGCCATTATCATCTTCGACCAGCAAGCATTGCCGGAATTTTGGGCAATTTTCCGTATTTGTTTCATCGGTATAATCGTCCGCCGGGCGGGTTTGTTTGATTGCCTGCAAATCAGCAATCGCCGCCGTTTGATTGATTGTATTTGTGACGACATCACGTATCGTCGCAATCGTGGTATTCAAATCATTTACAACCGGACTAAAACGCGCAGTATTATATGCAGTAGTTGCAATTTTGATTGGGGTAGATTCTTCGGTCTGTTCATTATTTTCGGGGTCAGTATTTTCCGTTTGTCCAGCTTCGACACCAACCGTTGTGCCATCTTCGGCGTATGCCATGCCGGTTGTAATCAAAAAACATAAACCAACAAAAAATTTCAATAATAATTTATTCATGTTTGTTTCCCCTTTTCTTTCTCTCCACTTGTTTTGCCCCCATCGGCATCAATTCCGCCCCTTATGCGAGGGGAATTATTGGCACATCTGTGTCCCCTTCTTTATGAAAGAAGGGGTGGCTGTGCAGCGTCAGCGGAACAGACGGGGTAATTGTGATTATTTTTCATGGTGACTGCGCTTTCGCTTCGTCACCGGGCACAATTACCTCCCCCTTTGTTCGCTTTCGCTCACTCGGGGACTCCTTCTTTCATAAAGAAGGAGACGGAATTTTGGCATCAACTGAACTCTGTTCACTGAACTTTGTTCATCGTGAGGAATTCTTTCCTGGGAATTTTTTATCGACATCAAAAAAAACCGTCAATACAATATTGAGCGGTCGGGGTGTTCAAAAATCATCAAAACCATGTGATCGTGCGCCTTGCGGCTAACACCACCCAGACCGTTCCGTCTGTGGTCGTGATTCAATCACAATCCTGGTTGGCAAAAAAATTGCGCCAACATTTTTAAAAATATGTCGGTGCAACACTTGAAACTGTTATTTAATACTTTTTTTGACGCATCACATCACGAATCAATTAAACGAATAAAAATCTATCCGAATCATTTTTTGGTTTTTGATGCGATACAAGATATTGGAATAACGATACAAATCTTGCACCGGGTTTTGAAGGGCTTTTGAAGACCCCGAACTCAATTCCCATTGAATTCAAATTCAGTATAGAAAATTCATTTCCTTTTCCGCAAGTATTTTTTATGGTTTTTTCTCCGCCGGAGGGGAATTATTGGCACATCTGTGTCCCCTTCTTTATGAAAGAAGGGGTGGCTGTGCAGCGTCAGCGGAACAGATGGGGTAATTGTGATTATTTTTTATGGTGACTGCGCTTTTGCTTCGTCACCGGGCACAATTACCTCCCCCTTTATTCGCTTTCGCTCACTCGGGGACTCCTTCTTTCATAAAGAAGGAGACGGAATTTTGGCACCATTTGCGCTCGCCACAACAAAAAACCCGCAAATGCGGGTGTTTTGTTATTTCACTTCGGCTTGTTTAAACAATTCGTCAGCCTTGACAGTTTTTTCTTTTGTTTTCACAGACTTTAACATTTCGTCCAAAGCCTTGCGTTCGAACAACATTCCGCGCAACATTGCAACCGCATTTGGATTTTTATTATAAAATTCAAATACTTGCTTTGGTTCTGGGAAACGTGAAGCCTCTGCCCAGATGGCATTTTGCAAATCATCACGTGTGACTTCGACTTTATTTTTATTGCCCCATTCTGCCAAAACCAATCCCAATTTAACGCGACGTTCGGCCTCTTTGCGTTCAGCCTTTTCGTCCCATTTATGATCATGACCATGTTCGGCATTATGATGTTCGTGTTCGTTTTTCGCCATTGCCAATTCTTGTTCAACCAGATTTTCTGGCAAATCCAACTTAACTTTATCTGCCAAAATATCCAACAATTCATTACGCATTGCACGTTGTGCCGCGTCCGCATATTGTTCGTTCAAAACATCACGAATATGTTGTTTTAATTTTTCAACATTTTCAAATCCAACAGATTTTGCCAATTCGTCATTTAATTCTGGTAAAATATGTTTGCGAACTTCATGCACATAGGTTTCAAAACGCGCATCTTTACCAGCCAATTCGGTCGCATGATAATCCGCAGGGAATTTGACATTTACATCAAATTTATCACCCGCACGATGTCCAATGATTTGGTCTTCAAACCCAGGGATAAATGCCCCAGAACCCAAAATCAAATGATGTTTAGATGCCTCGCCACCTTGGAAAGCGGTCTCACCAACAAATCCTTTGAAATCGATAACTGCGGTATCACCATTTGCAGCCTTGTATTTTTCATCTTGTTTTTCGGCGGTGCTGCGACTGCGACGAATATTTTCCAATGCAACCTCAACCTCTTTTTCGTCCAATGTCGTGACAGGTTTTGTCACATTAAACTTTGTCAAATCGATTTCTGGCAATTCTGGCAAAATATCAAATTCCAAAGAATATTCGACGTCTTGACCCGGTTCGAATTTTGCCAAATCAGCCTTTGGCGCACCAGCCAAACGAATTTTCTTTTCATCCAAATAGGCATTTAAATCACGATTCATCAATTTATCAACAGATTCCTGTAATGCGTTCGCATTAAATTTTTGACGCAATACAGACATTGGAATATGACCCGCACGAAATCCTGGCATTTTGGCAGTTTTACCATATTCCGCCAAAATTTCATCTGCCGCTGCCTGCAATTCATCGGCACCAATAACCCCAGATACAGAATAATGTAAATCTTTGATTTTTTCTTTCTTGAACATATGTTTATCCTTTAATCAAACTGTCCCCCACAACCAATAATGGACATGGGGGATATGGTATGCCCAATGCAGTTTTAATAACAAACACTGGGCGAATATATTAACGTTTGCTAAACTGTGTCGAACGACGTGCCTTGCGGACACCATAGTGCTTACGTTCAACAACACGGCTATCGCGTGTCAAGAATCCAGCAGCCTTTAATGCCGCACGCAATTCAGGTTCGCGTTTTTCCAAAGCCTTGGAAATACCATGTTTAACGGCACCGGCTTGACCTGACAAACCACCGCCCGAAACGAACGCGACAATATCATATTCTGTTTCGCGTTTTGCAACACCAAATGGTTGCGCAATAATCATTTGCAACACAGGGCGACGGAAATATGTTGCCATTGCAACACCATTCACAGAAATATTGCCTTTACCTGGCAATAAATACACACGTGCCACAGAATCTTTACGTTTCCCAGTTGCATATGTTGCACCTGTCAATTTAACATCCACCGCCACAGCACGTGGTGCAGATTTTGTCGCAGCAACCGTTTTGACCGATTTTGCCGCGGTTGTCTTTGTCGCAGTTGTTTTTTTAGCAACAGTCTTTTTTGCAGTTGTCTTTTTTGCTTCTGTCATATTTTAGCCTCTTTTGTTCTTTGGATTCAGGCTTGCAAAATCAATCACAACTGGATTTTGCGCACTGTGTTTATGTTCTGCACCGGCATACACGTGTAATTTTGTCAAACGTTTATCCGCCAATGCAACCGCTGTTCTGCGACCCATCATGCGTTTCACAGCATTTTTAACCAATAATTCTGGTTTTTGTTCGCGCATTTGACCCAATGTACGTTCTTTCAAACTGCCAGTCCAAGCAGAATGCCAATAAAATTTATCTTTATCAGCCTTGTGACCAGACAATGCAACGCGTGCCGCATTGATAATAATAACATGGTCGCCACAGTCCAAATTTGGTGTCCATGTTGGTTTGTTTTTACCGCGCAGGATGTTTGCAGTATATGCCGCCAAACGACCCAATGTGCAGTCAGTTGCATCAATCAAATACCATTTTGATTCTAATTCGCAACCTTTTAAAGATTTTGTTGCTACCATAATTTTACCCTTTGGTTATTTTCAAACGACGATATTATTACCCAACACCGCCAAAAAGTCAAGAAAAATCAATACGGTATTATATTACCGCATTTTTTTATTTACATTATCAACGAATTTTTCCGCAGCGGCAACCGCATTTTCCATTGTATCAAATGCCGCACCCATACCATAAACCTGGACACAACCCGGCAAATTTATAAAATCTGGACTTACACGGAATGGTTCAATTGCGGTCATATTAAATGTTCCCCTGTCACATAACTTTACAAAGCAACGAATTTTCGTTCCCATAAATGCTTCACGTGGGATATAATCGGCATTTTCATCAAAAACAATATAACCTTTTGAATTTTTTTCTGCAATTTCACATGCTTTGGCCTGGTGCAACACCATTTCATAGGTACTGCGTATCATTAATTTCAAGAAAGAACTTATATAATTTGCAGTTTTGTAAAAAACTTCATCACGTTCCTCTGGGGTCATGGTGCCATAATTTTTCGCCGCAATTAAATGCGCCAAAGTATTTGGATATTTAATACGCCCATAATTATCTGACAAATCCATAAGACGCACAAATTCGTCATCTAACTTTTGAACCGCATTTTGTGCATCAGTTTTTGCCGCAAAAAACTTGTTAATTATATATTCATAACCAATATAATCCCATAACAATCCAAAACTGGCATACTTTGTTCCGTCCGCCCGACATTTTGCCCCAACCTGTTGATGATGGTCAAATTCGCCACAACCAATATCAAAAACCAACCCTTTAAAATCATTTGGCACACGCGCAACACGTTTAATTTCACGCACATCATCAACAACACCAACAATTTTCAACAACGCAGCCGCCAAAACATCATCAGAATGGAAATGACCATTATGGGTAATAACACCATTTTTCGCCATTTCTTTTAATCTGTTGATTTTTACAAATTCCATGGTATGACCTCTTTGCCCCGAAAAATAACACAAAACACGCAAAAATCAATAAAATTCCACCCAAAACTCAGTTTTTACAAACTGAGTCAAGTTTGAATTACATGCGCTGAGAAAGTGTATTCAAACTAAAAACGCCCCTTGCGGGGGCGTTTCGATACGTTTTACTTTTGCATGTGTTTTAGTTGATTCATATACCTATTTAGTTCATTGGTTGATTCATCTTCCATAGCAGATATTTCCACCAATGCCTGTTTGCCATGTTTTTCTGTCTGTTGAACTTTGATTTTATATTCAATTTGTTCAGTTCCGTTTGTGAATTTACGCCCATACATTGCTTTACTAAACATCATCCCTAATGCACCCATGCCACTAAATGTTGATTCATATTCAACGGTCACAACGCAAGTTCGTGAATCAAAATCACTATCTGTTTCACGTATATCGGACAGTTTCACTTTTTCCCAGCCATACTTTTCTTGCAGTAATTCTGTAAGTGTTTGTTTTGACCGGTCATCCCAACATTCTGGTGTGTCTGAACAAGCCGCCAAAGGCAATATACAAACAAAAGTCAAAAAATATTTAAATAATCGTCTCATTGCTATCCCCGTTAGTTTAGAGTTATTACTTTTCCACTCTTTTTTGTCTGTTTTGCGGCTTTTTCTATTTTAGAAAGCCAATTCTTATAATCATTTTCCCAATTTTCCATTTTGCATCTGTATTTATAACCAAATTCAGGTGCTTCTTTCTTTCTAAAATTTTCTACCATTGACGCAATAAAATCCGCTTCAGATTTTTTATTAAGTCCCAATTTTGATATCATCGCATTTGACATTTTTACTGCTTGAATATCTTCATCTGTTACGGTAAATAATTCTTTGTATGCTTTTGGAGCAACATCCTTACATGATTTCAGATTACCCATAACTTTATCTGTGATATATTGGTTTATATTGTTTTTACAGTTCTCTTTTTCATATGATGTATATTTTTGACTTGTCTCACAAATCTCATAGTACATGTCATAATAGTATCTATAAGCACCCAACAAATCATTGTATGCTTCGATATTATTTATTTTGTGTCCTTCCGGAAATAATGAAGCATAATCAAAATTTCCCAATTCATTCGCTTTTAAATTACGACGTGCCAAAATACATTCGTCAGAATTATCTTGTTGCTCATACATTGGTGCACAAAAACATTTCAAATTATCTTTGAATTCACCTGGCTGCATAAAAACTTCTAAATATTCACATTTACGTGGTTGGCACCTTTCGCAATCTTTTAGATAAAAATAGTTTGATTTCTCACTGTAAATCGGCATTTTACCACTATAAACCTCATTTATTTTTCTTATTCTTTCCATCATATCTGTGGTAGCAAGTATCTTTTCTCGTTTTTGCTGTGCTTCTTCCAAATTTATTTCATGTTCGGTTCGTGTGTCTTTTGGGGCTGTATCAAATGCACAACCACAAACCCCCAATGTTCCCAACGTCAATATTAAATAAGTTTTTTTCATTTTTTACCCCTTTTGTTAAAAAAATAAACCGCCCCAAAAGAAAGAGCGGCCAGGGAATTCTCAAATCTCCTGAGATAGCCCTGAACCCAATCTCTTGGATTCAGTCCTAATTATAAAGGCATTTCAACACAATGCAAATAGTTATATCAACTTTTTATCAAATTACCTATTTATTAACCATACAACTAATAAAACAATAGCCCAGAAATTGGGCTCAAATTAGTGGCAAAGAGTGTAGGATTTTCCTAGACTCCGTTGGTGTCTGCGGGGAAACCGTAACGATTTGATTGCGTTTGCACTTATCAAATCTACTTGTTTTGAACCCAGGGGGCGTGGATTAAAAATCCACAAGATTCAAACCAATCGACACATTCCCGATAAAAATAAAACCACCTGTTTGGTGGTTTAATTTTTATTTGAGCCCCGCAAAATTGATAAATTTTGTGGGTGATTCTGGCGGAGCGTGTAGGATTTGAACCTACGGACCGCATTACTACGGTCACGGATTAGCAATCCGCTGCATTTACCCCTCTGCCAACGCTCCAAGCGATTGGTATTATACAGTTATTTTTATCAAACACAAGTCCAAATTTTATTCGTGTTTTTTGTTTGTTTTAAACTGCATATCATACAAAGTTTTATACGCGCCACATTCGTTTTTCAACAATTCTTCATGCGTTCCAGATTCCACAATTTGACCTTCGTTAATAACCAAAATCTTGTCTGCATTTCGAATCGTCGATAACCTGTGTGCAATCACAAACACCGTTTTATCGCGCATCAAGTTTTCAATAGCCTTTTGCACAACGGCCTCGGCCTTGTTATCCAGCGCAGATGTGGCCTCGTCCAGAACCAAAATTGGCGCATTTTTTAAAAACGCACGCGCGATTGCCACACGTTGCTTTTGTCCCCCAGACAACAACACGCCACGTTCGCCAATTTGTGTATCCAAACCGTCTTTTAATCCAGCAACCATTTCATCTAAATAAGCCATTTTTACAGCCGTATTTAATTCATCTGGGGTTGCGTTTTCATTACCCAGCATAATATTTTCACGAATTGTTCCGCTGAACAAGAAATTATCTTGGAAAACGACAGCAATATTTCCACGCAAAGATTCTTGGGTCATATCACGCACATCAACCCCATCAATCAAAATTGCACCATCTGTCACATCGTAAAAGCGTGGCAACAAACTCACCACCGTAGATTTTCCGCCCCCAGAATTACCAACAAATGCAATAGTTTCGCCTTTTTTAACAGAAAAATTAATATTTTTCAATACAGGCACACATGGTACATATTCAAAAGATACATTTTTATATTCAATATGCTTAACATCAGGTTTCATTGTGACCGCATTTGGTTTATCTGTAATAGCCGGCACAGAATCCATCACATCAAACACGCGTTCAATCGCCAAAAACGACATCAGCACAGAATTATATGTATCCCCAATCGATTTTACCGGTGTATATAACATCACCAATGCAGTCAAAAACGACACGAAATTACCAGATGTTATTTTACCCTCTAAAATCAAATAAGACCCAAACCAAATTGCCAATCCAATACCCACAGACAAAATAACATGCATAACCGGTGTCAGCCAACGCGTGCGTTGCAACATTTTCATACGCAAGCGAAACACACCACTTAACACATCTGTAAATTTATTGCGCTGACGCTCACCCAAGTTATATGAAATAATTGTTTTATTCCCATTATATGTTTCATTATACGACGTCAATAAAGCAGAATCTGCCTGAATAGTCTGTTGCATAACGGTATTGATTTTTCTGCGCACCAACGTCATCGGCAACATAGCCAACAACATAATTGCGACACAAACCACCGCCAATTGCCAAGAATTATAAAACAACACCGCCGTCAAAGATAATGCCGTAAAAAATTTTTGCACAAACGACATAAAATTATTCAGCAATCCCGCACATGCCATATCTGCGTTGGTATTAAACATATATATAACTTCGCCAGAATTCTTTTTGTTAAAAAATTCTGTTTCGAATTGCAGCATTTTTTTATACAAATCAAATTTCAACAAATTTGTTGTTTTTGCACCAACCCAAGTATTTAAATATTCCGCCATATATTTCAAAACACCTTGGACAACGGTAAAACCAATAATCATCAATGGAATATACCATGCGGTTTGCAGTGTTTTATCAATCATAACAACGTCCATATATGGCTTTAACGACAAAGCAATTACCGCGTCCATCGACCCAACCGGAATCGCAATCAATATAGACAATAACGCGCGACCCCACACAGGTTTAATATACGGCCACATACGTCTGTAATTTTTTACAAACATATTGTGTAAAACCCTATCGCGTATTTCTTTGCTCAATCTCGCCATTACATGTCCTTTTTTTATTCCGTCACAGGTTCAGGTTGATAAATTTCCACATCACGTGTCATCGCAATAAATTTTTCACCACGTTTTTTTGGCAATTCATCGACCGGAATTTCACGCAATGATGCCAACGCATCTGTCACCGCCGCCGCAACCAATTCCATAGTTGTTTGCCAATCGTTATGCGCGCCACCTGCGGGTTCTGCGATAATACCATCGATTACATTTAAATTTGCCATATCACGTGCAGTCAATTTCATAGATGTTGCCGCAACAGCCTTGAACTTATTATCACGCCACAAAATAGACGCACATGATTCAGGCGCAATCACAGAATAAATCGCGTTTTCCATCATTAAAATTTTATCACCTGTTCCAATGGCAATTGCACCCCCAGAACCGCCCTGACCAACATTAACGGCGACATACGGTGCTTTGACCTCTAAACCTGTGGCAATAGAATTTGCAACCGCCTGGGATTGTCCGCGTTCTTCACTTTCACGACCGGCATTTGCCCCCGCCGTATCAAACAACGAAACAATAGCCAAACCGAACCGTTCCGCCAATCGCATCATACGAACAGCCTTGCGGTATCCTTCGGGATTTGCCATACCAAAACGATGTTTTTGTCGTGTTTCAATTGTGCGTCCAGATTCTTGACCAATAATAACCGCCGGCACACCACGCCAAAAACCAATACCAGACCCCATTGCGGCATCTTCGCCAAAGCACCTGTCACCCGCCAAATATGTCCAATCATCAACAATTCCTGCAACATAATCCAAAAAGTGCGGGCGATTTTCATGACGCGCCAACAATACTTTGTCATAGGCCTCGGATTCACCTAAACCCCGGATTTTTTTATCTTTATCCATTTTTGGTGTTTGCACTTTGATAACCTTGGGTTCGACGACTTGATGTGTCAAAACGCGCAAAATGCGTGCAACATTATCATGCAAATCACAACGTGCAGACACAATATCCACCATACCATGCTCATACAAATATTCAGCCGTCTGGAAATTAGAAGGCAACTTTTCACGAATATTTTGTTCAATCACACGACGACCTGCAAACCCGATACGCGCGCCAGCCTCGGCAATATGGATATCGCCCAACATTGCAAACGAAGCCGTCACACCGCCAAATGTTGGGTCGGTCAAAATCACAATATATGGAATTTTATTTTCATGCAGTTTATTAACAACAACGGTTGTTCGTGCCATTTGCATCAATGCCAAAATATTTTCTTGCATACGGGCACCACCACTGGACGTGACCATAATAAACGGACGTTTTTGTTGCACCGCATGTTCCATTGCGGCAATAATGCCATCACCAACCGCACGTCCCATAGACCCCATCATAAAGAATCCATTTAACACGCAAATAGTGGAATCAATACCACCAATTTTACCATCGGCCGCCGCCACAGCATCTTTTTCACCGGTTTCTGCACGCGCATCAGCCAATCTGTCGGCATAATCTTCGCGGTCTGCGAATTCCAATGGGTCATCTGTGCATTGAGGCAAATCCAAACGCACCCAATCAGGCGCATCGAACAACAAATTAAACCGCTGTTTTGGTGACATAATAAACACATGACCACAACGCGGGCACACATAATGATTATCTTTGTAATCGCGATAATATACTAATTTTCCGCAAGATTCGCACTTAATCCACATCAATTTAGGCACACGATCATAACGATTGCGGTCCTGGGTTTGAATACCCCGTTTTGATTTGAAAAGCATAAATTATCCGTTCATTTTTTTTGTTAATTCACGACTGGGCTTAAACAAAACAGTTGTATTTGCCGCAACAGCCTGGGGACGACCAGTTGATGGGTTATACCCCATTTTTGGTGCGCGCCGACGAGGCTGAAAAGTCCCAAAACCGCGAATTTCAATACGGTCACCCCCCGCCACCGCGTCAATCATAGAATCCACCACCGTATCCAACATTGCGGCGGCATCAGCCATACGCATATGTTTGAATTGGACCTGGATAGTTCTAATAACGTCAGAACGTTTCATGATATAAAATCCTTTTGTTACCAAGAACAATTTAACAAATTTTCCCGTTTTAGCAAGCATTTTTTATTTTTATTTATGTTTAACGGCTGTTCCTGCCTGTCGCATCAACGATGGAATATTGGGTATGTATGATTTTGTTTCAATATTCTACACAGATATTCAAATCAATATATACCACAATTATACATATTCCACTCGTTTCGTCTGCGGTTAATTAAACCGTTTGATATCTCTCCTTGCGAACGGTTCCATGCTTTCCATGCAGATTCTAAATTTGGATATACAGAATTATGAAAATTTGGATTGTTTATATATTTAACAACTGTTGAATTTGCAAAATTCTTGGCACCTATGTTATAAGCCAAAGACACCAACGCGTCGTATTGATTTTGTTTTAACGGAACAAAGATATTATTTTTAACTGCACGTTCTGCGGTTGCAATATCGGCACGTAATAATTCGGTGGCTTTAGATTCTAAAATTCCGTTTCTAAAATCTTCGTTCGGTTTTATCAAATGACCATAACCAATTGTTGCGCCTTTTGGTAATGGTTCATTTATATTAACCGGTTTGCCAGTTTGGTCATCGTAAATAATATGTTTATCAGCATTTTTTACACTCCCTTCTAAATTTTTTAGCATATTTATACCAACATCACTCATTTTCATAACATTTTACCTCAATTTTTTATTAAAAAAATCCTGCACCAAATGATGAAGGATAAAAAAACGGCAAATGCCGTCTGTTGAATTGAACATATTATATCACAAAACACCAAAAAATCAATCAAAACCGCCCAAACCTGGCGGTTTAAGATTTTAATTTCATGGATTTTTTTCATTTGCCATCGTTCCTCGATACACAATAACAAAAATCTATAAAAACTCGTGGGGACAAAAACTCCGTTTTTATGATTTTTCTAATTGTGTATTCTCGTATTGGCCATGCGTGTTCCTTTGGAACACTCTGGCCGATCCCCCTATCTCCGCCATGGTAAAATCAAAACCGCCTAAAATGGCGGTTTAAGATTTTAATTTCATGGCGGAGATAGGGGGATTCGAACCCTCGATACAGTTTCCTGTATACGCGATTTCGAGTCGCGCGCATTCAACCAGCTCTGCCATATCTCCGGAACTGGAACTGGGGTCATTATATTATTTTCTTTTTTGTTTGCAACCCCTAAACATCAAAATCATAATTTTTTACAGATTTTACTATCGCACGAACCAATTTATTTTGATGTGCATCTGATTTTAACAATTTTTCTTCGTTCGCATTCGATAAATGGCCCAACTCTATCAACGCACCTGGCACAGTCGAACGCAATACCGCAAATGGTGCATGCCGAATATTTGGTCCCGGTAATCGCGTAATCGATGCATTATCCATCGCACGTGCGCAATCCGCAGCATATTCTTGGGATAATTCTGCAACCGCGCGTTGTTGCAATGACGATAAAGCAACTCTAATTTCTTTGGAAAACTCCGCAAAACCGGAAACCCCAATTCTATCAACCGCATTTTCGGTTTCTGCTAATTTTTGCGCCTCTTC
Organism: uncultured Pseudomonadota bacterium; assembly: GCA_902793435.1. Lineage (GTDB taxonomy): Bacteria > Pseudomonadota > Alphaproteobacteria > Rs-D84 > Rs-D84 > Enterousia. The sequence continues at coordinate 12,148 of CADBDF010000012.1, read as the reverse complement.
GTCAGATGCCTTTTCAGACAACGTATAAACCGAATATCCACGTGTTTGACGACTGGGGTTAGCGTTCGCATGCAAAGACAAGAATAAATCAGCATGCCTTTTTTCCGCAATTTCTGCCCTGTCCGCCAATTTCAAAAATGTATCATCACTGCGTGTCAGATATGTTTTAAATCCAATCGCATCTAATTCTTTTTTTAATTTTTTCGCAACAGACAATACAACTGTTTTTTCTTTGGTTCCGCCCTTACCTATACAGCCTGGATCTTTGCCACCATGCCCGGCATCAATTACAATTGTATATTTTTTCGTCACAGTTTCCGCAGATTTTGCCGTCCCCCCAGATTTTGCCGCCCCTGTTCCTGCCGCAAAATCTAAAACCAAACGATATTCATTATCACCATTTGGCGATAAAATCATAACACTGGATTTTTCAATTGGACTAATTGCGCCACGCAAATCCGCGACAACATTTAATTTGTCACCATTTTGAACCGACGTGATGTTTTTTATTAATGTATCCCCAGACAATTTCGGCGCAACAGAACCCGTCGTATTTGATAAAGACACAACCATTTGATTTTGCGGATACGAAATATCATAACTGGGACGTGCCGATGTTTCAATAACCAACCGCGTTTTTCCATTTGGCTGTGCCCCGGTCCGCATCGACAACACAGAATTTCTGGCCGCAAAAGCCACACGTGGCAACATACCAATTGCCATGATTCCAAAACCCGACATCTTTAAACACGCACGTCTGGATACTTTCATAACAACATTATTATATCAAATTTTAGGCATAAAAACAAAATAAAAAAAACACTGTGGCAAAAACCACAGTGCAAAAATTCATTATATTTTTTTAATTCCGGCAATTTGAAAACTGTGATGCAACCATTGTTGTTTCACTGTCGGTCAATGTTTGAACCGGCACGATATAGCAACGCGTTGTATCACGAATTATAAACACCTTGGTTCCTCTTTTATAACCCTCTTGCATTTGTGACATTTGACTACTCGTCAAAAATGGATTTGCGGTCAATGGCGAATTTGTTAAACCCGCATTAACGACCTGTCTGGCGGTGCCAGAATCCAACAAATCACTGTTTGATGTAATATCCATCCAAAATGCCGAATATGCCGATGGATTGACCGCATTACCGGCAACCGTTGCTGCATCTGGGAATTTTGCATCAGTCACAGCCGCCGCTGCAATCAATAATCCTGCTGTCCCTGTTGTTGATACCGTTGCGGCACTCGGGTTAATTTGCAAATTATCACCACACGCCAAATTCATACGATTGGTATAACCCGCCAAAACATTATCAACCGCAGATTGCCAATCGGCACCCTTGGCATTTATGTCCAGACCGACCACTTTTTCCGCCCAGCCCCAAACATTTGCGCCAACATTACCCGCATTAACAAACCGCGCAACCATTTCCGCCGAACCTCCCGGAACCCCAGAACCACAATAATCTGTCAATTGCGATGTCAATTTACTGGTTGTGTCATTACCGTATGCCAACGCCACAGAATGACACGACATTGCCGCCTCTAATTCTTGACGTCTTTGCAAACACAAATCCGAATGAGATTTCGATAATTTATCCGCCATATTCGACATAGACAACCATGTCATTAAATTCTGTTGCACATACGGTGGGCACAACCGCGCCGCCGTATTCATAGCACCCGGACTGTTTATAGTATTAACACTGTATTGTGGCAATAATTGTGAATTATCTTTCTGCAAACAAAGCAAAGCATAATTATATAATTCTGTTTCGGTGGCACGCGCACAACGACCCGATACAATACCCGCCGACATTGTTGTTCCATCACAATATTCACTCAAACAATTCATAATACGTTCACTGCATGCCGTTCCAACATCTAACTGCGTATTCATATAATATGTTGCAATTTGATTTTGTTTATACGCATTGGCAATACCCTGCATACCACGATTTGCATTAATATTAGCATTATTATTTGTATTAGAAATCAAACCAACACCACGACTGGCGGCACCCCCCGTCACAACACCCGCAGACACCGCAACCGCAGAATTTGTGCCAAGAATTAATCCCAACAAACCACAAAAAGCAAATATTTTTTTCATATACCAAGCCTCTCTCTTAGGTTAAATTTTATCATATAATTCATGTTATTGCAATTATTTATTGATTTGAAAAACTAAATTGATAACATAAACATTATGCTGGCACCAAATGAAATCTTGTCCCAAGTTGAAAATGATATAACCGCGTTGCGCGGCGCGATAAACCCTGAACAAATTCAGGCTGATTTAGACAACATAAATACAAAACTCGCTGATGAAAATTTATGGAACGATGCGGACGGCGCACGCAAATTATTACAAAAAAAATCATCATTGGAAAAACAACTGACCGATTTAAATTCTTTGACCACAGATTTTCAAAATTTAAACGAACTTTATCAAATTGCCCCCACTGACCCAGATGTTATCACCGCGATTGAATCTTTGGCGGAACGTGCAAATGCCGCAAAATTTATCACATTATTCAATGGTCCAAACGATAAAAATGATGCGTTTTTATTTATCCAGGCTGGCGCCGGTGGGACCGAGGCTATGGATTGGGCGCAAATGTTGGCGCGCATGTATTCACGTTGGGTCGAACGTCATGGTTTTTCGGCTACGGTTGTTGATGAACACCCTGGCGATGTCGCAGGATTAAAAAGTATCACATTAAAAATCGAAGGTGACAAAGCATACGGTTGGCTAAAAAGTGAAATTGGTGTGCATCGTTTGGTTCGTATTTCACCTTTTAATGCAAATGGAAAACGGCAAACCAGTTTTGCATCGGTTGATGTTTGGCCTGATGTTGATGATTCTATTGAAATTGAAATCAATGAAAAAGATTTGCGTATTGATACATACCGGTCATCTGGTGCGGGCGGGCAACATGTTAATAAAACCGACAGTGCCGTTCGTATTACACACATACCAACCAATACTGTGGTCACATGTCAAAACGAACGCAGCCAATTTCAAAACAAAGATATGGCTATGAAGATTTTGCGTTCGCGCCTGTATGAGTTAGAATTAAAAAAACGAGAAGCCGCCGAAGCTGAATCCAAGGCCACACAAAAGAAAATCGAATGGGGCAGCCAAATTAGAAATTACGTTCTGTACCCTTATCAACTGGTCAAAGACGTCCGTACAAATGTTGAAAAAACTGATTCAAATGCGGTATTGGACGGCGACCTGGACGAATTTATGTTGGCATACCTGCAACAATATACTTAAAATTATTCTACGTTCATAAATTCTAAAACGCGTTTATCAAAAATTACATCTCTCTCGCGTAACATCGATGCCACATGCATGTCGGTTGCGGCGCGTGTTCGCGACAATGCAACATACGTTTGTCCATGCGCAAATGCGCCACGCGAAATATCAACAACAACAGCGTCCAATGTTTTTCCCTGGGCCTTGTGAATAGTCATTGCATACCCCAGATTCAATGGAAATTGTTTATATGCACCAATTTCATGTTCTTGTAATCTGTCATTTTCATCGCGCACGTATTCAATTTTTTCCCATTTTTCAGGTTTCACATTAACGACCGTCCGCGCAGCATTTAACAATTCAACCCGTATTCCACGCGTACCAATTTCCAACACACGCCCCATAGACCCGTTATGCCATTTATCACTGTTTTTCACAAACACAACCAACGCCCCAACCTTTAAAGTCAATCGCATAGGCGCAGGCACATCTTTTTCTGAAAAATTCCCGGTCATTTCACCCACAAATGTAATATCTGGGGCGGCAATTGCCCGCAGCCGCGACGCATTTATATTTTCTGCCATTGCCCGATATGGTGTAATCAAAACCGCATTTGCACGTTTTTCTGGATTTTCAATTTTACATTTATTAAAAAATTCCAGCGCAGTCAAATCGCCACTGCGCAACCTGATTAAATTTTCCAACAAAGCACCATCATTTTGACGATAAACTTTATCAAAAGCAAACCTGATAAAATCAGCACGTTTATAAACATGACTATCAAAAAAATAAGAATTTTCGAAACCATATTCTTGTTTATAATAATCGACCGCATCTGTCACAATCACAGGTGGCAATTGAAACAAATCACCAATTGCAACAATTTGAATACCACCAAACGGTGCATTATTGCGACGTGCCTGGCGTGCCAACAAATCCATTGCATCCAACAAATCAGGTGCCACCATAGAAATTTCATCTATGATTAAAACATCGGTTGCGACCAAAATATTGCGTGTTTTTGCCTTTAACTTTAAAAATTCAGGCATAATAAAATCACGCGGTTGAATTTGAAACAAACTGTGAATTGTTTGCCCACCGATATTCAGCGCACTAACCGCCGTAGGACACGCGCATACAATCCGTTTTGACGATGCCCCCTTTAAGTAATTAACAAATGTAGATTTTCCGGTCCCTGCCTGACCCAAAATTAACACATTAGAATCTGTGCGTTCAATGGTATTAAACGCTTGTTTTTGAACATCACTTAAAATTTGGACTAATTCAGTCATAGGCAAATCTTGGCATAATTAGACATAAAAATAAAGCACTTTAATTTTTAACTTGCCAAAACAAAAAAAGGGTGTAATAATCTCACTCGTGGGTTATTAGCTCAGTTGGTTAGAGCGGAGCGCTCATAACGCTTTGGTCGTGGGTTCGAGTCCTACATAACCCACCATTTTTATCGGATAAACCGCATTGCACCGATGCGGTTTTTTTAGTATAATAATCATCATGAAAACATACGACATTATCATTATTGGCGCGGGGGCATCGGGCATATTTGCCACCGGACACATAAAAAATAAATCTGTATGCATATTGGACGCAGGTTCTCGGCCACTTCGTCGTGTTGCAATATCTGGCGGTGGCAAGTGTAATTTCACAAATATATCGGCGGACTATAAACATTATTTTGGTGAAAACCCAAATTTCACACGTTCTGCATTGGCGGTCTGGACACCAACCGACATGTTAAATTGGGCGCACAGCCACAACATAAAAATATTTGAAAAATCGCCTGGTCAATACTTTGCCCATGATGCCACAGACATTATTAACGCACTATTAAATGATGCAAATAAAACCGACATTGTATTGAACACAAATGTTTTGTCTGCAACAAAATCAAGCGATATATTTGAAATAAAAACAAACACACAAACATTTTTTGCAAAAAATCTATGTATAGCAACTGGCGGTATATCATATTCAAATATCAGTTCTGGGGACATTGGATATAAAATTGCAAAAAGTTTTGGTCATAAAATCGTACCACCCCGCCCTGCACTGTGCGGAATAAAGACAAAAATTTTTGATTCAAATTTATCAGGAATATCAACGCCAGTGGAAATAACAATTAACCGCGAAAAAATTACAGACAACATGTTATTCACGCATTGGGGAATTGGGGGACCTGCAATTTATCGAACATCTGTCCGGGATATAAACAACGGATTTACAATAAATTTATTACCAAATTGCGATATTGAAAATTTGATAACAACCCAGAAACAAATAAATGGTCGGCGACAAATAAAAACAATATTGTCACAACAAATGCCCGAACGCTTGGTAGAATTTTTGATTGGCAAAAACACAAAAAATATTGCCGATTGGACAACCGCCGAAATAAAAACATTAACAGAAAAAATGATAGTAAAAATCGCACCAAACGAATTCGAATTGCAAAAATTCGACAGTGCCGAAATCACACGCGGTGGCATAGATACAACCGACATATCATCAAAAACGATGGAATCCAAACTGTGCCGGGGGTTGTATTTTATCGGTGAATGTTTGGACATCGCAGGCGACCTGGGCGGATATAATCTTCAATGGTCCTGGGCCAGTGCAACCGCAATGGCAAAAAATTTGGAATAAATTATTTTTTTCGCCGACAACCACAAAACTCATCAGGGATAGAAATTTGACTTTCTCTGTCTTGCCATAAAACAAAATCAACTTTTTTCACATCAGAAATATGATTATCAGGGAATCTTTTATCAAACAAATCTATAATCTTTTGTCCTTCAGTCGATTGGACATATCTTTCAAAAGCATCTTTATAATTCAAATATTTATTCCACGTTTTTTCTTTATTTCCTGGGACCTGCCGAAAACCAAAATGTTGTATTGTTACAACACTATCCCAAATAGGATATTCAGTATCCAAATTATGTAAAATTTTTGAACCAAAAGATATCTCGCAATCACCATTTATATCACACACATCATCAAAAATCTTTTTTGAATCAAAATATGTACTATTTTTCCATCGTTCTAAAACGGTAAAATATTCTGTTTCAAAATTTTTACATCTTATTAAAGCTAAATTTGTCCTATAAAAATCTCTGTATAAACTTTGATATTCTTCGTTTGTCGCAACATTAATGTCGCGAAACAAGTGTAATAATTCACAATACTTTTGGACACCAATTCTCATTTCTGGTTTTGCCAATATACCTTTGACGATATGTTCAAGTTCTTGTAAATTCATAACATTCGCTCCAAATAATACACGACCAGCAATGGTCGTGTTGTTTATATCTGGCGCGCCCAGCAGGACTCGAACCTGCAACCCACAGATTAGAAATCGTCTGAACCTAAACCGATTGTTCGCCCAATTTCCGCGCCTTCCCGCCATTTTACCATTATCCCAACTACCACCCTATGTAGCAAATATGTAACATTTTTGTGAAAATTGTTGTCGCATCACCCGCTTCAAAAAGACGCTTTTTATACAAAAAGTTTGACAAGTTGCTCTGTTTATACCAGCATCTTGCCAGAGGTTCGGCTGAGGGGTTGCTAATGGTGACTCCAACTGCATTACCTCTTTTTTCTTATTTTTTCTTATATTATACGTTTTTTATACTTATGGAACAAGGGTCTAGGCTTTTCTGTTTAAGATATACAGGAGTATCGGATATCATATCTAAACTAAGAAAAACTGCAGGTATACACAATTCTTCTTTGTTATCACGAATAATGAGCTTATCCGCGTATATCTCGCCAGGATAAAGCAATGCGCTTGCATGCTTGATTCTACAATAAGAAACGTAAAACAATTTTATCGCTTCTTCTAATTTTTCAGCATTTTCATCAGGGTTACCTTTAACAGCGTTTTGCATACCGGAAATAAAACAGTTTATATAATCGTTCACTATCGGCATGTCGTAATATTCCTTAATGAGTTTACGTTTATCTTTATTCGTCAAATCTACAGAACGTAATTTAGAAACAAGTTTCTTATTCAATTGTTTTTTATCTTCTTTTTTTGATGGTTTTAAAATTAAATGTCCAACATCATCCAAATAGTCCAGAAAATCATCTATAGCTAACTTGTATTTTTCATCCTGAAGATTTGTGTTATCTATTCCAAGTAAATCATAAGCGCTACTAACGGTAGATTTAGCGACATAACGTCTAGTGTTAAATATTTTATCTTTGGCCGCTTTTATATAGTGTATCGTTGCACATGTTTCTAATATATGGCCGGCTATAAGAGTGGCATCTGTATTCATATTATTATCACATAATAACATAAATGCATTTTTTGCGTCGTGTAACCGTTTATATAATATTTTCAAATTTAAATCAACAACAGAATCCTGGCGAGAAACTACGTTATCTACATCTATATTATATCCCTTTATGTATGTTAAATAATTTTCAACATCCATGTTTTTCTCTTATTACTTATGGTCAGGAATTGGGAGACCAAATTTTTGTAATGGTATATATTCAAAATAATATGAACAGCCGACCGAAACGATATAATCTAAGACATCTTGATAACATGGTTGCTTGAACCAATCGCTCAACAAGTAAATATATTCGACTTCCATGTTCAGTTGAGCCAACAGTTTCTTATATTGTTTTTTCTTAAAATCACAGGTTTGTAATTTTTCATCAACAGAGCCGGCCACACGTTGAAACTTACATTCAATAACAAAAAACGTGTTGTTTATAACAACATAAATGGAATCATCCGGCAATAATTTTTTAGATAATATGGATTTCCAATCGATACCACGATATTCTAAGAATTTATATAATGCCGTTTTCTTAAAGATAGATGCTACTTCTTCGCCTTTGTATAAAACAGAAACCCAACCGCGTCTATCATCTTTGCAATCATATCCTGGTTGAGAACACAAAAAAGTGCGTAAATCGGTCTTCCCTTCAAAAACTAAACCGGTTTTAGTATTTGCACCACCAATTCCATTCGCTTTCATTTTTTATCCTTTTTTTCAGATATATCATATAACCTTTTTTCAGCCAGTTCAACAAATTGTGTCTCTTGGTCTATGCCTACAAATCGGCGGCCGTGTTTTAATGCGGCGACACCTGTCGTTCCACTACCCATAAACGGATCTAAAATCAAATCGCCGGGATTTGTAGATGCCAGAATAATACGTTCCAGCAATTCTACCGGTTTTTGAGTTGGGTGTTTACCAAATTTCTTTTCTTCCTTGGTTGGGGTGCCAATGGCCCAAACACTTCGCATTTGGCAACCAGGCTTTTTGATAAAGTCTTTCGGAAAATCACCGTTTTTCATCACTTCATAATTAAAAGTGTGTTTAGATTTTTTGTTTTTGCGCGCCCATAGCAAAGTTTCGTGACTTGCGGTAAAGTAGCGACAAGACATATTCGGACTGGCATTTGGTTTAAACCAAGTTATATCGTTCAAAATATGAAAACCGAGTAATTGCATGGCAAAACCGCACGAATATATACTGTGATATGTGCCACTGACCCACAATGTGCCATTTGGTTTCAAGACACGATGACAGGCACAAAGCCACTTTTTATGAAATTCAAAATCATCACTGAGGCCATGTGATTTATCCCAATCACCTTTGTTCACAGATACAACACAGCCATTTTGGCATGTGATACCACCATTGGAAAGCATATACGGCGGGTCGGCAAAAATCATATCAAATGTATTTTCCGGAAGTTCAAGCAACTTTTCAAGGCAATCAGCACAATAAAGACGATACGATTTCTTAGTCATAGTTAGTTATAAGTAATTCACGAATTGCATCACGACCGTCAGCTTTGGAATTTATAAGACGTTTAGCCAAAATACGGTTAATTTTATAATCTTTGTACAAATCATCAAAGAACGGGTCGTCTACATAATTGGTTGGGTCTGAATTGCTTAACATTTGCAGTGCGCCCATTTGATTACATGCATCAAAAACCGACTTTAATCGTTTTTGTTCTTCATCATCAAAATCGCCAACGGCGTACGAATTGAATGAAGATGTTTCACGAATTGGACGATATGGGGGGTCATAATAAATGAACGTGTCAGCTTTTACATAATCTGGTGTAACGCCAAAATCCGCCTGCATAATAGTAGCAATTTGCAAAGCTTCGGACACGTTGCATAAGTTTTCTTCGTCCAATATGCGTGGGTTTGTGTATTTGCCCATAGGAACATTGAATTTATTTTTACTATTAACTCTGAACAAACCATTAAAACATGTTCGGTTCAAGAAGACAGTTAGGGCTGCGCGGCGAACAAAAGCAGAACGATACACATTAGCATCAACGTCCTTATCAAAGTCGTTGTATTCGTCACGTCTGGCATAATAATATGCCTTTGTATCATCAGTGTGTTTGTATTCTGTTTGAATCTTGGTCAGTTCAGTAATCAAGTTTTCAACATTGCGTTTGATAACGTTATAAAGAATCACCAGTTCCGGATTGATATCAAACAAGAAAGCTTCTTGGATATTATACCGATTATATATATCAAAGAACACAGCGCCACCACCAACAAATGGTTCAATATAGCGTTTGATGCCGTTCATTTTTAATTTTAACGGAAGTTTTTGTTCGATTTGTTCTAACAATTGCCCTTTACCGCCGGCCCACTTCAAAACAGGGCGACATTCGGTATAATCTGGCAATCTGGCGGGTATCGCTATCAAAAATTATCCTTTCCTTATTGCTATATTAGAAGAAAATAGCAGATAAAATCAAGGTGTTTTATGATGTTTTTTTATTTCTATATGCCACATATAACAATGTTTTTGATGGCATCGTTGTTCGTAGTGTTTTTTGTATTGTTCTAAGTTCCAACAAACACAATCCCGAACCATTTGCGTAAAAGGCTAAGGTGGGCGTGGTATGTTGTTGCGCTGGATTGTTCGCGCTTAAATTCGGCGATTTCTTCGGTCGACAGGCCAAGTTCCCGCATAAGTCGATTAGCTAGCCCTATAAGGTAGAAAACGTTTCCTTGGGGGCTTTTTAGGTCAATAACGATGCCTGTCGGATACTTTGCGTTGGGTATAGCGGATATATCATTGCGCTGGTGGGCTTTATGGTGGGCCACAACCTGCACAAACTTATATTGAATACGGCGAAGTAGCCATGCTTGGCGACAGGTTAAATTGCCAGCTTGGTTGCGACGTATTGCTGCCTCAAGCTCGCGCAAAGACCGACATGCAGCAAAGTATAACATCACAAAATCTGTGCGATGGTTGGGGCAAATATCGTCAAAATGCGTATGTTTCATAGACAATCCTTTTACGGTTGTCGTATTTGGCATAATCTTTCGGCAAAAGTCCAGTTGTTTGTTCAGAAGAATCGGTACTATTTAAGATTTTTCTTATAATTATTACCCCATGCAGCCATGGCGTTCAACACAGGTGATAAAGTCGCACCCAATTTAGTCATGCTATATTCAACGCGTGGTGGAACTTCAGCATAAACCTTTCTTGATACCAAACCATTGTCTTCTAATTCACGCAGGTTATCTGTCAAAACCTTTTGACTGCATCCAACACTGCGTTGTAATTCTTTGAACCTTTTTGTGCCAGTTAGTAAATCATGAATTATCAAAACCTTCCACTTTGTGCCAATTAACATCAACAAAGTTGCCACTGGGCATTCCGGCAAATCAGATTTTTTCATTGTCTTTTCCTTTGTTTTACACAATAGTTTCTTTTATGATACTATGTTATAAAAATGTGCCTACTTTACAAAATGCTTATAATAGTATAAAATAAATGCGCATAGAAATAAAGGAGAATTTTATGGCAAAATATTCATCAACAAATTTTGGAACAATGGCGGATGTCGCAAAAACAGAATACGGCAAGGCATTTTTACACGATGCACTTGGCTTAACATCGGCGGAAATTTCGGTTAGTGTTATGCCTGCTGGTGCAAAATCACCATTTAATCATATTCATAAACAAAACGAAGAAATCTATATCTTTTTAACTGGCAATGGTACATTTACGGTTGATGATGAAAAAATTGAGATTAAACCAGGAACAGCTATTCGTGTTGCAACTGGGGCGAAACGTGCGATGGAAAATACAGGCGCAACTGAAATGCAATATATATGTATCCAGGCAAAAGAAAATTCGTTGACGCAATTCGCATTTGCCGATGCCGAGGTTTGTTAAGGTGTATTAAAACCAAGGTGCCAAGCGGCACCTTTTTTATTGGCATAATCTTTCACCACTTGTCCAGTTATTTGTTCAATAATAAATTTCTAATTTTATTGCTTTTTCTTGATTTTTACGGATTATGCGGTATTGTTTATGTATGAAAAATAATAATCCAAAAGTTATTCTTGAACGTTTTGAAAAGGAACTGAACGATAATACAAAGTGGACACGTGCAAACGTTGAATACCAAATTTGCGTAGCTATCCTTTTTGCTGTACGCATGAACAAAAACGACAAGACATGGCAACAAATGTTGGCATCATGGCCGGCAGATTGTTCCGTGCGATATGAATGGTTTGAATCTATTATCGCGAACATCAAATTGAAACCCAATATCAATGTCCCAAATAAGGAATACGATAATTTATATAATGTTTTGGTACACTGGTTGGATTCTGTAGATAGTGTCACGGATCGAAAATTGTTGATATTGCATTCATGCGATTTATCAATGAATAAAATCGGAAAAATGACTGGGTTGTTACGTCAGACCGCCAGTCGTCGTCACACCAATGCATTGGATGCGTTAGTTTGGAAATTGAATCATCCAAAAAGCTAACCTGAACTTATATCATTATTTGTCGCATATTTTTGCACGCCTACCATTGCAAGTATA
>CADBDF010000011.1 GCA_902793435.1 uncultured Pseudomonadota bacterium | reverse complement strand
CGATATCGGCCCCGAATTTGTTTCTGCTGACCAACCAGAAATCGTTACCAACAGTCCCAGCAATCCAAACAACAGTTTTTTCATCTTTCTCCCCTTTGTGTTTTTTGCATCGCAAAAATAAAAACACCGCTAACGGAGTTGAGCGGTCGGGGTGTTCGAAAAATCAAAATACAACAATGATCCCACATACCTTTCGTGAATGTGGCACCCTGACCAAAAATTTGGTTTGGGGTTAAAATCATTGGGAGTTATTGTTCAATACTTACATCGCGCATAAAAAAGCATCGATAAATCGAACAATTATCGATGCAAAATCTGAATCAGTTATATCAATGCATTAACGATTATCGAATCGTTTTTGCGGTTGGATAACAATGCAAACCTTGCATCGGTTGTATTTATAGGCTTTTCGAAGGCCCCGAAAACAACTCCCGTTGTTTTCGCATTTCTATGATAAAACATTTTGAAATTTGTTTGCAATTAATTTTTTGTTATGCATTATTTTGATTTGATTTCCATTGTGTCCAATAATGCGTCCAATTTACGTAGCGAACTGTTTTGGCAACCGCGTCCGCGCCATGATAAAATTTCTGTGCCGGTTTTTTGTTCCACAATTGATACATTAAAATTCCACCACCAAAAACCATTAAACATGCACCAAATTGGACGGAATATTTCACTGCGTTCTTGGACGCGTACAGAATATTTTGCATCATTGGGAATAACATAGGTTTCGAAATCCAGGTCAGATGATTCTGCTGTTTTTGTTAATCGTCCAACATGAACATTATAGTTGCGATTTTGTAATGCCAATTTGACAGACCTTTTCATCGAATAGCCGCCACGCGGAACAAATATTTTTTGGTCTGGGTCCAAAGAGTTCGGTTTGACATAAACACTGTTGCATGCCGTCAGTCCAATCAATGATAAAATTGCAATTATGCGCAACAACATTTTTAACCTTGATAATTTATTGGCGCACCCGGCGCGATTCGAACGCGCAATCCCCACCTTCGGAGGGTGGTGCTTTATCCAGTTGAGCCACGGGTGCGTACGCATGCATTATAAAATTACATGCGCGAAAATCAATGTTTTTTGTTTATTTATCCCATTTTGTTCCAATGTTGGATTCTGCAACCAATGGAACAGATATTTTGCATACGTTTTCCATTTTTTCGCGTATTTTTTTCGCGAATTCATTTGCCACATTTTCATCACATTCAAATATGATTTCATCATGGACCTGTAATATCATTTTTATTTTATCTGGGTTTGGCGCAACAATATCGCGTGCAATTTCCACCATCGCCAATCGCATCAGGTCGGCTTCGAATCCTTGGATTGGGGCATTGACCGCGGCACGCAGGGCATATTGTTTTAATCTGGAATTTTTGATTTCTGGTAATTCAATTCTGCGTCCCCATGGTGTATAAACACATGCGTTTTTCATTGCAAACTGTTTCGTTTCATCAATGTATTTTTTAACCTCGGGCAGCCCCGCCATATATGCATCTATGATTTTTTTTGCCTCGTCCCGCGAAACACCCAACTGGGCCGCCAACCCAAATGACGATATACCATAAATAATTGAAAAATTCACAGTCTTGGCCGCACGCCGTTGGGATTTTGTGACGGGTACCTCTGGTGCAATATTAAATATCTTGCGCGCGGTTTGTTCATGAATGTCGGCGCCGGCATTAAATGTATTACGAAATGTCGCAACACCGGCAACGTCCGCCAATAAACGTAATTGAATTTGTGAATAATCCACAGATATTAATACACGACCCGATGGCGCAACAAAACAACGGCGAATTTCGGCACCCAAATCAGTTTTGGCAGGAATATTTTGCAAATTTGGATCACGACTGGAAAGCCGCCCGGTATTTGTTGATGTTTGCAAATATGTCGTGTGAATACGCCCGTCGCTGCCAATTTGTTTCGGCAGGGCATCTGCGTATGTGCCAGCCAATTTCGCAATGGAACGCCATGATAAAATCTTTTCAATTATTGGATGTTCGTCAATTAGTTCGTTTAGTGTTTCGGCGTCTGTGGAACGTTTTTTGTTTGGTGTTAAATTCAGTTCATCAAATAATATCGCGCCCAATTGTTTTGGACTGGCAATATTAAATTCATGGCCGGCGAGTGTCCAAATTTCGTTCTGTAAATTTTCCAGTTGTGTATGAAATACCGATGATAAGTTTTTTAATCCGTCGCGATTTACCAATACACCGTTCCTTTCCATCATTACCAATACAGGTAATAATGGTCGGTCACATTTTTCATATAAATCACATAGTTTTTTATTTTTATCTAATGTGGGTCGCATTAAATCATACAACGCAAAACAAACAGTTGCGTCTTCGGCGGCATAGGGTGTCGCCTTTGCAATTTCCAGTGTCGCAAAGTTGCGATTCGCATCGGGCGTTTCTGGTGGAAATAATGATGCAAAATGTATGTTTTTATGATTTAAATATTTTTCAGCCAATTCGTCCAGACCATGTCCATGTAATGTGCCATGCAAAATATATGACAACAACATAGTATCGTCTAGATTTTTTATTTGCGAAATATCCAGACCAGAATTTGCCAAAATGTGCAAATCATATTTCATGTTGTGCCCAAATTTAACTATGTTTGGGTTTTGTAATATTGGCATCAGTTTTTTAAATACAATGGTTTCATCTAACTGGTCGGGTATGGTTGTTGTGCCACCGAATAAATCAGTTGTTGCGCCAATATGGTGTAATGGAATATATGCACCATGGCATGAATCATACGCAATGGACAGCCCCACAATTTTTGCCGTCATTGTATCGATTCCTGTGGTTTCTGTATCGATTGCGACATGTGTTTTTATGTGTGATAAAAATTCGTCCAGTTGTGCGATGTTCGTAATTGATTGATATTTCTGGGGCGGTAATTTTGATTCAATGGTTGTGGCGGGAAGCGCTGATTCCGGTGTTGGACATGCGGACCCCATATATTCAAATGACGATTGTTTTGATGCATCGTATTTTTCAATCGGGAACAGTTTTTGAATTTTGTCCGCCAAAGACGAACTTTCGATTTTGTTTTTGACGTATTCCAATGCCCCAGGTGTGTTAAATACAAACGGTGTGATTTTTAAACCAGTCAAATCAACATCATCTTTTAATGTGACCAATTTTTTTGACAGGTATGCCTTGTCGCGTTCGGTAATCAGCATGTTGCGTATGCGTTCGTTTTTTATGTCGTCAATATGTTCGTAAATGCCGTCCAGTGTTCCAAACTGTGTTAATAATTCAGCCGCCTTTTTGGGACCAATACCATGAACGCCAGGGACATTATCGGCGGTGTCGCCGATTAAACTTTGGGCGTCAATAACCTGGGATGGTTTTACACCGAATTTTTCAAAAACTTGCTGGTCGTGGATTTCTGTTTGTTTCATTCCGTCGTATAAAAATACGCAGTGCGATACCAGTTGCATTAAATCTTTATCACTGGTAATTATGCGGGTTTTATCATGCATATCACAAAACTGACGCGACAGAGTTGCAATTACATCATCAGCCTCGACCCCGGGTATGCATAAAACAGGCATACCGATTGCAGACATACATTCGCGAACCATGAAAGATTGTGTTATTAAATCTGCCGGTGTTTCGTCACGATTAGCCTTGTATTCTGGATAGATTGATTGACGAAAACTGATGCGCGATGCGTCAAACACACAAACAAAAGAATCGTTCGGGTTTGCCGTCGCCAATACCGGCAGTATCATATTCATAAACCCATATACCGCGCCAGTTGGTGTGCCGTCAGCGCGGGTCAGGCGTGAATGCACACCATAATATGCACGAAATAATAAAGAGTTCCCGTCAATCAGTGTTAGCATTTATTCACCATTAGAATATATAGCGCAATTTCAAACGTGCGTCATATTGGAATAAATCAGGTTTTTCTGTGCCGATTTCAACAAAATTTGGTGCATACAGGGCGCGACCTTCGACATCAAATTTGATTGGTAATGCCAAAATGTCAAATGTTAAACCCAACATGCCTTGGTATGCGACAGTTGATTTTACATCGTATTTGATATTTTCTGGGTTATAACTGCCCCCGAAAATAGTTCCAACACCAACGCCAATGTATGGATGAACCATTGTAGATAACATCTTGAAATATGCGTTTAACATTGCATCATTTGTTGAAAATTTGTCGTTTGTTAAATGGTTATATTCGGCCTCGACCCGCAATAATGGAATATCAATACCCAAAACACCGCCAAAAGATTGGGCGGATACATTACTGTGAGTGTTGTTATAAATTGTTGCGCCACCGGCACCAAACATTCCACCGGCATACACATCAATAACAGGATTTGCGTTCGCAGATGCCACCATACCAGCCATTAAAACAGTTGATAAAAAAATTTTTGAATTTAATTTCATTTTTGTCTCCTTTATATGTTATCATATTAAAAAAAGGGTTGGTACTATGCAAGAAAATAAACCTGTTTTAATTGTTGGACTGGGTAATCCGGGACCTGAATATGCGGTCACGCGACACAATGTTGGATTTATTGCGATTGATATGTTGGCGGGCGAAAATGCGTCTTGGCGGGCGGAAAAAAACGCACTGACGATGCGCGCGGAAATAGATGGACACAAAGTTATTTTTGCGAAACCGCAAACATATATGAATTCCAGTGGTGTTGCAGTGTTGGCATTAATGACATTTTATAAAATACCATTGGAAAATTTGATTGTGATTCATGACGATATGGATTTGCCCAATGGTAAAGTTCGTGACAAGACGGGCGGGGGCAGTGCCGGTCATAACGGCATAAAATCAATCGATGCGGCGGTGGGAAATGAATATCGGCGCATCAGGATTGGTATTTCGCACCCACGTGATTTTGAAAGCCCAATGGATCCGGCGGATTGGGTGCTGGGAAAATTTACCGACACACAATTAGTTGAAATTAAAAAAGCGGTTAGTGGGATTATGTGTTATTTGGTGCGGAAATAAATGTGCCGGCGGGTATCAAGTTCATACATTTTTTATTATCATCAGAACCATAGCAGAATTTAGTTGATGCATCCATATAGCATTCGTTCCTGTGTTCTGCATCGCCATTGGTTGTTGTGCCACTGGGACATTGGGTACATTGCGTGTTTATTCCGTTTATTGTTCCGTAATATCCCTCATTACATTTACATACATTACCATCAAGTGTAGCATGGGGATTGGAACAAGAGCTGCATACATATAAACCTGTTTCGTTATCTAAAACAATCGTTTTGTTTGAATCGTTACATACACACGTTGTACCGCTCGGATGTGCGTTATCTGGGCATATACATTCTGTATGACCAGTAGTGTCAAAAGAATATCCACTATGGTTAGTATTTGCTGGACATGTGCAAGTAAAAACGTTTGTCCCTGTACCAGTTTCGGTCGGTTGGATGTTAAAACCGCAAGTACCGCAGTAATATACGTTTTTTGGTTCATTGTTTATTATGACATCTTTTTGTATAATATATTGGTTTTGATTACACGAACTACATGTGCTGATGTGTGAGATGTCGGCATCGGCACGATAGCTCATAAAACCGCTTGATGGAAGTGGGCATGCAAAACATTCAGTGTGTGCAACATCGTCAAAATAATTATTGGCACAAACCCATGGGCAAGTGTCCAATCCATAGGTGCCATTATATGTTGAGTCAAAATGACGGTGTGCGGGATATGAAAAAGACGAACATGACTGGCAACTGGTTGCATCGTTTGTGTTGTTATAAGTGCCGGGTTCACAGGGTGAACAACCGCCAAAGTCAGCATCTGTATAACATCCACTGTAATTTACACAAAAACCAGTGTTAGAATCTATTGGGCATTTTTCTACGCATTGCCCCGATTCCCATTTACATGTATAGTAAGTTTCACAAATCGTCGAACCATCAGATGTATGATCACCACATCCTTCTGCTATAACAATTTTTGGTAACAACAAAAAAATAGTAAATAAAAATGATTTTATAAAAATTCTCATCTTTCCCTTTTTATTTGATATTTATAGTAAAAAAATAAAAAATGTAACGCAATAAAAAAAAGACAGCATACAGCTGTCTAATTTTATTTGATATAAATTTATTTTACATTATATTTTAATGTATCAGCAAAGAAACGAACAATTTCTGGGTGTTGTTCTATGACCAAATTATTTAATTTCAAATCCCCTTTGCCGAAAACTTTGTGTGGGTTTACATTATGACGTTCGCGTAATTTAGGTGTAAGTGCAGTATTAATTTGTGTTGCGTTTAAGTTTGCAAACTGACTAATATCTTCTGGAATCATAAATATTGAATCAACGGTTGGGTCGGAATTGTATTTGTATAAAGTATCCAATGAAATATTTTGCCATTGTGTAGATGGTGAACGACCATACATCAATTCCACATTATGTTTTTGTTGTGTGTTTCCACCGTTTCCGCCGTTTTCGTTTGGTTTCACTGGGTCTTTTTCACATGCGACGAATACAGGAACCGCGACCAACATTACGCCAGTCAAAACTTTTTTCCAATTATATGGTACAGATGTTTTCATTTACAACTCCTTTGGTTGTGTTCGATTTTATATATATAGATATATTGACATAAAAAATACTTTTTGTCAAGATAAAGTTGTTGGGAAAAAAAGCATAAAAACCCGCCCCGTCTTGGCGAACAAATGTTCGCCAAGACACCCCTCCTAACCGCGCTGACTCGCTGGTGGGGAATTAAAGAGGTGCAAATGATGCCAAAATTTCGTCTCCTTCTTTATGAAAGAAGGAGTCCCCGAGTGAGCGCAAGCGAACAAAGGGGGAGGTAATTGTGTCTGGTGACGAAGCGGAAGCGCAGTCACCATAAAAAATAATCACAATTACCCCGTCTGTTCCGCTGACGCTGCACAGCCACCCCTTCTTTTATAAAGAAGGGGACACAGTTGTTAAAAATCAACCAACCATTTACTTGGGGTGCCACAACCGTCTGTCCAATTGGTGCCATTAAATTCGCATTTGTATGGTGTGGGATTTTGGTTGGTTCCCGGACAATAACTGTTAATCGTGTTGGCATCTTCTATGAGGTTGTTGTTTGTACTACCAACATTGGCATTTATAAAGTAATTCATAGAATAATCATAGTTGATATCGTTGCCGTTCAGTGATGGCTTTTTATATTTGCATACAGTGTGGGTGTTATTGTTGCTGTTAAATCCTTGGCATTCGGCAATTATGTATTCGCCGTTGCAATCTATTTCGGCATCGTTGCCAACCTTACCGGTCACACCACCTGTGCAGAATATATGTGTTGTTATTTGACCGCTTGTATATTGGGCAACCTGGGTCACATTTGATGTGCCAGATGTGGTACAGTATGTGACGGACTCTGTGTGTTCAGATAAAAGGTTTTGGTATTGCAATATCATGCCGTCCATACAACAATTTTTTGCGCTATCAAGCATATTTGTTGGACAACAATTATAGTTATTTTGGACAGTATTAATTCTGGATTCACATAAAATCGTATCCCCAGATGGACATTGCAAAACAACCGACGGATTTTTACATACCGTTTGATTATTAACCAACATATCCAACTCGCCCGCTGGACAAATTGATGTTGCACATGAATTTGCGGCATTTTGGGTATGTGTATTTTTTGCAAACCACGACAACAATGTTGTTGTATTCGAATCGTTATTAGGAATTAAAATTGGGTTTTCCTCTCGATTGTTTGGTTCATATTTGCAATGACCCCAAATTTGTTCGGCAATACGACAACGATAACAATTTGTGTCGGGTCTGTCATTGTTATCGGATGCAGATACAGGTGCGCAAAAACCATTAATACGGCAAATATCATAGACCTCTCTGTTCGGGTTGGTGGCGGTTGTTGTGGAAATGTAGTTGTCTATTGCATCGCTGTAAATTTGTTCGTATAAATCCTGGGGGATATTATTATGTATCGGTAATATTGAATGTATATTGTTTATGGTTTCGTCACTGGCCGCGGCGACGCAATTATACACCTCGGACCAGCATGCCGCGCGCGTCAAAATAGAGTGACGATTGACCGAACCGTTTATACTCTCGCACAATCCAAAATTACCCGTAATGGATTTGCACGAATTTATGATGCAATCGCGCCCAATCTCGCGACAGGTGTTTATAATTGTGTTATATGTTTCGCGTGCCGCAATGTCTGTGACACCGTCGGTCCAATTGTTTCTGTCCTTGATTGTGATGTCATTGTTGTTTTCGTCGGTGCCAGTTATTATAACCGCGGCGGTTGTCCCAAAAACACCGCCGTCTGGGGTGTAATCCATTATTGCCGCACATGATGTTTTTACATTTTCGCATAATGCGTTTGCGGTTTTGTCAGTTTGGACACCAAATGTCGATAGGGCGCGTGAATCAAAATTTGCCAGGTCTGTTTTCGCGTTGTCCAGACAGTCGGTTAATAATTTTGTACAACTTTGGCGAACCTCTTCCAATTTGGCATTTTGTGCAATTTTTATCTGGGATAATGCATCGTCTATAAAACTGTTCCATACGGTGTCGGCAATTTCTTGGCAATTTTTTGTCGCCGGTTCAATGTATTTTTTCTTGGTATTTAAATACGAAACAAATGCCGAATTTTTTGGCGTTTTTGACCAAGTGTCACCATTTGTTGGACGAACCAGTAAATCAGCCAAATTTACCAAATCTGCAGACAAGAAAGCCTCTCCGGTGGTGGGGTTAATGTAACGACCCGAAATGTCCAGACATTTTGTTAAATTTTCACCACACACATTTGTATTGGTCAGCATATCCAGCATTTTGGCTTTGCAGGTCAAAATATCGTCTGCATTTTTATCCTGGTAATTGTTTAAACGGGTCATGTCCAATAATGCACTGCTTTCCAAGATTTTTGTTTTTGCCGCCTGGGTTTGTGTTTCATATGCGCGTTTGACGGTGTTGCAGTCTTGTTCAATTGCCATATTATAACTGTTTTCAACCAATGAAATATCGGTTTCATCGCAAACCTCGGCCGCCATGTCGCGACAGATTGGTAATGCCGCATTACGCAATGCCGTCCCAGATTTTGCCGTTGTTGCGGTGCCAGATAAAGAATCCACAGCATCAAATGCAGAATCTGCATTTAATGACCATGTTAATGCAGACATATTATTTGCCGTTGCCGAATCAAATGTTGAATTCAATTTTTTTGCAATTTCGTCCAGTGTTTTTTTAGATGTGGTTTTATCAATCGTTTCGTTGTATGCGCGTTCGCCTTCGGTTTCAATGTTTATGACCGCCGCGTCCGCCGGGTCCATATTGACCTGTAATAATCTTTGACTGAAATCCAATAATTTGTCTTCGACATTATCCAATGATTTTTGTGTCGCGCGAAATTCGTTTGCACGTGTTGAGCATGCGCAACGTTTTAACTGTGTGTCTTTGTTTGCACAAAATTCGTCCATGCAATCAAAAAATACAGACTTACATTTCCCAAAATCGCGTTGCATTATTGATTCACGCGTTTTGGTTGGTGTTTCCGCCACACGTGATATTGTGCGCGGTTGGGTCGTTGCGGTGCGCGCCGTTGTTGTTGGGGGTGTTGCGGTTCTCCCCAGAATATTTTGTTTTTTTGCGGTGCGTGAAACAATGTCACGATTTGTTGATGTCACGCGATTTTGTTCTGTGATGTTTTTAATTGCAGATGTTGTGCGCTGGATAATGTTTTTTTGGTTTGCGGTGCGTGTCTGGGTCGCCGTTTGCCGTTTTGGTGCAGACTGTGTGCGGTTTTGGGTCGTTATTGTTTGTGTGCGATTTGCATTTGTGCGTGTGCCGATTTTTGATGTGTCAGCCACCGCACAGTCCATCATTTGGACAGTCAAACACGCGGCTAAAATTAGATTTAGACCTTTCATTTCCTTATCGTTTAGTGATGGTAGCAAAATAGTTTTATGTGGGGCAAGAATATTTTTTGTATCATTAATATAAAAATAAGGGATGAGAGTTTGTCCGCTTTCATTTACTATGTTCATTACAGCGAGACATCCGTTTCTCTAACTCTACATCTCGCTTGCTTATGCAATCTCGCTGTAGTGTAAGCGAAAGCGGATGGTGCAGCCAGGGGGACTTGAACCCCCAAGGTTTGAACCACAGCATCCTTAGTGCTGCGCGTATACCAATTCCGCCATGGCTGCAAAAAATTCTTGGTGTATTGTTGCAATAACCTATTTTCTTTTCAAGTTTTTTATGATATAATGGTGGCGATAATGGTAAAGGTAAGGGAAATGGCTGGGAAAATCGGTGTTTTTTTGAATTGTTCTGTGTTTGCGTTGTTGCCGTTTATGGCGAATGCGGCGGGAACATACTATAATTATAATGGAACGATTCAACGCAACTATGGCGGGCCATATGCAGATTCACTGTATAATGGCGGCGGAATAAATGCGTATGTGGCACCGAACGGCACATGTGGTGCGGCAAATGGTGGTTGTAATTCAAATGTTAATGCAAATACCAATGTGCGCGCAAATAATACGCAACAGCGGACAACAACCCGGACGGTCGTTCGTCAAACACAGCCTTATTCGGGTAATTATGCCGATACGGGTTTGAGTTTAAATGCCGGTATTTCACACCAGTTGGCATCATGGCGTTTTGATATGAGTACTGCTGGGTCAAAATTGCATTATGATAATATAAATTGGAATGTGTTTGATGCATCTGCAAATTATAATTTTTATTTGGGCAACAGTTTGGTTCGATTGACCTTGGGTGGTCAGTACGGTATGCAGTTTGGCGATTCGTCTATGGTCGATGACGATATTACCGGTGGCGGATTTTTCTTGCAAGATTGGAATGTTGATCTTGATGATGATGGTGTGGCTGATCAGGTGTGGTCCCAGCAAGGACACGCCTTGTCGGTTGGAACATCAAATGACGGCAGTTTGATGGGAATGTATGCCGGAATTGGTTTGGTCGATATGTGGAAAATTGGCAGTTTTCGTGTGACACCATCGGTTGGGTATCGTTTGTTTAAATATAAATTGGATACAAAACGTAATTATGGAATGTCTTTGGATACGGCAAACGGTGCAACAAATTATTGTCAATCTGCGGGTGGTGAAACCCAGTGTTTGCCTTTCTTGGTTTTTGTTGATGATAATAATTCGCCTTTGTTGGGAACAATTGATGGAACGGATTTGAACGGCGATGGTATTATTGATACATACAGTTATATCAAGGTGCCATCTGTCACCAGTGGTAATTTGTATGTCGAAACCGAGAATACATATTATTATTACCAAGATGGTGTGAGTCATTCTTATGAGGTTGAATGGACGGGACCTTATTTGGCATTGGATATGGAATATGATTTTTCCGCAGACGATGCGATTAACGCGCGTTTGGAATTTGGTTTGCCAACATATACCGCAACCGCCGATCAACCATATCGTCCAGATTGGCAGCATCCAAAAAGTTTGGAAGACAAGGGCGATTTTGGTGATGCGTACCATTTTGGGTTCTTGACAAATTGGATGCATTCAATTACAGATTCTATGATGTTGAGTGTTGGTGTGACGTTTGATTATTATCATATTGGCAAGGCCGATGCGACATCGTTTTTGAATCAGGGATATTATACATCTAATTATTTAACACCAGCCACAACGACAAATACGTATCTGGAGGGTGTTTATGGCAGTACAAATTATTTGAACTGGACGGCGGTTAGTGGGCGTAATTTAACCGAAGATCAGGCTGTGTATAAAAGTAATTTGGGTGTGATTGCCGATATAAATTCTTTGGCTGCGGGTGGTTGGTCGCAAACAGTTGCAGATGAAATCGAATCGGTGTATAAATCATTGGGTGTGCGTATTGGTATTTTGGCAAAGTTTTAAGGTTTGAAAAATATGCGTTTGAATAAATGGATTTATGCGTTTGCTTTGTGTGTAATGACTGTATTTTCAGTCAATGCGGTTGAAATTACTGGGACAACATCTGTTAATGTGACGGCGGATACGGCGGCGGCGGCAAAGAGCAAGGCTTTTAATTCGGCGCGTCGCGATGTGATTGTTCGTGAATTAAAAAATTATGCCAATCCAGAACAGTTGTCTGCGGCGGTGCAAAAAAGTTCAAATGAAGAATTAATGAATATAATTTCTTCATCGTCTGTGGCGGGCGAACGTGTGTCTGATACAACATATACTGCGAATATTTCTTTTGTTATTGATGGTGATGCCGCGCGGTCTTTTATGGAAAAATATTCTGTTCAAAATTGGTTGCCGTCGTCAAATGCGGTTATACCGGTGGAAAATCATGTCGTGTTTAATATTACTTTGTTGCGGCCAATGACGGACTGGGCTGATTTAAATGCGGCGGTGCGTAATGCCGGTTTGGATTTGGCAACGACCAAGATTACTGGGAATAACGTTTCGTTTGTTGTTGTTGATAAAGATGTGTCGAAACTGATACGTGCATTGCGCGAAAATGGTTGGGGTGTGCAATCTGTGACCGGCGGATACAGAATTTGGCGTTAAGTTTTTATTGAAATAAATTTTTATTTTTTTTAACTTTGTCCTGTCTCTTGATTTGTGAATATTTTCAATAAAGGATAGGATATGAAAAAATTTTTAATTGCTGTTTTATGTTTATTACCATTTGCATCGTTTGCATTGGAAACACCACATGAATCTAAATTTGATTTGAATATTCGTCGTATTGGTATTGATTGGACCAAAACACAAATTGGTCATGCCGAAGAATATTCTAATTCGCCGGTTGCGGCATTTACTGCATCGGGTCAGGATTCTTTTGTTGGTGTTTTTGATACAGCATTGGAATATGGTTTTGACAGATTGCGTTGGGATAATTCATTGTATATGGATTATGGCAAAACAACATTAAAACCATATAATGCGCCATCGACAACTGACGAAAAGGCTGATAAAATTTTATTCACATCTGATTTGTCTTATGCGGTTTGGGATTGGGAAAATGTGAAATTGGGACCAATCATGCGAACAGAATATGAAACCGAATTTGTGGGCAGTCCAAAACGTCGTCGTGTGTTGCGCCCCAGTGCCGGTATTGCATTATTTGATCATGCGGTATTTAAGACTCTATATACCACCGCGGTTTATGAAAATGATTTTACATATATGGACGACTCGGTCAGTAAATTCGCATTAGAGGCCGGTTGGCGCGCAGAATACGAAATCCGCGAAGGTGTGCGTTTCAACAGTGATGGATATTATCGTGAATATTTGAATTATTCACAATATGTGCCGACTGATTTTGAACGTGATTTGTTGGTAAATGCGCGTTTGGATACAAACCTGTGGGGTGATTTTACATTTGGACCGTATGTTAATTATCGTCGTGCCAAGGCGCGTGCCGCAGAACATTATGGTTCCAATATGACCGTTGGTTTGTCATTTAACTATATCAATAAGTTCAATTTGAAACGCGCAGAATCTCTGCCAACAGAAAAATAACATATTATTTTTGGAATAGAATACAAAGGTTGCTGACGTGTTAATTTTAGAAATAGCCTTGGGAATTGTGTTGGGGTATGTGTTGTTGTGGCTTTTTCAAATTAAGGAATTTTGGGAAGTCCTGGGGTATATTCTGTTGCTGTGTTTTATAATTGCTTTGTTGATGTTTTTTAAAGAGAACGAAGGATTGTTGTCTGTTTTTGGTACTATAGCAATTTTAGGGTTGGATGTTTTGCTTATATGGTATTTGTGGAAAAATCGTAAAAAAGCGCATGAAATACCGAAAGCTATTAAAAATTGGTTTTGTTCACAGATGCAAGAAGTAAAACATGCAGGGTTGGGAAAGAAAATAGTGCTTTTTATGGGGGTATTGGTTTTTCCGTTCTATTTTTTTGTTTTTGGTGCAATGTTTCTAATGTTATTTTGTAGTCCTTTTTTTCTGGTCGTTAAGTATATTTTTTAACATGGGGGTAAGACGTTGGTGACTTTCTCTAAAACACTAAAAAAACAAATAAAATTCTTGCATTTTCAATATCTTTGTGGCAGAATTGTGGCACGCTATTTCAGCGAAGAACACAGTTTTCGTGGTTGATTCTGTCCAAAAACCGCTGTTTTTGGCTAAATCCATGGGAACGAGGAATTAACAGAAAAAAGGATAAAATTATGGCATTGCCTACATTTACTATGAAACAATTGATGGAGGCCGGCGTTCATTTTGGACACCACACCCGTCGTTGGAACCCTTTGATGACCCCATACGTTTATGGCGTCAAAGATAAAATTCACATCATTAACTTGAATAAAACTGCACCACTGTTGCATCGTGCATTGGTCGCATTGGAAGCGGTCGCTGCCGCAGGTGGTAAAATCTTGTTTGTTGCAACCAAGCACCAAGCCAAGGATATTGTCAAAGACGCAGCAGAACGTTGTGGTCAATACTATGTAAATAATCGTTGGTTGGGCGGTATGCTGACAAACTGGACAACGGTTTCACAGAGCATTCGTCGTTTGAAAAAAATGGAAAACGATGTTGCAAATGCTGACAAATTGGGTTTGACCAAAAAAGAAGTCGGCGTTATGACCAAAGAAATTGAAAAATTGCGTTCTGTGTTCGGTGGTATTTTGGAAATGCATGGCACACCACAGGCAATGGTTGTCATTGATGTTCCACGCGAAATGAACGCAGTTCGCGAGGCCAGAATTTTGGATATCCCAACAATTGCTATTTGCGATACAAATGCAAATCCAGAGGCTGTTGATTATCCTGTGCCGGGTAATGATGACGCGGCACGTGCGACACAATTGTATTGCGATTTGTTTGTTGATGCAATTTTGTCTGGTATCGAAAAACGTTTGGGCGGTGCGGCTGCAAAGAAAGCAGACGGTGACGTGGATGCGGCAGATGAAATGGAAGCCGATTTGAAAGACAAAGAGGCCAAAGAAAAATCTAAGGCATCGGTGGCACGTGCAGAACGTCGTGAAAAGAAAGCCGACAAATAAAAATATAGATGTTGTTCGGGGACTTGTCCCCGAACGCAGAATTTTTTAATCTATTAATATTAAGAAAGGAAATAACAATGGCAGAAGTGACAGCAAAATTAATCCAAGAACTGCGCGAAAAAACAGCAGCAGGTATGTTGGATTGCAAAAAAGCATTGATTGAAAATAATGGTGATATCGAAGCCGCAGCTGATTGGTTGCGTAAAAAAGGTATTGTCAAGGCTGCGTCCAAGGCTGGTCGTGTGGCGGCATCTGGTTTGGTGACCGTTGTAAAATGCGACAATTTGGGCTGTGTTGTTGAATTAAATGCTGAAACAGATTTCGTTGCAAAAAATGAAAAATTCCAAAAATTGGTTGCCGATGTTGCAAACAAAGCGTTGGAATTGGCTGGCGATTTTGATGCCACATTGGCGGCGGTCAAAGATGATATCGCGGCAACAATTTCTACAATCGGTGAAAATATGAATTTGCGTCGTGTTGCAAAGGTTTCTGGTGACCATATTTATTCATATATTCACAATGCATTGGTTCCAGGTATGGGACAAATCGGTGTTGCGGTTGCTATCAATGGAAACGACCCAAAAATCGATGAAATTGGACCAAAGGTTGCAATGCATATTGCGGCAAATAAACCTGAATTTATGACTATTGCCGATGTTAATCCAGAGGCGGTTGAACGCGAAAAGAAGGTGTTCATTGAATCTGGTGCAACAGCAGGCAAACCAGAAAACATCGTTGAAAAAATGGTCGATGGTCGTATCCAAAAATGGTACGCGGAATCAGTATTAGAAGAACAACCATTTGTTATGGACCCATCAAAGAAAGTGAAAGATGTTATCGCAGAACATGGTGGTAAATTGGCCGGGTTCGCATACTATGTTTTGGGTGAAGGTATCCAAAAACGCGAAGATAACTTGGCGGACGAAGTTGCAAAAATGTTGCAATAATATGGTCATGTAAATAAAAACAATGGAGAGAGTCGCACAGATTTTATTTGTGCGACTTTTCCATCGAAAAAGGATTAAAAATGGCGAATATTCCAAATACAGAATATATTACCGTAAATGCCAATGGCATTTTTGTTGGTGGAAAACCTGCGACAACATATCGAGGTGAAGATATATGCGGTATGCAAGATGTCAAAAATATATTTGCATGGATGCAGGAACAAAATCCAGAAATAGAGGAATTTCATATTGGTGCATTTGAAACGCGTGGCGAATATGCAAAACTGGGCAATCCGTCGGGGAAACATGGTCCAAATGCATGGTGTCAGGTAAAGTTTAAAAACGGTAAATTGGGTGCTTGGGTCTTTGACGACACGTTCGGTTCGGCTGCCGATTGTGCGGGCAACTGTGCGCTCGACTGTGCGCACTACGTTCAGAACTACGCGTCGTTTCGTTCGGCGGTGTTGTTTGATTTAGTTGATAAACAATATAAAAAAACTGAAAACTATCCAATTCAAAATACTGTTGTGTTATGTGATAAAAATGGAAATTATCATGTCGCGTTTGATTCTAAAATTGGACGTGAAGAATTTTCCGGCACACGTGCGGAAGTGTTGCAACAAATGACATTGCGTGTAAAACGCATTTTGCATGTTCGATAAAAAAATCCGCCAAATTAAAATTGGCGGATTTTTTGTTTGGTGTTGCAAGGCATGATTTTTCGTGTTATCATTTACCTGGTTAAAGGTTAAAAAATGAAAAAGTATGAAATTTCAGAGGTTAATACGACTTCTGCGTTGCATATTGACGTTAAAACCAAGAACGGTCTTAACTTTACTTTACCGACCAGTAAATATGTGCGCAGTTTGAAACCCGGCCAAAAAATATCTGTGATTCATGATAATGAATTGGGTGTATGTAATATGGCATTGATATATAATGGATATATGGAATTGGATAATATGTTGGCGCCATACCCAAATGACGAAAGATGGGAATATCGGGATTTTTTGCATGGTGTTTCTTGGGGGGACAGACGTGTTTTGAAATTTTATGCAACAAAATATATAGTGTTGCATGGTGAAATTCCACATTTATGCACTTGGCGTAATTTGCGACAGTTTGTGCGGTTGAATACAAGATAAAAAGAGGTATGATTCTATGCAAAACAGTTTGATGTTTGAATTGACCCAACGCGGTTTTATTAATCAATGTTCTAATATGGATGCGGTTGCAGATTTGTTGGATAACGGACAAATCGCAGTTTATTTGGGTTCTGACCCAACGGCTGACTCGCTGCATGTGGGGCACCTTGTTCCGGTTATGATGATGCGTTGGTTGCAAAAATATGGGCATAAACCATTGATGTTGGTTGGTGGCGCAACGGGGCGTATTGGTGACCCGTCTGGTCGTGATACGGGGCGACCCATGATGACCGAAGAAGTTTTGGCAAAAAACGTTGCGGGATTGAAAAAATCTTATTCTAAATTTTTGCGTTTTGGTGATGGCGTGGCGGACGCGTTAATTGTTGATAACTATGATTGGATGCGTGGGTATTCGCATTTGGATTTCTTGGCGCAATATGGTCTGGATTTTACAATTCCACGTATGTTGTCTATGGAAAGTGTGAAAAAGCGTTTGGAAAACGGTATGACATTTTTGGAATTTAATTATATGACTTTCCAGGCGGTTGATTTCTTGACACTTTATCGCGAACATAATTGTGTGTTGCAACTGTGTGGTGCGGACCAATGGGGTAATGCAATTATGGGTGTGGAATTGATACGCAAAAAATTGGGTAAAGAAGCGTTCGTATTATCAACATCGCTGATTACTGATTCTAATGGAAATAAAATTGGTAAATCGGCTGGTAATGCGGTTTGGGTAAATGAAGATAAAACAACCCCGTATGAGTACTATCAATATTTCCGTAATACACCGGATGATTTGGTTGGAAAATTCTTGAAAATATTTACTGAATTACCATTAGATGAAATTGAAAGATTATCCAAATTGCAAGGTGCGGAACTGAACGAGGCAAAAAAGATTTTGGCGTACGCGGCGACTGAAATTGCGCATGGGGTTGATGCCGCACGTGAAGCTGAATCTGCTGCTGCGGCATTGTTTGCCGGTGGTGCAAATGCGGAAAATGTGCCATCTGTTGAAATCGAAATGCCAGGCGAGATGAAAATCATTGATTATTTGGTTGTCACAGGTTTATTCGATTCCAAATCCGAGGCACGCCGAAATGTCGAACAGGGTGGAATTCAAATCGATAATGAAAAAATTACTGAAAAAGAATTCGTCGTATCCAAAGCAGAACACATGGTGCAGAAAGGAAAGAAAACATTTTTGCGTGTTGTTGTAAAATAACATAATGAAGAAAATACTGATTATTTTAATCGGTTGTGTGGTATTTGCGTCGCCGGCATTTTGTGCCAGTGAATTGTCACGTATCCAAACAGAAATTAAACAGGTCGAACAGAAAAATAAAAAGTTAGAAGAACAGGTTAAAAAATCTGAAAAAAATGTCGCGCAAACAAAAAAAGATTTGGTGCGAACCGCTGAACAGGTTAGCAACCTGGAAGAACAACGCGGAAAAATGCAGGTTAAGATAAAAGAATTAGATGCACAACGCGAAAAAATTTCCAAAGAATTGGCGGCAAACCAGGGCAGAGTCGCAGATGCAATTTCTGGAATTTTATATATGTCATTGCGTCCAAGTTTTGATGTACAAAATATGCACGATTATGTTTTGGCATCGGCTGTGTTGTCGGGGGTATCGCAACAATTTGATGCAGATATTCAACGCGCATCGCAACAGTTAGATGAATTAGAAAAAATTCGTGATGCACGCAGTATCGAAAAAGAAAAGTTAGACAGGTCTGCAAAAAAATATACTATCGAACGCAACGCGTTGGATAAATTGTTAAAAACACGCAGTGCGCAAAATGAAAAATTAAAAAATGAACATGCCGCATTACAGAAAAAATTAAAGGCTTTGTCGGAACGTGCAAAAAATATTTCTGAATTGTCGGCGGGTGTGGGCAGTTCTGAAATGTCTGCGGATGCGCGTTTTTCGCGCCGCAAATTAAATTTGCCTGTGCGTGGAAAATTGGTTGTGCGGTTTGGTGAAAAAACAGCATTAGGATTAACATCGGACGGTTGGCGAATCCGGACATCTGGCGATGCTTTGGTGGCGGCACCTGCGGACGGAATTGTAAAATTTGCTGACGATTTTCGCGGGTTTGGTCGTGTTATAATTATGTCGCATAAAAACGGTTATAATACCGTTATGACAAATCTGGGACGGTTAGATGTTGTTCCCGAACAAGAGGTTTTAGCAGGCGAACCGGTGGGACGCATGAACGCAGATAAACATGAAATGTATATGGAAGTTCGTCGCGGAAATAAAGCGGTCGATCCAGCCAGATTATTCAAAGAAGAAAATTAAAATATTATTTTACGCGTTGATTCAGCATTTTTAATATCGCGTGTTGGGTTTTGCACATGCGGTCACACATATATGTTGTGTATGTTTTTGTGTCACCATTTAATCTGGCGCGCAGAGCAGCGGTATAATCTTGATTGTCTGTTTTGTGATTAAATAAAATTGGCGTATATTTATTTTTTAATAAAAACCAATTCATAATTATACGCGCGGTTCTTTTGTTAAAATCTGCAAAAGGTTGTATTGCGATAATATCATAATGAATATCAAATGCCCTGGTTAAAATTAAATGTTTGTCAAAATTCATTTTGTATATGGCGGTATCTAATAAATCATGAATCTTTAATGGATTTGGGGCGGGTTGTCCCAAACAATAGGCCATACAATAACGGAAACTTCCACCAGTGACATCTTCGTTATTATTTGCAGATATAATTGAGTTTATTTGAGCAATTTCGTTTATATCAATGGTTGTGTGCAAATGTTTTAAAACATAATCCCATGCCACAGACATGTTGTATATGTTTGTAAAATCTGTTGGACCGATGCCGATTGGTTTTAATTTTTGGGCTTCGGTTCTAAATTCACTGCGTGCATAGTTCCATACATTCATGCGTAAAAAATCATCCTGTTGAATCATTGGTTCAATCAGCATGCTGTTCGTATTCATTAAAAGTTGTTTCGTTATTTTTGTCATTATATTTTATATTGTAATACAATTATTTGTTTTGTCAAT
The DNA here is from genome assembly GCA_902793435.1 of uncultured Pseudomonadota bacterium. Taxonomy (GTDB): domain Bacteria; phylum Pseudomonadota; class Alphaproteobacteria; order Rs-D84; family Rs-D84; genus Enterousia. The sequence continues at coordinate 5,222 of CADBDF010000011.1, read as the reverse complement.
TTTTTATTGGGTTTTGTATCGAAATTGTTAAATTTTCGTGTTGCAGAAAGTAAATTTTTATAATATGCTAAACTTATAATTAAATTTGGGAAGGGAAAGGTATTTTCATGTTAAAAAAACTGTTTATTTGTGCGTTGTTGGCGACTGTGCCGTTTGAATCATTTGCAAAACCAAAACAAAAACCCGATGAACCGGTTGTGCATTTAACCGATGAAGAAATTTATGCAGAACTGCAAAAATTGGCGTTGGTATTTGAAACCGCGCGTGATAATTTCGTAGATGAAGCAGACGAGAAAAAAATATTAGAGGCCGCTATGAACGGCATGTTGGCTGAATTAGACCCACATTCGTCATATTTAAATGCGGATGATTTCAAAGATTTCAATGATAAAAGCCAGGGCGAATTTGGTGGATTGGGTATTCAAATTACGTCTGATCGTGGGGCGATTCGTGTTATATCGCCAATTGATGACACTCCTGCGTACAAGGCGGGAATTAAGGCTGGTGATTATATTACGAAAATTGATGACGAACAGGTTTTTGATATGACGTTGAATCAGGCGGTCAAAAAAATGAAAGGACGCCCAGGAACCAAGGTCACATTAACAATTATTGGTGATGATAACGAAACGCGGACATTGACATTAAAACGTGATATCATCAAGGTTAAATCGGTGAAATTCCGCGAATTGCGGTTGGCTGATGCGGATGAAGATTCACCAAAGGTTGGTTATATTAGAATCAGTGATTTTGGTGCAACAACTGTCAAAGAATTAAATGATGCAATTAAAAAGTTAGAAAAAGCCGATGTTGTTGGTTATATTGTTGATGTGCGTAATAATCCAGGTGGATATTTGACTGCGGCGATTGGTGTGTCTGATGCGTTCTTGGATGAAGGTGAGATTGTATCAACACGTGGTAAAGAAAAAACAGATATTGACCGTAATTTTGCAACGGCTGGTGATATGACAAATGGAAAACCTATTGTGGTGCTGATAAATCATGGTTCGGCATCGGCAAGTGAAATTGTCGCAGGTGCGTTGCAGGATAATGGACGTGCGTTGGTTATGGGCAGCCAGAGTTTTGGCAAGGGTAGTGTTCAACAACAAAAGCCACTTGGCGACGGTACCGCAATTCATATCACAATTGCGCGTTATTTCACCCCCAGTGGTCGTTCAATACAAAACGAGGGTATCACACCTGATGTTGAAGTTTTGCAGTCTAAAGTAAAAGTGGTGGAAAAACGCGATAGTGAATATTCCGAGGCTTCATTTAAAAATTCGTTGAAAAATGCAGACGCAAAAAAATCGAAGAAGTCAAAGACAACGGATTCAAAGTCTAAACAAGATGATGATGACGAATATATTGACGAAAAAGATTTGACCGAAGAAGAAAAAGATGCCCGCGATTATCAGTTGCAACGGGGTATCAGCATGGTGATTGCAATGACAAAAATGCAATTGACTGTTGATGACAGACGTGCCGAGGTTGATAAAGAAAATGCAGAAAAAGAAAAAGCCAAGGCAGAGGCAAAAAAGAAGGAAAACAAGAAATAAATAAAACCGACCAAACGGTCGGTTTTTTGTTATAAAATAAAAAGTTGCAAATGCATCCTTTTTAATATAAAATGCAAAGCACGTGCGCCCATGGCTCAATTGGATAGAGCAACAGATTTCTAATCATCCGTAATTTTTATGGATAGATTTGGATCTGAATGCATAAACGCCGGATTTGTGCGGATGTGCGCGAAAATCAATTCTGTATAAAACTGGATACAGATTGATTGAAATGTACGCAAATGGATGTAAAATGTTACATATTTGCTACATAGAATGTTACACAGGAATTGGACGCGTGATGCGCCGAATTCCATAAAAACAGTTAAGTGCCCATGGCTCAACTGGATAGAGCAATTGCCTTCTAAGCAATAGGTTGCAGGTTCGAATCCTGCTGGGCACGCCAAAATCAAAACCGGCAATACGCCGGTTTTAATTTTGTTGTGTTGCCCCAAGCATTCGCCGAATTATCCTGTTATCATGCTTGCGACATTGTTTGCGGTGCGACGTGCGGCATTACTTGATGCATGTGCATAGATTTCTGTCGTGGTAATTTTGGTGTGTCCTAATACATCTTTTAATATTCGTATATCTTCGCCCATGCTGGTTGCCAGTGTCGCAAAGGAATGACGCAGGTCATGTATGCGCATCCGTGGTAATTCGGCACGATCCAATGCCCACCAGAAAGCTTTGCGCAAATCTGTCAATGGACGCGTATGGTCGATTGGCGAATGAAACACATACCGTTTGCTTTTACAAATTCCCAAAGCCTGTTTTATAACTTCTATTGCTGGATCGCCCAGTGGCACATTAAACGCATCTGTTTTGCGTTTGTTTAAATGCAGATACCCGTTTTCTAAATCCAACTCGTCCCGTTCCAGGTCTGTTATTTCACTGCAACGACACCCAGTCAGTGCGAGTGTTTTGATTGCCAAGATAGCCTGTGGTGCATATTTCCCAGCGCAATATGCTTCGTCCAGCGCATCAAACAACCGTTTATAACCATTGATATCCAAAAGCGTATGGTTCATTTTCGGGGATTTCGCTTTCTGGACCAAATGACACGGATTTGAGTTTATTGGGCGATAATTGTATTTTTCGCACCAATTCAGAAAAGTCGACAACAACCGCATAACATGCAGTGCAACCGCAATGGTTTTTGTATTTTTGATTTTATCGTACATGTCTTGGATTGTGGACAGATCAATATCTGCAATGTATTTATCGCCAAGATACGGGATTATATACAGACGCATCAAAGCTTCGTTTGACTTATAAGTGTTCGCCCGATTGTTCTCGCGACAATGTTTTTCCATAAATATTGGGGTTAATTCGTGGACTTGTTTACGTCGTGCCTCAAGCATTTCATTTTGCTTTATGCGCATACGTTGTTCTGCTTGTGGGTCCAGTCCATTGGCTATATCCTGTTTTGTCTTTATCGCACGAGCACGAATTTCGTTCAAACTAAACTCTGCCAATGATCCCAGTTTCATATGCTTTTGTTGATATGAGCCACGAACACGATACCCTAAATAGAACACTTTGCGACCAGTTGCGGCCGAATACCTGCATTGTAACCCCGGTATGGCCGCATCTGTTATCTGCAAATCAATGTCGGATTTCAGCTTGTTCAGAAATCCTGTTGTTAAAACCAACTTTTGACATTTAAGTGCCCGCATTTTAACGCCCTTTATTACACACAACATTGCTAATAAAAGCGCACAAGTCCAGTGAATAACGCTATTGGATTTTCAGTAATTTTCGCAGAGACTTGCTATGTTCTCGTACAAAATAATCCATTCCCATATTCCAAAAGTCTTTCGTTACTCTAGCCCAAATTATTCGCATTTCTTCTTCGGATTTTCCCATCATTTCAAGTGCGGCGGTTTCGCATACTGAGTCCACTTTTTTTCTTAAAAACTTTATAGTTTTGCTCAAATCCGCTCTTGTTTCTGTTTCTGGGGTTTGTGTCATTGTTTTTTGTGTCATTTTATTCTCCTTTGTTGTTTCCTTTTAATATGTTGCATAAACTCGTTAATGAGCTTGTTATTTCTTGACTCAAAATATATTCGATGTCAGAAATGTTTTTTAGACCGATAATTCGTGGCGCAACACGCTTCGGAATCATCAGTAAATGATCCCTTGCAGTTCTAGCTGCTGCAAAGGCATCAGATTCTACTTGTGCTCTGGGAATTAGCTTTCCTGCACGTTCTTCATATTCCAGTTTCTTCAGCATTGCATCATATGTTGTCTTCATTATTTTGCTTTTTTGATAAGGGTTTGAAGAACTGTCATCTGTACGTGGACTGTTATAGATGGGGTTAGTATTTTCTACCCATTCTTTATCTGCTTTTTCAGGATCTATCTTTCCGTCCGTCAGGGTTATTCGTCCCGTTTCAATCGCCTTTTGGACTGCTGATACCGCAACCCCACGATGTGCTGCATATTCTCTTCTTGATAATAACATTGTTGCTCCTTTTTGTTTTGTGTTCACCGTTCACCGTTTTTTTGTTTCTGTCGCTAGGCAAATGCCGCGCTCGCCGTTACCCTCAGTACGAAAGGTCGTCACAGTACCTTTTACTTATGTGAATTTTCCTTCGTTCCTTATCCATCCTATGATTTGTGCAATTGTTTTATCTTGTCCCATACACTTACGTATCAATGACATTTGTCCTTTTTCCAGTTGTTCTGGTGTAAATTCATCGAATATTGGAAACAAGTTTGGGTTCCGTTGAATGATTTTGGATAGCGAAAATTCATTATCTATATGATATTTGGGCTCGCGCGATGCATTGAAAGAGCCCGCTAATTTTTGAAGCATATCATTCGCACGACTTTGTATTGCCTTGCTTTGTTCTATTGTATTTGTATAGTTGGTCTTGCTATTTGCTATTGCGTCTGATTTCTGTCCGATATCTGATAAAGTCTGTTTGATATCTGATGAATTCTGTTCGCCCCAACGGGCTAATCTGTTAGTGGCCAGTCGTTCGCATTTGGCTTTGTATTTAATATCGTCTTCGTCCAATTCGGCTTTTATAAATGGCCACACAGCACTTGAACATTCCGCATCCGGATACTTCAAAACTGCCATGAATATATCGCCGCGTTCTTCGCGTGATATATTTTCCAATAAAAGTGCCCATTTTGGATTGGCCAGCCGTTTCATAACTGTTCCTTATCGTTTATTGGTTGTACGTTGGAATATATTGTTTTGTTCAAAGTCCCACTTGATTAACCTATTGAAACAACTTATTTTAAAAGCAGGATTATATGAATTGTTTTCAAGAATTTTTGCTATATAATCCCGCATTAGGGTAATGGATTCAGATGGACTTTCTTGATAATTGATTCTTATGGACAAATCCTCCAGAGCTTCTTTAGCACTAAAATCTTTTATTAATAGGGAACTTAAAAAACCTTGCTGTTCTGCAAATAAGGAATCTATCAGCTGAATCGCGGATTCATTGTACGATTCCCGCATTTTTTTATAGTATATTTTGGTTCGCTTCTCATCCCCAATCTGTTCATATATATCCACCAACTCTTTGGCGACATTGAAATGCATCATGTCAACAGTCAAAGCCACCAGCGCTTTATCTACTTTATCAATATACTTCTTCGGCACATTTTTGAGTGGGTCGGCATATAATTCAAGAAGTATTTTTT
>CADBDF010000010.1 GCA_902793435.1 uncultured Pseudomonadota bacterium | reverse complement strand
GAACTTTACAACCCGAAGGCCTTCTTCATTCACGCGGCATGGCTGGGTCAGAGTTTCCTCCATTGCCCAATATTCTTAGCTGCTGCCTCCCGTAGGAGTTTGGACCGTGTCTCAGTTCCAACGTGGCTGATCGTCCTCTCAGACCAGCTATGGATCATCGCCTTGGTAGGCCATTACCCCACCAACAAGCTAATCCAACGCGGGCACATCCACCACCGATAAATCTTTCCCGTTTCCGGCGTATGCGGTATTAGCGTTCGTTTCCAAACGTTATTCCCCAGTGGTGGGCAGTTTCCCACGCGTTACTCACTCGTGCGCCACTAGATTCACAGGGCAAGCCCTGCTTCACCCGTTCGACTTGCATGCCTAAGACCTGCCGCCAGCGTTCGTTCTGAGCCAGGATCAAACTCTCAAGTTCTAAAAAAACTTGTAAGTCATAGTCCTGTGCATATATAACAAAGCTGACTTTAAAAATTCAGTTCGTCTTTACATATATAATATATTCGCAAGACAAGTGTTTTAACGAGGTTTAATGTATAAAACCTACTACCTGTCTAGGATATGCACTGACTAGTGTCAAAGTTTGGATATTTCCAAATTCAACTGTCTGCATATCTCTTCTTGAACAAATTTTGATAAAGCATCAAAATTTTTTTGATGAGCTGCTTCGATTAACAATGTTGCGATTAATGCCCAGAACTTAATTTTAACTTCATTCTGTTATCGCGAATTTCATAGGTTGGGAAGTTTTTTGTATCTCAACTTGAAAGCCCGCATATTATGTGTTCGAAATATATAAAAGTCAAGCGCTTTTTGGGAAAAAATTTTCATTTAGTCATAAAAACATTCGCAAACATGCAGAAATCCGCCAAAAAAATCTTATAAAAAATTTCGTTAGTTTTTTGCGCACAGAATCGTTTTTTACGATAATGATTCGGTTTTTTTCGCTTTATACGATTCGTGTTTTTAACAAAAGCCAAGAAAATTCTTGGCTTTCATATTAAAATCTGTACATAAACCCTAATTTTACAATTGGGTAATATGGATATTTATCTAATTCATGTTGTGCAGACGCCAAAGCCTCGGCCTTTTTGCTGTTTAACCCAGACACATCAACCGGTGTCCAAGATGTTCTGTCCGTACTTTGAAACAATCCTGCTTCTGCGATTTGCAAATCTAATTTGGCCGCCTCGGTAGTAAATACAACACCCGCGTCCATATAAATCTTAAAGCCACTGAATAACCCCAAATCAAAACCCAGTCCCGCATAAGGCCCAGACACAGACCATTTAGCCGTTGCAAAGCCCTGATTATCACCCGCAGTATATTTATACCAAGTGTCACCCAATTTAAATTCTGCATCATTTGTTAAAACAGTATCTTTGGCACCCAAATCCGCAGTCAATTTTAAATCACCATTATAATAACCGCCTGACAAACGTAATCCGCCAAAAAACCATGTGTCGCCAAACGGGTAAAAATCAACCAGCGCAAACATATGCTGGGCCTCGACATTACCATCACGCATAGTCACATAATCACCAATATCTATGCCGTCACCCATTGCGCTATCAACCCTTTTGTTTATAAAAGACTTAAATGGCTTGGTTGATGCATAGCCTAAACGCACACCGAATCGTTTCCACCAAAAAGAATCAAATTTTTTATTATTATACCCAACAAAACCGTCCAACCCGCCAGTTGCAGACACACCCAATCCCAACTGCACCCCATGTGGAAATTTAATATCTGGATTCGAAGAAGATGTTGATGACGAATATGATTCAAAATTTTCGGCCGATGTTTTTTCGTCCCCAGATGATATATCATTTTGCACGTTATCGACAGAATCAAGAGTCTCTTCCTGTAAAGATTGCACATTTTCATCAGTCGCAGTCAATTCTTTATCCGCATTTGTTGTTTTTGATGTTTGAGCCTGGGCAGTTTCAGTTTTAGTAATTGTATTTTCAGGAGTGCCATACATTGTTTTTTTATATGGTTCATATAAATTTGCACCATCGGTTGCCGCAAATACAGGCAATGTAAAAAGTGCTGACAAAACGAATCCACAGGTTCTTTTCATAGGTCGCCCCCTTTTTTCTATATAATATGATTTCTATCCTAGATGGTAATAAATTTACACAATGGCGCGCAATATAAAATTTTATTTTAAAAACGCCTAAAAATGTGGTATTATATTAGGTATGAAACAACCAATATTTATTTTATCATCTTTGCTTTTATGTGGCAGCATTTGTTCGGCATGGGCATCTGATTCATTGGACGAAGAACAGTTGATTACTGAATCGTTTGAAGCAGAAGAGCCTGTGGTGACACCTGATAACATTTCAATCAGTGATGCAGAATACATGCAAAGCACTATGGATGAAATCGTTGATACGCGGGCGCGCATAGACGAATTATTAGTTCCACAAAAAACATCACATAATTTATGGACAAATGATACATTTGCCGGGCACAATGGTAATATCCAGGCTGTAATTATGACACCTATGGAAAAGCCAACCGTCACATTTGGCAAAAAACATGTTCAACAGGCTAAAAATGCCGGTTTTTCATTGGGTGACCAGAGTTATTATGGCGAAACGGTTTATATCATAAACAATTTCTTATATGGTTCTGGCGATAATGTTGCCGAAATTGACGGTGTTTATACTGGTGAAAAAATGCGTGCAGAATATAAAGACTGTCCATTTAACACACCAAAAGAGTGCGCCGTATGGTTGCGAAAACCAACAATTTCCGAAAGTGTTGCACCACGCAGTCACACATTAAAAGACGATGTAAATTGCGACATTGCGTCTGCGATTGAAAGCAACCCTAATATATCTGCGAACGAAAAGGTTATGATTCCATTGTTGAATCGGTATAAAGTTTTGATGCGCGCATCACAGTCTTGCTGCACAGGTGTTTTGACACATAAATTAAAACAGGCGGGCGCAAAGAAAGAAATGATTTACAGATTCTTGGTTGATGACGCAAACTTTTCTGGCTTTGGATCACGTTGTGTCGTGATGAGTGACGATGAAATCAATGGCACAGAAAAATACCCTGCAACATCTGCAACGGTTGCCGATGTTAGAAACAGTTGTATCTGCAAATCAAAAACAACTATACGCGCGTTGTTGGCACCGTTTAAACAGCTATATGCAGATTATCCAGAATTTGCAAATGCACCGTTTGAATATCAACACTATGACGGCGTTGGGCGTGCAGTCACAGATTCAATAAACGCAGACGTACAAAATGTTTTGAATCAGTTGGAAATGTGCCCATAATTGTCAAAAGCATAAAAAATATACCGCCATTTTGGCGGTTTTTATTTCGTAAAATTTTTATTGCAAAAATAAAATTTACCTGTATAATTTACGCGTCATTGGGGTGTCGTCTAATGGTAGGACAAGAGATTTTGGTTCTCTTTATCATGGTTCGAATCCGTGCGCCCCAACCAATATTCAAACGCACCCTTGTGGTGCGTTTTAATATTGGCTTTGTTGTGCCCGTTTGATTTGAAACATCGTCCGCCTTTGGCGTGACAGGTTCGACTATGAGTAAGCGAAAACAAGCCTTGCGTAGTTTGAGCGCTAACGAATGCAGCGCAGTGTCGGCACTGCCGACCGAGCCAATCCGTGCGCAATTTTTACAGTTCGAAAGTAAAATTTCGATTTTTTGTCTTTTGTAAATCACACAAAAAATAAAAAAGATGGTAAAAACCTTAAAAATTGGAAAAGCAAACAAAAAAACACCGGAATACCCGGTGTTAAAATATTAATAAATTCGTTATTTTTTTGTTTTAATTGCTGTTTTTAATGAATTCATCCAGCGCAGTATTTGACATTTTATCAACCATCGCAGACAATTTTTCTTTGGCGATGCGTTTTTTTACACGGCGATTTTGTGAAAAACCGATTTGTTCCAACCAATCCACAATGTTTATTTCATGGCCGTTTTCATATAACCGGTGAATGTTTTCCAGTTTGAATGACCGTTGTCCCCCACGCAAATGACAAAATGCCTTTATAACCAACCCACCCCATGCGGTTTCAATTATTTGTGCGGTAATGCACCGGCGCGTAATTTCACCAGATGCATCTTGGTATTCAATTTCAATTTCACGATCCGGTTTAATGTCAAATCTTACATTTTCGCCATTTGATTTGCCCATGGATATAAATGGGCTTAATTCACTAACTTTTCCATATTTTGTAAATACGGATTTGTTTTCTTTTATTATTTGGGATTTTTGGGAATTTGCCGCCTTGTTTTTCTTTTTATGTGCTTTTAACCATTTTTTATTTAGTTCTTTTGCTTTTATACTCAAAATAATAAGAAATATTGATGTAATTAACATTCCAATAACGCCAAATGTAATCGCACCAACATTGGGATTTTCTTCTGGTTGGCATCCAACTAATAAAACAGATATTATAAGTCCTGTACCAAAAAAACTTGGAACAGATATTGCATTTTTTCCACATTCTGGACATTTTGTATCGCCAGGGTCGTTTTTTTCAAAATTACACCCACAGTGCCAACATAACCACATATTTTACTCCTTTATTTTTATATTATTTAGATTTGTTTCTATACAATGCGCCAGCCCTAGCTTGAGAATTAGGCTTACATCTATAATCCAATCTTCCTGATTTTGTCCTTCTAAAAATTTCTCCAAAAGACATTTTCTGCCTTTTAACCCATATTGAGTATAAACCACACCAATGGTTAATTCAATATATTTTCCTAATTTAAAAATGTTATGAAATTTGATTTTTTTGCTTCAAGTGATACAATTTCATATATGAAAAGTTTTTATGAACAAGTTTATGATGTTGTTGAAAAAATCCCTTATGGACGGGTCACCACATTTGGACAAATCGCACGCATGATTGGACGACCAAAAATGGCGCGATTTGTTGGCTATGCGTCCAACAATCAAAAAAGTTGGCATTTGCCTTGGCATCGGGTCGTGTTCAAAGATGGTTCTTTGTGTGGCGAACCGTTTTTTGAACAACAATATAAAGCCTTGAAAAGCGAAGGTGTTAAATTCACCCGCGACAAACGCGTCAAAATCGAAGAATTTATGTGGCGTCCAGAATCACAATCTGCGCCCGAAGATATACGCGATTGGCCATTAAAATTTTAATTTGCTTTATTTTAATATTGACAACCTGTATTTTTGTGCAATAATCATCGTAAATTCAAAAAAGGATTAAAATATGTCGATAAAAAATTGGCTTAGATTAGTAAAAGATGCTCACCAAGCACAAAATACTGCATCAAAAACATTTGGACAATATATTTCTGCAAAAAATGCTATACACCCTTTGTGGGATTTGGACGAAATGCCAAATGAAGAATTACAAAAAGGTTTAAGTGTTGAATTTTGCCGTTTGACATATTGCCCAGAAGAACCTTTGTGGGGTAGCATGTTCGAGGAAGACAAAAGATCTGTTGTATGTAATTGCAGTTGTTTTAATGAAAACGTCAAATGTATAGCCGAGGGTTGCCCTGCATTAAATAACAATCACGCATATTTTGATGCCAAGGTCGCACACGAAAACGCAATAAAAGTTCGCGACAATGCTGTTAGACGTGTGTTTGGTATCAAAGCAAAATAATAAATTAAATTTGCAGAACATAAATTTTTTACCCGTCTTGTGACGGGTTTTATTTTAGTAATATTTGTTATAAATCTTGTAATTTTTGTGCAACATCAATTGCGTTTGTAAAAACAATACCTGTGCCACCATGCGATTCCCATTCAGTAATATTTTCGGGTCTGTCGTCAATCAATATATCTGTTTTTGACGGCCGAATCAATTCGCCTTTGGCACCATCACAAATAATTGTATGTTCGGTATCAAAATATTTACCCATGTTATCGGCAATCCATTTACGCTTTTCATTTGCAACATATTCAACATATTTTTCCCCGTTGATAAAATGATGCGCCCCAGGTGTTTTACTGAGCACAAATATTTCACCCAAAGCACACGCCACAGACAACAAATGTTCAATATTTGGCATAGATGGTATATCGTGCCAAAAATTTGGTTCTTGTTCTATTTGTTGCCAAAACTGTTTTTTCTGGATGCGTTTTTCGGGCGACAAATCTGCACTGGGGTGATTTAAATCTGTGTCGTTTGGACGCATTGCGTCAAAATTTACCAAAACACCGTCCATATCAAAATATATTTTCATATATATCACTTTGTTTTTTACAAAATATACCAAAGTATTATTTAACATAAATAGAAATTGCCCAAACGGGCAATTTCTACTGCATATTTGTTTCAAAAAATTCAGTTATTTTATCAAATGGGATTTTTTCCATATTGTCGTATAAATCAACATGGGTCGCACCCGGAATTATCATCAGTTCTTTATTTTTACCTTTTAATTTTTTAAAGGCATCTTCGCTGAAATAACGACTGTGTGCGTTTTCGCCATGCACCAATAAAACCGCACTACGTATTTCATCGGCGCGTTGCAATATCGGCATATTTATAAATGACAATGCAGATGTTGTATTCCAACCCTTATTCGAATTTAATGAACGTTTATGATACCCACGTGGTGTTTTATAATACGCATAATAATCACGCACAAATTGTGGTGCATCCGCAGGCAATACATCAACAACACCACCGGCACGTGCATAATCGCCATTTTTATAATCGATTGTACGTTGTTTATTCATTGAATCACGCGATGCAAAGCGCGCGTCGGCATTATTATCGGCATCAAAGTATCCGTTTGCAGTCACACGTGTCATATCATACATTGTCGATGCCACAGTTGCTTTGATTCTTGTGTCCATCGCTGCTGCATTGATTGCCATGCCACCCCAGCCACAAATTCCAATTATACCGATTTTATTTTCATCAACATACGGCAATGTTGTCAGGTAATCCACCGCCGCAGAAAAATCTTCGGTATTAATATCTGGGGACGCAACATTACGCACAGCCCCACCACTTTCACCGGTAAAAGATGGATCGAATGCCAATGTCACAAAACCACGATTCGCCATTTCTTGGGCATAAAGACCAGACGATTGTTCTTTGACTGCACCAAATGGACCAGACACCGCAATTGCTGGATATTTTATATTTTTATCCATATTTTTTGGTACATACAAGTCGCCAACCAATGCAACACCATAACGATTATGAAATTTTACTTTGGTATTTTTAACATTATCATTTTTTGCAAAAACCTTGTCCCAACCATGCGACATATGCGTTCCATCATCAACACAACACATTGAACCAATTATTCCACCAGCAACCAAGCCAGCCAACAAACAAATTGCAGACATTTTCATCTTTTTCCCCTTTTTTCTATATTGTTTTATACAGCGGCAATATATAAAAAATAAAATGTGCCTGCAATGTTTTTTTATTTTGTATGATTATTTAACATTGCAACAACTGTTGAGATTTTATTTTTACGGTCATTTATTTGTTGGCGCCATGCAATTATGATTGTGATTGTTGCAATCGCGCGGCAAACATCAAATATTTTGAAATCAAAGAACAATACGACAAGGTCCGCGCCGCATATAAAAAACTGAAAGCCAGATTTTTTATGTTATCAAAATAATTACAATAAAAAAAATACCGTATTTTCATTACATTAACGGTATTTTTATTAAAAAAACAAAAAATTGGACCAATTTTGTCCAATCAGGTTCTTATAATCATATCGAATCGAAAGATTCAAGAACAATTTTAATCAAAAAAACACACAGGGAGGCGCGTATGACGGATAAACAATTGCAAGCAAATGCGTTTTATTTAAAAAACTTGGTAAATAGTCCTTTGCAACCTTTGACAGAATTTTGTTTTCTGGAACGGTTGGAACGGTATTTTACTTTGTTGTTTAATACAGACATACATAACCTATTAACATCTTTGCCTGAAACGGTGACAGATGCCGAAAAAATATCTGTGTTGCGCGACATTTTAAATAATAAAGAAAAATGCTCTGTGGAAAACATTTCGCCAGACACAGAAAAAATAATCGAAGATATTAAATCAAAAGTAAAAATCACAGATATAACAAATCCTGAATTTGATAAAAAGTTATCTATGGTTTTTGATGTGTTGAATTTATCCCAACAACAACGAGTATTGGTTCAATGTTTTTTAATGGCACAAAAAAATCCTATGTTGCGAGAAATGTTAGAATCGTTTGATATCCCGTTAATGGACGATATGATTTGCGAAGAAAACTTCCCTTTCTTTGCCGCCATGTGCGCCATACCTTTGGGAACAGTAAAACAGATGTTGGAACCAAACACCGCCATGTTTGAAATGAATATTTTAACACAAAAATATGATTCAATACGTCTGCATGACGGTTTTATAAAATTACTGCGCACGCGTTTTAAATCCACCGAAGAAGTCCGCGTTGCGTTGATTGGTGAATCTTTGTCAAACGATTTACATATTGATAATTTTCTACATATGGCTGACACTTTTAAAAACATTAAAACACTGTTGCAAAAATCTGTTCAATCAAAAATTCGCGGTGTAAATATTTTACTACATGGCGCGGTCGGTGCTGGAAAAACATCTTTTGCAATCGCATTGTGCAATGATGCAAATTTACGTTTGTATTCTGGATGTGGAAACGAAACCAGTACTGACGCCAGACGCAACAAATTAAAACAAATGCAAAAATTACTACACGCAGATTCCAATGCGATATTATTGTTTGATGATGCCGAAGATATTTTGGAACAAGATAGATTTCCTGGACGAAACAACGAAAAATTAACTTTGCACAGATTGTTAGAAAACAATTCAACACCTGTGATTTGGGTTGTGCATAGCATACGCGATATTCCAAATTCTTGTTTGCGCAGATTTTCTTTGACCGCAGAAATTTCAACCCCAGATGAAGACAGCAGAAAAGATGTGTGGGCAGGTGTATTTAAAAAACACAATGTTCAATTTGACTATGAAAAAATGGCACAAGATATTAAAGAACCTGATGTGCCATTGGGAATTTTAGATAACGCGGTTAGAAATGCAGAAATTACAGGAAATCCAGATATGGTCCCATATACCTTGAATTCTTTTTTGGAAACACTGCATGGTCGCAAGAAGAAAGACGAAATAAAACCTGATAATTTTAATACAGAATTATTAAACACCGACACAGATTTAAATATGTTGGCAGACAGAATTGCCAAGAAAAAACTTCATAAATTTTCGTTATGTTTATACGGCGCACCGGGAACTGGAAAAACCGCATTTGCATCACATTTGGCGCATGTGTTGGGCATGCCAATCGTCAAAAAACGCGCCAGCGATTTAAAAGGTTCTTATGTTGGGGAAACCGAAAAAAATATTGCAAATGCTTTTGCCGAGGCGCGTTCAAAAAAAGCAATTCTGGTTTTTGACGAAGCAGATTCTTTTTTACAAGACCGCAACAAAGCGCAACGTTCATGGGAGGTTAGTTCTGTCAATGAAATGCTGACCCAGATGGAACAAGCCGATTTTCCGTTCATATGCACAACAAACATTATGGATTCTTTGGATAATGCATCTTTGCGCAGATTTACATTCAAGGTTAAATACGACTTTTTAACGCCCAAACAGGTTTTAATTGCGTTCAACGAATTTTTTGGTCAAACTGTTAATAATGCAGATATTAAAAAATGTGTCAATTTGGCTCCTGGGGATTTTGTTGTTGTAAAAAACAAGGCTGAAATTTTGGATATAACAAATCCAGACGAATTATTAGACATGTTATTACAAGAACAATCCGTCAAATCACACAACGTGCAAAAAATTGGTTTTTAAACAACATGGAGGCTAAACATGAAAAACAAACTTTATCAAGACGCAATACAATTAGTAATAACAGACAAAAAACCAAGTGTTTCTTATCTGCAACGCAATTTAGACATCAGTTATGAAGACGCGGTCGATTTATTAAACATGATGGAACAAGACGGCATTGTTTCACCATTGGACGAAAATCGCAAAAGAACCGTATTGTATCATGATTTGCCGACCGTCGCAGAAATGCAAAAAACCAGTGCAGAATACACAAAACACGAACAAGAAATCTTGGATAAATTACCAATTGTTAAATTCTGGCGAAATGCAAAATTTTACAACGGAATCAGTATTTTGGACGGTGAATACCAAGAATTAGAAAAAGCAAACTTAATTATTTCAAATGCCGAAATACAGAAAGATTCTGGGCGCAACAAAATTCACCCAAACTTGCAATGCGAACCATATGTTGGAAATTTGGCAACTGCAAAATGTTTTATATTAACATTAAATCCACGCGCCGGAATACCGTATGCCCAAGAATATAAAAATTGGCAAAATAAATTATTACAAAAAATCGCCCATGATGTCACAAACCAAAATCATACCGCATTCCCATTTTACTATTTGGACCCAGTGTTAGAAAACACAGATGGCGCAAATTGGTGGCTGCCAAAATTTGGTTTGAAACATGTTGGAAAAAACATACAAATATTTAACAAATCCATGCCAAGTAATTTTGTTAGACGCATGATTGCAGAAACATTTTGTGATATCGAATTGTGCCCATATCATTCAAGAGATTGGAACCCAAAATTAGAAAAACTGATTATAGATGGAAAATTGCCGTCCAGCACAATGGCAATAGAGTTTGTAAAACATATTATTCATGATACAGACAAACACATATTTATTCGCGGAAAAAAGGGTTCTGGGGTCGCCGTCACTTTACAAAAATTAATTCCAGAATTATCCCAAGATTTGCCCAATGTACATTACACCCCAAACCCCAGAAGGTTTTCATTAGGGCAAAATTCTGCGCTTGGTAAAATTTTATATCGCGAGATATTTAAATCTTGTCTGGATTAAAACAATTTCACAAAAACATTTTAAACTCCTTTTGTTTTTGACTGATGCCCCCTGTGATTTTTTACAAGGGGGATATTTTATACAAAAAAAACAACAAAATCCGGCATTTTATCATTGACTAAAACAAATTATGTGATAGTATAGTTTCTGCTTTGTTATTTTGTAATGAAAAGGAAAAAACATGAATAATATGGGAACAGAAAACGTATATAATGATATTCAAGCGATGAGTTTGCCTGTGCGTTATATCAAGAAAAAACAACCAGTTAAAAACACAGTAAAAACACCAATGAATTTTGTATCAACAAATTTGGTGATTTCAAAAAAAATTCCATCACACACAAATATTCAAAAAACTGTGATTGAACAACCATACAATTTAAACAAAGAAAAACAAAGCGGCGCAATGACTGAAACATATATACCAAGTGACGAAATTCGCAAGGCATTACATGCGCAAAAACAAAAGAAACGTATGGTATCACAAAACATTAATACAAAACGCAAACATAAAGAATCATCAAAAAATATCCCTGTCACAAATGATGAATTGACCAATGAAGATATTATCGCAGCATTGTTTGTAATTGGAATCTGTATGGGCATAATTGAGGTTGCATCATATATTGATTTCGAACGCGAAGAAAATTTGAAACAGTTGGTCGCAGAATACGAACAACAAGAACAAAAGAAAATTGAACACCAAGAACACGATAACAGAATGTGGGCTGGCACAATTTGGACTATGCGTCAAATTGCCGCCGACGATGCAGAAAAAGAAAATTTATACGATTTGTGGTTGCAAGATAGAGATTGGATTAACGAATTAAACAAAGCGGTTGCAGAATATGAAAAATCTGTACAACAAAAAACAAAAGAATATAACCATGCCTTAAAAGCATATGGAATGTTGCCAACCAAAAAGAAAAAACAAACCAAAAAAACAAAAAATCCAAAAGGCAAACGCGAAACTTTTGTATTAAAAGGTGGTTCTATGCCGGAACGTTATGTGTACCAAAGCCGGCATGCAAACGTGCATTAAAAGATATGGCGGCATTGTTTAACAACGCACAGCGCTATATACCAACAATGCAAAACCCGGGCAAAATTAGATAAAAAATACCGGCAAATGCCGGTATTTTTTTATTGTGGTTTCGCAAAATTTCAAAAAGAATTTTGTTGGAATAATTTTGCCGGCATTTGCCGGCATTTTTTAGCCTGTTTTTTTTCAGTTTAGAATTTATATTTGATTTTTAATGAACCCGTTTGTGATGTAAAATCACGATGGACATTTAAATCATAATTTAATGATACGGTCAGGTAGTAATATTCGGCAGATAATCCAACACCGAATTCACCACCAACACGCGACAAATCATCTGTTGCGACAGTATATGCCGCCGCACCAGGTATCATCACGATTGCCATATTGGAATCAGACACCATATCATATGTCACCGCCGCATGTAATTCAGGATTCCAGAACAATGATGTATATGGCGCAATCCATGTGTATTTATAATCAACACCTGCAACACCGGTTAAATATGTTGAATTAACCTTGCCAACAGTTGTCAAACCATCAAAATACGAATCTTGATTAACATTTAAATAACGCAATCCCAATGTTGGTGTTATACCGTTTGCAAAATGATATCCACCCATAACCTGTTCCGACAAAGAATTAACATGATACGCAGTGTTAAAATCTGTGCCAAATGCAGATTTATTCCAATCGTATTTAGACATTATATATGCGATTGTGCCATTGATAAACCAATCCGCATTTCTGTATTGTCCATAAACAAAGACTGTGTTGCTGTCGATATCCATGTTTGAATTTTTCAAATCCGCATCTGTTTGACCATATGAATAACCCACACCTAAAATTACACTGTGATTCAAATCTGTATCGAAACCAACAGATGCCCCCCATGTGTTTGCATTTAATAAATCACTGTGCTTTGTTTTGTTATACATACCTTTGGCCCAGACACCAAAGTCCGCATGAACATCACCACCGTTTCGACCGGTCAAGGCCAGCGACATACGCTCGCCCGCCGCAGACAAAACATGGCTTTGCACACCCAATGCAACCGATGTTGCAACCGGCGATTTTGATGGCGTTAAATTTTCCAATTCATTTTCAACATATTTTGTATCGCCGCGCGTTAATGCATCTTGGGCAATCAATGACAGACGATTTGCGTCCACATTATCACTGTGCGCCAGCGCAGACACCGTATTTGCCGCATTTGAATTTATATTTGTTGTTTCAGCAATTTTATCCGCAGATTTCGCAGTTGCCGTCAAAACCCCATTATTATGCGAAAAATCAAACAAAGCGTTTTCTGGATTCCATGTAAAATCACTGATTGTTTGATTGGCATGCACAATATTATAGGTGCCCTGTTTGGATACCAAGAAATTCAAATTTGCACCATTTGCGTCCAATTGCGTTGCATTAATTTTGCTGTATGTGTTTAAATCTTGTAAAACAATATTCACATTATCATCGGCCGTCAAAGTCAATGTTCCATCAACATTTAATGTTGCATTTTCGTCCATGTTTATTGTTTGAAATTCTTGGACATTGCCACCAACGTTTGCAATCACATTGTTTATATTTAATGTTTTATCGCCGGCAACATGATACGCACGCAAATTACCACCGATATTGATATCACCACCACCCAACATATTCAATGTTGCATTTCCACTAACACTGTTTTCATCGGTGTTGCTTGTTGATCTCTGGCGACTGCCGACATTAACATCACCAGCAATATTAATAACACCATTTGTATTCAAATTGATTTCGGTATTTCTAACACTACTGGCATTTCTTTGCGCCCCAGCAATAATCCATCCATCTTCGCCCGCCACAGGTGTTTGTGCATTCATATCTGTATAACCAATAACAGAATTTCCCGACACATTGATTGTCACATCACGCGCCGATACATATGCACCAGTAGAAACAACTTCGTCTTCAACTAATGAATTTGTTATATTTAATATGATATCATTAACCTTTAATTTTGATAACGATTCATCATCAGCGCTTGTATTATTACCCATATTTGCGCCACGAATATCTCCTTTGACAATAGAATCTGTGACATTTACAGTTGTTGTTCCAGACAATCCAATATCACCAGTTATTTCTGTTCCAGGAATAACATAAAATTGATTTCCAACCACATTTCTATCGACGGTAGAATTTTTTACATCTAATAACAAATCACCATTTATAAATTGACGTAAAGTTTTTTGTTCGTCATTTGGGACAACCGCACCATCTAAGGTTGCAATAGCATCGCTGACAAAAAACGCATTTCCATGAACACCATGTATTTCACTGGTCCCAGTTTGATGAACATTATTAACAGTTAAACTGACATTACCATTTGTGACGATATTACGCATAGCCGTTCCAGTTATTACATTGTATGTCGTTATGTCGTCAAAGTTGCCAACAGTATTATAAACATTCCCATTTATTGTTTCATACGAATTTATATTTTCTGGGTGCCACCATGTATAACTAGCCATCGATGGTGTTGCAACCAACCCCAGCGCAATTGCATTACACAAAATACCATGACGCAACACCGCACGATAACATGCAGATAATTCTTTTAATGTTGTTTTGGATTGTTTCATTTGATGGCTCCTTTCTCTAATTTATATTTTTAAGTTAAAACATATTTTTTTATATTCAAGTTTTTTGTTGTATATACATATCATTTTAATTACAATTTTTCGTATGAATAAATTTTTTTATGTTTTTATAATCCTTGGTATTACTGGGTGTGCAGCGCGTGATATTATGTTGGACAGTTTTGAATTTAAACCTATGAAAACAACACAACATACAATCGCAACATGGCAAAAAATTACAAATAAAAATCAACCTATTCATATTTATATCGAAGGTGACGGAAATTCTTTTTTTGCAAACGGGACCCCCAGTCCAGACCCAACACCACATGACAATTTTGTTCGTGATTTGGTTGCGCACGATATGTATTTTAATGTTGTATATATTGCACGACCATGTCAATTTATCCGCGATGAAAATTGTGATTTTCATGATTGGACAGATGCACGTTTTTCAAAAAACAACATCGATTCGATTGCATACGCAATTAAACAAATTGCACAAAATCAGCCTGTCATTTTAATTGGGTATTCAGGTGGCGCAATGGCGAGTGCTTTGGTTATTCAAAATAATCCTGATATCAAAATACAAAAATGGGTGACCATTGCCGGCGTATTAAATCACCATGATTGGACAGAATATTTCGGCGATTCAAATTTGGATAAATCTTTGAATATAAAAAATTTGCCAGATGTACCACAAATTCATTATGCTGGCACAGATGATTTAATTGTGCCGATTGAACTTTCAAAAAAATGGGTTCCAGAAAACCTTTTACACATAGTTCCAGGCGCAACACATAGTAATTTTTCGAATTTAAATCTGGATTTATAACGATAAAAATTTATTCGTATTAAACAGTTACATCATACCGAATTTTATTGACACATTATTTTTTTAGGCTAGAATTATGTTATAAAAAAGGCGATTTTAATATATGAAAACAAATAAAACACCAAAAAAAACTAATGTTAAATGTTCTGTTTTTGCAACACTTGTTGTCACATCTATGATGGTTGCGACATGTCATGGTGTTGAAAAACAAAACAAAATCGAAAGATTAGACAGTCAAATTGCAGATTTGGATAAAAAAATCAGCCATACAAAAGGTATGCAAACCACACCTGTTTCAAAACGTTCGTATAATTCACAGAATAAATATAGTCGCACAATAGATTCCTTACAAAAAAGTGCTGATTCAGCCGAAATGTATTCTGCATACAATGATAGTTTGATAAATGACGCATTTAATAAATACGCAACACGTATTGGGCAAAATTTTCAAATATCACAATTTTTATCACAAAATGATATTTTGGTATTTCAAAAATATTTGGCAAATTTGGATAGCACAGATTTCATACACGAACAAGCACGTCGAAGAATTTTAAACAATCGTGGTTCGTTAAATGATTTGTCGTATTTTTTGGAAATAATTGATTATGATTCTGTGAATCATGAATTAGAAAATAAATTATCTTGGAATTTTGATTCTTATTTTGGCACCGATACAAATACAGTTATGACAACCCCTGTATTGTCTTTTGATACAACATACAAAAATGGCGCAAAGATAAACCATGCGTTAATGACCGAGCAAAAATTATTAAATTTAGCATGGAATAAACCAGATACAAATACCGTTGTTCCAGAAATTGATTCAATGTATAAAAAGCCTGTCTTTGCACACAATGATAGTATTTTGCGCAAACGCTATAACGATGCACAAAAGGCAATTCATTTAGAAGATAGTTTATACGAATATAAAAACACCCTAACCAGAGTGCGTGATTCTTTGATACGCGAACGTAAAAAATTAGAAAAATAAAAAAAGCGATATTTTATCGCTTTTTTTATTGATTTAACAATAACTGTTTTGCCGTTTTTAACAAATCCAACGCGGTATCAATCGCATCAGTGTTTGTTTCCCCGGATTTTGTCGTATTATTCACCACAGACGCACCGATATTTGTTGGCTGGAAATCAGCCGCCGCGCGGGGTAATTTTCCGTCGTGTATCAATTTTTTAACCCCGGCAATCGTTAATCCGTTTTTATATAACAAATCACGAATTACTGTTAATTTATCAACCGTTTCAGGACGATAATATCTGCGACCGCCGGTTCCTGTTATTGGCCGAATTGCCGTTGGGAATTGCTTTTCCCAATAACGCAAAGTATGTGCCGGCACGTCCAACCGTTTTGAAACATCGTTTATCGAAACAAAGTATTCGTTATCCATGCGGCACACCTTTTTGATATATTATTCGTTATTTTCAACCGGTGCAGATTCTGTGACATTATTTTCATCACCAGATTCGGCATCATCGCTATCACCTTCGGCGACAATCGCGATTGCAGACACAACCTTTTCATTTTCAGCGGTACGGAATAATGTGACACCGGCGGTTGAACGACCCGCAATACGAACGTCTTTGACCGGTGTGCGAATAATTTTCCCACCATCGGTCACCATGATAATATCTTGGTCATCGGTCACAGGGAACGAACCAGCCACAGCCGTATTTTTACCACCCAATTTGATATTGGTAAATCCGTTTCCACCACGATGTGTTGTGCGATATTCATACGAAGATGTACGTTTTCCAAATCCATTTTCAGAAATCGTCAAAATAAATTCTTCGTTTTTCGCCATATCTGCCATTTGTTCAGGTGTCAAAACCAAATCTGTAACCTCTTCATCAACATCGCCCGCTTCTTCTTCGATACCAGTTGCAGCACGACGCGCCGCGCGTGATTGTTTAATATATGCGGCACGCACAGTTGCATCACTTTCGCCATGGTTCAACATTGCCATACCGATAATTTTATCATCATTGGCAATATTTAATCCACGAACACCGGTTGAATTACGACCTGCAAATATACGAATTTCGGTCACAGGGAACCTGATGCAACGACCACGATATGTCGTCAAGAACACGTCTTGGTCTTCTGTGCATGGCAACACAGAAATCAAACTGTCGCCTTCGTCTAACTTCATTGCAATTTTTCCGT
Source organism: uncultured Pseudomonadota bacterium (assembly GCA_902793435.1). Lineage (GTDB taxonomy): Bacteria > Pseudomonadota > Alphaproteobacteria > Rs-D84 > Rs-D84 > Enterousia. The sequence goes on along the minus strand of CADBDF010000010.1, from coordinate 20,883 downwards.
TTGCGCGAATTGAATCAAAATCCGCTATGCGATTACGACGGACGGTTCCAGAACTCGTCACGAACATCAAGAAATGTTCTTTGCCTGATTCTTGAACGCGTTTAACATCTTCTTCGGGAACTGGCAAAATTGCAGTTATTGTTTCGTCTTTTTCCAATGGCAACAAATTCACCAATGGACGACCTTTGCCGGCCGCGGTGGCCTCGGGCAATTTGTATGTTTTTAATTTATAACACAACCCCTTGGACGAAAAGAACAACAATGGTGTATGGGTATTTGCAACAAATACATTAACCACATAATCATCATCTTTGGTTGTCATTGCATTACGACCTTTGCCACCACGTTTTTGCGCACGATATGTATCCAGCGCAACACGTTTGATATACCCAGTATTAGATACCGTCACAACCATATCTTCGCGGGCAATTAAATCTTCGACATCGATATCAACAGATGCGTCAGATATTTCAGTTCTGCGTTTTGATGACCAGTTATCACGCACAGATGTTGTTTCATCACGAATAATTTGAATAATACGTTCGTGACTGCCCAAAATATCCAATAAATCTTTGATGACCGCACCCAATTCAACCAAATCAGCATGCAATTTATCACGTTCCAATCCGGTCAAACGATGTAATTGCAATTCCAAAATTGCACGCGCTTGATCTTCGGACATATAAAACATACCGTCTTTGTATTCAGTGTTTGGATCATCAATCAATTCAATATAATTTTGAATATCAGCCGCCGGCCAACCACGCGAAATTAACGCGGTGCGCGCATCGTCAGGATTGGCACTGGATTTAATCAATTCAATAACCGCGTCCAAATTACCCACAGCCACAGACAAACCCAACAATGTATGTGCGCGATTGCGTGCCTTGTTCAAATCAAATATTGTTCTGCGACGAATAACTTCTTCCCTGAATTCAATAAATGCGTCCAACACACCACGAATCGTAAATAACATTGGACGACCGCGATTTAATGCCATCATATTCACAGGAAAATTAGATTGCATTTCTGTATATTGAAACAAATGATTCAATACCACATCAGGTATCGCATCACGCTTTAATTCAATAACGATACGCAAACCTTCCTTGGACGATTCGTCACGAATTTCTGCAATACCTTCTATTTTTTTATCCTTGGAAAGTTCGGCGATTTTCACAATCATTTGCGCCTTATTAACCTGGTAAGGTATTTCATCAACAACGATTGCATCGTGGTCATGAATTTTCTCGTTATGGGTTTTTGCACGAACAATTATTGAACCACGACCAGTTGTATGCGCACGATATGCCCCCGCGCGTCCCATAATAACCGCACCAGTTGGAAAATCAGGCCCAGGTATAATATCAAATAATTCATCATCTGTGATATTTGCATTATCCAATATCGCCAATATACCGTTGCAAACCTCGCCCAAGTTATATGTTGGGACATTTGTCGCCATACCAACCGCAATACCAGAACCACCATTTACCAAAAAGTTTGGAAACTTTGTTGGCAAAACCACAGGTTCTTGCAAAGTTCCATCAAAGTTCGGTTGCCAATCAACCGTATCTTTGTCCATATCTTCCATTAATGATGCGCCCAGTTTGGAAAGCCGAGCCTCGGTATAACGCATAGCCGCCGGTTTATCACCATCACGCGAACCAAAATTACCTTGGCCTTGGACCAATGTTTCACCCATAGAAAAATCTTGGGCCATACGAGCCATAGCCTCGTAAATTGACGAGTCACCATGTGGGTGATATTTACCCATAACATCACCAACAATACGCGCAGATTTCACAGTCGATTTTGTTGCCGGTGCAACATCGTTCATAACATACAAAATACGACGATGCACAGGTTTGCAACCGTCACGAACATCAGGCAACGCCCTATCCACAATAACAGACATCGCATAGTCCAAAAAGGACGTCCGCATTTCATGTTCCAATGATGATTGTGGGATTTTCATTTCTTTTACTTCATTATTTTCTGACATGCTTTATTTTCCCCTATTTATTGTATATGAACAATAGCAAATTTTTGCCAAAAAGGTCAAGAAATAAAGCCATATTTTTGCATTGACAAACAACAAATTCGTGCTATGATAAAATTATAAAATAAAAGGATAAAAAAATGACAAAAACAGCACCAGCAGCCGCAGCAACTGGATTTTTTCCACCCATATTAAATTTGTTTATGGGGCTGTTTGTTTTGTATTTGGTAAATGAAATTTTGGGTAAATTTTTGGGTCTGGGCGAAAAAAAGAAATAATTTTAATAAAAAGGTTGCGTTTTTATAAAAATATGTTTTAATAGAGTGGCAAAAGGATTTAATTATGGCAACAAAAAGAACTTATCAACCATCGAAAACCCGTCGTGTTAAAACACATGGCTTTCGTGAGAAAATGGCAACTAAAAGCGGACGCGATGTTTTGAATCGTCGTCGTGCCAAGGGTCGTGCTCGTTTGGCAGTTTCCGCAATCAATTAAAAAAATCCGGCGATTGCCGGTTTTTTTGTATTTTTTTAATTCGATTTCCAATGACATACAACGGTTGCATGTTGTGTATCACCGGTCATAATACGATGATATGATGTTGTGGGTTCTAATTTTACATGAATTTGAACATCGGGTGTATCGGCATTGATTTCATGTTCAAAATAAATTTCAATCCCAGACAATTTATGTGTATTACGAAATTCAAAACCAACACTTTCGGTTGCCCATACAGCATACACCGCATTATTTATGTGTTGATTTACATCAATATCATCAAAACGACATTTCATATTATGTGTGATTTCTGGCTCAAATTGTGGCGCTTTTTGAAAATCAATATCCCAAACGCGTTCATTAATACTGCCCCAATCTTGCAATTCATCATTTAATCGCAACAAGCGACGCGTGTTTAAATTTATCAACACCCATTGTGATGTCGCACGAATCATTAAACGACCATCGGCACCCCTGATTTCAAAATCACGATATGCGCGCAAACCATTGTGATATGACGGCCACGTAATAAGTGTGATTTCTTCTTTGAATTTTGGCAATTCAATTATATCGACCATATTATGTGTGACAACCCATGCAATTCCGCGATTTTCACAATATGTGCGTCCAGCCCCCAATTCGTCGGCATGCGCACCCGCGGCACCTTGCAATAAATTCATCAGCATAATCGGGCGCAAAAAACCATATCTATCGACCTGGTATGCATCAATCAAATGATGTTCAACATGTTTTTTAATCTCCATTATTTTCCCTCTGTATTATTTTCTGCAACCACAAAATCTATACCATCACCCAGCACGATATTATTGGCACGTGCCGCAGATTTTATCAATCCATGCAATTCTGGGTTCGTATTTGCTGGGATTGTAAGTGTTTCCAATTTTGCCCCATTACCGATTTTTCTGTCTGTGCGCAGACCGCGAACATTTTTCAATATATCCAACGCAACCTGCATTTGCGACACATCGGTATCGTATTCTGCGTGCGTTTCTGGGTATTGGGTCAGGTGTAATGTTTCTTGCACCTCGTATTCTTTATAGATTTTTTGCCACAATTCTTCGGTAATAAATGGAATAAATGGAGCATACAAACCAATTATCGCACGCAAAACCGTATATAATGTCCATTGTGCCGAAAGTTTGGATTCAGGTGAATATTTTTCCGGAGACCAGAACCTGTCTTTGATAAATTCCAAATATTGGTCGCAGAATACTTCCCAGAAAAATGTATCTATGGCACTGCGTGCGTTAAAGTTATCATACTTGTCCAAGTTTTTACGCGTATTACCAATCGCAGCATTTAATTCGTACAACACCCAACGATCTTCTATGAATCTATCAGCAACCGGAATTTCTTTTGCGGTTTTCGGGTCAAAATCGTTCAGGTTCATCAAAACATACTTTGATGCGTTCCATAACTTGGTCAATAATTTAGAGCCACGTTTAACCTCGTCATCACTGTATCGCAAATCCGTACCGATTGGCGCAGTTGCAACCCAATAACGCAACGCATCGACACCAAATTTATCAACCGCCGCCAACGGATCAACACCATTACCTTTGGTTTTTGACATTTTTTGACCTTTGGCATCACGAACAAGTCCATGAAAATTTACCGTCTTGATTGGAATATCACCCATGACATACATACCCATCATAAACATACGAGCAACCCAAAAGAAAATAATATCAGATGCTGTATATAATAAATCTGTGGGATAATATTTTTTTAATTCAAGTGTATCGTCTGGCCAACCTAATGTTGAAAACGGCCACAAACCAGATGAAAACCATGTATCCAAAACATCTTTGTCACGTGTTAATTTTTTACCACCAGATTGTTTTATCGCCTCTTCTTCGGTTTCGGCAACATAAACATTGCCCTCATCATCATACCATGCCGGTATATGATGTCCCCACCATAATTGACGAGAAATTGTCCATGGACGGATTTCGCGCATCCATGCCATAAACAAATTGTATCTGTGTTCTGGAATAAATTTTACCCGTCCAGATTCGACCGCGTTAATCACAGGTTCCGCCAAACGCGCCGCATCAACAAACCATTGTGTTGTCAGCATTGGTTCAACAGGCACGCCACCACGTTGTGAATATGGAATTTGCATAATTTTATCTTCGATTTTGACCAACAAACCTGCTGCTTCGATATCTGCGATAATTTCTTTGCGTGCAACATAACGATCCATACCACGATATTTTTCTGGGACTTCCGCCACATCATTTAATTTTGCATCCTTGGTCAAAATACACAAAGGCTCCAAATTATGACGTAAGCCAACCTCCCAGTCATCATAGTCGTGCGCAGGTGTAATTTTCACCGCCCCGGTTCCTTTTTCTGGGTCAGCATGAACATCGGCGATAATTGGAATTTCAATATCTGTTAATGGAATAATTGCACGTTTGCCAATTAAATGTTTTAATTTTTCGTTTTCTGGATGAATTGCAATTGCCTTGTCCCCAAATAAAGTTTCAGGACGCGTTGTTGCAATTTCAACAAAACCCCCACCGACAATTGGGTAATTAAAGTAATAAAATTTTCCGTTTTCTTCGCGGGGTTCAACCTCTAAATCCGAAACAGACGTCTGTTGTTTTGGGCACCAATTAACAAGGCGTTTTTCACGATAAATCAAACCCTCGTTATACATTTTCACAAATAACTTTGTCACCGCACGCGACAAACCTTCGTCCATTGTGAATCTTTCGCGTTTCCACACCGGTGTCACACCCAATATATGTAATTGATTTAATATTTGGCCACCTTTATCATTTTTCCATTTCCATGCAGCATCTAATTTTTCCGCTAACGACAATTCATGTGGATTTATTCCGCGTTTTGATAAATCACGTTCCACCAGCAACTGTGTCGCAATAGACGCATGGTCTGTTCCTGGCTGCCACAAAACGTCAAAACCACACATACGTTTATAACGGCACATAATATCCATCAAAACATTATCCAACGCGTGCCCCATGTGCAAATTCCCTGTCACATTTGGTGGTGGCATCATTGTGCAAAATGATTTCTTGTGTGAATTTACATCATTGTCCCAGAAATTATTTTTATCCCAAAATTCTTGAATTCTGGTTTCCAATTCACGTGTTGCGTTCTTACCAAGTTCTATATTCATTTTTGTGCCTTATATTTTATAAAACTATTGCGAGGTAATTTTACAACAAATAAACGCAAAATCAAGTATTTCGATTTTTTTATAAAGCATGCACAACACGACAAAATGACACCCCAGATACAGATGCGGCACCCGCCTTCATCAAAACCCGCCGCAATTCAGCAAATGTCGCCCCAGATGTCATAACATCATCAACCAACAATATATGTTTTCCGCGTATTTTATCTGGACGAACAACACGAAAAACGCCTTGGATATTCTTGGCACGTTGGCTGGCGGTTTTATGTCCCATATTTGCACGATATTTACGTCGCACAGAATCATAATCTAATTTTACACCCATGGCACGTGCAATCGGTCGCGCCAATAAAGTCGCCTGGTTATAACCGCGATGAAACAATCGTCGCCACGCAAGAGGCACAGGCATTACAATATCAATATTTGACACATCAACATCACGCAACGCCCAAATCATTGCATTTGACATGGCGCGTGCATATTTTATTTTCCCAACGTGTTTAAAAGGCAACATTATTTGTTTTGACGCATCATCATAAACACACGCAGACCTTATCCAATCCAGTTCATTTTTACCGGCGGCACACACCGGACATAAAATATCATCTGTAAAATCATATCCCGATACAAACGGATAACCACAACGCGCACAATGTGGCCCATCAATCCAATTAATCGCCGTCCAACAATCAGCACAAAACTCGCCATGAATTGAAACACCTGTGCGACACAGCGGACACACAGGCGGATAAATAAAATCTATAATTTTTTGAAATATGTGACGATATTTTACCATGACATACTTTTGTATGTTTTATTGGTTGTTTTGCCAAACTGACTGCGTTGTTGTTTTGTCAGTGTTTCATATTGTGTGCTATCTATATTACGCAAAACCAAACCGCCATCATCTTCACGATTAGATAACACAGGCAAAATACGTTGTTCTGGAACACCGGTATCACGCAAAACCTGTTCCACTATGGCCAAACGACGCGCCGTCAATTTGCGATTATCACTATCGGTTGTCGCATCATTTGGGATTAAAACCTGAACCGCACGTTTTGGGTCATTTACAACAATTCCTGCAAAAGTTGTCAGCAATGTATAATTTTCACGCGACAGTGCAGAATCAAAATTACGGAAACTAATTTTTATTTCAAATGGACGAATACCACCCCCCATTTCTGACAAATTCGTTTCAGCCGTAAATCCAGCCGCAGATTTTGAAAAACTTTCACGCGTATCATATTCATCAGCATATGTATCACGCATCGCAGACAAATGCTTATTTTCCGATAAAAATGTTTTACGAAATGCCTTGCGTAATTCTGTTGGTGATAAATTTGCCAAATTATCATTTACGCGCGGAGTTGTTTTTGCAACACGTGCGTCATTATTCGCCGTATGTTTTTCAACACTGCGAATTAAAATATCAGGTTCATTGTCCATTGGGACAACTGTGCGTGATACATGTATTGTCGATTCGCCAGGAACATTATTTTTTGCAATTTGCGAACGCACAGGATTTTGTTTGACGCTGTTATTTGCACGACGTTGTAATTCTTCTAATTTAGCAATTTTCGCATCGATTTGTGCCATACGATTCATCGTGTCTTGCATTTCAGCCGCAACATCACTGTGCGAAACGGGTGTTGCATCAGCAGTATAATTAACATCTATGCTTTCATCAGGCAAATCAAAATCCGTTGCATTGAAAATCGCAACCTCGTCCGCGCGGGGCATACGCAAAGGTTCGTCCCCCATCACAGAATTTTCCGCCCACAAATTCGAACTGGGCAAATTAGGCGACAAAATATCATAGTCTGTTTTTTTCGCACTGTATGTTATACCAGGATTTTGTGTTTTTGCACGCGACACAACGCGACGCGTTGGCGCATACGAAACATTTCCACGCGAATATTCGTTATCCCCAAATGCCGAACGCGCAGAAACACCGTCACCATTGACATTTACCGCGGGCAACCTTGCCGCACCAAACGCAGGCAAAACCGCCAAAAATCCAAGTAATGACACAATTTTAAAACGCATAATCCTTTCCTTCCTTAGACAAATCATAAAACAATTTATAAAATGCACGCAAGTATAAAATGTTATTAAAAAATCCCCAATGTCATATTGGGGATTTTTTTATTATTTTTTGCGTTTTCTTAATCGTGGGAATTGTATCCGCATATTCATTTTTCTGCGAACAGAATTACGCAAGTTTTCCATTGCAAAGAACAAAGCCGGGGTCAGCACAAACGTTAAAACAAGACTCGCCAACATACCGCCAATCATAACCGCAGCCATACCAGCTTTCATACCATCTGCAGACCATAATTGTGGCAACATACCAGCCATAACCGCAATAGATGTCATCAATACCATATTGCGTTTTGCCATTAATTCTGTCCATAATGCGTTATACGGTTTTTCACCACCACGCACGCGTTTTACCGTTGGTTCCAAAACCAAAATATTGTTATTCACAACCAAACCAACCAACATAACGAATGCCAACATCGCCCCAACATTCATAGACGCCCCAGACAAAAACAACAATATAAATACACCAATAAAACTGGTAATAATAGATGTTGCGATTGTCAATGGATGGGTAAGCGAATTCAAAATTGCCGCCAACAACATAAATGTCAAAATAGAAGCCAGCATAAATGCCATACCAATTTCGCCTGTGGTTTCACTTTGAATTTCAGACATACCCGCAAATGACGCACGATATCCAGGCTTCCAATCTAAATTAGCAATTTCGGCTTCTATTTTTTTCTGGACTGGACCAACGGTTGATTTACCAATATTGATATCAATTTCGGTCACACGTGATTTGTCCAAACGCGATATATTTGGTGTTGATGGAACATTTTGAATTTCACCCAATTCCGACAAAGCAACCATGCCACGCGGTGAATTTACGAACACACTGTTGAACATAAAATTCGTTTTAAACGGACGCGCAAATTCCAAAACAATTGGGTATTCTTTGCCGTTTTCTTTGTATTTGTATGTATCATTTCCATAAATAGCCGTACGCAATACAGAACCAGCATAAGAATTTTTAATACCCCATGCACTCATTTGTTCTTGGTCAGGAACAAAACGAATTTCATTATTTGGTTTTTGTTGTGCCAAAACCGCACTTTGAACTTCGGGTATAGTATTTATACGCGCGACCAATTTATTTGCATATTCTTCACGCATCGCGTCATCATCACCATAAATATTCAAAACCATATCCGATGATATTGCCCCAGACATTGCCTCGCCAGCACGAATTTGAATTTCTGCATCGGCAACATTTGTTAATTTTTGCAGCATTTTTTGTGCCAATTTTTTATCAGAAATACTACGCTTGCTTCTATCCACCAAATTGGTAGAGATTGAAATATTTTGCAATCCACGTTCGCCGATTTTTACAACCGTCGATTCAACCTCTGGAAATTCATGCAATACAGAATCTATGTTTGCAGCAATTTCTTGGGATTTTTCATATGTTGAACCCATTGGCGCACGAACCGTTAATGTTATTTTATTCGCATCAGTTAATGGTTGAAATTCATTACCAACAAAATTCATCAACATTGCAGAACCAAATAATACAGCAACAGCCAATAAAACAACACGACCCGCATGTGCAAATTGATAATCGTACCATCTGCGCAGACGTGTATGTTTTTCTTCACGTTTTTCTTCACGCACAGTTGCCGATGATTCACGACGATTTGTTAATCGCAAAATGTGCGCAATCATCATGGGGGTCAATGTAAATGAAAACAGTAATGACAATAAAGTTAAATACACAACCGTCATACCAAATTGCACCATGAATTCACCAACAATACCGCCCATAAATGCCAACGGTAAAAACACCACTACGTTGGTGCCAACACCCGCCAACACAGACACAGCAACTTTTTTAGTTCCATCAACAGCGGCATCTTCGGGATTTTTACCACCACGCATTTCTTGTAATGCAGATTCAATTAAAATAATTGCATTCGACACCAATGTTCCCAATGCCGAAGAATATGCCAATAAAGTCATTGCATTGATTGTAAATCCACTGAGGCTGACAAAGAATAATCCTGCAACCAAACACGCGGGAATCACAACACCGGCTATAATTGTTGAACGCCAATTTTGTGTAAATATTAACAATATAATAACCGTTAAAACAATACCCAGAATAATTCCATTGATTGTATCAAATGTATCTTCGGCAACCTTGGTTGAAGAGTCCGCCACAATTTCAATTTGTGCTGACGGATATTTGTTTTGCATTTCCGCCTTTAATTCTGGCAAAACTTTACGTAATGCGTTTGATATTTTAATTGCATTACCATCAGATGCCTTAATCACAGATGCAACAATAACATCACGACCATTATATTTCGCACCTTTGTCAATATCGCGCGCAGAATCATGCACACTCGCCACATCACTTAATTTAAAATTTTGTCCTTCACTTGTCACGATTCGCAAATTTTTAATTTCATCGACACTGGCAAATTCACCAACAAAACGAACATTTGATGACCCGGTACCTGTTTCAATTTTTCCCCCAGGTACATTTAAATTTTTATTACCCAATGCCGATACAATATCAACAATCGTCACACCACGTGCCGCCATTTCATCTGGTGACATTTCTATACGAATTGCGCGTTTTAAACCACCAAAAACATTTACATTTGCAACACCTTTGATTGCAGTAATTTTATTTGATAATGTATCAGTTGTATATTCGTATAATTCACGTGTATCATCACCATAAATTGCAATATCAATCACAGATTGTTGTAATGGATTTAATTTTTCCACCACAGGTTGTTTCATATCATCTGGAAACTCTGTGGAAAGTGCATCTAATTTTGATTTAACCTCGGCAGATTTATCATTTACATTTACACCCAAATTAAATTCAGCCATCACATAGCCACCATTTTCATACGCAGACGATGTGATTTTTTTTAACCCTGCAACTTCAGACATTGCGTCTTCTGCCTTTTTCAAAATTTGTGTTTCAATTTCTTCGGGTGTGGCACCTGGGTATATAAACGATGCCGTCACATACGGAAAATCCAAAGACGGTGTGCGTTCTATATTCATGCCATTAAAAGAGTAAAAACCCAACACAACCCAAAACAAAACGAACATAATTGTTGTAATTGGACGACGAACAAAAAATTTTAACATAATAAATCCCTCGCTATTTATTTTGATTCAATTAAACGAACTTTTTCACCCGTTGAAACTTTGGACAATATAACAATATCACCATCGTGCAAGCCTTGGGTTATCAATGCAACATCGGCATCACTGTGTGCAACAATAACTTTGCGCAATTCAGCAACACCATTTGCATAAACATAAACCCCAGAATCAACAACCGCATAGACCGGAACAAAATAGCCGTTGCGTGTGTATTCAACATATTGCAAACCATCACCAACATTTGATGTTTTAATAACATACATACCTGTATCCAAATTTATGTTTTGAGATACAGATACTATTTTCCCATCACCAACCTTTTGACCGGCGCGAAATAATCCAACGCGAGAACCTGTCACATAGGCTTTATTTTTTTCAACTGTAATTGGTTCGTGTAATGTGCCAGATGAATTTTGTGCGGTAATTGTTATCACCGGGGTTCCGTTTTCTGTGACATCACGCGATAAATTATACACATTTTGATTGTGCTGAATTATTAACATTGTAATTCTAAAAACAACCCAGAAAGTAAGTGCGGACACCGCCAAAATGTAAATCCATTTTTTTACACGCGTTGGGTTTTTGATTTTAAAAAACTTTATTATACGTTCCATTTTATTCACCTAACTTTTTAATAGATTCTTGCGCCATCAACAATTTGTATTTCGCATTTAACAAAGCCATATCTAATTGATACAGGCCAGATGCAACCTCGGCCAGTTCAACCGCAGATGTTTGACCGGCACCAAATCTTTGTTGTGAAAATTGGTAAGCCTTGGCCGCCAAATCACGCGCGTTTTGCATATTTGCCAAATTATCACGCAAATGATTATATTGACGAATTGCGGTATTATACTGTTCTGTGGTTAATTTTTTTGCCTTGTCTAAATCTTGACGTGCAGCCTCGGCATTCATGGCATCAACCGTTGCGTTTGCACGATTCAAACCGCCTGTAAATATTGGAACCTGTAAAGACACACCCCAATATGCCGATTGCGAACCAGATTTTTCAAACATATGTCCAACATCATTGCCCATCGTCACATAATCGTATGCACCAACCGCCGCCAATGTTGGATAACCGTTGGCACGTTCGCTGGACGCCTTAGACTCATACAATTTAACTTGTTCATTTAACACGTCCCATTGTGGCGAAGATGTAAGTTTTTTTGATTCCATCGCACCAAATTCTGTTGGAAATTCATCTGTTAAAACCAATTCTTCATCGGCATCAATACCGGCAAAAATTTTTAACATTCTGTGTGCAGTTTCACGATTAAATTCCGCATCAGATAAATTAATTTCTTTTGATGCTATATCTGTTTCAATTTTCACCAAATTGCCACGCGATGCACGTCCCGCAGCAGTTATTTTTGATTTTGAAACGCGTGCATTATCCAAATCTTTTTGTGCCAATTTTACAATTTCATCGGTCATTTTCGCCGTCCAATATAAATCAGCCGCACTGTATGCAACCTCGCGACGAGTCATTTCTTGACTGGACTGTGAAATTTTAATCGCACTGCGGACAGAATCAACCGCATTACCGATTTTTCCAAATGTATAAATCGGCTGAGTCGCGGTCACACCAACCATCATCAAATTATCAGGTATTACTATTTTTGACACATCTTGACCAAAACCCTGTAAAATTCCACCCAATTCAGGTGGCAAATCAATGCCATTATCACTGGACGGATGGGCAACATTTACCATATTCATATATGACGCATTTGCATTGATATTCACCCAACGATTTGCATTTACAGAATCTAATTGGGCTTGGGCCTTTTTGACATTTGCATCAGCCTTTTTTAAATCATTTGATTCCGTCGTTATTTTTGATATTGCATCATTTAACGACAAATCAAGTGCATAACCATAATTGGTCGCCATGATACCGCACAATAAACACAATATTATTTTTTTATATTTACGCATTTTGTTCCTCCACACGTGTTAAAATTTTATTCATATATTCAAAATATTCTGTCAGTTTGTTTTCTTCGACCATTGATAAATTACGACAAAAATGTTCAATCATATCCATCACAGAATCTTTAAATTTCGTCACAATTTTTTGACCGCGTGCCGTCACAGAATACCATGTATTACGACGGTCATTTTCATCAACACTGCGCGCAACCAGACCTTCGGCCTCTAATTTACGAAACATGATACACAGATTCGGTGTTGGCATACATTGACGACGCGCAATTTCTTTTAATTTCGAACGACCAGATGCCGCCAAATCACATAATATAAACAACTGTTGGCGGTTATATCCAAGTTTTTGTGATGGAAATTGTTGTATGCGCGCCAGCAAACGTTCCAAAATCATACCGTTTTGCTCCATCAATTCTATAAATTTTTTTCGTGCCACGACAACCACCTTTGTTCAACATAAAAATCATTAAAAACTTTAATGATTATATATATAAAGTTTTTATTTGCAAGTACATTTAGATAAAAAATTTTTATTTTATTACTTGATATTCAAAAATAATGTGGCAAGCCACAAAAACCGCCGGCAAAAAATTTGACTTTTTGATAAAGTTTGTATATCGTATTGGAACATAAGACGATTTTTATGCTCCCATCGTCTAGCGGTCCAGGACATCGGATTCTCATTCCGGCAACATGGGTTCGATTCCCATTGGGAGTGCCAAAAAATATATCGCACCATTTTTGGTGCGATTTATTTTTATTGCATACATCATTTACTTTGATAAAATCCGTAGAAAAAGGAATATGTAATGGCTTCTTTTGTTCAAGATATTGGGGGTGGAAATAAAATTGTTTGGGATTTAGATAACCCCAATGATGCAGAAGCAATTAGCACAATAATTTCTGTGTTGTTTGTGTTATTAACTGTTGCTCTTGTCGTATTATTAATTTATGTTCTGTTCTTTTAAAAAAACGCCCAAATGGGCGTTTTTTTTATTTTGTCACTGTGTCGGCGATTTTTTGTGCCGCACGATTTTCAACACGTGATTTTTCAGCCATTTTTTCCAAACGCGATGGATTATCAAACAATTCTGTTAATGTAGATGCCAACCATTTTTCTGTAAATTTAGATTGTTCAATCGCAAAACCACCACCCAATTTCGCAAATGATGCCGCATTGGCCGCCTGGTCTGGATTGATATTTAACGGAACCAAAATCGCCGCACGACCCACCGTTTCCAGTTCTATAACTGTGCTGGCACCACTGCGCCCGATTACTAAATCTGCGTCCCGGATTGCAGATGCCATATCGCGAATAAAAGACAATACATTTGCGTGAATTTTATGTTCAGCATAAAACCGTTGTAATTTTTCAACATTTTCTGGACGGGTTTGATGTGTGACGAAAATCTTTTTATTTTTCATACTTGCAATCGCCAATGGGACAACTTCGTCCAATATTTGCGCCCCCAGCGAGCCACCTGTCACCAACAAATGTGATTTGTTTGGAATTTTAGAGCCTGCAATATTTAAAAAATCCGCCCGCACAGGTAATCCGGTATAAACAATTTTTGTATTCGTATTTTTTGGCATGCCATCGACCGTTGGGAAACTGGTCATCAAAGTTTTTACCCACCGCATTGCAAATTTGTTTGCGCGACCAATCGCCGCATTTTGTTCATGTAAAAATGTTGGTATTTTCCATACGTGTGCTGCAAATACCACCGGCACAGACGCATAACCACCAAACGCGACAACTTTGTCGGGGCGCGAAAATACAAACCGCAAAATCAAACCACAAGCAGATATACCGATTTTAAATAATGCGTATGCCTGTTTTATTTTACTTTTGGCACCAACCCCAGATGCCCAAATATGCACAACACGTGCGCCATCTGGTTTGGATTCACGCACCATTTTGTCGGTTCGACCATCACAAGAAATTGTTATTTTATGACCACGTGATGCCAATTCAGTCGCTACAGCCATTGCAGGAAACACATGGCCGCCGGTTCCACCGGTTGCAATCCATATTTTCATTTAAAATCTCCGTCTTGTATAATACAATTATACCACGAGATAACTATATTGCAAACAAAAGGAATTAAAATGAAATACAATTGAAAGGCAAAAACATGTTGAAAAACTGATGCCACGCAAGAAAAAGAAATCAATATTAGGATTGTTGCGTCAAAAAAATAAAAAAACGGTCAAATGACCGTTTTTTTTACGCAGACCGCCATTTATCTTCGCGGATTAATGCAAGTATAAATCCAAACAACAGGCAAAAACCCAAAAACGAACTACCACCAAATGATATAAATGGCAATGTCATGCCCTTTGGAGGCATTATGTGTAATGTCGTAGCCAAATTCAAACAAATCTGGAACGAGAATAGTGCTGTTGTTCCTGTTATCGCATATAACACAAATTTATCACGCGCATTTTCCGCAGCCGATATTAAATGCTTTATAACTTTGACAAACAACCACAACAACAAACAACCCGCCAATGCACCGAATTCTTCAACCAATGCTGCAAACACAAAATCGTTTTCCGCCATTGGTAATCTTTCAATTGCAAAAGCTTCTTCCCCCATGCCAAACAATCCACCTTGGCGAATTGCATTTACCGCATAACCAACCTGACTGGTGGGGTCCAATGGTTTGAATAAAAAGTCCATAATACGTTCATGCACGTGATGCCAAAATAAAAATGCACAAATACCACCGCCAACAACCACACCACCCAATATTGCCAGCCATTTTTTTGGCAATCCAGCAACAAATAACATCGCTGCAAAAACCGAAAAATACAATATCGTTGTTCCAATGTCTGGTTGTTTAAACAAAATACCCAAGACCATCAAAAACACAATAACATAAGGCCACCAAGAATTTATATTAAATTTCCACGCATCACGATTGATAAAAATATCTTCGCCGTATAATTTTTTCATACGTGTTAAAAACCATGCAGTAATTATTATAAACCCAGGCTTCATAATGTCAGATGGCATTAAATTTTGACCAGCCACAGACACCCAACGCGCCGAACCATTTACCACACTGGCATGAAACAATGTCATAACCAGTAATGGCAAACAAACCAAAACATTTAACCAAGATATTTTTATAACCCATTTTTTATTAAACATACTGGCGGCGAATAATGTTCCAATACCCAAAATATAAAACGGCAACATATTTACAAAAAAATGATACCAAGGCAGACGACCATGTGTGCGAATAATATTTGCACTGCCAGTAAAGAAAGTCGCAATAACACCAATGGCTATCATTATAAAAATGTAAATTATCAACCAACGATCTATACCAAAATACCAATCTGTCAGTTTGCTATCATCGGTTCTGCGTGCAACTTCACTTATAACTTTCATCTATCCGTCCCCTTGACCCTCTATAAACTTATGCAAATTTTAATAAAATCAATGCAACCCCAGAAAACAATATCGACATAATGAAAAAGCGTTCTACAATTTTTGTTTCTGGCCAACCCAGTTCTTCAAAATGATGATGCAATGGTGCGCGCAAGAATATGCGTTTGCCTGTCCCCGTAATTTTGCGAGTAATTTTGAAATACATTGTTTGCATAAAAGATGACAACAAAATCAAAACCATCATGCCGGCGGCAATACCCATAATAATTTCCGATTTTAATAACATCGCAACTGTTCCCATAAATCCGCCTAATGCAAGTGACCCAACATCCCCCATAAAAATGGACGCCGGTTTGGAATTATACCACAAAAATCCCAGCACTGCACCGGCAGTTGCGCCCAATGGAGCATACAGGGCACTGGCATCAGGCAAGAACAATACACTGTCCATAAAACCTATTCTGGTTGCGCCATACAACGCAACAACCAATACAATCAATACCGGCAAATATAATTTAGACAACATACCGTCCAAGCCGTCTGTGATATTGGTTGCATTTGCAGAACCACAAATAACAAAATAACCAAATATATAATACAAAAATCCCAATGTTATCGATATTGAACCCGGCAAATCAACAACCCACGCGTTTAATGGCCATAAAATCGTAGAACCCACAACAATTGATAAATCTGGGACATACGGCGGCATTGTTTTGTTTATCATATATACCAAAACCGCAACAAATACAGCCTCGGCCAATAACCTGGTACGGGGGGACAAACCGTTTGCAGCCTTTTTTGACTGAGATGTGACCTTTTTATAATCGTCAATAAAACCTAATACTGCGAACATAACCAGTGATGACAACGCAATCCAACCGGCTTGGTTAGACATTGGCATAAACAACACAGATGCCAATAAAATCGCAAATACTATTAAAATACCACCCATTGTTGGGGTACCAGCCTTTACCCTATGAGATTCTGGGACATTTTCACTAATTGGCTGACCTTTTTTCTGTAATGCATGCATCCAGCGCACAAAACCGCGACCACACAACAAAACAACCAAAAAAGATAACCCAAAAGCAGCCGCAAACTGCGCCCAACCACTTGCAAAAAAATACGCACCATTTGCCAAAAAGTAATCGTGAAGCATAAAATTTTCTCCTTTTATACTCACATTTTACCATAAAATAACGGCAATACAAATTTAATTAAAAATAAATTAAAACACTCCGCCAACCTGGGGTGCGACCTGTTCCATGGTTTCGCCATCAACAGTTATAACCACCGTTGGTGTTTCCGCAGGTTCGTTTGGCCCCTGATTTGCCTTGAATGCTTCGGTAATAATAACACCATTTGGATCACGCGTAGCGGCAACACCGGTTGCACGATTTACACGCACAAAATGTAATCCGTCTGGCACAGAAAATGGTTGATTTTTCTGGTTCGCCAATGCAGGTGTCATAAAATCAGAAAACACACGTGCGGCGGTATATGATCCAGTTCCCTTGCCCAATGGACGTGGGGTATCATATCCCAAATAAACACCAGCAATTAAATTTTTAGAAAATCCAATAAACCAAGCATCTTTGACATCATTTGTGGTACCTGTTTTACCCGCGATTGTGTGTCCTGGGACCATGGCCTGACGACCAGTTCCACGTTCAACCGCACCCTGCAAAATCGAAACCAATTGGTATAAACTTTGCGGGTCTGATAAAGCCGGTCCCATGTCATCATCAGCAGGTGGCAACATGCCGTCGTCCCATTTTTCAATTTTTGGTGCAACACCATCGATTGTTCGGCCATAGCGGTCTTGGACATAATCAACCAAACGAGGTTTAATTACGTGTCCGCCATTTACAAATGCCGAATAGCCAGTCACCAAATTCTGTAATGTTGTTTCGCCAGACCCCAACGCCATGGATAAATTTACATCACGCATATTTTCTGGATAAACGCCAAACCGTTTTGCCACATCAATCGCGTCACGCACACCAATTTGTTCCACCAAGCGCACAGTTGGCACATTACGCGATGTTTCCAATGCCAAACGCAATGGCACATCACCCAAGAATTTTTTATCATTATTTTCGGGCTTCCATTCTGTAAAGGCATCTTTCCAACCAACAATAGGCGCGTCCAGTAATATAGCCTCGGGCGACATACCTTTTTCCAATGCCGACAAATATACAAAAGGCTTAATCGTACTGCCAATTTGGCGCATAGCCTGGGTTGCACGATTGAAAGAACTTTGTGAGAAACTACGACCCCCAGACATTGCCAAAACACGTCCTGTGTATGGATTCATAACGATAATTGCGCCCTGTAATTTTTCGTTTCCAGTGCGACCGGCATTGTAATTATCCAACACTTTATTTAACGCATTAGATGCAGCGCGTTGCAAATCTGGTTGAATTGTTGTTTTGATGTATAACCCATTGTTATACAGTTCATCGCGGCCGATTGTATCCAATAATTGACGGCGGACTTCTTCGGCAAAATATTGGAAAGTATCTTCCATTTGTTCGGTAAAACCACTGTTGATATTTAAAGCCTCGGCCGCGGCAGCGGTTGCTTCTTCTTTGGTTATATATCCTTCCTCTGCCATACGACGCAACACATAATTTCTGCGTTCAATTGCGGCCTCACGATTATTTGGAGCCTTGGGCAACGATGCCAAAAACGCACATTCCGCCAAAGACAAATCTTTGACCGGTTTATTAAAATACATTAATGCCGCAGAACCAACACCATAGGCACGCGCCCCAAGGAATATCTGGTTCAAATACAATGTCATTATATGCTGTTTGGAAAAAGAACGTTCCAATCGCAACGCCAAAATTGCCTCTTTGACCTTGCGCGAAATCGTACGGTCAGATGTTAAAAAGAAATTTTTTGCAACCTGTTGAGTAATGGTCGATGCGCCAGAAAATTTAGCATCAAACCCCATGGCCCGCATGATATTATTTAATGATGCACGAACTATGCCTTGGACATCTATACCAGGGTGAGTCCAGAAATTTTGGTCTTCGGCGGCAACAAATGCATTAACCAGTTGTGGTGGCATATCGGCAAAATCTATGAACACACGACGTTCCGCCGCATATTCAATCAACAATGAACCGTCCGCCGCATACAAACGTGTCGCAACGGGGGGCGCATATGTTGCCAATTTTTTATAATCAGGCAAATCATTTCCATAAATAAAAATCATCGCAGCCAAAGCCGCAATCATACCGGTAAAACACCAAAATATTATATTCAGAAAAATGCGACCAACTTTTTTGAACTTCATAAATATAATTATATTATATGATTTTGAATTTTGCAATTTTTATTTAGAGTGCAAAGTTCAAAGTGCAAAGTTCAAATAATGTTGTCATACCGCCGGAGGGCGGTATGACGGCATCAACTGAACTCTGTTATCTGAACTCTGTACTCTAAGAAAAAAACGCCCCTTGGGGGCGTTTTTTATATTTCTATATGACCGTTGGTTGCAACCAATTCGGCACCCTGACTTATTTTTCCACCAGATTCCGTCACCAATAATTCACCGGCGGCAATTTCTGCATAATCCAATGGTGTTGAACAATATGCGTCCAATTTTCCAGACGCAACAGATGCTAAATCCAAAGCCGGGCAACCAGACATACGAACATCACCCAATTTTTTAGAATTATCATTTGTGTTATACGCAATCATAGCATCGTCAATATCAGCGATTTGCGATACATGAATTTTGTTAGAATGATATGCCGAAAATATATATGCACCTTCGCCCAATTCAGCATAGTATAATTTATCCAATATCGGTGCATAAACCAATGCAATTTTTGTTTCGCCCATTGAACGCAGTGCCAATGATATTGCAAAATTTGGATTTGCACGAACGAAATTCGCGGCCCCAGACATTGCCAAAACAAATTCGTCACGACCATCACCGCCACGCGTCATATTTGGGGTCAATAATCCCGCAGATGGGCGCACCAATAACAAATCTTCTAATATGCTTTCTTCGATACGGGCGGCGGCACGTGCCACAAAATCACGCGCACCACGCAAAGATTGTTGCAGGTTTTCAACCTCGCCAAAATCGTGACGGAGTCCGCTTGCTGTTTTTTCCAGCGCAGCAAACATTTTGTTTAATTCGGTTGAACCCTTGATTAACAAATCCATTTTGCGTTTCCCCCCAGTCAAAAAAACCGTTAAAGCAATTAAAATTTAAAGCCAGCAAATTTGCTTTTGAAATCAGCAGCACGTTGGCCCTTGGTTTCCATATTATTGCGTTGGCCGGTCCATGCAGGATGGTTCAAATTATCTGTCGACAAAACCAAGTCTTTTTTGACCGAAGAATACATTTTTACAGTTTCACCATTTGTCATTGTGACATTGATTTCGTGATATTCTGGATGAATTCCTTGTTTCATTGTTTTTACCCTTTTATTTTATATATAAGCCCAAAAATTATACATTGTATTTTTCGAATTGCAAGTTTTTATTGTTGTTTTTTCACAATTACCCCGTCACCCTGCGGGTGCCACCCCTTCTTTCATAAAGAAGGGGACAACCGTGGATTTCCACGGTTGGAAAAACATTGCATAATTA
>CADBDF010000009.1 GCA_902793435.1 uncultured Pseudomonadota bacterium | reverse complement strand
TTTTTTTTTTTTTTTTTCATACATAAACCTAATACATGACTATTATTACAGTAATAATTTAAAAAGTCCAGTATTTATTTATAAAAACACTGACAAATTCGGCAAAAAAACAAGAACACCAGGAATTCTGGTGTTCTGTTTTTAGACTAACAAAATAAAGAATCAAATCATTATTCAAACCATTAGAACAATTTGAATTTATAATTTGTTCCTGCGCGGAAAGACACCTGGGTTTTATCGCCACTGGCAATACCGGCACCGGCATTAACAGACCAATTATCTGACAATCCCAATGCGGCACCCAATGCCATAGCGGATTGACTGTTATAATAACCATAACCGCCACCCACAGACATTTCGCCTTTCTTGACATTGCTGACTTCGACCGCAGACAACGCAGTTGCCGCCGCAACACCACCAGACACGTTCTTTTCTAATGAATTGACTTTTGCATCCGTGGTTGCCAAATCAGAACGCAAAGCAGATTCTGCTGCCTTGGCACGATCAACTTCGGCACCAATTGCATTATCCAAAGAAACCAAGTGTTCTTCGGTTGTTGTTCCAACAGCCAAATCACCAACATAATTGCCATCTTCATCTAATCTAGTTGATGCAACTTTACCTGTACCATTGAATTTTTTGGCACCATTTTCTTCGGTAATCAAACCATGGATTTTACCATGAACTTCTTCATTGGCATCTGAAATCGTTGCTTTAATTGATTTTGCCATGATTGCTTGTGCGGTTTGAACTTCTGCATAATTTACACTGTCATGATTAAAGTTTGCCTTGGCCTCTTGCAAAGATTCATAACTTGCATTCAACACATCTAATTTACCAGCATCTGCAACATAGTCAGCCATAACAGTCGCTGCGGCTGTTTCTTCTGCATCAACATCTGCTTGGGTTGATGTAACTTTTGTATCCACAACTGCTTTAATCGCATTATAAGCCGCCTGTGCATTATTAAATGAAGTTTCTAAATCAGAACCACTTTCAATTGCAATTGTTTCACCAGGTCTGCTTGGGTCTTCTAATTTAAATGTAGAACCATCTTTGACCAAGTTATATTGACCAACCGTCACACCATATTCTGCGGCTGTTCCATTTGTGACATTAATATTTGCACTTGACACATGAACATCATTTGCCAATTCAATGCTTGCATCTTCTAACACTTCTGCAACATCAACCAATTCAGTATAAACACCACTTGCAACAAAATTGCCATCTTTGTCTACAGACAACACAAATTCATTGTCATCGTATTCATACGTATAATTGTTCATATCCAAAGTTTGACCTGCTTGCAATGATTTGGCCGTACCTTCATCAAAAGATGCGGTATCTTTAAAATCAGCGGTCGTATATTTCATCGCTTTTTCTGTCAAAGCAGTAGTTGCACCAGCATTGTTCCATGTATAATCAGCTAATGTTGGTTCTTCTTTATCGGCATCAACCAATTCAGTATGTGTTTTACCATCACTATCTGTGTATGTATGAACAACCTTGCCATTAAAGTTAACCGAATCACCATCAATTGCACCAGTATATCCTGTATATGTCGCATTTGCGGTACTCGCTGTTGCAATCAACGCAACCAAAGAAGTTAAAAACAAATGTTTTTTCATTTTATTTTCCTTTTTTTGTTTAACGTTAAATCCTAAAAAGGCCTTCCTTTTTAGACACTGATACCAGTATAAAAAAACCTAGGTTAAAAATCAACCATTTTTTTCAAAAATTTAAAAATTTGCTTTTTCGTAAAAACAATGCGTTATTCAAAATCGCAATTCGCCAGACATGGTGTCGCCAAAAACCTAGGTTTTTTTAGACCACTTGACAACGGCAAAAAAACGATTATATATCAATGCAGTCAAGGCTTTTGCGATTTCTACGCGGGCCTATTTTTTTATCACACAAAAAGGATTTTTTATGATTTATGGTTATTGTCGTGTTTCAACCCAACATCAAACAGAAGAAAATCAACATTTTGTAATTGCAAAATTTGCTAAAAATAACAATTTGCACATCGATATATGGATCGAAGAAAAAATTTCCAGCAGTAAAAAATTAAGCGAACGAAAACTGGGGGCTTTATTAAACACATTAAAAGGCGGTGATATTTTAATCACAACTGAAATTTCCAGACTGGGTCGCAGTCTGTTGGAAGTTATGGGAATATTACAACATTGCCTGGAACAAGAATGTCAGGTTTGGACATTAAAAGAAAATTTTAGACTCGGCGCAGATATTCAATCCAAAGTTTTGGCTTTTGCATTTGGGTTATCTGCGGAACTATCAAAACAATTATTACAAGAACGCGTCCGCGAAAGTTTGGCGCGATTAAAGGCAAATGGTAAAAAATTGGGACGCCCACGTGGCGCATTATCAAAAAAATTAAAATTACAACGCAATCAAAAACGAATACAACACTTAATCACACGCGGCACCAGTAAAAATGAAATTGCCCGCATAATGGGTGTTCATAAATCCACATTATATAAATATTTAAACACCACAGATGAATTTTTATAAAAACAATTATATTTACACAGAATAATTTTCAAACACGCGATTCAACTGGTTATGAACATGAATAATTGTCGCGCATTTTGACATGTGTTTCACAGATGCCGCACCAATATATGTACAACACGACGCAATACCACCTGTAATATCTTGCAACACATTATCCATCGCCCCGGTATATGGAATCATCAATTCGCGCCCTTCGGATGTTTTATAATCCGCCATACCGCCGGCAAATTTATTATTTGCATAAACCGAAGACATCCCATAATAGCGTTTAAACCGTTTTGTTTCAATTACATGCGCACCATTGATAATTTCAGGACTTTCGAAATATCGTTCAATTATATTACCTTCGGCTTCGTCTGTGCCGGCAAATATACCGCCAGCCATCACAAAATCCGCATTTAAACACAATGCCTTGCATATATCACCAACATCAACAATTCCACCATCGGCACAGATATGTCCCCCAACCGAATGTGCAACATCGGCACATTCCAAAATCAAAGACACCATAGGAACACCACAACCTGTCTGTTTGCGTGTTAAACATGCAGAACCACTGCCAATGCCACATTTTATAATATCTGCATAATCTAATAATTTTAAACAAATGTCTGGGCTGGCAATATTTCCAACCATAATAACTGCATCTGGGAAAGCGGTACGCACACGTTGCAATGCGTCCAAGGCATTTGGAATATAAAAGTTAGGTGCCTCTATACATATATTTCGTGCATTTTTCCAATTATATTTTAATTCCAAATCCTTTAACTTTTTAATTCCGCCGTCAATATCACGCAATCCTATTGTTATAAATAAATTATCTAATGAAATATTTTCTGTTGCCGCATTTGTAAAAAATTCACCAATTTCATCAACCGAATAATGTTTATGAATCGTCGCAAACATACCGCGCGCCAATAACTTTTTAGCAACAACAAAATTACCAACCGTTGCCATATTCGCATTAAATACCCCCAACCCAGTACACATACCGCCATGTTTAAACTTGAACACACGCTTTAAATCAACATCGCGCCGCGAATTCAAATTTATCCCCATTTTAGGCCGAATTAAAATATCAGAATAATCAAGATAAACTTCGGGTAAAATCTGCGTCATGACAAAAACTCCTTTTCATAACTAATATAGCCAAAAATTCACACCAAATGCAACAATATAAAAAAACACCCTTTCGGGTGTTTAATTATTTTGTTTTATTACCATATTGGGCAATTAGTTGATTTCTTATTCCCAGTAATTCTGGTGCAACTTTTTCACCTGTCACCCAATAATCTTTGCCATTTAAATTAACATCTAAACTGGATTCATTACCTGGAATATCTGTTAAAACTAATCTTTGACCGGCGGCATATATTGATATACGTGATGCTGGCAAAATAGATTTTTCCACCCAGTTATAAACATAAACTTCTTTATGTTTAATATCCAACATCCATTTAATCGTCACCAATAATAATTTTTCTTGTTGTTCGCGATTCATTAAATAAACCTTTTTAAACTTTTTACGCCACAATAATAGCGCCAATTTTTTATTTTGTCAATTAAACTCTTTGTCCTTGTGTTACCTCGCCTCGCAACCCTGCAGGTTCTCGCCCCTTTGCCAATAAAAAAAACACCCTTTCGGGTGTTAAAACTTTGGTGCGAGCAAAGTACTTCGCCGGCTGTCGCCGTCTCGCCTCGCAACCCTGCGGGTTCTCGCCCCTTTGCCAATAAAAAAACACCCTTTCGGGTGTTAAAACTTTGGTGCGAGCAAAGGGGCTCGAACCCTCGACCTCAACCTTGGCAAGGTTGCGCTCTAGCCAACTGAGCTACGCTCGCAAATGTGTCACTATATTGACATAGTTTTTTTATAATTGCAAGTATTTTTTTAAAATTCTACGCGCAAACCAACCTGGGCGCCAACATACATCATTTTTTCCGCACTAAACCAATCGCGTTGTTTTTCCGTATCAGCCGTAGTTTCGCCATTTGTTAATTTCCATTTTATTTGGTTTATATACATTGCGCGCAAACCCACATCTAAAAACATGCGGTCATTTACACCATACGAAAAGCCAGCCGCCACAACAGGCACCAAATTAGATGTATGATTTTCCGCCTTGTGAAACTGAATAACCCCAGAATCATCAACAATACCAAAATTTTGCAAATCATATAAACTGGACAAATCACCGTATGAATCGGTTAATTGCAGTACAGTGGTCGTATCCGCATAACCCGCACCAACACCAACATAAGGTATCATTTCACGCAAAGGCTTTTTCAACCCATCAAAGAAATCATAAAATGCCATAATACTGTAAATATCCGTAGCCAATGTTGATTGCACACCACCACTTTGCGCCTGTACAGAATACCCCGAAGACAATCCTAAATTACCTTCAAACAAAGGATTCGCATTATAATCTGTTTCAGATATATGATCAAATCCAAACTCCACACGCCATTGTGGCACATCAGGCATAGTGAATCCGGCACTGACCCCAACAATAAAAGAAACCTCTTTATAATCATTGGCAGCCGGTAAATCACCCAAACGACCATACCCAGCATCCGCAAAATTAGTACTGCCACTGGGGAAATTAGCCTCGTACCATGCCATAGTATAAATTTCGCCGGTTGTTATATCCCTGACATATTGCCCTGTTAATCCGCCAATATCATTTTTGATATTCGCCTTGCCCAACATGGCACCACCACGTGCAGACAAAACAAAACGCATACCATCGTCACCATCCCAAGTATCGCGTTTATACTTATTTTGATACTGCCAATTTGCATTTGCCGATGTAGCAACACATGCAATCAAAGCCGATAAACATAAAACGGATTTTTTCATCTCTACTCACTTAAAAATTTTTCAAACAGATTATATCATAAATCGCCCAATAAAAAAATAGATTTTTCTACATATATCAGTTTTGGTTATAACGGCGAAGAAACAACAAGCAGATATGCCGTTGCAATTGCTATAAAATAAGTTATAACGGTGCAGATGCGACGTTATTTGCGAGTGCAGTGTACAAATGCTACATAAACGAACAAATGACAAGCAGATGTGCCGTTATAACTTATTTTACTATATCGTGAAATATTTCTGCCGGCACAGTTCCACCCGTAATCTTGGACGACATAGGCGAAAAATCATCATTACCAACCCACACACCAATAACATAATTTTTGGTTGCACCAATAAACCAAGCATCTCTGTTATCATTACTGGTGCCGGTTTTACCACCCAACACCCCAGGAGCCGCAGCCCTGTGCCCTGTTCCACCGGGATTCACAACATCTGCCAATAATTCTTGCATAGACGACACAGTATTTGGTTGCAATATTTGTATTGGTTCCGATGGGTTGCGTTCATACAAAATCGTTCCATCTGGCTTTGTGATTTTTGTAATAGAGTATGGATGCACAGAAAAACCATCGTTCCAAATCACAGCATACATATTTGTTAAATCCAACAGTGTCATTTCACTGCCACCCAAAACCGTTGAATATTCACGTTTTAACTTTGTTCCAACCCCCAAACGTCCTGCCATATCCAATACAGAATCAATACCATAAATCTTGGTCAATTTTACCGGCACAGAATTTACACTTTTTGCAAAAGCGGTGGATAAAGGAATATCTCCATAATAATGTTCATTATAATTTTTAGGGTTATAATCCCCCACAGAAAACTGTGAATCATTTACATAAGATTCCGGTGTTAAACCATTTTCCAACGCCATTAAATAAACCACAGGTTTAAACGCACTGCCTGGCTGACGCGCCGCCAAAGTTCTGTTAAATTGACTGGTTTGATAATCCGCACCACCCGACATTGCACGCACCGCACCATCACGCGACATTGCCAAAACCGCACCTTGATATTCACCAGTATGCCCCGACAATGTTGCGGCAATACGTTCCTGCAATTTCCTGTTTAATGTGGTATGCACATAAACATCACTATTCAAATTACCAACAACAGATTCTAATTCATCGGTCACATAATCTGTCCAATAACGATAAATATTTGTATCGCGCACACCGGGGGCCTGTTTTAATTCCGCCGCCGCACGACGCGCCACATCCAATGAAATATAATTTTGTCGCACCATTTCAGCCAAAATTATTTTCGCACGCGCAATATTTTTTTCTGGATTTTTTAATGGGCTGTAATATGTCGGCGCCTTTAACATTGCCGCAATTTGTGCAGACTGTGCAACGGTCAATTTTGTTGCAGGCACCCCAAACATGGCACGCGCCACAGCATCAATTCCACGCATTCCTCCAACCAAAGACACACGATTCATATATAAATCTAATATTTGATTTTTAGAAAAACGATTTTCCAACCATTGTGCCAAAATCAATTCTTGGACTTTGCGTGATATTTTTTTATCACGCGACAAGAAAATATTTTTTGCCGTTTGTTGTGTAATTGTTGAACCGCCGGCGGCAAATCGCCCAGAAAACAAATTTAAAAACACTGCACGCAATGTCGCCCGAAAATCGATTGGCCCATGTTCAAAAAATCTTTTATCTTCGATTGCAATAATCGCCTGCCATACATGAGGTGGCAAAGTCTCGGTTGATACAGGCGTTCCCATAATACGATTGGAACTGCGAATCTCGGCACCATTATCGTCCAAAAAAATAATTGTCGGCAACCGCGTTTCATGCAATATAGAATCCAAAGATGGCATACGCATATAAACAACGCCAACATAACCAGACATAAAAATAATACCGATTAAAAATAAATTAAAAAAAAACACAAACACCCGTCGTTTGACAGACGGTTTTTCTGTTTTTTTATCTTTCAAAGATTTTGAATCATCGCGTGGCATTTGTAATAATTATATCACAAACAGACATCATTTTTTATAAAAAAACTAATGCAATTTTGCATGCACACGCGACAAAATCCATGTTCCATTATCAAAATCATTTATACCCGACACATACAACGGAACATTATATTTTTGTGCCATATCAACA
The DNA here is from genome assembly GCA_902793435.1 of uncultured Pseudomonadota bacterium. Taxonomy (GTDB): domain Bacteria; phylum Pseudomonadota; class Alphaproteobacteria; order Rs-D84; family Rs-D84; genus Enterousia. Next base: position 31,181 of record CADBDF010000009.1, on the reverse strand, counting down.
CTGCGATTATGCAAAACGTGTCCCGGGCGACCATCACGCATTAACTGTTGCATTTTCGTATAAGATATTTGTTGAAGTATTTTGTCTTTGTTTAAATATTTTTCACTGATTCCACCACCATTTTTAAAAAACCAACAAAAATCAGTTTGCAATGCTGCCGCGATTGCCACCGCCGAAATATCAGAGCCTTCGCGTCCTAATGTGGTGATATCACCTTGCTGTGTCACACCTTGGAACCCGGTCACAATTGGCAGTCCATAAAAAGTATTGATATTATGCAAATCCAAATGATTAATTTTTGCATTACCAAAATTATCATCTGTTTGGATTCCACACTGCCAGGCATTATAACTGCGCGCAGGAATACCAATCGCATTTAACCGCATCGACAACAACGCCGCAGATTGCATTTCACCCGTCGCCAACAAAGCGTCCATTTCGCGTTTATTTAGACTTGATGCAACCTGGTGCGCCGTCATATCCAGATTATTCGTGGTTTTACCCATTGCAGACACAACAACCGCACGAACATCATAATGTTTTTGGACATTTTTTATAGTATCTGCAACACGACCAAACGCATCAACATCTGGTATAACCGAACCACCAAATTTCAATACAACAGATTTATATTTGAACATATTAAATTAACCCCGAAAACCCATTGCAACAATAAACATTTCCACACTGTCTTTGCGTGATGCAGGCGGTTTTATATGATGCACTGTTTCAAATTTTTCTTTGATTTGTTTTAACAAATCATTTGTTGTGCCACCGGTAAAAGATTTTGCAACAAATGTGCCACCCGGTTTTAAAGCACGCACAGCGAAATCAAAAGCATATTCCAACAAAACCATTTGACGCAAATGGTCGGTCTTTTTGTGTCCAACAGTATTTGGCGCCATATCAGACAACACAACATCTGCGGTCCCAGAATCCGCATTTTCCAAATTTAATTTATTAACCAACCAATCAAGAGCAGAATCCGTTGTAAAATCACCCTGGTAAAACTCGACATTGTTTATTGGTGTAATTTCCAACAAATCCATAGCAAAGATTTTTGATTTTGGATATGTCCGCGCAATATATTGTGACCAAGACCCCGGCGCCGCACCCAAATCAACCACAACTTGATTATTTTTCAAAAAATGAAATCTTTCATCCATTTCAATCAGTTTATATGCCGCCCGCGCTCTGTATCCTTCTTTGTGTGCGCGTTCGACATACGGGTCAGCCGCCTGGCGTTGAATCCACGCTGCCGAAGATTTATGTGATGCGATTTTTTTATTTAGTATTTTCATTTTTCATACGTGCCAACATATTTTTGCGAAATTTTTCTGCGCATTGCCAAGAAATCGCAGTATTTGTATGCTTGTCATTTGGGAATAAATAACTGACCCTTGCCAATCCATCATGATACAATATGCCATTAATTTTAGTCCCTGGCTGTGGTAAAAAAATTTTAAAATACGGATTTTTTAATAACGCACCTGGATAACCAATCGTCACAGCATGTCCAGCAACATAGAAATCATCAAACAAATCCAACGCATATTGTGTTTCAATATCAGAAACCCGCACAGGATTAAAACCATTAATTATTTCCAAAACATCATTACGAAATTTTTTTGCACGTGCAAATGGTTCTGGAAACAATATACCTTCACGAAACAAATAATTTACAACCGTCTTGTTATTTTCGACACAAACGCTCTGCCATGTTGAACCATATCCCGCAGCCAACACACCCATTTTCAACAAACGATTTTTATTACAATTCGCAACACCATCGTATGTGACAGGCAACACAAAGCCAATCAATTTCTCTGATTTACCTTTTGGCAAAGGGCAAACCTCACCAACATCAACAGGTTTTAACATTTTATTTTTTATCATTATTTATTTCCCCCTGGGGTTCCTGGCACGCCGCCTGGCATACCACCATTTTGTTGCATGCGCTGCATAACGGCCTCCATCCCCCCCATCCGTTGAATCATCGCCATTTGACGTTTCATATTCAAATATTGCTTGATAATATGTTCAACATCACGCACAGAACACCCTGCACTTTCTGCAATACGTGTTTTGGCATTTGCGAATATTTTTTCTGGATCTGCACGTTCTTCCGCCGTCATAGATTCCAAAATTTTAATTTGTGCATCAACACTGCCGTCTTTGATTTTTTCCTTCATTGCATTAACCGCACCCGACATACCCGGAACGATTTTCAACAATCCGCTAAAATTACTCATTTTTTTAATTTGCTTTAATTGTGCCAACATGTCGTTCATATCAAATTGACCAGACATCATGCGTTCGGCGGTTTCTTTCATACCCGCAGGCATTTTAACATCATTAACATCATTTGATGTTTCATCTGTTTTTTTCTTTTTACCAAATCCAAACATTTCATACTCCTTTTTCTTGATAAAATTTTAACAAAACTTATCTATTTGTCCAGATACTTTTTTAAATATTTTCCCGTCAAAGATTCCGGCACAGCGGCAACCTGTTCCGGGGTTCCTGTTGCCACAACGCGTCCGCCATTATCGCCACCATTTGGTCCCAAATCAATTATCCAATCCACAGATTTTATAACGTCCAAATTATGTTCAATAACAACAACCGTATTTCCCGCATCGACCAATTCTTGCAGCACATTTAACAGCATTTTTATATCTTCGAAATGCAACCCCGTTGTTGGTTCATCTAAAATATAAATTGTTTGTCCTGTACTGCGCGCACTTAATTCTTTGGATAATTTTATACGTTGCGCCTCGCCCCCAGATAAATCCAACGAACTTTGACCTAATTTTATATATTCCAATCCAACACGTTTTAACAATTCCAACTTGCGCGCAATTTTTGGAACGTTTATAAAGAATCTATACGCCTCTTCCACAGTCATATTTAAAACATCGGCAATCGATTTATCTTTATATTTCACAGCCAAGGTTTCATCATTATACCGCGTTCCGTGGCACTTTTCGCATTCAACATAAACGTCAGCCAAGAAATTCATTTCTATTTTAATTTGACCATCACCCTGACATGCCTCGCAACGACCACCCTTTACATTAAATGAAAAACGACCAGAGGTATAACCGCGGGCTTTGGCCTCGGGTAATTCAGCAAAAAAATCGCGAATATCCGAAAACACACCAACATATGTTGCCGGATTACTGCGCGGACTGCGTCCTATGGGCGATTGGTCAATATCGACAACCTTATCAACATTTTCCATACCACGAATAATATCATGCGCACCAATTTCCATTTTTGAATTATAAAGCGAACGCATCAACGCAGGATACAAAGTATCCAACAACAATGTTGATTTTCCAGATCCAGACACACCTGTCAAAGCAACAAATTTCCCCAATGGAATTTCAACATCAATATTTTTCAAATTATTTTCACGTGCGCCCTTTATCAAAATAGATTGTCCATTTCCAGCCCTGCGAACAGACGGAACCTCTATTTTTCTCACACCCGATAAATATTGTCCAGTAATTGAATCAGGATTATTAATCACCTGTTGTGGTGTGCCACATGCGATAATATTTCCACCATTTATTCCCGCACCACGACCAATATCAACCAAATAATCCGCCGTCCGCATAGCATCTTCATCATGTTCGACAACGATAACGGTATTATCTTTGTCGCGCAACATTTTCAAAGTATCCAACAATTTGTCGTTATCGCTTTGATGCAAACCAATCGACGGTTCGTCCAACACATACAAAACACCAGACAACCCAGAACCAATCTGCGAAGCCAAACGAATACGTTGTGCCTCTCCCCCAGACAGAGTGCCTGCCATACGCGACAAAGTTAAATATCCCAAACCAACATTTTCCAAGAAATACAATCTGTCAGTAATTTCACGCAATACAATTTTTGCAATATCATTTTCTTGTGTGCTTAAATGATTTGGTAAATCCTGGAACCAGCGCAAAGCATCACTGACCGACAAATCGCACGCATCAATAATATCGAACCCATTGATTTTTATACACAGCGCCTGGATATTTAACCGTTTTCCATGACACATTGGACATTGTACCGAAGATTGATATTTTGCCAATTCCACACGCATCGCATCAGATTCAGATTCACGCAATCTGCGTTCCAGATTTGGCACAACACCTTCAAAAGGTTTTGAATACACAAATCCGTTCCAATTAATTTTTATTTCTTCATCACCGGTTCCATATAAAATAATATCTTTGTGTTCCTGGGACAATGTATGCCATGGTTTTGCCAATGGAATTTTATATTTTTTATGCAATGCATCAAACAAATGATCATATTGCGTCAGCATTCCCCCACGAGACCAAGGTGCAATCGCACCACCTAATATAGACTTTGTTGGGTCAGGCACCACCAAATCAGGTGATATATTTAATTGCACACCCAAACCGCCACATGTTGGACACGCCCCCATTGGCGCATTAAAAGAAAAAAGCCTCGGTTCAATTTTTGGAACCGTAAAACCACTAACCGGGCATGCGTAATTTTGTGAATATAAAACATCTTCATTTGTATCCAAACGACGCACCAATACAACACCAGGGACCAAACGCAACGATGCCTCGAACGAAGAATACAAACGCGATTTAAATTCATCTGCACTTGCATCATCTGGAGCAATCATTTGCAATCTGTCGATAATAACAAAAATATTATGCTTTTTATTTTTATCCAATGCAGGAATAGTCCCCAAATCGACCAATTCATTATCAATTATTGCGCGTTGAAAACCTTGTTTTACCAAAAAAGCCAATTCTTTTTTATATTCACCCTTGCGTTCGCGAACCAATGGTGCCATCACATACAGCCGCACCCCGCTTGGTATTTTCATTGTCCAATCAACCATTTCCGCAATAGTTTGCGATTTAATTGGCAATCCCGTCACAGGCGAATGTGGCACCCCAATACGCGCCCACAACAAACGCAAATAATCATAAATTTCTGTCACCGTTCCAACGGTTGAACGTGGGTTTTTCGATGTAGTTTTTTGTTCAATAGAAATAGCCGGCGCCAAACCTTCGATAAAATCAACATCGGGCTTTTTTTGCATATCCAAAAACTGACGCGCATAGGCCGACAAAGATTCGACATAACGACGCTGACCCTCGGCATAAATTGTATTAAATGCCAACGACGATTTTCCAGACCCAGACACCCCAGTAAAAACAATCAATTTATTCTTTGGTATGTCTAAATCCACATTTTTAAGATTATTTTCGCGCGCACCGCGAATTTTTATTGTTCCAGTCATAGTAATTACAATATAAACAAAATATTAGAAAAAACAATAGGCGCAACGAAAAAAATTCATCGCGCCCACCAATTTATTTTTGTGTTTTATTTTGCTTTTTTCATCAAAGAATCAGGATTTAACGATACATCTTTCTTTGATGTTTTGTTTGCGCCAACCTTGGGTGCCAATTCACCATCGACCCAAATATCTACTGCCCCGGCATTACCAAATTTAGCCTTTAAACCACTGGTATTTGGGACATAAAACACATCACCTGCCAACATTGTGCGACCAAACACAGTCACACCTTTGGCATTTTCAACACCAACATAACCATCTTCTATTGTCTGGATAATAACCTTTGCACGCGCCATATTTTCTTTACCGAAACGTTCCCGAACAGGAATATTATACACAGGTTCCGCGGTCACAGGCGCGGTTTGTTCAACAACAGGTGCCACAGGTTTTTCTTCGACATTATTTGCAGTGCCCCCGAATATAATCACAACCAACATTGCCAAAATCAAGACACCACCACCGATTGCGAACCACAACCAATGTTTCATCACATAATTCATTGCACTACGCAATAATTCTTGGGCCTTGGCCTTGTAATCATTTACACGATTCATTTCTTCCAAATCTTCATTGGTAATTGTTTCCTCTGCTGTTGGTTCAATACCCATCTCTTCTTTGATTTTATTCACGACAACATCTGGGTCCAACCCCAATTCCATAGCATAGTTGCGCGCAAATCCCAAAATATAAACAATTTCAGGAATTTTTTTATAATCGCCACTTTCCAAAGCCTCTAAAAATTCTTCGGCAATACATAATTGTTTTGCAATAGTGCTGATTTCACGTTTTCTGCGTCCCTGGGTTCTGGCATTACGAAACATTTCAGCAACAGTCATTTCTTTTTGTTCGACTTGTTTTTCATCAGTCATATTAAACCCCTTTCAAATTGTTTTTATCGTCTATATAATACCGTTATATTTTGGCAACGCAACCCCAAAATTCACATATTTTATCTTTTAATTCGGTGACATCTGTTATTTGATTTACCGCCACACGAAAAGCAACCGCCCCCGGACAGCCCGCCGAATACCATGCGGCATGTTTGCGGAATAACGGCACCCCGGCACGCGCACCATAATAATCAATAACCAAATCCAGATGTCGCAACACAACCGCCCCAACATCATTTGGAACAAAACCATCATTAATTTCTGCTAATTTCCAAGGTGCCCCCAACATAGCACGTCCCAACATAACACCAAAATAACCTAATTTTTCCATTTGTGATATATCATCGGCATCTTTAATATCGCCATTTGCAATAATTGGAATTGGGCAATCATGTACATCTGGATGCACCGCGACACCTTCGTATCCTGCGGCACGTGTGCGCCCATGCAACGCCACCATACGCACCCCAGAATCCGCAGCAATATCAACCAATTCGCGCCAATCAATATGTTCGTTATCCCACCCCAAACGTGTTTTAACAGTCACCGGAATATCAACCGCGCCAACCACCGCGCACATAATTTCGCCCGCCAATTTATGATTACGCATTAAATATGCACCGGCATTTGCACGCGTCGCCACCTTGGGCACAGGACAGCCCATATTTATATCAATCCATTTTGCGCCATTATCTTGTAAAATACGTGCTGCATCAGCCATCATTTGAACATTTGCCCCAAAAATTTGAGTTCCAATATTACCCTCTGTTTCATAATGGTCAAAATTTCGCGGGCAATTTTTATGCATTTCCACCAAAGAATGACACGAAATCATTTCTGTCACCAACGATGCATCAGGCGAAAATTCGCGAACAACTGTGCGAAACGGCCGGTCAGTAATGCCGGCAAGAGGTGCAACAAAAAAATTCTGTTTTTCTATCATTTTGTGATATAATGACATGTATGAAGGAAAAAATCAAAAATTTATTTGCATTTATGGGTCGCGCATGGAACGCGGGTTATCATGGTAAAATGGGTGTAATAATGGTAATTGTTGCGTTTTTCTGGGCGCTGGGATTTTTTACCGGTAAAAACACTATCCAAGGTTCAATTGCAAATATATGGCGATTAAATACCGCCCAAGAACAATTAGTGATTGAGCAAACAAAATTGGAAAAATTACAACGTCATATTGAATTAACCCAAAAAAACAGCCCCGATTACATTGAAGAATTGGGACTGAAACGGTTAAATATGGGCGATGCGAAAACGCGAATTTTGAAGATTTAATTCAAAACTGCAATCACACCATTTAAATAGAACGCGAACAATAACCATGCAATATATGGCCATACCAAAAAGTATGCGGTGCGACTGATTTTTTTGAATTCGCCCATCATCCAAACAGACACCAAAATCAAAGCCGCCAACACAAACAAAGCCCACAATGTTGCATGCACACCAAAGAACAAATAAGACCACAGTGCATTTAACACCATTTGAAAAAAGAATAACCATTCTGCACCTGTGACCCCGACACGTTCATCGCGCGATTTTGCGCGCCAAATCATGAACAAAGCAATACCCAACAAAGTATAAAGAATTGTCCATGCAATACTGAACACGATTGGTGGTGGTGTCAAACTAGAATTCACCAGGGTATTGTACCACGCGTCTGTGTGACCGGTGACTGGTGTAAATAACACCCCGATTGCACCTGGAATAAAAGAAATAAGTATTGCGGCAATAAAAGTAAAAAAAGATTTCATATTTTCCCCCTTTTAACTACCCAAACTTTAACATATACCCACACACCACACAACAGGCATGAATTCCGCATAAAACACAACACCAAAAATTCAGCATTAATTTTACTTTGCACTTTGAAAAAAAAAACGCCTGATGGCGTTTTTAACCCCCGCCACCCGCTTTCGCTTCGCTTCAGCGAGGTCCCCCGCCCCAAGCGTCACCCACAAAATTTTACAAATTTTGCGGGGCCCGATTGGTGTGGAATTATTCTTCGGGTGCCTCTATTATCGGGAACCAATGCGGAACAATAACACCGTTTTCCTCGGTTTCGACCAACAAACATTTTTTGCCGGCGGGGCAAGCATCCTCCGGGCGGGTCTGCTTGTCCGCTTGCAAACTGGCTATCGCGGCGGTTTGATTTATCGTATTCGTCACAATATCGCGAATAGTTGCAATCGTAGTATTTAAATCATTTACGACCGGACTAAACCGCGCGCTGTTATACGCCGTCGTCGCAATTTTGATTGGGTTTTCTGGAACAACCGGTCCCGCGGTAAATGTTCCAGTACCCGCATTTTGATAGAACACATTATTAACCGTATCATACATACCAACGACACCAGACGAATCTTTTGCAGGGATAAGGTCACGGACCAAGGTATTGTTGTTCCACATTTTAAATGAATAAAAAGCATATTTCCCAGCCTTCACTGTGCCAACGCTGTTTTGTGCAAAAAATGGTAGTGTATTTGTTGTTGTAAATGTTGATACGGTATTTGTGACAGTTTCAGATTGTCCGCCAATAGTAATGGTGCAAACATTTTTATTTTTATCTACTGTTATAATATCTGTTGTGTTTGGGGTTATCGTAGTAAAAACTTTTCTATCACCATTATAATCAGAGATAAATTGTTGAGAACCGTTACATCCAACACCAAAACCAGCACCTGCAGCATTTTCATCTCTGGCAGAAATTGATGAGTTAAAACCAGTATTTTGTAACTTATATCGTGCTAAAATTCTTGTATTAGAACCTGCGGTCAATCCTGTATCAATATATGGTCCACTAGCATTTTCTGTTGAAATATATTCCAACTCGGTATATCCGCTTGGTAAATTTGCGGAAAATGCGTTGGCAAATCCAAAAAATATGGCACAGCAAAATACCGCTAATTTTTGAAAAATACCAAAAAATGCACGTTTTGCAGACATTTTCGCAACTCTCTCGATTTTATAAACTGGCGGAAATCCGCGCTTTTTCGCTATATAATAAATATACAAAAAACCTAGGTTTTTTTCGACACCACATCTGGCGAATTGCGGTTTTGAATAACGCATTGTTTTTACAAAAAAAGTGAATTTTCATTTTTTTGAAAAAAGTTGTTGCTTTTAAACCTAGGTTTTTTTAGACCGGTTTAGGCAACAAAAACACAGTAAATTTAAACAATTACAATCAATATAAAATTATAAAAAAATCGACATGTTTTACATATACAATTATGGCATCCAGAAAAAAACCGCCAAATTGGCGATTTTTTTTATAAAACAATAAACATATTTGGATGCGCATTCAGGTATTCTATACCCGCATCTAATGATTCTCGATATTCCAAAAACTTTGCCTTGTTGGCACTATCCAGGTTATTTATCGCCGGCAACTTTACCGTTAATGGATTCACGTGCTTTCCGTCTTTGATGATTTCATAATGCAAATGTGGCCCGGTGGATAATCCGGTTGAACCCGAATATCCAATAATTTGCCCTTGGCGCACAGTTGTTCCAACACCTATTCCTTTGGCAAATCTGGACATGTGGGCATACAATGTTTCAAACGAACCATTATGACGAATACGCACAAAATTTCCATGTCCGCTGTTATATCCACGTTTTACAATACGCCCCGCCCCAGCCGCAGGAATCGGTGTGCCGGTTGGCGCACGAAAATCAACACCTTTGTGTGCGCGTGTAAATCCCAAAACTGGATGTTTGCGACGTGTTGTAAAACTGCTGGTCACTTTGGCATTATTAATTGGGGTACGTTTCAAAGATTTTATTGCGCCATTACCTTTTTCATCATAAAAACCAACGCTACCATCTTTCTTTTTGAAACGATACATTTTCACATTGCCACGCAAAGCATCAAACGACACCGCCAAAACATGTCCATTATCAACCTTTTCCCCAGCGGAAAAATTTTCTTCATATAATACCGAAAAATGTTGGCCGGCGCGAATATCGCGTTCAAAGTCCATTTCAAATGCCAATAAATCATAAACATCTGCCAAAACACCCGCAGGAATCCCCGCACGCATCCCCGCCAGGTAAAAACTGTCACCGTCCAAAATAACCCCGGATTTATAAACCGCACGCGTATTACGTTCAACCTCGACAGTATTACATTTCCAAGCCCCCGCCGAATCGCATGTCAATTCAACCTGGCGCCAAGGGGACGGAATAACAACAATTTTATTTACCGGGTCGGCATCTGTTGTGCGCACAAATTCAATTTTATCCCTGTCGGCACGCAATCCAGTAATACCATTGGATTTCAACACAGATACAATTTCATTGATTTGATTATGGCTTAATCCCTGTTTGGACAACAACCCAGATAAAGTATCACCACTTGATACGACAACAACCGTTTTACATGTATCCCCGGAATCAGTGTCACCACCCATCGCCACAGGCGCACTTTTTGTTATAACTAAAAACAAAGCGACCAATGTCAGCAATACCGCCAACGCAATTACAATCTTGGTCAATACAGATGTATTTATATATTCTTTTACTTTTTTCATAAAAAATATTATAATAAATTTATGACAACAAATCAAGCATTCAACACTTTATCAAATATCGCTGGGCCACATGCGGCACGTATAATATGCGACGCAATACCAAACATGTCGAAATTTCGTCTGTGGCAAATTTCTCGCCAATTACGACGTGGCGTCCCCATTGCAAAAATTATTCATAACAAATGGTTTTATGGCTTACAATTTTATACTAACAAATGGACTTTGGACCCACGCCCAGATACAGAAACTTTGGTTGATGCCGTATTGACCGATTACCCGCACACCAATAAAATATATATGGCTGATTTAGGAACCGGCACCGCTTGTATTATATGTGCAATCGCAAAAAACATGAACGCATCTGGCATTGGTTTGGAAAAATCACGCCACGCAATACGTGTCGCACAAAAAAATATTATCAATTTGGGATTACACGATAAAATTTCTGTGCAACATGGCGATTTTGGAAATATAAAAACTTTTGCCACAAACACTTTTGATTTAATTGTTTCCAATCCGCCGTATATCGCGCATGGCGATAAACGCGTAAATTTGGGTGCAACATTTGATCCAAAAATGGCTTTGTTTGCAAAACATAACGGTTTTGCGGCATACGAACGAATCGCACAAAATGCACGCATTTGGTTAAAACCTGGGGGCAGAATATATATTGAAATAGGAATCGATATGGCGACCAAAATTCAAAAAATCTTTGAATCATATGGTTGGAATTTTATAAAATCTGTACGCGATTTGGGCGATATTACGCGCGTTATGGTATTTGAAAACATGAAATAAAACTTAATGAAAATATGGATTGTTTTGTTTTAACCATCCAATATTTGTTTCCATACCATGTCCATGAATTACAAATGTATCATCTGGCAAATTCATAGTATATAAATTGTGAATTGATTTTATAATATCAACATCACTGCCCCCGGGAAAATCCGTACGACCATAAGAATCTTGGAAAATCGTATCACCCACCAATAAAACCCTATGTTGTGGAAAATAAAACATCACACCCCCAGGTGTATGACCGGGCGATGCAATTATTTTCATTTCGACCCCAGGCAAAATTTCAATCTTGGCCCCCGACAAATCGCGCGGTTGTTTATAATCATCTGGAATATGTGGCAAATCGAAATATTCTAACAATCCATTTCCAGATGTAATTAAATAATTATCATTTGCATTTAAAAACCAATCTATATCGCAATCGCGTGCCAATGTTGGTGCCGCCGATATATGATCTGGGTGACCATGCGTTGAATAAATCGCGCGCAGATTTAAATTGCGTTGTTGCAATAACCTTGACCAATCACTCGCACGACCCCACGCATCAAAAATCACAGCATCCGCGCCACACGTCACCAACACAGAATTAGTATTTGTTGGTGGCAAATGCAGCACTTCAAATTTCACACTATTATTTTTTTGCATCAATTTTCTTGGTCGTTTTCCGGACTGTTTTTTTCAGTAGTTTGGTTTCTTTTTTATCGTGGTCCTCTGTTTTGTCAGCCTTTTTACCAAAAACAATTTCGCGGATTTCGTCCCCAGTCAAAGTTTCTTTATCCAATAATTCGTTTGCCAATTTTTCTACCGTCTTTTTATTCTTGGTCAAAATACGCACCGCGTCCGCATGCGCATTGTCCAACCAAGAACGAATTTCCGCATCAACCAATTCTGCGGTTTTTTGTGACGCGTTTTCTAATTGATTTTTCGAACCAAATGATGATGCCTGTTTAATTGCCGCCAATCCAACCTTGGGCGACAAACCAGCGGTTGCAATCGAATAACGAGCCAAACGCGTTGCCATTTCAATATCACTTTCTGCACCTGTGGTAATTTTTTCGTCACCAAAGAAAACTTCTTCGGCGGCACGACCTGCCAAATCGACAGCCAAGTTTGCACGAACCTCTTGCACAGTCATGGATACTTTATCATCAATTGGCAAATGTTGCACCATACCCAACGCACGACCACGCGGAATAATTGTTGCCTTGTGAATTGGGTCAGTCACATCGGCATAAATCATACTGACAAAAGCATGTCCTGCCTCGTGATAGGCGGTCAATTTAATATCTTCTGGTCGCATTTTACGGTTCTTTTTTGGTCCCATTAAAATTTTATCACGCGCCTCATCTAAATCAGATTGTTCAACAGATTTATGCCCAGCACGAACCGCGTGCAATGCACCTTCGTTTAACAAATTTTCCAAATCTGCACCTGAAAAACCGGTTGTTCCACGTGCAACATCACGCAGTTGCACCGATGGTGATATTTTGAATTTTTTTGCATGTAATTGCAAAATCGCATCCCTACCCGCCAAATCTGGCAATTCAATTTGCACCTGACGATCGAAACGTCCAGGACGCAACAATGCCGCATCTAACATATCTGGACGATTTGTTGCACCAATAACAATAATACCTGTTTCGTTTGCAAAACCGTCCATTTCAATCAACAATTGATTCAAAGTCTGTTCGCGATCTTGGTCATTAAAAGAGTGTGCGCTACGTTTTTGACCAATTGCATCAATTTCATCAATAAACAAAATACATGGCGCATTTCGTTTTGCCATTTCAAACATTTCTTTGATTTTTGCAACACCCAACCCAACAATAATTCCAGAAAAATCACTACCCGATGTGGCAAAGAAAGGAACATTAGCCTCGCCAGCAATGGCACGTGCCAATAATGTTTTACCGGTTCCAGGTTCGCCAGCCAACAACACACCACGTGGCACACGCGCACCCAAAGCCTTGAATTTTTCTTTATTTTTCAAAAATTCGACAATTTCCATCAATTCTTGTTTTTCTGCATCAATACCCGCAACATCATTAAATGTCGTTTTAGGTTTCCCTGTTGTCACCTTGGTTGGATTTTGCGCCAACAATGCGCGCCCCAGTCCCCCAGATGCCCCACCACGCAATCCGCGAAAAATCCAGAAAATCAACAACCCCATAAATAAAATTTCCATACCAAAAATAAATCTTTCTGCGATAGTCTTTGACGAATCCAATGTCACAGTCGCACCCTTGTCAGACAATTTTGTTAAAAATTCAGGGTCATGACTGATAACCGATTTGAATTTTGTTCCATCTTTCATAATACCCGTCGCATCATTTTCACGAATATTGATACTTTTTATATCGCCGGCACGACGCAACACATCAGAAAAAGTCAAAACGACCGGTTTATCACTGACCACCGTCACCGCGGCACCATCTGTTGCCAACTCGACCGGGGCGGCAATATTATTTGTGCCCACAAACGAACGCCCAATCACAACCAAAAACAGGACAACAAACAATCCCAAAAACCAATTCGCAGTATTATTTTTTTTAAATATGTTTTTTTTCATTTTTTCTCTTCCTAAAAGTTGTTTTTCCGCCCTCTTTGGCGACCAAGATTTTATCGTTTAACCGCCGCAACACACAATGTCCCAACGTAAATTTACAATCTGATTGCAGTTTAGATAGTGCATTTTCCAAAGAATTCAAGCGTGGCGGATATTTATCTCCACCGATTGTTTGAATCAATGTGCCAATAAACTTTAATCTAATATCGACCCCTTGGTCAAACAAAAAAGCAGATGAAAAAATTGCACGTCCATCATCACCAATCACCGATTGAACCAAATGTTCAACATCATTTTCCAATCTGTCGCGCAAATATCCCAAATTTTGAATTGCCAACAAAATACGCGTATCTGTAATTCCAAGTTTTTCACTCAACAAATACCTGTTTTGACGAATTTTTACACGCGTATAATGTGGGTCACTGTTCATTTCATCTATAAAATATTTAACATTATTATCGTCCAACCATGACCGCAGTTCTGCACGCGACACATCTAACAACGGCCGCACGATTTTTACACCATCGCGCATTGATTCTCGCCGCATAGCCGCCAAACCATATAAACCACTGCCCCGCCCCAGATTCATTAAAAACGTTTCGATTTGATCATCAGCCTGGTGTGCAACCATTAACGCATACATATCATTTTGTTTGCAATAATCAGTCATCATTTTATAACGAACATCACGCGCAGCATTTTCCAGGCCTGTACTTGGTTTTTCATCGGTCCAATAAAAAATTTTACATGGGACATTTAATTTTTCACACAAATCACGAACATACTGCGTTTCAACGTCCGCCGCCGCACGCAACCCATGATTTACATGCAGACATGTTATATTTAAATTTGCCAATTTACACCAATGCAACAGGCAAATAGAATCAATGCCACCACTGACCGCGACAGCCAATTTTTTACCACGCAAACAATCAATATATTCTAAAAATTTTTGATTCATAACACAGCCATTTTATGATATAATTTCGAAAAATAAAGGAAAAATAATCAAATGAAAAGAAATATAAATTCCATAGCTGTATATTGTGGTCACGAATATGGAACGGACCCCCAGTTTGCACGTGATGCGGCACGCATTGGCGAATTATTGGCAAAACATAATTTAAAAATGATTTTTGGCGGTGGCGACGTTGGTTTAATGGGCACTGTTTGCAATGCTGCATTGGACAACGGTGGCGCGGTCTTGGGTGTCACAACAAAACATATTATCGAAAGGCAAGAACCCGCACATACTGGAATTGAATTGCGTATGACTGATTCTATAAACGAACGCAAAACAGAAATGTTCAATGAATCTGATGCATTTATAATTTTACCCGGCGGCCTGGGGACATTAAACGAATTAACCGATATTATGACCATGCAACAAATTGGCGAAACAAAAAAACCACTGTTTTTCTTGGATACAAACCATTTTTGGCGTCCATTTACCCGATTGTTTATCCACATGCAAAACTGCGGATTTATCGAAGATGTACACGCATACGATATACACGGTGCCCATACCCCAGATGATTTGATAAAACAAATTTTAAATTATTAAAAAATACCGCCAAAAAATTTGGCGGTTTATTTATTCTTCGTTATCGGCAGATTCATCAACATCTTCTTCATCAACATCAACCGCATTCAAATCTATTTCTTTTGGCACACCCAACATATCTTCAATTTTTTCACTTGCCGCATCAATGTCCATTTTATGCAAAACAGCAAATTCTTGGGCCATACGTTCCAAAGCACGCAAATATAACTGACGCGCCGAAAAAGTCATCGTATCTGTTGGATTGTGACGACGTAAATCACGAACAACCTCTGCCACCTTCATAGGATCACCAGAATTTATATTTTCTTCGTATTGGGCGGCACGACGCGACCAAATCATACGTTTAGAACCCGCACGACCCTTGGCCGAAGATATAGCCTCGTCCATTTTACGCGCAGATGTCAATGGACGTAATCCAGAAATTTCAGCACGTTCCAACGGCACACGCAATGTCATATGCGATGCTTCAAATTCTATAACCAACAATTTAACAGATTGACCTGCGATTTCTTGTTCTTCAATGCGTTGCAACTTGCCAACACCTTGGGTTGGATAAACAACATATTGACCTGTCTTAAAATCTAACTTTTTACTTGGCATAAAATGACCCTTATTAAGTTGCCATTCTCTCTGTTTTACGGCATTATACCACACAAAAACCCAAATTTCAAATATTTAATTGCATTATTGGGTTATTGCCCCATACCCGCCGGCGAAAAACGCCCAATATTATTAAATAATTCTTGAACCGCATTTAATTCGATTGCCGCTGGGATTTCTGTTTCTTGGTCGTCCATAGCGATTTTTGGCAAATCATCATCGTGCAAAATCTGGGTTTTTGTGACACGTGCGCCATCAACCCACGCCAACACAACGGTTTTATTATCGTATGTATGCGGCAAAGGCCCACGATAATTTTCGTCCATACCATAATAAACCCAAACCGTATCACCATATACCGTTTTTGCCAATGGGTCACCCAACTTGTCTTGTAATTGTGCCGTTGTTTTTACCCCAGCCAAGCGCGTTTCTAAATCATCTGGGAACACATATCCACGATGTTTTGTTTGGAAAGTACATGCCGAAACAAACAAAACCGCAACCAAAATCACAATTTTTTTTATCATTTTGACTCCTCTGGATTATTCATCGCAAAGTGCGCAATATATTTCTTTAAATCTGTTTTATATTTATTATTTGCAACCGCACGTTCAATCAATTTATCAAAATTTGGATTCACGCCACGCGCCGCACCAAACCGAGATTCAGTTTTCACAAAATCTGCCAATGGCATAACATCATCGACATTAGAATCCAATGTCAATGGATAATGTCCATCTGCAATCAATCGTGGATCAAACCTGTAAAGCGGCCATGCCCCAGTTTTCACAACATTTTGTTGATGTTCTGGTCCATTTTGTAATGCAAACCCATGCGCAATACATGGCGCATATGCCAATACGATTGACGGTCCATCGAAACTTTCAGCCTCGCGCAGAGCCCTTACTGCCTGGGCTTGATTTGCACCCAACGCGATTTGCGCAACATACGCACCAGACATCATTGCAATCATACCCAAATCTTTCTTGGCATGTTCTTTGCCACCAATTGCAAATTTCATAGATGCACCAAACGGTGTTGCCTTGGATTGCTGACCACCTGTATTTGAATAACCTTCGGTATCCAAAATCAGTATATTAACATTTTCGCCGCTGTGCAACACGTGGTCCAATCCACCATATCCAATATCGTATGCCCAACCATCGCCACCAATAATCCATAACGATTTATCAACAACCGCGTCCAACAAACTTTCCGCCAGTCGCGCCCTGTCACTGTCATTTTTTGCCAACAGTTTGCGTAATTTATCCTGGGTTTCACGTTGTTTTGCAATATCGTGTTCTGCAAAAATTTCATCAACATTTGGAATTTTTAATTCCCGCAATAAACCGTCCAGATTTTCACGCTGTTGATTTAATGCAACACGCATACCCAAACCATATTCCGCATTATCTTCGAACAAAGAATTCGACCATGCCGGCCCACGTCCATTTGCATCACGTGTCCATGGTGTTGTTGGTAAATTTGCACCATAAATCGATGAACAACCTGTTGCATTTGCAACAATCATTCTGTCCCCAAACAAATGCGCCAACAATTTAATATACGGTGTTTCACCACAACCCGCACATGCGCCAGGGAATTCAAAATAATGTGGCAATAATTCAATATGTTTTGGAATATTTAAATTCAATTTATCGCGCGCAATATCTGGAATTTTTTGTGCCGCATTAAATTTATCTTGGGCATCACCCACCGACGACGCATCAACCATAGCCAGCGCATGCACCGGACAATTTTTCACACACACAGAGCAACCTGTACAATCTGCCGGTGATATATTTAATGTATAATACATATTTGCACCCAATTCAGGTGTTTTCATTGGTACAACAATAACACCATCTGCACGTGCTTGGGTGGCTTGTTCTTCTGTCATAACCTTGATACGTATTGCCGCATGCGGACACAACATTGAACATTTTCCACATTGGGCACAAAGCGACAAATCACATTGTGCAACCTTGGCAGAAATTCCGCGTTTTTCATATTTTGATGTTCCAACAGGATATTGTCCGGCACCAAATGTTCCACCAGATTTAAAGCGCGACACAGGAATTGCATCACCGCGCCCCGCCGCCATTTCACCCAATGTTCCTGCAATTTCCGCAGGCGCATCCAATGTCATTGCCGGAATAAAATCAGGCGCCAAATCTGACACAGTCCCTGGCAATTTATATTCGGTCAAATATTTTTCCGCCATATCAACCGCCGACCAATTAGCCTGAACAACATCCATACCTTTTTTACGATATGTTTTTTCAATCGCGTCTTTGGCAGACTGCATCGCAATTTTCGGGTCAATGATTTTCATTAAATTGAAAAAGTTAATCATAATAAATGTATTTATACGATTTCCCAAACCCAACTCTGCCGCCGCGGCATTTGCGTTCAAGAAAAACACACGTGCGCGCAACCTTATTAATTGTTCTTGGGATTCTCGCGGAAGATTTTGAAATGCCACATCTGGTGCCAGTGATGTATTTATCATCACAATTCCACCCGCACGCAAAGAACGGAAAACATCAAACCGCTGGGCAATCATAAAATTAGACACACCAATAAAATCCGCAGATTCCACCAAATATTGACTTTTAATCGGATTTGATGAAAAACGGATATGCGACGATGTCAATCCGCCAGATTTTTTAGAATCATACACCGCATAAGACTGCGGATACAACGATGAATTTTCGCCAACAATCTTTACGATATTTTTAACCGCGCCAACCGTTCCATCGGAACCGATACCATGTAATACCGCCGTTTTAACATTTTTATTTTCGATTGAAAAAGTTGGGTCTGTTTTTAAAGACAATCCTGTTAAATCATCTTCGATACCAACCGTAAAATTATGATGCAAAGTCCCCAAAATCATATTTTCATATACAGCCTTGACATCGCGTGGTGTAAATTCTTTACTGCCCAACCCATAACGACCACCAAACACAGAAACACCCTCTGGCACAATGCTGGCAACATCTTGATACAAAGGTTCGCCAATACTGCCAGGTTCCTTGGTTCTGTCCAAAACTGCAATTTGTTTGCATTTTTTTGGCAAAGCCGCCAAGAACGCATCAACCGGGAAAGGACGATACAAATGCACCTTTATCAAACCGCATTTTTTTGGCATATATGGCAAAGTTTCTTCGATTGTTTCACATGCCGACCCCATTGCAACAATAACGAATTCAGCATTTTTATCACCAACATAATCGACCAAATGATATGCACGTCCTGTCAATTTTGCCAATTCGTCCATTTTTTCTTGAACAATTTCAGGTAATTTTTGATACAACGGATTAACTGCTTCGCGTCCTTGGAAATACACATCTGGATTTTGTGCGGTGCCGCGAATTGTTGGGTGCTCTGGACTCATACCACGCGCGCGATTTTCCAACACCAATGAATCAGGAATCATTTGTTTCAACACATCATCATCAATTCTATCCAATCTGGATTCTTCGTGACTGGTGCGGAAACCATCAAAGAAATGCAAAAACGGAACATGTGCCTGTAATGTTGCCGCATGTGCCACAGCCGCCAAATCATGCGCCTGTTGAACATTGTGTGAAGACAACATCGCGAACCCTGTTCCACGCACAGACATAACATCACTGTGGTCACCGAATATAGATAACGCATGTGTTGCCAATGCACGTGCTGCAACATGCATAACGAACGGTGTTTGTTCGCCTGCGATTTTATACATGTTTGGAATCATCAACAATAATCCCTGGGACGCGGTAAATGTTGTCGCCAAAGCCCCCATTTGCAACGCACCATGCATTGCACCGGCGGCACCACCTTCGGATTCCATTTCAATAATATTTGGAATTGCACCCCAAATATTCTTTTTATGTTGAAAAGCCCACGCGTCCGCCAATTCACCCATGGTACTGCTGGGGGTGATTGGATAAATTGCCGCAAAATCAACACAACGATAGGCGACATCTGCCGCCGCCCAATTTCCATCAACAATTAAACTAGCCATTTTTCCACCTAACCTTTTTTAATTTTTTATAAATCATATACACTTTTATTGCCCCTTGCAAGCCTTAAAAAAATAACACTTTATATCCCTGTCTTTATAAATCTGTATTTGGAAAAAACTCTAAAATTTGATATAATTAACAGATAATGAAAACCGCATATTTTACATTTTTAATAATCGCAGGTCTAATGCCCAAATTTGCATTTGGCGATATATTTATTCCAAACTATGCGGTGCCTTTTCCGCCGGTTCAAACACAAACCATGCTCCAACAAACACAATCCGGGCAAACTGGGGGAACATCATTATTGACCGCATCAAATTTTCCAAAAACATTTAACGATGTCGATTTTGCTGACCGTATTGCTGTCAAACGCGCTGCATATGTTCCATTTCAAGACATGGACGCTTATAAAGGTCTGGTTGTTGCCGGCGAAGAACATTATACAGAACGCCAACTGGCCGAATTAGAAATTCAACGCCAACAAGATTCTTTAAGCTTGCCCAAAGCCGAATATTGTGACAAATACCCGACCGACGACGAATATTGCAGTCCTGATGAATCAACTTTGGCGAACACAATAAAAATCGGTGATGCCCCGTCCCCAGATACAAAACAGCCATTTACCCCAGTTGGTTCTTTTTCTGGTCGCACAATTGGTGGTGGCGCGGTTATTGCACGCAACGATATTCACAATGGTTCTTGTTATCCGGCGGCAAAAAGTAAAGTCTTTAAAAATATGGTTATGACAACCGGTCAATATGAAACCAGCCTGCCCCCATTTGAAAAGGCAATGATTACTGTATTTCGCAAAGAAGGTAAATGTGGCGAAATCAAAGGCGACCCATGTGGATACACATGTTATGGCATTGGGTCTGGGTCAAATTGTATGGGACACGATATTGATGTCCAAAACCTGACACGTGCAAGTGCCGAAAAATTATATCACGACAGAATGTGGGCAAAATACCACTTTGACAGATTACCCGATGTTATTGCCGGCGATATATTTTTGGCATCTATGGCCAGTGGCCCCTGCACCGCGATTAAACAATACCGCGGATTTTTAGGGTTAAGTAAAAATTGCAATATTGATAACGATGTCGTTCGTGCAACTGAAAATTATACTGGCGATATTCATAATGATTGGCTGGACGTTCGTCAAAAATTCTTGATAGATGTTGCCAAACGCAAATATCAAAACAGGGTTTTAAAAGGCTGGATGAACGCGATACAATTAAAACGCGAAAATGGGTGTCATGTAATTCCCACCGACCCATTATACAGATAAGAAAAACATCTTGTTCATAAAAAACACTATTGCATTTATATTAAAATGCAAAGGAGTTTTTTATGCGATGCAATCCAGAAAATAATAATTTTCCATTAATTGGTGATACCGCACCAAAATTTACCGCCCAAACAACAAACGGCACAGTCAATTTTCCAAACGATTACACAGGACATTGGGTTGTATTATTTTCGCACCCTATGGATTTTACACCTGTTTGCACCACAGAATTTTTAGCATTTCAATCGGCTTTACCAGAATTTAAGAAAATAAATACAGAACTAATTGCATTATCAGTTGGGGCATTACCATCACATTTGGCATGGTTTCGTTCAATATATACCGACATAAAATTTCAAAATAATAAAAACATAAAAATAACATTTCCTGCGATTGCCGACATGGATTTACATGTTTCAAAATTATATGGCATGATTCACCCGAATACCAGTGACACAAAAACTGTGCGTGCCGTATTCATAATTGACCCCGCCGGTATTATCCGGACAATATTATATTATCCACAAACCACCGGTCGAAACATCAATGAAATTTTACGCATTGTGACCGCATTACAAACCACAGACGCATTTAATGTATCCACACCTGCAGATTGGACACCCGGCAAACCAGTTCTGGAATCATTACCACAAACAAATACAGACATGCAAAATCGCATAGATAAAAAAGATAAAAATATGCAAAGTTGGTATCTAACCTTTCGCGATTTACCCGAATCCAAAATTTATGACAACCTGACAAAACACAACAAAAAGCATTAAAATTTGTCGTTTGAATCCGTGAGTTCCAAACACAAAATTAAAACCGCCGCATTTGCGACGGTTTGAATTTCGTGGTCGGGGCGTTTCCTCCTCGATATACAATAATAAAAATCTATAAAAATTCGTGGGGACACAAACTCCATTTTTATGATTTTTCTAATTGTATATTCTCGTATTCGCCATGCGCTTCGCTCTGGCGGATCCTTTCGCCCCACATCAATCAATATTTAATAAAACCACCACCAAAATTGGTGGTGGTTTTATTAAATCTGGTCGGGGCGAAAGGATTCGAACCTTCGACACCTTGGTCCCAAACCAAGTACTCTACCAGACTGAGCTACGCCCCGAAACGACACAAAGTATAACATGTTTTTTTATGATTGCAAGTTTAATTCTAAAAAAATATCTTGTATAAATCATGGTTTTTATTTTAAAATGCTAATCAGGAATGAAAGGTTTTTTCAAAATTTTATTTGCTGTTATATTATGCGCACCAACGGTTGCCGATGCGCGCGCGGTTGTATCACGCGCGGCACGTGCGACAAACACGCCAACATCTGGATATACATATAATTATATGTACCCATATTTAAACAACCAAATGCGCACAACATTAAACCCCGGCAACACAAATGCCCAAAGTACCAGTCCTATCAACGTTGTTGTAAAAACCAATCCTTTACCCGACAATAATTCAACCCGTCGTGTTATCGCGCGCAGTGGTCGTGCCGCAACGACACCGCGTCAAAATTCGGCATCAACACAAACCGGCATTATCCGCAGCATGCCGACCATGCCAGCCATACCAACAAATTTGAATTCCAATCGTCGCGTATCGCCACGCGGTTCAATTGCACGTGCGACACGCACAGACCCCAACACCGCAAATACTGGCACAATAAATTATTCGACATCAAATTCGAATTATGTATCTGCAAATCGCTGTATGGCGGATTACACAGAATGTATGAATTCATATTGCGTGCGTGACGACACCGAATACAACCGCTGTTTTTGTTCATCAAAATTATCACAAATCGAATCGACATACCAACCACAGATAGACTCGCTGATTAAACAGATTTTACGTGCGAAACAAACTGGTGATTGGACAGATGCCGAAATGGCTGAATATTGGAACAACACGATTGGACAATATGTTGGCGAAAACACTTGGTCGGAACTGGACAACGCATTGAACATCGATTGGCCCAGTGCCGCAGACCGTATGGACGGCCAGAACGCATATTTGACAGGACATCAATATTGCGTGCAACATTTGCGTAATTGCGCCTATGCGGTTCCAAATATGCGTGATGTATATCGTTCTGAAATTGCACGCGATTGCGCAGCATACGAAAAATCGTTAGATAAATTAAAGACTGCATTAGAAACAGCATTGAACACGTATAACAATTAAAAACAATTTAGTAACGCAAATTTCACCCAACATATTGAATATTCGGTATTTTTTGTTGCCTAAACCGGTCTAAAAAAACCTAGGTTTAAAAGCAACAACTTTTTTCAAAAATTTTAAAAATCACTTTTGTCGTAAAATCAATAACTTATCAAAAATCGATAATCACCGTTTGGGTGTCGCAAAAAAACCTAGGTTTTTTGTATATTTGTTATATAGCGAAAAAGCGCGAATTTCCGCCAGTTTATAAAGTCGAGAGAGTTGCGAAAATGTCTGTAAAACGTGTGTTTTTTGGTGTTTTTCAAAAAATCATGGTGATTTGTTGTGCCATATTTTTTGGAATTGCCAACGCATTTGCCGCAAATTTGCCAAGCGGATATACAGAGTTGGAATATATAGGAACGACTGGAACGCAGTATATTGATACGCAAGCAGCATTGACGGTAAATTTTGATTTGCATGCCACGATTGAGGTTGTATCCACCTTAAAAGGCTTTTTTATTGGGTCAACTAATGGTAGTGATGATTTTTTTGTCGGAGTATATAGTTCAGAGACATTAAATTCAGGCATATCAGGGGCTGTTGCTTGGGGAGGCATTCCTTACCCTGGCAAAGACATTAAATTCTCTTTTGCTATTAGTCCAACTAGATTTATAGGTTATAATGGTGTTGTCCGGGATTTATCGCGTCCATATAGAGGTAACGGGAAATTACTTATCGGAAATACTGAAACTAACGCTAAAGCATACTTTTACTCTATCAAATTGTATGATGGGGATAATTTAAGTTTTAATGGTGTTCCCGCGAAACGCAATAGTGATGGCGTATTGGGTATGTATGATACGGTCAGTGGCAATTTCTTTGAAAACCAAGGTACCGGCACATTTATCGCCGGTCCCGCCAAGTGCCGAAATTTGTTTGATGGGATTTATCCAAATCCTACGGGCGCACCGAAATACAAGGCAATTTATGTTGGTGAAGGTACATTCACTTGTTCATATAGTATGCCACATGATGATTCCAATACGTCAATGGTATATTTTTTGCCAGGTAATGTATCAGCAGGTGCGAATAATAGAGTAAATCAAGTTGATGCGACACATTCGCGTACAGTTACCGCCGTTGATGGTTATGTGACCATTGCTTATAGGAATGGTACTAGTATTGGTATGGGTAATGCCGTTCCATCAGATTATCATGCACAAATCGAACGTGGCACCACTGCGACGGATTATGTGCCGTTCTGTTCGGCGGAAATAAAAATCGCAACCACCGCATACAATGCGGCGCGGTTTAGTCCGGTTCAAACAGATTTAAATAATGCGGTGGCGACTATACGTGAAATCGTCACAAACACAATCAATCAAACCGCGGCAATTGCAGATTTACAGGCAACCAAACAAACCCGCCCAGACGAACAATGCCCCGCCGGCAAAAAATGTTTATTGGTTGAAACCGAAGAAAACGGTGTTATTGTTCCACACTGGTTCCCGATTATAGAGGCACCAACAGATTAAGGTTAATTTTCTTCACACATTTTATTATGGCGGTAAATATTACGCGCCAAATCATCACTTATGATATCCCAATCTGTTGCTCGCCCAAAAATAATATCACAATTACAATTTGCCCTATTCAGCAATTGTGTATTTTGTGTGCAAGACGCGACGCACATCGCGCATATTGGTATGATAAACTTCCGCATTTATTTTTTCCCTTTGTTTCGTTTGTTGTTGTAAAAATTCGTTGTTTGTGACCGCTATTTGCATTTTGCATTTTTCGACACCAATGCTGTATCCAAAAATAAACACACCACAAATTCCACCACAAATCGCCAATATTAAATAAAATTTCATCATTATTACCCCACAAAAAAAGCGCCCCATCGGGCGCAAACAAATTCAAAACACACTTTTTATTGATTCATAGAATTAAAAAAGTCTGCATTTGTTTTGGTTAATCTTAATTTATCCAACACAAATTCCATTGCCTCGGCAACACCCATCGGGTTAATGACGCGACGCAAAACGTATGTTTTGGACAAAGTTTCTTTATCCACCAACAAATCGTCTTTACGTGTGCCAGATTTTGTAATATCAATTGCCGGATAAATACGTTTATCAGATAATTTCCTATCCAAAATAATTTCGCTGTTACCGGTTCCTTTAAATTCTTCGAAAATAACTTCGTCCATTTTGGAACCCGTATCAATCAAAGCCGTTGCAATAATTGTCAGCGAACCGCCACCTTCGATATTACGTGCGGCACCAAAAAATCTTTTTGGACGTTGTAACGCATACGCATCAACACCACCGGTTAAAACCTTGCCAGACGACGGAACACATGTATTGTATGCACGCCCCAAACGTGTAATAGAATCCAACAAAATAACAACATCTTGACCAGATTCCACCAAACGTTTTGCCTTTTCAATAACCATTTCTGCAACCTGGATATGACGCGCCGCAGGTTCATCGAAAGTACTGGATATAACCTCACCTTTGACACTGCGCTGCATATCGGTCACTTCTTCGGGACGTTCGTCAATCAACAACACAATCAATTTAACATCAGGATAATTTGTTGCAATCGAATGAGCAATATTTTGCAACATAATTGTTTTTCCGGTACGTGGTGGCGCAACAATCAACGAACGTTGGCCTTTACCAGTCGGTGAAATCAAATCAATAACGCGCGCGGTTAAATTGCGTCCTTTGTCTGTATCATCTGGAACCTCCATACGCAATAATTCATCAGGATACAATGGCGTCATATCATCAAACGAAATACGATGACGTAATTTTTCTGGGTTATCACCATTAACCTTTTCAATGGTTTCCAATGCAAAATAACGTTCTGATTCATTTTGTGGTGCCTGGATACGACCCTCGACATAATCACCGGTTTTTAATCCATACTTTTTAATTAAATTTGGTGACACATATAAATCATCAGGCCCCGCCAAATAATTACTTTCAGGCGCCCGCAAAAAACCAAACCCATCAGGCAAGCGTTCCAATACACCATCACCAATTAAAACAACATTTTTATCCAACGCATAGACACGCATAACGGCAAATCTTAATTGCTGAACATTTAATTGTGAAGGATTTTCAATCCCCATGTCTTCCGCCATTTTCAACAACTGTTGTGGCGTTTTGGCCTTTAATTCATTGATATTCATAAAATTATCCTTAGTATATTTGAAGATTTTAACGATACAGAGAACCCGTATCAATTTAGACAGCCCTATTATAATACAAATTATTAAAAATGTCAAGAATCATCGAACCAGAACTTATCTTTGATAAACCTGGACGCTTTTCCGCCGAATTCGCGACCGACGGTTGATTGGATTTTTCGTTTTAACCGCCAGCAATTTGCCCATTTCATCCACCCATGATACGCGGCCAATTGCCCCACAGATTTTTCAGAAAAATCACGATAACGGGCGATATTCAACACAGAATTTTTAATACGTTTTGCGGCAGATTTTCGCAACAAAATAAAACCGTTAAAATGTCGATAGCCGATAAAATCGAATCCGCGCGACACCGGATAAACGGAACTGCGTGAAAAATCCAGCATCAGTTCATTTTGGACAAAATGCAAAATTTTTTTACGCACGCGCCACAAATCGCGTTTATTATTACCGAACAAACAGAAATCGTCGCAATATCGAATATAATCGCGCCAGCACAATTTTTCTTTGACGAAATGGTCTAATTCGTTCAAGAACACATTTCCAAACCATTGTGAAGTCAGGTTTCCAATTGGGACATTTTTTTCACCCCCGCAAGAATCGATAATATTGTCCAGCAATCGCAGAATTCGCCGGTCTGCAATTTTTCGTCGCAACACGCGTTTCATCACATCGTGTCGAATACTGGGGTAAAATTTACGAATATCGCATTGTAAAACATATTTATTTCGCCGCACGAAATCCATTGCGCGTTGTGATGCGGCATGCAGTCCGCGTCCTGGGATACACGCGAACGAATCGCGCACAAAAGTTTTTAACCAAATAGGCCCCAACACATTAACCAGCGCATGATGCAAAATATGGTCAGGATACAGTGGCAACACATAAATATTGCGTTCTTTGGGTTCATATATAGTTTTAATAACATATGCGGACGTTTTAAAATTACCACTGATGATATCATGCCGCAGTTTATCCAGCAATTTATCACGATTTGCCAAAAACTTTGCGACCGCCTTTTTGGATTTTTTACTTTTAATGGCTTTTTTTGCAGCGATATTAAAATTTTCAGGACTGATAAAAACGTCCCACAGATTATTTACAGTTTTCATGAAAAAGAATAATATTTATCGATTTTTGTGACACATGTTCGAAAAGGTATATTGTCGTGAATTTCTTGGATTTGATTAGATAAAACGGAACTGCCGGTAAAAGCGACACATACGACATTATCGCACACGAATTGGATTTGCAGGCAATCGGAACCTTCGCGTTTTTTTGATTTAGTGATACGGAAATCGACGACCAGAATTTCTTTGTTTAAAATTTCGTCCAAACGTTTTTTCACCCCTGGCAAAGGCAATTTATCTTTGGCGAACACAGCGAATTGCGGACAAGCCTCGGCGTGTAATCTAGCGATTTCGTCCAGTGTCATATCTCTCTCCCCCTTTTTTTTAGAGTTCAGTTTTCAGAGTTCAATGTTCAGTTAATGTGTCGGCCACAGGCCGACGGCATCATCTGTACTCTATACTCTGAACTCTGAACTCTGTAATCTGCTCCGTAATGTCTTAATTGTTTTGGTCAGCATCTTTGCTATTTCTTGACAATCAGCAAACATACTTGAATGACTTTTTGAATCTATGAATTTAGATTCTTTTAATAAATCCAACCAATACAAAGTTTCTTCAGTTTCTTTTAATGCAATATATACTTTTGACAAAAAATCTTTTTCAGTGACAGCACAAGTAGATTCCGCAAGATTTGCACCGATACTGGTTCCACTGCGCAAAATTTGTTTTGACAAAACGAATTCTTTTTTATTATCAGTTAAATACTGATACAAATGGACAATTCTTAATGCAAATTTTTTGCTTTTTTCTTTTACTGTTTCTTTTTTATTTATCATAATCGCCCCAACTTTATAAGGACAATAATCAAAAATAATTTATTGTCAAGCCTAAACCGTACTCTGTAATCTGTACTCTGTAATCTGTACTCTGTAATTCAGGGTTCGGGCCTTCGCCACGATACAGAACTGACACTACCAGCCCAAATCCCTCCTGTGCATTTATTTCAATTACCAGTGCAAAAAATGCGAAAGCATTTTTGTTAGAGTTCAGTTTTCAGAGTTCAATGTTCAGTTAATGTGTCGGCCACAGGCCGACGGCATCATCTGTACTCTGTACTCTGAACTCTGTCCTCTGGCATATGTGGTCGCATTACTCCGCCTTTGATAAAATGGCGACAATTCGAAACAGGCAAACCGGGTTGCCCGAAAAACAGTTTTCCAGTTTTCAGAGTTCAGTTTTCAGTTAATGCATGTGGCATAGCCACATAACATCATCTGTACCCTGTTATCTGTACTCTGTTATCTGTACTGCTTTGTCCCCACAGGTTGGCAAAACTCTATCCGTCACAAATGGACAGAACCCATAATCCAAAGGAGCCGCAAACCCCAACACCGCCGAACGGAACGACGCGTTGTCGCGGACGTTGTTCGCGCAGTTGTTCGCACAGTTGTTCGCACAATTGACAGCCGAACTGTTCGTGTTGTTGAAGACCCACGGGGCCCGAGACGAGAACACGCCGACCACCCAATTGCACCCAACGGGGAACACCTGGGGTTTTACCAGTAATGCGCCAATCCCAAGGGCTTTTTTTCACCCATGGAATTGAATTTTGTTTTGCCGAATCTGTTTTATATCCAGAGTGTAAATTCCGCCCCATTGGGGAGGGGGACCACGGAGCCGTCTTGGCGAGTGGTGGCGGGGGTATCCAAGAACCCTCCCCACCACTTCGTGGCCCTCCCCTCCGCCGGAGGGGAATTATTGGTACCATTTGCACTCTGTTTTGTGGTGCGGGGGCACCACATGTTCCATGGGGTCCTGTCATTTAAAAAAACGGGAGTTGGATTCGGGAATCCCATGGAACCTTTTTTACCTGTAGAAAGCCTTAAATACATTTTTTCCAATGATTTTAATTTTGAACCATGTGGGGAATTTTTGTCAGTGTTCAGTTTCCAGAGTTCAGTTTTCAGTTAATGTATGTGGCGTTGCCACATAACATCATCTGTACTCTGTTATCCGCACTCTGTACTCTGTTCACTGCCCCAAATGGTTATAAATCACAAGAATTTTTGTTTTATATCAAGACCCGGCAAAACAAAAACTTTAAAACCTCTATCCTTTTTATATAAATGCACTGTTAAACTTTCCACCGGGCGAACCCGATGGGACCCTTGGTATTCTGTTGAAACAATGCGACCTTTTTTTGCATTGCCCAACGGAAACTGATTCAACAACGACCAACGGCATCGACTGCCCACCACCCTTAGCCTTTGGCATCAACTGCCACCGGGGGTGTCGCCCCCGAACCCCCCGTTTACGCCCCCGGCGCTAACGCTCTGGGGGGTATCAATTTGCCGCAAACCCCAACACCGCCGAACGGAACGACGCGTAGCCGCGGACGTAGCGCGCGCAGTTGTACGCACAGTAGTACGCACAATTGACAGCCGAACTGTACGTGTAGCTGAAGACCCACGGGGCCCGAGACGAATTTTTTACAGGTGTTATTTCACCATCAATACCGACCCCGGTCATTTTACAATAACACTGTACATACGATTGAATATTTTCGGCATCATTTACAGGGTCGCTGTTTTCTATTGTTGTCCAACCCTCGGTCCCAACCGCCGTTGATGACGGTCTTGTTTTTGCACAACGTGATGTCCCATATATAACACCGGGTAAAAAACTGCCCGCGGTGCCGGTTTCATTGCCGTCCCATGTGACCGCCCATTCTTGGTCAGATAATGTTTTATATTGACCACCATTGTCGCCACCGGTCAATGCCGCCCCAAATTGACGGGTATTTACAGACGTTGAACCGTCCGCCAATTTACGCATTGCAGGGTATCCTTTGTAATAACGACTATCCACTGTGCCGTTGGTGCCATCATATCCGTTTGCAGCGTATGCCGTCGTCGTGGTTTCACCGGCACTGTTGATTTTGTTGTCTCGCAATGATTTAACCAAATCGCGTACAGGGTCCTTTATCAAATACCAATGCGGGGTGCCATTATCATCTTCGACCAGCAAGCATTGCCGGAATTTTGGGCAATTTTCCGTATTTGTTTCATCGGTATAATCGTCCGCC
>CADBDF010000008.1 GCA_902793435.1 uncultured Pseudomonadota bacterium | reverse complement strand
GTCCAGATGGCGCGCATTACGAATCATCTCGTCATACCTGCGTATGCGACGACGCGCAATTATCAATACGCCCAGAAGCGTTTAAATGCATGTAAAAAACAAAATCCCGGATTTTTCCGGGATTTTTTACACACAAAATTTAATATAAAAAACTTTATTATTATGCTTGCACGAATCGTTTAAAATATACAATATAGCCTTGTAAAATTTATACCAAGGGGGAAAAAGTGATTATTGGAATAGGTATTGATTTGGTTGAATGCAATCGTTTCTTGGATTGGTCTGCATTTAAAAAACAACGTATTTTTACCAAGACCGAATTAGAATATGCAGATAACGACAATGCAAACGCGGAAAAACATTTGGCAAATTTTTGGGCCGCACGCGAAGCTTGCCTGAAAGCATTACACACAGGCTTTGGTGAAAACATCAGTTTTGCTGATGTTTCTGTGATTCACAATGATGCTGGGGCACCAGAATTATTATTAAACGGTGGGGCAAAAACTGCATTAAAAGAATTATGCAACGGCAAAACCGCCCAGATTCATTTGTCTATCACCGACCAATCTGATTATTCGGCGGCAATTGTTGTTATAGAGGCAATTGAAAAATAAATATAAACAAAAAACAAAAAAATGCCTAATTTTTTTAGGCATTTTTTTATACAAAATTTTAAAACAACGGTGGAAAACAATCGCCACCTGAATCCGGACAACATACATTTTGACCATTTACAACCGAATATGTTTCCCCGGCACAGCAACCATTTGCATCAGGCGCAACATCACCATCACACAAAGAGCCCCCAGACACAGTCGGTTCCGCATCGGTAAAAACTTTATCAGTCGTCACTTTATATTCAGGCTTATTAACATCGGTCGGTGTTGCAGGTTCCACATTTTGATTATCGTCCATGGCAACGGAATCTTCTTGGTTGTTTTGCACAGGAATATCTGCGGCCTCGGCTATTTTATTTAATGAATTTTCTGCTATTTCTTCTATACGCGATGTTTCTTGGGATTTTATAACTTCGCCACTGGCAACAAACGGATTTTCATCATCATCTTGCAAATCATCGGCAACAGTCGCCGTTTCAACAACATTTGTGGTTGGAACATCTGTATCAGTGTCCGCCGTATTGCTGTCTGCCTGGGTGACAATATTTTCATCAGGCGTCACAGTTGGCATAACATCAGCCGACACATTAGAACGTTGATATAACCATAATGTAAATATCGACAAAGCAATCAAAACCAATAACAACACATAATACAATATGCTTGGTTTATGTTTATGTTCATCAACAACCGGTGCATTTACCACAGGCGCGTTTGCCACAATGGGCGAAGCAGGGCGCACCAAGTTTTCTGTTCCGTTTTTTACAACCGGCGCAACAATTGACATAGATTCATCAACAGGTGATTCCACAACCGGTGTCACATTTATTGGCGCAACATTTTGGTCCGCCGGTGCTGGCGCCACAATTTCATTATTTGACTGTTCTGGTACCGGCGTGACATTTAATGGTGCCGCATCGTGACGTTCCATATCAATATTATCATCTTCTTCGTCTAAACTTTCGAATATTTCATCTAACTGTGCATCATTATCGGCATTATCAATGTCTGTGGGCACATCAACCGTATCTGCAACAGGTTTTGGTGGTTCCAATGAAATCGTATTTTTTTCTGGCAAATTATCGTTTGTTTTTTCAAATGTATCCTGAACCGGTTCATATTTTGGAACCGCACCATTTTTTTCTTCTGTGCCGTCATCGTTTTCATTATCGTATGTGACAGATAAATCCTGTTGTGAATTATTATCAAAATTGACCGCCATATCATCAAAATTAATTGGTTTAAACGCAATCTTTTCATCAATGATATTTGGGTCTTTATCAAACAAAGGTTTTACATCTCCATTGTCTGCATCGGTATCATCGATTGCATCGTCAAAATCATCATCTAAATCATCTGCGATATCATCAACTTGCACATCAGCATCATCATCAATATCTTCTGGCAAATCTTCTTCTGTTGGTTCTGTTTTTTCTTTTTTAACAGGCACCGCAGATTCAACAGTTTTAAATTTTTTATCATCAACATTGGATACCAAATCCAACACAGCCTGGGCCGCTGCAATATCATCTGTGGCAACCAACAACCGTTTATTCGCGTTTTCCAAACGTTTTTTTGCGCGTTCCAATTTTCCAGTCAAGGCATCTAATTGTGCCTCGGCACGTAAAATTTTTGCCGCCGATTGTTTTGTTGGTTCGCGACCAATACCGCGCCGCAAATTTGTAATTTTTGCACGAACCGCTTTTATTTTAGCCTGTAATTCAATAATAACATCACCGGTCCGTTCAATTGTTTCACGCGCATTATCCGCAACAGATGTTGCCGCCGCCAAACGTTCTGTTGCAGAACGATGTGCGGATATTTCGCGAAAATCATGCAAATCACGCAAAGCCCGATTGATATCATCACCATCATCGTATGCGCGAATTAAATTATCATAAACAACCAAGCCATCATATTCGATATCTAACTTTTGATATTTATTATCTTTCTTGGGGCGAACAGTTTCCAAATCGACATTATAATCATTAACCAACACATCGTCCCATTTGCGATTTCCGCGTGCCGCCATAACCAACAAAACATTTGGTTTTATTTTGTCAATCGTAGAATCCAAAACAAAAACCAATTTATTTTGAGCATCATAAAAAGCCCGCAACAAATTGCCCTTTATTTCATAATTTTTGGATTTCAAAAGTGATTTTTGTTTCTTCTCGCTTGGCATTTTATCCCCCAAATGTAATTTTTATTTCTTTTTAGGTGCGGTAAATTGATATGCCTGACGGCAATGTTCATAGCAATACGGTTTTCCAACAAACACAGTTTCACCGCAAAAATGAAAATCTTCGGAATCCGGATCACCAATTGGCCAACGACATTGATTTGGTTTCAAAGCCGCCAATTCCAACGCGTGTTGAATAATACGCTGATGCAGAGCCAAATTCGCATTACCCGGACGCGATGTATCCAATGCACGTGGCAAACGTTTAACCGGTGTTTTTGGTTCAACAGACTTGGCATTTTTTTTGATTGCCTTGCTGTCCGTCGCCGTCTTGGACTTGGTCGCAGCAACCTTTTTAGGTGTTTCTTTGACCGATTTTTTTGTAACCTTGGGCATAACCACAGGTTTCACAGGTGCGATTTTCTTGGCAACAGATAATTTTGATTTCTTTGCCGTTGTCTTTGTCGCGGTTGCCTTGCCAGTTGTTTTTTTCGTAGTTCCTGTTGTGGCCTTTAAATTCCAACCCAAACGATTTAATTTACCAACGACAGCATTTTTACTCATATCCAAACGCTTGCCGATTTCAGATGTTGATAACCCTTTGCCCAACAGAGCTTTTAACTTTTTTAATTTATTATCGTCCCAACCTGTAGCCATCTTATAAAATCCTTGTTTTAATTGATATCATGATTGTATCATAGTTCCGAATCGAAAGGCAAGGGGGAAATCATGTTTTTTTACACTTTTTTTATAATGTTATTATTGGCGGCATGTTTTTGTGTTTGGCGTATATCTGTGGCGGATTTCAGGCGCAGAATCATACCAGACGCCTATTTGTTTCCATTATTATTGATTGGTTTAATAATTATTCACTTTTTCCCTTGGGTTTGCACAACCGCCGAATCGGTGTTGGGCGCAATTACAGGCTATACATTGGCCTGTATTGTTGGTTTAGTATTTGAACATTACAAACCAAACACTCAATACAGTCCAATTGGTATGGGGGATATAAAATTAATCAGTGTTGGCGGGTTATGGTTGGGAACCACAGGATTGGCCATTGCTTTGATTTTTGCATGTATATTTGGAACAATTTGGGCGCGACAAAATAAACAAAAATATATACCTTTTGCACCGTTCTTTTTTGCAGGCGGATTTTTGTCTTTTATTACAATTCTGTTTCTGTTATAATGAACCCAGATAGCAGAGCACAAGGGAATGTTTTTTATACGCAGATTTTCACAGAAAATATACATACTTGCCACAATACTTTTTGTGACAGGGGCATCTGCGACCACGCCTTTTTCGCAATATGGTATGATTCAAAATGTGCAAAATTATGCAAATAATCCATTTTATAATAACGGAACTGCACAAATTACCACACCACGAATTGTCTATGCAACTGGCCCTGCATTAACACCAAACGATTGTATGCGAACAGTGCAATCAATTGTTGAAAATGTGTGTTTCCAAAATAACAACTGTAAAACAACAACTTTGGCAGATGTCCGACCAAAAATTATGGTACAATTGGCATCTCTGCCCGGACACAATTACGCGTCCAGTTGTGCCGGATATATCGATACTATTTATGAAAAATATCAAAAACGCGCAATATACGCCCCAACCACACCAACAACAACCGCGTTCCCATCGGCACAAAAGCAGGTTGTCCAAGATTCTTCGGTTCCAAAATGGAAATCTGAATATAATGCTCGTGCCGCAGAATTAAAGGCACTCCAGGCACAAAATCCGATTGATACAACGGTTAACGATACTGCATTTCCAACAACAATCGCTGATTTATCATACCAAGAACGTATGAATTTGATGGCTGATAATTATGCCGATTATATGGATGCCCAGGTATATGTTCCATTAAATGTTGTTCGTACTGAAACCACCGATGGTGGTACTGGCGGTTATTCTGGCACAACGGGTTCTAATACTGATTGTGGTGCCGTGCGCAATTGTATTGAACAATATGGCAACGCTGAATACACTGCCGAAAACGATTGGTTCACCGCCCGCCAAGAATACGAAAACAACCCAACCGCACCAAACCATAAAGTATTATCAGAAAAAACAAAAAAATTGGAGCAGGCATGGACACGCGCCTTAATTTCGCCATGCGTTTGTACACAAAACAAAGATTTTTGGAAAATGATGAATATGCAAGATTTATGCAAAAAAGATAATCCAAAACGGCAATCTTGGCTGGATGGCGAAATACAAAAATATAAAAACAAACTGGGTATATAATTATGAACAAGATATTATTTATTTTTACCGTGATATTTGCCACCACCCAGGGATGCATTGCCGCAATACCAATGGACAATCGCGTTCCCGAATCCGATGTTAACAACATGGGATATATGGATAAAGGCAATTGCAAATTACGTTATGATATAAAAACAGACGAAGACGATTGGGTATTGGTTCCTGGGCGCAACACTTGGAATTCTGGATACAGCCAAGGTTATATCACCAATGGTCGCGCATGCAGCGATATCGGCAGCAGCAACGACGTCGTCTGTGTTGCCGGTACTGCGACATATGACAACCGGCCATATAACAACACATGTTTCAAGGCCGACCGCGGATGGGCGGGCAGTGTGTTGCCTGGAAATGACAATTGGCGTCCCCAAGGCAATGTACCCGATTGCCCTGTACGCAAAAACAGTTGGACCAAACCAGGACAAAGTAAAATCGCCGTATTCGTGACAGAAGATGACAAAATTATTGTGACCCAAAATAAAAAACGTCCTGTGCGTTCTTTGCATGGCGCAAATGCATTCAGTGCATACAATGTAAAATGTGTTGCGTATGTCTGTGTTGACAACGAAAATCATATAACCTATGGCGATGAAAACGGCGAATGCATCACTGCTGGTACGACTGATTCAAATACCCATATGGAAAGCATTGCACCATATCTCAAGGCATTGGATGCTTCGTGTAATAAATAAAATATGTTAAAAAAAACATTGTTATTTTTCGTTGCTTTGTGTTCGCCGGCATTTGCATCAGAACCGGGCACATATTCTGTTGATGAATTATTAACTCGTAAATCCAGTGGAACACCTTGCGCCACGGCGGTATATGAATCTGCATTAGCGGCAACTGCATCCGGTATAGAAAACCCAGATGAAGCAGACACAACAGAAATAAACACATGGGCACATTTAACATTTAATCAACCAAACGTAATTGAATCTGTTTTAAAATGCCCAGAAATTCAAAGTCTGGCAGATACCGATGTTATTGTTTTTGATCAAGTCCAACACACATTTCCAACAGGGCGAACCATCAAAATAAATTATGAAACCCAAAAGGGTACGCTAAAACAAAAACTACTTGCCGCAAACAAACCACAACTATCAACAGATATTGCAAACCCTGACATTTTACGCGATATTGAAAATGGTATAGTTTGGACAAATGTTGATCCGTCATGGTACGGAATACTGGTTGCCGAACATGGCACCTTGGACGAATTTATAAAACCAGATAAAACAAATGTTTTATCTTTAAAATATATTGAACAAAATATAAAAAAATTTTATCCGCGCGACCACAATACATGGCCAGAAAAAGCAAATTGCACATCAAAAACAGCCATAGCCGAAGATACGGATATGATAAACCGCGCAACCACCAGAACTGTCGGCGCCGAAACCCCACATTACGAACCACAAACCGAGGCAGAAAAAGAACAAGCCAAAGCCGCAAAAAATAATGATTATTATGTTATGGGTGACGGCAACCTGCAATGGATTACAGGCGTAGAAATTGCCACAGACATTGTTTTAACCGTTGTCACATGGGGTGGTTTTTCCGCAGTCAAAGGAACATTAACCGCAACACGTGGTGTAAAATCTTTTGCCAAGGCGCAAAAGGCTATGCGTGCATTAAGGACATCTAAAAACGTTGCCAAATGGACCAAAACAACCGACAAAATCACCGATATAGACAAGGCTATCAAGGCCGCTGATAAAATTGAAGATTCATATCACACAATCGCAAACCTGAACAAAACAAATATTCAAACTGTCAAAAAATTAAATAGTGAATTAGATGCATTAAAATCTGGCAAAGCCAACAATCGCGCAATTCGTGCCGCCGAACAAGAATTAGAAATTGCAACAAAACAGGCCAATGCATCTAGGACCGCAACAGATACTGCTGAAAAAATAATAAAAACCGAACAAACATTGCAAGATGCCAAAAACACAAATAAAACCCAACAAGAAATACAAAGATTAGAACAGGAAATAGCAGAATTAAAGAAAACATACACAAAAAACCTGAACGATTTAAAACAAACACACATCAACGAATTAAACGCACTGGAAAAAACCACCGATGTCAAAGAATATCAAGAATTATCCAAGGCGCGTCGTGATATTGCGCATACAACATATTTAATGCGTCAAGGCAAAGTTGCTTTCCAAGCCAATCGTGGTTTATTACCTGTACGTGCATGGCGTTCTGCGAAAACATTACGTGCCGGTTCTAAAAGCATGAAAAATATGGAAAAGGCAATCAAAACAGTGCGTGCAAACACCACTGGGTTGGGCGCACGTGTCAATGATTGGCTGTTCCACAGCACGTTAAAAAATATAACCGCACTCAGTAAAGTTGTCACTGGATTAACAACTTTACAAATGGTTATAAAAATCGCAGGCGACATGTATGACTACACAGATTTATCAACTGGTAAATTTACAAATAATATCGATATGAAACCATTTTTGTTATTGGGGGCCGACAATTTACCCGAATATGAAAACGAGGTTAATCATGGTATGTGGCTGTTTTGGGCGGGCAGTTCCACAAACCCAGCCGATGATGATGCCGCATTTTTACAAACAATGAGTTTTGCCGAGAAATTTCATCAAGATTTGGTTGAAACCCAAGACGAATACGATAATGCCGCATGCGATGTTGATATATTTGTTGTCCGTCCAATCATACGCGCACCTGGGACACCTGACGAAGAACTGTATTATTTATTCATGAACAATGTTCCATGGACAACGCATGATATAAATAATATCAACCCAGAAACAGTTGAAAAAACACCCAATACAGAAAACCAAACAGATTCAATGAA
The DNA here is from genome assembly GCA_902793435.1 of uncultured Pseudomonadota bacterium. GTDB lineage: Bacteria > Pseudomonadota > Alphaproteobacteria > Rs-D84 > Rs-D84 > Enterousia. The sequence goes on along the minus strand of CADBDF010000008.1, from coordinate 36,174 downwards.
ATAAAGCCTGTTGATTTTAAATTCGAATTTGTTGTATAATGAAAATAACAGGATAGGGGACAATATTGAAAAAATTATTTACATTATTTGCAATTATATCATGCGCAACCACCGCAAACGCATATCAAATATCCACATCAAACGAATATGGAACTGGCGATGCACGCAATCAAAACATTGTCGTAAAATGCACAACCCCAACAGGTCAAATTTCAAGTCAAACATGTTCTTTGCGCAGATATGTAAAATGTAATGATGCAGGCGATTGTGCAAATTGGGACGCATGGCGTGATTTGCGCAATACACGTGACACATATTCCAGTTGGCAATCTGCCGCAGACGCATGTTGTCGTGCCAAAGGATTGCGATAGATAGATATATACCAGACGGAACATTTATGAACCATTTAATGTTTTCAAAATTAATTTGCGAATATAACAAATAAAAATACCGTCCATTTGGGCGGTTTTTTTAACTGGTGGATGAGATTGGACTCGAACCAACGACCTCTTCGATGTGAACGAAGCGCTCTAACCAACTGAGCTACACATCCAAAGAACACTTTCAAGAAAACTGTGGTGGGGATAGTGGGACTTGAACCCACACGGTCGCAATGACCAAAGGATTTTAAGTCCTCAGCGTCTACCATTCCGCCATATCCCCGAGAACTTTTTGGTGGAGCTGATGGGACTCAAACCCACGACCTCTACGATGCGAACGTAGCGCTCTATCAACTGAGCTACAACCCCGTATGCGCCAAATTATATATAAATCAGCAAAAAAAGTAAAGCAATTTTTTTACCTTTTATTCAACCAGATTTTTTGATACAATTTTAATTATCAGGAAGGGTAAAAATATGCCAAAATCAGTTAAAAATATACAATGGGAACACGCTAAAACAAAATTAAAAATACTGGGACTTGCTGGATTGTTATCTGTGGCAACGATCAAAACAGCAAATGTTTTAATCAACCCCAAGGCGGAAACAGAATTAACCATTTCCAAAAAATCACAAAAAAATATATTAAAAAAAACATATAAAATAACAGACCGCGAAACTTTCAATCAATTATGGAACGATGCAAAACCACTATGCGTTCCTGTGTTGATTTTATCTGAAAATTGGCGTTTGGATTTTCATCATGACCGCGGTGCCAAGGCAACACCAAATTCTGTGTGTGCCGGACTGTATTATTACCCAAAAAATGGCGATTTTAATTCAAAAACATGGATTACGACACGTCAATATTGCATAAATTATCAAAATTCACACAAAGGAAAATTGCCTAAAAATTGTACTCCGCAAAATATTCGCGACGGTGTTTATGGCTGGGGCGAATCAATGGAAAACGGGCGGCATTTAAAAAAGTTATATAATGTTTTGGTTGATTGCGAACTGACCATCAACGAATTTGCCGCAATATACAGCCATTATTTTCATACAGGCAATTTAAATGCCGCCAAACAAATCGCATCTATTAAAAAAAATAAAAAAATCAAAGACAAATCTTTGGCTGGGGCCAAGGCATTATTGGATACAGACCAACCAACATTGCCCGGTCAAAAATCACGCTTTATGCACGAGGCATTGGTGTTTATGAATACAGATGATTATTGTTATGATTTGTTCAGTCTGTGCGTTGATTGTCATTTGGGAACATCTATCAATGCGTGCCCCAGTGAATATAATAACATCAAAGGTGGCAAACTGACACATGACAGGGCACAAATCATCAAAGATAAAATTTGCAATTATACTGTCAAAGGTGGCAAACAAATAAAATATTTATGCAATCAAATAAATGACGATAATATCATGGTATTTTGCATAACGACACAACATTCAAAGCAAATCGATGAACGTAATGATATTTATCGCAACGCCATGATTGCATATAATAACCAAGATTACAAAACAGCAAAAAAACTGTTTATTCAGGTTATGGAAAAACATGGCGAAGGCCCAGATTTATGGAACGATATAGCAATTACTTATTACAATTTGGGCGATTATGAAAACTGTATTGAAATGTGTCGTCGTGTATTGCACAGCGATAAAAACACCGAATATGCCAAGGCTTGTTTCAATGCAGGCAAAGCATACGAGGCCAACGGCAATTACACCAAGGCAATGAAAAATTACAAGGCCGCATTAAACTATTATAGTCAATATGGAATTGCCGGAAAAGATGCCGACATAGATTATGCCGGCATATATCGCACATCAATAAATCGTGTAAAAAAACAAATACCCCAGACAAAACAAACATCACAACAAAAACACAAGGCCACAAAAAAACAAACAACAAAAAAGGGCAAAAAAAAGAAAAAATCCGCAGTGTTCTTTTTGGCAACAATGGCGGTCGCAAACAAACATAAAAAACGCAGTATTATAAAACAAAAATCCAGATAAAAAAATCGGGAACCAAAATCCCGATTTTTAAATTTGGTGGGCATAAGAAGACTCGAACTTCCAAGGTATTGCTACCACCAGTACCTGAAACTGGCGCGTCTACCAATTCCGCCATATGCCCATTTAAAAGCGATTTCATATTAACCCACCACACAAATAAAATCAACAATTTTTTATAAAAATTTATGCAAAAATCAAACTATTTGCTTGCCCAAGAAAAATTAAATTTGCTAACATTTCAACTAGATATGAGAAGGATTGGATTTATCTTGGTTTTCTGCGCATTTTTTGTGTCGGGCGGTTTTGCCGCATCGCGCGTGGCAACCACATCTGTATCGTCCGGCGCATCATTAACCCGCCAAGGCACTGCAAATCAACGGGTCCGGACAACTGTGCCAACAACCAAAACCGTCACACGCGTCGCCCCAGCACAAAAAACTGTATCCAGAACAGCAACACAACAATCATCACGTGGGAAAACCGTACGGAGCGCGACAACTGCACGCGCCACCAATGTTGTTGCACGTGCAACAACCGAAACACGCACAGGTGCCGAATATGAATCTTGCAAAAACGCGTATTTTACATGTATGGATCAATTTTGCCAATTAAAAAACGACGATTTTCGCCGCTGTTCATGCAGTGACCGTATTTCCTCATTGCAATCTGCAAAAAATTCATTGAATGATGCACATGAACAGTTGGTTGCATTTAACGAAAATTTGGATATTGTTGGCAAAACTGCCGCCCAGGCGGCCGCAATGAATACCGCCAGCGACGGCGAAAACGCACTGGCACGCGATACATCTGCGTCCAAGGCATTATTAAATGCAATTATGAATTCTATTCGTGGCAACGACACGCGTGTTGAAAATAATAATTTAAGTCCATTAAACAGTATCGATTTATCTTTTGATGCGGCAAATTCATTTGGCACAACCGATGTGGGCCAGGCAATCGCATCATATAACGGCACCGCTTTATATTCTGCGGTTTATCCCAGTTGTCGTAATGCGGTAAAATCCAGTTGCAACGATGCATCTTTGCAACGCGCGGTAAATGCATATTTAATGGCCATTGAACAAGATTGCAATACCGTCCAAACCGCAATTCAAAACAAACAAAAAGAAACACATGCAGCAATTCGTGAAAGCAGTGCCATGTTGGATTTGGCGCGTGCTGAAAATCATCAAAAACATAACGAAGATGATTTAGCAACATGTATCGCAAACATTGAATCCGCAATACTCAGTGAAGAAGTTTGTGGTGCAAATTACCATAAATGTTTGGACAATGGTGAATTTATCGATGTTTCAACCGGCGCGCCAATTGCCGGGGTTGTTGATTTCTATAAATTGGGAACAATGCTGACATTTAATGCTGACCGCAATAACGCAGAACAAAAGTTGGCACAAAATCCGTCTAATCGTGGATTTGTGACCGCATTTGAAAAACGCGTAAAACAATTTGCAGAACCCGCATTGGACAAATGTTATGACGAATCCAAAACCGCATGGAACGATTATTTGAACAAAGCCATGTTGGATATTTATTACGCACAACAATCCAAAGTTAATGAAATAAAGCAGGGCTGTTTTGATTTTGTTTCTGCGTGTTATATGAACGGCAGTGACGCAATGACCAATGCTATGCAAGGACTGGTTGCCGCGCAAACAACAAATTTAAATCCCAATGTTTTAAAATTAAATCAATCATTGTGTTCTGATTATATTGCATCATGCAACAATATGTTTGACGGACAAATTATTGCAGATTACATCAATAACCGTCATGACACAGACTCTTTGACCGCATGTCGTGCGGTGGTAAAACAATGCTTTGATAATTACGGTGGATTAAACTATGAAAATTTTTATAACCCCGACAGCGGTTTATTTGCATCAGGATTGGCACCTAATTGGTTTTCATTATACGAACGCGATGGCAACAACAAAATAAAATGCAACGACAATCAATTTTATGCACAAACCAACGACAACCCATACCCATGCGTTAATCATGGCGGTTTTGCATACAAATCCGCATGCGCACAACAACTGGCCAATATTGATGCGTGCAATGCACCCGACATGATTGAAAAATCATTTGGCGGATTTGATTATTATAACAACGGCGATGTTTATACACGATACGCATATACCAACAACGACCGAACTGGAAAACAAAACAGATTATTACGTTCCGCCGGTATTGCCACAGAAACATACAATCAAATTGTTGATATTTTGCAAACGCAATGTTCAACATTAAATGGTCAGTTTATGACGGTTCAAAACCTGGCATTATACAGCGACAATTATTCCAAAGATAACTTCTGTGAAACGACATTTCACGAAAAAAACAGCAGATATTATGCCATGCACCAGGCATACAGCATCGGCAAAAGCTTTACAACGTGGAAATTAACAGAAGGAACCATTAAACCGATAATAACCCCAGGTGGCGAAGAACACAAAGACCCTATAAATACTAACCCAGGTGGTCCCGTACAAGAAAACCCTGGTTTATCAGGCGACACCGTTTATGTTTCGGGTTCGGAATCGGAACCACGAAGTGCAAAAATTCCGGTTCGCGCCAGGGCGGGTATATCTAATACATACAAATACAATTTGACACCAACCCAAGAACGCAAGGCTGAAAACATGTGCCCACGTGATTATGGTAAAAATGTTGATACGGCATCATGGGGTGCGTGTCTGTGTTGGGAAAATGGTGGCCGCCGCAGTAATAACGGAACCAGCACACGTTGTGTTGCAACATTTCCTGTTCAACCATTAACAATATATAATGTGACACCAGTCAACGACACCGAGTATTCTGCAACACAAACAACAGCATACGGATTATCCAACTCTTGCACGAAAAATGACTTTGTCACCGCAATAAATCAAACAAATACCGGGACCAAAACAGAACCAAAAAACGAACCAACCGAAACATCATCATTTACACTGTGGCCATACAAAACGAAATCTGCGTCAGATTTACCAACCGAAAATGATTGGTGCAATGCCGATGTAAATACGAAAAACCAAGTATGTCCATTTGGTGTTAGTGTATTAACCGAAAAACCAACCGACACCACAGATAACAATTATGATTTAAATGCAGGTGATTGTGCACAATGCCCATTTGATTGGGTAGCCACAACAGTGACAACATCTGGGACAAATACCGGAAATGATGAACGCACAGAAACAAAATGTTGCCCAAGCAACTATGTGGCAATTGCACATAATGGCGTATATTTATGTTGTCCAGCGGACTTCCCTAACCTTAGTGGTTATAAATGCAAGAACACTAATAACGAGACTGTAGATGCCATAACAGCCACAGACATCACAAGCAATATTATAAATAAAAATTTTCCTCAGTCTGGGGCCAATATAATTATTACAGGAAACGATTAAAACTTTTGTGATAATTTATTTTTTATTATTAAAACAAATCTGCGGCAATTCGTTCCCCGACAGAATCATCGTTTGGACGCCACAGTTTATCAGCCGCCGATAATTCAGCAATCATTTTTCTGCGAACTTGTTGATTATCGGCAATATTATGAAAATGATTTAAAATATTTTTCGCATTTGCGGCACGACCCAATAATTCAGGATAAACACCACGATTTAATAAAATATTTACCAGCGACACCCATTTTACATGAACCAACAACCGTCCAATAATTGATGTCAGCCAATTCATACGATACACAATTATCGCAGGCACATGAACCATCGCCAATTCGGCCGACACAGTCCCACTCGCCGCGATTGCAACAAATGTTTTTTCGTACAATTTATATCTGTCTGCCGATGATATAATTTCCGGAACAACCGTCCATTTTGACACCGCCGAACGCACAATTGCATCGGTTGTTTCAACGGTTGGAATTATAAATCTGTATTTATCATTTGGTATTTGTTCAACAACCTGTTGAAACAATGGCAAGATTTTTTTTACCTCGCTAACACGACTGCCTGGCATTAACGCAACGATTTTTTTACCACGTGTATTTTTTTGATGATAATTTCCCAAAACATTATCCGCCACCGGATGACCAACCGCAATCGTTTCTAATCCATATTTGGTAAAATAGGGGATTTCAAAATCAAAAAACGCATATAATTTATCAAATATAGCCGCATATTTTTTTGCACGTCCCGGTCGCCATGCCCAAACCTGGGGCGCAACAACATGATGAAATTTTAAACCGTCTGCAATCAATTTCTGGCCAGCCGCCGATTTTTTTACCCCCGAAACAACCGCACGCGCAAAGCCCGGCGAATCTATGGTCAAAACCAAATCAGGCTTTGTTTCTAAAATTGCATTGATTGTTTGTTTTATACGTTTTTTTAATGTGCGCGCATGTGCCAAAACCTCTATCAGCCCCATAACCGCCAAATCAGACATAGGAAATATCGGTTTTAATCCCGCATCAATCATATTTTGCCCACCAACACCAATAAAATCTGTATTCTTGGCGGCGCGCATAATATTTGCCCCCAAAACATCACCAGAAACTTCGCCGGCTATGATAAATACAGTTTTTTTATTCGGCATTTTTTGCGGTTCCAATTCCACGTTTTGAACGATTTTCAATAAAATCTATGGCGTCCATTGCATATTTATTGTTTTTAACATCTTTGCGGACACGATTTAAACGTTCTTCGACAGTGCCTTCGGTTTCACGAAATACCGCCGAATATACAGAATGAATTGCATGCATATCTTCATTTGTGAAACCATGACGCATCAAACCAACACGATTGATTGTGCGATATACCGCGCGGCCACCGGCACCTTCGTATATTGCATATGGCAAAACATCATTACCGACCCCAGACATTGCTGCCACAAACGCATTACGACCAATACGAACGAATTGCAAAACCATCACACCACCAGACAAAATAGCAAAATCTTCAATCTCTACATGTCCGGCGACCTGAACCAAATTAGACATCACAACACTGTTGCCGATTTTACAATCATGCCCCACGTGCGCATTTACCATAATTTGACAATCGTCACCAATTTCTGTTCCGTCTGACGCAGGTGTCCCAGAATGAATTGTCACATATTCACGAATTCTGCAACGTTTTCCAATACGCAATCCGGTCATAGTGGATTCGTCTTGCCATTTTAAATCTTGACTCATAACCCCCAATACAGCAAATGGATAAACAATAGAATCATCACCAATACTGGTTTTTCCATCAATAACAACATTGGAAACCAATTCCACGCGATCGCCCAAAACGACATTTTCACCAACGATACAATTTGGACCAATCTTGCAATCTGCGCCAATAACCGCACCCGGTTTTATAATAGCACTTGGATGTATATCACTCATAAACCTATCCTTTATATGTTAAATTACCGTATGATAATACATCAAATAAAATAAAAGTGGTATTCAAGAAATATAACAAATTATAACAAAGCCCGAACTTCGTGTAAAAAATCACCTGATGGGATTGATTGCCAACCCAAAATAGCCATACACGAAATAACTGGCATAACCGTTATCAATCCAAACGAGAAAATTCCTAACATTAACAACCGCGCCGCCAAATGTTCTGGCACAGATTTTGCATGTATAACCTTTAACCACGCAAGACCAGCCGCCAATCCACATGTTCCAATAAACACCGGCACAGATTCTGTCATAACAAACAAAACACCCGCCAACGCAACCAAACACCGCATCAGCCATTTTAATTTAACAAATGCACTGTGATAAATTTTATTTTGTGGATTAACATTGCGCAAAACAATCGATGCAACCAACGGAATTCCAACAAAACAAATTCCAGCCAAATGCAACAAAGTCAAATTTCCCAACTGACCAAACCGGAAAAATTCAGGTTGCATCAAAATCATTATCGTAAATAACAATAAAAACCCAGAAACAAACGGCACATTTCTAACATTATATTTCATAACACGACCGACATATCCACCACCGACAAATGCCGCAATCTGCAAAATCGGTCCCCACCAATTATGTGTATCCGTCAATCCAATAATAGCCAAAATCAAGACACAAAATCCAACATAACGCCATTTTTTTGCACGCGTCAATTCCCGATATTTTGGCAACTGAATATCACGCGTATTATACCCAACAAAAACCATACCAATAAACGCAACCAAGGCGGTCACAAAAGGCAACAAAGTTTCGGCATCGCGCAAAACAGTATAATTCCCACCAAACAACACCAACCAAATCAAAGACATGACAACGGTCCATTTGATAACACGAACCTGAATGCTAAATTTATCCCATCCAATCATATCCAAGAACCTGTTGCCGAACTTATACACAACATAAAACAATGGCAACATCAACAATCCCCACCAAAAAAACGCAGGTGCCGCCAATGCCGCATTATTAAATGCACTAATTGCACTTTGCACAACCAAAGATTCATCAAACATATACTTGCCTTTTTTGTTTTTTGCTATTATGATACAGGTATTATGGAAACACAAGAAATTTTTACTTTGTTAAACGGAACTGTAAAAATGTATCGTTCCAGTTATAATCCCACATCTGATGCAGTTTGGTTGGCGGCAATGGCACCAACACGTCCTGAAAATATCCTAGATGTCGGTGTTGGTTCTGGGGGTGTGTCATTATGCCTGCATCGGCATTTTCCTGACACACCAATTATGGGGATTGACATTTCCGATGAAATGTTGGCGGTATGCGAACGCAATGCCGAATTAAACCGCTTTAAAATCGAATTGATGAACCAAGATATTTTGACCTGGTCAACACCACGAACTTTTGACTTGGTTGTGACAAACCCACCATATTTCAAGGGCAGTGCGAAAAAGAAAAATCCCCAGGCACACCATAATGCCGATTTATCGCATTGGATACGTCGTTGTATTGCACGTGTTCGCCCCGGGGGGCATTTCTGCACAATCGTTGATGCCGCCCGTCTGGGCGAGGTTTTGACCGTTATCGGCAAAAGTTTTGGCAGTATAAATATAATTCCACTGTTTGGAACCAAGCCTATTGCCGAACGTGTTTTAATCAGCGCACGCGCGTGTTCATACGGTCCCAGTGTTATTCATATTGGTTTTCCAATGAATCATAATCCGGTTTTGCGTGACGGCTTGACTATTAAAAAAATTTTGTCTAATATAAAACCATAATGTTAAACTTTATTACAAGACATTTTACATCTGTGTGGGCATTTTTGACATGGCCATTTCGCACATTGTGGAAAATGATAGTTCAACTGTTTCCACCGCGCGAATTTACGGTTATGGACACACCACGTGGAAATGTTTATAGTTTTAACCAAAGTACATTTTGGCGTTTCACGAAATTTGTTGGCAAAATAGGGCTAATTGTGTGGGCTTCGTGGTCCACTTATGTTTTTATATATCACCGCCCAATGTTGCAAAAACGAACCCAACAATTACAACAAGAACGCGAATATCATGACCGCCAGGTCATAGATTTACAGGCCTATCTGGGAAAATTTAATGAATTAACACGCGAATTAAATGTCATAGACGACAAAATTACAAATTCAAAAAAACTAACCGATGCAGAACGCGAAAAACTAACAAATTCCAGGGTTAAAATTTGGGGCGAATTGGACTTTTTAAAAACACGCGTTGCAGAAATATTTGCCGCACGTGATTACAACCCTGACTTTTTAAAAATTGCAGATTTGTCTGTAGCATACGATATGGTTCGCGCAGAAAACGAAACAATCCGCACTCAAAACGAACAATTATTGGAAAACATGAATATCATTGCTGATGCTGATAATGAAATCATAAATGGTGTCACAAAAATTACTGATGAACACGTCAAAGAATTGCGCCAACAATTAAACAAAATAAATTCAACATTATTGTCTTTGGGAATCCAAGAACAAACTTTAATTCAAAATGCAAACAAGTATTCCAATCCTATTGTAAATAATATCTTTACGCCGATAACATTTCATACCGACGTCGATACAAAATATAAAAAGTTAGCATCAAATTTGGAACTGTGGGCGGGTTTATCCAAATTGGCAACAGTTTTGCCATTGGGGGCACCGGTTAAAAACACACATGTCACATCTGGATTTGGCATGCGAACCGACCCATTTACACAAAAGCCAAAAAAACACAAAGGAATTGATTTTGCTGGAAAAATTGGCACAGAATTATCTGCCGTTGCACCTGGACGCGTTATATCGGTCGGCGAACGCAGCGGATACGGATTAACGGTTGAAATTGACCATGGACTTGGGTTTTCAACATTATACGCACACTTGTCTAAACCATTGGTATCGCGTGGTGATTGGGTCAGGCCCGGAACAGTTGTTGGTCTGGGCGGTTCGTCTGGGCGTTCAACAGGCGCACACCTGCATTACGAAATAAAATACAAAGGCAACCAATTTAATCCGGCGAAATTTGTAAAAGAATAAAAAAAGAAAACGAAGGAAAGAAAAATGCTGGCATTTACAAACGCAGATGAAAAACAGTCGCCAACCGTTATCGGTGCGGGCTGTCATATAAATGGCGATATAAAATCTGATTTAACCGTCCAGGTTCATGGCACAGTTCGTGGTGACATTACCGCAGACACAATTGTTATCGGTCGTGGTGGCCAAATAATTGGCGACATATTTTGCGACACATTATTTTTACACGGCGAATTAAAAGGTTCTGCAACGGTATATACCGCAAACATTTTCAGCAACGCAAAAATGAGTGGCACATTAACATACAGAACCCTGAACATAACCAGCAATACCGAATTAGAATGCAAATTGGCGAAACGCAAAGACAAAGGAAACACACATGACAAATAAAATATCAAAAATATTTATTGGCGCCGACCATCGTGGTGTTGGTGTAAAATTATACTTGATTGAAATGTTAAATGCCGCAGGTTACGAAACCATAGATTTGGGAACAAATGACATGACAACACCTGTGGATTTTCCTGATATTGCGGCAAAACTAGCCGACGCAATGTTAAACGACAAAATGTCACGTGGTATTTTGGTTTGTGGCACAGGTGCCGGCATGGAAATTGCAGCGAACCGTTATCGTCATATTCGCGCATCGCGTTGCGAACGTCCAGAACAGGCGCGAGATGACCGTTTTCACGACGATATAAATGTTTTGGCATTGGCGGCGGACGATATTGATATAGAAATTGCATACCTTTGCACCCAGGCATTTTTGGAAAGTCCATTTGACGATTGTGAAAAACGCCGTCGCAGAATTGAAAAAATATCATAAAAAAAACAGTGCCAAATGGCACTATTTTTTTCGTGTATATAAATCTTGCAATTTTTTTGTCACCGCCGGATTATATTTGAAATACTTTGCCGTTCCCGGAATAACATAGTCCGTCAATTTTTCACCTGCCGCCAATTCGTCTTCACTAACTGTATTTTCAAAATCGATATCAGGACGCACTAATTTATTTGGCGCAACAAACTTTTTAACATACGGACAAAAACCCGGAACAACATAATCATGGTGCAGGGTATCAAAATTCACCGGACTGCCGTTGCTTTTGAAACAACTGTCGCAATATTCATACACGCGCGCCGAAAAATCCATATTATAACAATCGCACAAACGATTTTTACCCAAATGCCGACAACGCACACGCGTCAAACATATACGACCGTATTCATCTGGGGTTTTCAGCAAACAACACAATCCGCATTGTTCGCAAATGCGTTCCCACGCGGGCGTTCCTGGTAAAATTTGATTTTCTTTCTTCATACTATGAATATAGTATAAAAATATTTTTTGTCAAGATTTATCCGCACAAACAAAAAACGCCCCGGAAACAGGGCGATTTAATAAATTATTTCTTTACAACGAAATTCACCAACTTTTTTGGCACCACAATTGTTTTAATAATTGTTGCACCATCTAACTGTTTGGTGGCATTTTGTTTAGCCAATTCGACCAATTTGTCTTCGGCAATATCCACCGGTACAGTAAAGTCACGCACACGTTTCCCATTAACAGACACAACAATAGTCATATCTGTATCTGCCAATTTCGATGTATCGGCAACCGGCCAAGGTTCAAACACCATCATATCGGCATGCCCGATTTTTTCCCACATTTCTTCGGTCAAATGTGGTGCAAACGGATTTAATAATTGAATCAAAACCTCGTACGCAGAGCGAGGCATTTTACCACCCGGGAAAGCATTGATAAATTCCATCATTCCCGAAATTGCAGTATTAAAATTCATATTTTCAATTCTGTCGGTCACATCTGCAATCAACCGATTAACCAATCTTTCTTGTGATTCTGTTAATTTATCATCGGTCAAATTATCTGCAAAGGCCTCGACACGTTTTAAAAATCTTTGCACACCAGACAGAGCACCTTCGGACCAAATTGTATTATTCTTCCATGGCCCCAACGACAATATCGCTAAACGCGATGCATCGGCACCAACGCGGTCTAACAATTCTGAAACCTGGAACCCATTGCCACGTGATTTAGACATTTTATAACCATCACTACCCAATACCAAACCTTGTGCAGTTCGTTTTTTATATGGTTCTGGGGTATTTACCAAACCCAAATCGAACAGGGCATGATGCCAGAATCGTGAATAAATCAAATGACGTGTATTATGTTCATGACCGCCATTATAATGTGTCACCGGCATCCATTTTTCCATCTGGTCTTTGCTACAAAATTCTTGGTCATTATGTGCGTCCAGATAACGCAGATAATACCACGAAGATCCAGCCCAACCCGGCATAGTATCCGTTTCACGATGTGCCGCACCACCACATTTAGGGCAGGTTGTTTTGACCCAGTCGGTCGCACGTGCCAATGGGCTTTCTCCATCATCGGTTGGTTTGTAATCTGTCATATACGGTTGCATCACAGGCAATTGATCATCTGGCACCGGCACCCAACCACATTTATCACAATACACCAATGGGATAGGTTCGCCCCAATACATTTGACGCGAAAAACCCCAATCTTTTAATTTATATTTTGTTGTACCACGTGCAAAACCATGTTCGGTTCCATATTTAATTGCGGCGGCGATTGCATCTTCTTTACCCATACCGTCCAAGAAAGACGAATTAATATGTTTGCCATCGCCTTCCCAAACTTTATCAGGTTCGCCACCCGCCAACACAGGTATTATCTCTAAACCAAATTTTTTTGCAAAATCCCAGTCGCGTGAATCATGCGCCGGCACAGCCATAATTGTTCCATACGCATAATCAACCAACACATAATCAGATGTAAAGATTGGAATTTCACGTTTTGTATATGGATTTATTGCGGCAATACCTTCCAGTTTTACACCGGTTTTTTCCTTACTAGCATCTGTTCTTTCGATTTCGCTTTTTGCCGATGATTGCTTGATATAATTTTCGACCTCTGCTGCATTTTTGATACGTCCCGAATCCAACCATTTACGCAACAATTTATGTTCAGGCGCAATCACACAAAATGTCACACCGAATATAGTATCAACACGTGTTGTATAAACGGTCATAATATCATCACCAACGCGAAAATCAACATCGGCACCATGCGATTTTCCAATCAGGTTTATCTCATCTTTTTTGACACGTTCATCAAAATCCAAATCGCGCAGACCTTCCAACAATTTGTCTGCATATTTTGACAGAGCCAAATTCCATTGTAATTTAATTTTCTTTTCAACAGGTCCATGACAACGATCACAACAACCATCTTCCAATTCTTCATTGGTCAGACTTGTTTTACAATTTGGACACCAATTCATTGGCAATTCAGATTTATACGCCAACCCAGCCTTAAAAAACTGAATAAACATCCACTGTGTCCATTTAATATATTCCGGGTCAGATGTTGCCACACGCGTTTCAGGATTTACCGACCAACCCGCCTGATCAATAACCGCCGCATAAGATTTTTTTAATTCGGTGGCAATATCAGCAGGGTGCCTACCGATTTTCGTAGCATAATGTTCGGCGGTAATACCCATCGCATCGAATCCCATAGGAAACAAAACATCATAACCCAAATGTCTGCGAAACCGCGACATAACGTCCATACCGGTATAAATTAACAAATGACCTGCATGTAATCCTGCACCAGACAAGAAAGGGAACTCAACCAAATTATAATAACGTGGTTTGGAATCATCATTTTTCGGCACAAAGGCCTTTGCATCGCGCCAACGTTTTTGCCATTTAGATTCGCGTTCAACAACTTTTTTCATATCATCTGTCATAATTTTGTCCTTTTTGCAGAATTCGCACTCAACAATTTTATACAGAAAACACAGCAATTTCAAGATTTTTATTGATAAACAAACAAAAAAACACCCATATTTCTATGGGTGATTCTTGATTTAGAAATAAAAGCCTTTTTTAGAGGGACCACGAGTAGATTTTACACAAAGCAAAATCGTCACGAGCGCCCCACGCGGGAATTGTGTTCGGGGCTTTCTAAATCAAAACTAGTTCCCCTCTATGGAGGGGTGGCGCGAAGCGACGGGGTGGTTACTGTACCTCCGGACTTTCCACAATTTCGTACCAATGCGGAACAATAACACCGTTTTCTTCGGTTTCAACCAATAAACATTTTTTGCCGGCGGGGCAGTTCTCGTCTGGGCGAGTTTGTTTGGTTGCCTGCAAATCCGCAATCGCCGCCGTTTGATTAATTGTGTTTGTGACAACCGACCGAATTGTCGCAATCGTAGTATTTAAATCATTTACAACCGGACTAAACCGCGCCGAATTATACGCCGTCGTGGCAATTTTGATTGAATTTTCTGGAACCACCGGACCGGCGGTAAATGTTCCAGAACCTGCATTTGTAAAGAATGTACCGGATACCGTATCATACATACCAATTTCATTATCGCTATTGCGTTTGGCAGGGATAAATGTATTGGTTCCTATTTTTGCATAATTTATTTCTAATCCGTTTACTGGCGTAGGTGTCAATATACTTCCATTAGCAAATCCAAATAAAATCGCCTTTTCGGTAGTAGAACCACTACCTGTGAATGTATGAGTTGCAACAGAAGTTCCGTTTGTATAAATTGTGCAAACTTTATTTATTATGGTGACACGATAAGTTTTATTTGTATCAAAAGACACACCAGATGGCCATCTCTCACTAATAGTAGTTCCAAAAAAATCAATTACTAATCCGGGCGTTGTATCAAAACCGATATTCAAACCATTACCGACAGCACCTTGATTTCTTGCGCCCAAAACAGTACTGCCCTTAGATACAGAACCCGTTCTTTTGAATTGAATATCAATGTCTAAACTACTAGTTGGCACAATGTCGGTGTTGATATACTGTGTTCCGGTGGATTCGATATATTCCAATTCTGTATATCCGGCGGGCAGGGTGGCAGCCCACAATCCCCCTGTGAAAAACAACCCAAATATCCCAACCAATATTTTTTTCATTCCCAATCCTTTTCTCTCTGTTGTTTTTGGTGTTTTTTATAAAAAAAATACCGTCTTTCAATAAAGAGCGGTCGGGGCGTTGAAGAAATCATACACATCCAATGATTCCACATGTCTTTTCGTACATATGGCACCCCGACCAAAAAATTTGGTTTGGGCATTTAACATTGATATTAAAAATTATTGCATATATAAAAATATGACACCGACAAAAACACCAGCACCAGCCATATTTAAATATATGCCGATGCAAAACCTATATACATTAATCAAGAATTGCGATTCGTAAATCAAAAGCAATCCAGGTGGAATAACGACACAAATCTTGCATCGGGATGTGTTTCAGGCTCTTCACAGCCCCGAATTCAACTCCAATTGAATTCACTTTATTTTATAAAAAATATTGAACATAACGCAAGCAGTATTTTATTTCGTATCAAAAAACACAGAAACCAAGGGGCAGGAAAGGGCAACAACCGTAAAAAACCGCCGCAAACCCGCAGAAATCCGCCATTTTTTGCGATTTTTGGCACAAAATAGGGCGAATTTTGCAATTTTTTGGCAAAAATCCGCCATTTTTTAGTATTTTTGATATTTAACGATTTTTTCGTTTTTTGTTTCTTATTTTTTTATGTATCAAATAAAAAAATTTTTTATAAAAATTTTAGATTTTTTTAAATTTTGAAAAAATTTACATTTTATAAAAACTTTCAACAACCAACAAACAACTAAAACACCGCAAACGCACTAAATCCGGGGCTTTGCACGAATTACACATATAAATACCAATTTTACTAAAAACCGCCCCAGCCCATATTTTCTGCATTTTTCAGCCGTTTTTATACTTACAAAAACACCAATCGATTTTAAACGCGATGAATAAATTTAATCATATAATTGGACGACAAACGCGCCCAAAATCGATTGATTTTCAGGGCTTTGATACATAAAAAGCATATAAATATATGACAAGGTCGCTGAAAATCGATCATCAAAACCACACACAAATACCAAAGCACAAAACCACCATAAACCCGCAGAATTCCACCACAATAACACTTGTTGCTTTGGGTATATTATGTCTGTTTGCCATATTCATCTACGAATAATTTATATTTTTATATTATGTATAGTGCAGCCAAACGAGCCTTTGGCGAGTATGGCAAACTATACATAATATACATTATGCGCCTTTTGATAATATAAAAACACGCCCCGAAAATTTGGTCACCCATGCCCCTGGGGCGACCGGTCCCCTATTCATTTTCACAAAAAAAATGTCGCGCCGTTTATCCCACAGCGCGACACAAATTTTTAATCCAAGATTTTTATTTTTTTATCTTGGTAACCTTTTTTATTTTATTTAATCCAGTGCCAGCCAATTTAGTTAAATTCTTAACACCTTTTTCCAAATCACTCTCTTCCCCTGCCACTGTTTCAACAGGCTTCACATTTGAACAGCAATATGGGCATTTTGTTGCCGCATTACTGATTGTGGATTGGCAATATGGACACGCGTGCGTTGTGACTGGTTGTTTTGACTTGGCCTTGGCAGCAATACGCACAACCAAAAACACCGCAAACATTGTGATTAAGAAACTGATAAGCGAATTGATAAACATGCCAATTCCAATAGCAGAATCCGCCCCCAGAACGATTTTCCAATCAGAAAAATCAATTCCGCCAATCAACAATCCAATCGGTGGCATCATAACATCTTTGACCAAAGAATTCACAACCGATGTCATCACCGACCCAACGATAATACCGACAGCCATATCGATTGCATTACCGCGATTTATAAAAGTTTTAAAGTCTTTCAACATACCCATTTTTCTATCCTTTTTGTTTTGCGTGTTCTTGTTCATTGTTTTTTGTTTCACTATGTGAATTTTGATATTGTGCCAATGCACGCAACACCGCATTTAATGTTTTGCGCAGGCTCTCGTCGTGTGTTTCAACCATTATGTTAGCCATAGCATAGGTTTCATATCTCTCTTTGATTAACTGTGATAAAATCACCCTGCTATCATTATTTAGCAACTGGGGACGTGTATTACGAAAATTAGTCCGTTTTACCAACAAATCCAAATCAGCCTTTAACCAAATACTGATTGCATCGCGCAATACCATTTCCCGCACCGCAGGTGTGATAAATGCACCCTCGCCCGTAGAAATAACCTTTACACGAGGTTTTGCCACCAACAACCGTTCAATCACAGATTTTTCTGCACGCCTAAATTCTTGTTCGCCATACATTGAAAAAATATCAACAACAGACGCCCCAGCCGCAGTTTCAATTTCACAATCAGAATCCACAAAATCAATACCTAAACTGCGTGCCAATGCACGACCAACGGACGTTTTGCCCGCCCCCATCAATCCCACCATAACGATTGGTTTATTTAAAACTATTTTTGGGTTTCTTGTCATATTTTAGATATTATCACAATTACGAATTAAATTTCAATTCATATTTGACAATCGTTCTAATTGATCCGCCGCAATCAACGCATCTATCATTTCGTCCAGACCTTCACCACCCGCCAAAATATCATCTAACTTGTATAAAGTCAGTTTTATTCTGTGGTCGGTCACGCGTTGTTCTGGGAAATTATATGTTCTAATCTTTTCGCTACGATCCCCAGAACCAACCATAGTACGTCTTGCACCATTACTTTCATTTTGTTGTTCAAGTCTTTGTTTTTCGTATAATTTTGAACGCAATACCGCCATGGCTGATGCCTTGTTTTGAAATTGGCTACGTTCATTTTGACACGTCACAACAATACCAGACGGGAAGTGAGTAATACGAATTGCACTATCGGTTTTATTAACATGCTGACCACCAGCCCCAGATGCCCTAAACACATCAATACGAATATCTTTATCTTCGATAACAACATCGATTTCTTTGGCCTCGGGCATAACAGCAACAGACGCCGCCGATGTATGAATACGACCAGATGCCTCGGTTTCTGGGACGCGTTGCACACGATGAATTCCAGATTCAAACTTCATACGCGCATATGCGCCCACACCATCAATTTTAAACACAATTTCTTTATACCCATGCAAAGACGTTGGGTTTTCTTCAATAACTTCTATTTTCCACCCTTTACGCAAAGCATAAGATTTATATTGATTATACAAATCTCCCGCAAACAACGCAGATTCTTCACCGCCAACGCCCGCACGAATTTCCATAATTACACTGTTATCGTCGGCGGCATCACGTGGCAATAACGCAATTTGTAATTCGCGTTCAACATCAGGTAATTGTGCCTTTAATTCCACCAATTGAGCATTTGCAATATCTCGCAATTCAGCATCAGCTAGCATTTCATTTGCGTCCGCGATACCTTGGACGGTTTGAAAATACCTGTCTATCAATGGCAACAATTCACTTAACCGCGAATACTCACGTGCCATTTTGGTTAATTCATCACCAGAAACAGTCCCAGAATTCATCTGTTCGCTAATTTCTGCGGCTTTGACCTGAATATCACGCAACTTTTCTTCTATAATCATATTTATGCCACCTTTACCAATTTTATTGCGTCCGCCAAAGACAAAGTCTGCTGTTCGCCAGACACCATATTTTTCAACGCAACAACTTTACCTTGTGATTCATTATCGCCAATTATCATACTGAATTTAGCCTTAATTTTATCAGCATATTCAATTTGATTTTTAAACTTTTTATCGGTATCCAAATACGACACAGCCGCGATATTTTCATCTCTTAATGTATTTACGATGCTTGACGCATAGGCGACATTATTATCGCCCATCACCAACACCGCAACATCAATTGGATTTTCAAATTGCGACAAATCAATCTGGTTATTTTCCAACATGGCCGCAAAGATTCTGGAAAAACCAATCGCCGCCCCAACCCCAATAATTTTGGTTTTGGAAAATTTACCAGTCAAATCCGCATAACGACCACCACCGGCTGCCGTACCCAACTCTGGATGATTTATCAATTTAAATTCAAAAACCAACCCAGTATAATACGCCAAACCGCGTGTAATAGACAAATCTATCTTGGCATTTTTAACTCCCATACCAAGCAACACACCCATAAAATTATTCAATTCGTCAATCGCAGAATCCAAGTTATTAGTTTTGTTTATAAATTGTTTATAACCATCTGTAAATACAGATTTTATTAAATTTTCTTTATCCGCGTTATTTAATGTGTCACGCAAGCCTTCGGCAAAGTCTTCTTCGCCCATTTTGTCGCGTTTATCGATTAAAACGAACACATCTTTTTTCTGTTCCGCATTCATTTCCAAATAATCGAACAAAGCGTCCCAAAACGGACGAGAACCAATTAAAACCTCAACCGGTCCAATAAATTCATTAACAGATTCCAATGCGCGATTTATCACAGAAATAATTTCCGCATCATAATTTGTTGATAAAGAATTTATTCCCATGATATCCAAATCCATTTGGTAAAATTCACGATAGCGACCTTTCTGTGCGCGTTCGCCACGATACCGTTTGGAAAATTGCGACGCACGAAACGGAAACACCAAATCATTCAGGTGCCCCGCAACATAACGCGACAACCCAACCGTTCCGTCATAACGCAGCCCCATTTTTGTATCACCTTTTTGAAATAAAAACATTTGGGTTTCGATTTCGTCCCAGTTGTCTTTATCCGTTAAAACTTCGGCACGTTCAATCGCAGGCAAATCCAACATAGAAAAGCCAGCCAATTTTAAAACATTTTGCATACGCGCCGCACAATAATCAAAACACCGTTGTTGCGCCGGTAATAATTCTATAAATCCCGACAAAGGTTTTGTAGGTTTTAAATCCATAACTTAATTCCTATGGTTAAAATTTGTTAAACTTGATTTTTTTCAAATGAACTATATCGCCAAAATGGATATATACGCTAGAAACACGACGCCCAATGGGCGTGATGCAAAATATGATAAAAATGTAATTTATTCACAGTCATACTGTGATTATAATAGCAAAAATTCCAAAATTCAACTAAAAACAAATGAATTTTCATTCCGTATTTTCGGGCGCCTCTATTATTGGGAACCAATGCGGAACAATAACACCATTTTCTTCGGTTTCAACCAATAAACATTTTTTGCCGGCAGGGCATTGTTCTTCCGGGCGGGTCTGCTTGTCCGCTTGCAAACTGGCTATCGCGGCGGTTTGATTTATCGTTTTTGTGACAATTTCACGTATGGTCGCCACCGCATTATTTAAATCTGTTTGAACAGGACTAAACCGCGCCGCATTGTATGCCGTCGTTGCGATTTTTATCGTATCAGCGCAATAATAACCATATAGTTGATACGGTGTCGCCGTTGTCCCCCGTTCAATCTGCACAGAATCAAAAGTTGTTCCTTTGTTTTCTGATGGATTACCAATTTCAATTGTTCGAAAAGAAATTGTATAATCAACACCATTTTCTAAACCAGATGCATCTATGCGTATATAATTATCAGCCCCATTATTTGTTGAACCGATTTTAACACTATCCCAATCTGGCGTTTTTGTTACGGTTTGAGACAAAACTTCACCTGTATGCGTCCTAGAAAAAACATAACGTGTCGATTGATTAGCTGCGGTATTAACTGTCCATATTGTCCATTCTACACTGCTTATAGGCGTACCAACATAGCGACCGTCCTGCCACGTTCCTTGACTAATCACGACCGGATTACCATCAAACAAATTTGGGCTTTCATTTACCGTCCCGTCACACGTCGCACAGAGTGGGTTGTATGGTTGGTATGCGGTTGCCGTTGAACCTTTTTCAAATTGAGATGTAAAATCATTCAAACCAAACGTAGCATTATCAGATTTACGAATAGAATATCTTATAAAATAAACACCATCTGGTATCGTCAAAGTTGTAACCACAGCATTTATAGTTGGTCCATATCCTATAAAAGATTTATCTTGGCGATATTTAACCCACTCAAATACTACAAAATTATCACCATTTACACTGACTGTGTATGTTTCGCCCGGACTTACTGGGATAAATTGTGATGTCGCTCTGGTATTGATTGCAGAAATCCCGCCATCAACAGATAACGTTCCCTTCACAAAACCACTTGCCAAATTCTTACACGAATCATCGGCGTGTGCAGGACCGGCAGTAACGATTACCGTTAATGCGAGCAGTAAAGATGATAAAAACTTTTTCATACTCCCCCGGTTCTTTGTTTTTGCCTATAACCCCCTCCGTCACTCTCGTTGCGTTGCAACTTGGTGACCACCCTCCCCGGTCGCGCTTGCGCGCTGGGGCGGAATTCTGGACGCACAAAAAAACCACCAGTTTCAAAAGGCGGTTGGAGGTTCGTAACTATCATTCATGGAAAATAGTGGGCTTATTTATGTATATCACCACCCTCCAACCAAATACAGTTGGAGTGGTATTTAACGTCCCCGCAGACGCCATGAACAAGAGGTTACGACACCTCATCAATGGAACACCCATTGACGCAATCATTATAACATATACACAAAATTTAATGCAAGAACAAAAAATAAAAACCTAAAAATACCGATGCAACGATGCGCCATTTTGCGTCAGCCACCGTTTAGCCCGTTCGACCCCAAAACCATATAATTCTGTCACCTGGCGCCAAAAAGCCGGCGAATGATCCATATGTTTTTTATGCGACAATTCGTGCATAACAACATACCGCATAACAGACACTGGCGCAAAAGCCAATCGCCACGAAAAAGACATTGTCCCGGTCGAAGAACACGACCCCCAACGCGATGTTGTATCACGCAAAGCAATCCGCGACGGCCAAAATTCACGCGGTGTTGTTCGAATAATATTTTTGATTTCTTTTAACAATTCTGCCTTTATCACATCGCGCACGCGTCGTTCAAACATATCAGGTGTTCCGCCGACCAACAAAGTCCATGTGCCGTCTGCGTTTTCAATCAAACTGTTCGAACGCACCCCTGGCGAACGTTTTATACACACACGTCTATCCAAAAATTCTATTTCATCACCATCACAAATTGGGCATTTTTTTGGTGCGCGTGCAAAAATCATATTCACCCATTTGCGTTTAGATTCCAGAAATCGCACAGCATTGCTTTCTGGCACCAAATACGGTTTTGAAATATGAATTTCAAATTCGCCTGATGTTTTGGGACGCAAAATAATATTTTTCGCCCCGCGTTTTGATTCAATTACAACAGGAATTTCACCACCATCGTCCAAAGTAAAAATATAATTAGACATAATTATTTCATCTTTTTACAAATATCCGCCGCCACTGTATCTATATCCATGCCCATCGCACGCAAAACCGATTGTCCGTTCCCAGACATACCAAACCGATCAATTCCGCATACAGCATCTGCAAATTCAAACCATGGTGCCGATACACCTGATTCAATCGCGACAACAAATCCGCGCAAAATATCGCGCTGGAATTTTTGTGATGTGCCGCGGAATTTTTCAACCGATGGCATAGATACAACCTGAACAGACGGTCCAATTTTCTTTGCCACCGCGACAGCAAACGGAACATCTGCACCGGTGGCAATAATTGTAATTCGAACCCGACGCGCCGTTGCAGGATAAATGACATACGCACCATTTGATAAATCTGTGCCACTTGGTGTCGCAATTTGCAAAAACTTTTGTCGCGATAAAATAATTGCAGACGGTCGCATCACATCATTTAATGCCGTTTGCCAAGCCCACGCAACCTCTGTTTTATTTGCAGGTCGCAACACATTTAAATTTGGAATCAACCTTAATGATGCCAATTGTTCAACAGGCTGATGCGTGGGTCCATCTTCGCCAACCGCGACACTATCATGACTAAACACATACACAACCGGCAACCCAGACATTGCAGCGATTCGAACAGACGGCCGCATATAATCCGCAAACACCAAAAAAGTCGAACCATACGCGCGCACGCCGCCAGCCGTCATACCGTTCATAATTGCACCCATTGCATGTTCGCGCACACCATAATTTATATAATTTCCAGAAAAATCATCGGCAACAATCAATTTTGATTTTTCTACACGTGCCCCAGTATTTGAACCCAAATCCGCACTGCCCCCAATCAAATTCAAACCATTTGCAAATAATAAATTCAAATATTGTGCCGACAATTCGCGTGTAGAAGCATTTGTCTCATCATTTTTAAATACCGGATTTGGAACAATTGTATGCGCAATTTGACTTTTATGCTTAACAGTTCCTGCGGCAACCTGCGCCCAACGCGCCTCACCAGACCCCGAAACGTATTGCCGCATTAATTTTAATAATTCTGCACTTTCAATCGCCAATCCATGCGCCGATGACTTCCCTGCAAGCGATGTTCCGGCACCTAACACAGATTTAACTTGAATAAAAGTTGGAAGTTTTGACCGACGCGCATCAACCAGAACTTTATTTAACCTGTCAAAATCATCAACATCAACATTATTTACAACACGCCAACCCGTCGCACGTAAAACACCTGGAACATCAACCGGGGTCAAAGCGACACCATCAATTGTCAATCCATTATCGTCCCACAACAAAACCAAATTATCTAATTTATATCTTCCTGCAAAAGAAATAGCCTCAAACGCAACACCTTCACTCAAATCACCATCGGAACACAGACAATAAACACGCGCACCTGTTCCTTTTATTTTTTCAGCCATCGCCAAACCGACCGCATTTGCGACCCCCTGACCCAACGGACCAGTTGTTGCATCAATGCCATCAATTCCAATTTCTGGATGTCCCGGCAATCCACCTATTTTACGAAAAGATTCCAAATCACCAACATCGTAGCCCGCCAACTTTAACACCGCATACAACATCGCAGAGCCATGACCCGCAGACAAAACAAACCTGTCCAGCCCAGGACGCAAAAAATTTGCATAAATCGTTGTCACGACATTTGAAGCCGACATAACAATTCCAACATGCCCAGATGCCGCAGCATGTATCGCATGCAAGGCCAAAGCCTTGACAGACCCAGACATATATTTTAAATCTCTCGCATTGAATCTCATAATGTGATATTATAACATAAAACGAAAGGTAAAAAAATGATAAAAATTTGGACAGATGGTTCTTGCCTGGGAAACCCTGGCCCTGGGGGTTGGGCATTTGTGGTGACAGACGGCAAAAACATTGCCGAACGCAATGGTGGCGAAAAAAACACAACAAATAACCGCATGGAATTAATGGCTGTAATTGCGGCATTGGTTGCAACAAAAAAACACAAAACGGTTGAAATTCACACCGACAGCCAATATGTAAAAAATGGCATGGAAACATGGATGGCAAATTGGAAAGCTCGTGGTTGGCGCACAGCAGATAAAAAGCCAGTCAAAAATCAAGATTTATGGCAAAAATTGGACGAATTGACGGAAGACGTAAAAATTCATTGGATTTGGGTTCGCGGTCACGACGGTGAAGAATTTAACGAACGATGCGATGAACTGGCGCGCGGATACGCAGAAAAATTAAAAGACTAACCCCAATTGACAAAACGGTTATTTGCACTATATATAATATAGTAAAGATTACCAAAGGGGTGCGTATGACCAACCAAGATATTAATTCCAGAATCAGCGAAGAATTTGATGCCATGCAATCGCCATCAACATGGAATGCACACAGCAAACGGCAATTACAACCCGTATTGGGACGACTTGATTATTCAAAAAGCGAAAAATTTGCAGATTATTTAAACAAGCGTTTTATGGACGCCACAATGGCACTCAATGCTGTTGAAATGAACATAAAATGGAAAACTTTATCACGCGGTGACAAAATTGCATTTGCACAAAAAATCACAAACACATTGATAGAATTATTGTATGACGATATTCGGTCAAACCGCATAAAAACATATAACACCAGTTCTGGCGAAGAATACACACCCACAGATAAATTTTTAGACGAACTGTATAAAGACGATATTAAGCAATACATTGACACCCAGGTAAAAATTAATGTCACAGAATCCAACAAAGGTTTAATGTCCCTGTCACATAGTAAAAAGTTAAACATAAACCTGGATTGGCCATTATATGCGGACATGACAAACTTTTTAATGGATTTGCGTCATGAATTGATGCACATGGTCGATATATTTATTCCACAAATATCTACATTATCACCCAAAACCCGCAAGACATCAATGCGTTATTATATATCCGGGCGCAATGGCGACGATTTTGAATATTACAAACATAATCCATTGGAAATAAACGCGAACCTGAAAAGACGTGAATTTCGTGCATTGTGCTATGCCCGTTTGGCATCCGCAACAATTGAATATGCACGCGCCAAGGCATTAACACGCACCCGCGCATAAAAAAAGACAATAATATAAACATAAGCCCTCATCTTTTTAGGGCTTTTTATTTTAACAACAACCTTCCCCCCCTTATACATGCACACAAAAATATTTTTCACACAAAAAACTTGACAAATTATTTTTTTATACTATATTAGAAGCATATAACCAAAACCAAAAGGGAAAATCATGGTTAAAAAAACAAAAAAATCTAACAAATTCAAAAACGCTTTATTGCGCGTTTGGAACATCATTTGCTGGCCTTTTAAAAAGATTTGGGCAGGTCTGTGCTGGCTGTGGAATTGGATTGCAGGCATTAATTTAGTTGCTTTATTAAATTTAGCATTATTGGTATCAATTATTGTTTTATTCAGTTTGTTGATTATCGATTTGCGTAAAGGTGCAAATGCAACAAACGTTCAACAACCAGTTGTTCAACAAGTCAATACTGTTGCAGAACCTGTTGCAAAACCACAACCTGTGGTTAAACCACGCAAAATAACATCATTACCAATTAAACGCGACGCGACACGCAAAGCAATCGCACAACCAATCCGCGTTGCAAAAATCAAACAAAATCCTGTGGCAATTAAACAGGTCGCTGTTGTTGTTAAAACAAATACAATCATGGGTGATACAGTAATTGACCATCGTGATATGACAACAGTATTACAAAATGGCGCACATGTCCGCGGCAATTTGTATATCCAAGATTTGCGTAAATATACATTACCTTGCAATATTGTAATCGACGGTAATTTGATTTTGCGCGATGTCAATATGTTGAACTTCTGCGGCGATTTCACAGTTCGTGGCAACATATATGTCAGCCCACGTTCCAGTTTTGGACCCGTTCCATCAACTGCACGTATCGGTGGACAAGTAATCTTATAAAAAACAACAGATTACAAAGTTTTTCTTTCATGTTTAACTCCTTTAAATGACTGTGATAACCACAGTCATTTTTATTTTATTTGATTTAAATTTGTGATATAATAATATCAACCAAAACAAAGGGGAAAACATGAACGCAATTAAAAAACTTATTGCAGTTTTGGCGAAAAACCTGGGACTGACCATTGTGTTATTTGCGGCAATTATTTTGTTTGCTGTATTTTCAGATGGTTTGTTGGCGGGTTTAATCACTGCATTGTCTGCATTGATTGCATACACATGCTGTGAATTATTGTATCGCGAATACAAGGCTTTTGCACCTGCGCATACATCGGCAAAACGTTCTGCAAAAAAATCTAAATAAAAAAATGCCCAAACGGGCATTTTTTTAATCTTTATACTTTATTTTTTATCTTTATTTTCCGGCTGTTCTGTCACAGTCACTTTATCATTTTGCGTTGTTGCAACCTTGGAGGCTTCGTCCAAAGTTGTTTGTTGTGGCGCACTATCGCCAACCAATTCTTGCCGCAATTCACTGTCCCCTGTATTCATATTAGATTTTGCCGATACCAAAGCCAACAAAGCACATAAAATAAAGAATATTGTTGCCAACCATGCAGTTGCCCGGGTTAAAAAATTACCAGCCGCCGCACCAGTCAATGCACCACCAAACATAGATGCCGCCGACGAACCAGACATACCAGAACCCTCACTCTTTTGTAATAAAATAATACCAATCATAAATACCGCAACGATAATCAATAAAACCAACAAAATTGAAAACATTTTTATTCCTTTGTTAAAAGTTAGTTAAATATTAAAGGCAAAAAAACTAAATTGCAAGAATTTTCAATAATTCTGCCGCAGCAGCGGTCGATGCCTCTTTCTTGGACGCCCCCGACCCAGTTGCCGTTTTACCCAGCGCAGTCACCGAAACATTAAATACCGGATTATGCGACGGACCTGTTTGTGGTAAATATTCATATACAGGCAATTCACCCGTATGATTTTTTTGCACAAATTCTTGCAAAGCCGTCTTGGCATCTTTTGGTGCAACAATTTCAGCCGCCGCCAATTCGCGCCACACAGATAAAATCACATCACGTGCAACATCAAACCCAGATTCCAAATAAATCGCACCAAATAAAGCCTCCATAGTATCTGCCAAAACATGCTGAATCCGTCCAGCCGTCATATGACCATGCCGAATATGTGGTCCCAGGTTTATTTTTTCGGCAACATACGCCAATGTCTGTGTTGAAACCAATGTTGCATGCCGGCGTGCCAATTCGCCTTCGGCCTCATTTGGAAACATTTCAAACAGCAATGCAGCCACCGACAAGCCCAACACTCTATCACCAATAAATTCCAAACGTTCATTATTATGTGCCGAATCCGCACCACTTTGTGTCAGTGCCAGATTCAACAAATTTTCATCTTTAAATTTATATCCAAATATTTCCATTGTTTATATCCCCATACCTATTCTGCCCCAGCGCATCTTGGAACCCCAGTTCCAAATCATAAACATAGGCGAATAATAATTGTGCGAATACCATATAAACCAAACCTTGCCTAAAATATTATCACGTGGAACGAAACCAATTTCCGCACGACTGTCCGAACTGTTATCACGATTATCACCCATAAAGAAATAATGTCCAGCCGGCACCGTAAATTCATTTGTATTATCATACGGTGCGTTATCCGCCATTTCTATAATACTGTGCCTAACACCATTTGGCAAAGTTTCTGTATATTCGGTTGCATCAAACACACCACAAATACCCGTAGCCATACGACAATATGAATCTGGCTTGTATTCAATTGTATAATTAAATGGCGCAGGTGCATTATTAACCCAGATTTTGTTTCCCTTTATCGCCATATTATCCCGATAAAAACCAACAGACCGTATAGATTTAGGTAATATTGCCACAATATAACGACGCGGATTTTCACGTTTTACCATTTTACCGTTTATATATAACCGCCCTTCTTTGACCTGGACCTTGTCCCCGGGGCGACCAATTAAGCGTTTAACAAAATCCTGAGATTCATTAATAGGATTACGAAACACAACGACATCACCAACATTTGGTTCAGTTGATAAAAACCGACCATCCCACAAATGCCATGACCCAAACGGAAACGAATAACGAGAATATCCATAAGACCACTTTTCCACGAATATATGATCACCAACCTCTAACGTTGGAATCATTGACCCAGACGGTATATTAAACGGTTCTAACAAAAAACTACGGAATATAATTGCGATTAAGGCACCATAAAATATAGTATTAAACCATTCACGAACTGCATTTGGATTTTTCAGTGGCATCTTTTCTTACCTTTTTATTTATAACAAGTGTTGTGTATTTTAAAACTTGAAAACTTGTTATGCAAGTCTATAATGCGAATATGATTTCATTAAATTCTATTATTTTTAACGGAATAACCGCCACCAAAATAGATGTTCAAACACAACTGTTCAGCGGCCTTGCAAAACCAGACTTTAATATTATTGGTTTGGCTGACCGCGCGGTCAAAGAATCCGCCGAACGCGTATTAAACGCATTGAACGCATTAAATGTCGCACGTCCATCACGCAGAATGACGGTAAATCTATCGCCGGCCGATGTTGAAAAGTCTGGTTCGCATTTTGATTTACCGATTTTATGTGGAATTTTATGTGCGCTGGACATACTGCCACACGATAAATTGTCAAAATATTTAATATTGGGCGAAGTTGGTTTGGACGGTTCCGTATTAAAAACAGACGGTATATTACCGGCAAGTGTTTGGGCAAAAAATCAAGGTTTGGGAATAATTTGTCCTGCATCTTGTGCTGCCGAGGCTAAATTATCTGGCCTGACCGATATTTTGGCACCCAGACACGTTCTGGATTTAATCAATCATTTCCAAGGTGTTCGTGAATTAGAATTTCCAACAGACACACCTGACACAGATACAACCGACGACACAACCGTTGGCGACATGGCCGAGGTTTATGGCCAACAGGCTGCAAAACGCGCATTAGAAATTGCCGCGGCTGGCGGACACGCAATGTTAATGGTTGGTCCCCCGGGGTCTGGAAAAACAATGTTGGCATCAAGATTGCCTGGGATTTTACCCGACATGACGACCGAAGAGATTTTGGATACATCTGTGATTTATTCAATTGCTGGTAAATTACAGGGACGCAGTTTAATTACAAAACGCCCTTTCCGCGCGGTTCATCATACCGCCAGTCCTGTATCTTTGGCGGGTGGTGGCTCTGACGCACGACCTGGGGAAATTTCGTTGGCACACAACGGTGTTTTATTCTTGGACGAATTGCCAGAATTTAACCGTTCCACACTGGAAATTTTACGTCAGCCGATGGAATCTGGACAAATCATGATTTCGCGTGCCCGTCACAATGCTACATACCCGGCAAAATTTCAATTAATTGCGGCAATGAATCCATGTCCATGCGGACATTTGGGCAACGCGGCATTATCTTGCACCCGCGCACCCCGTTGTGCCGAGGCATACCAAAACAAAATATCTGGACCATTGATGGACAGAATTGATTTACATGTCGATGTTGATGCGGTAAATCCATGGGATATGAAACCTGACCCCAACATCTATGTCGAAACCAGCGCCGAAATCCGCAAACGCGTGGTTGCCGCCCGCAATCGTCAATTAGCACGCCAGGGCTGTATAAACGCAATGTTAAACGGGTCGGCATTGGACAACGCGGTACAAATGACACCTGAAATGACAGAATTTTTAAATACCGCCGCTGAAAAGACTGGCATGTCTGCACGTGGATATAATCGTATAAAACGAATTGCACGAACGATTGCCGACTTGGCTGGTCGCGACAATGTAATTTTGGACGATTTAATAGAGGCTTTATCATATCGCCCAATAAATCGTGGCAAATACGGTGCAAAAATCTAAACAAAAACCTTGATTTTAATATAAAAAAATGTACCATTTGTGCGATAAATGTGGGAACATTTGGCGCATTGCCACTGTGGGATTTACTACCAATAAAGACTTATTTTTCTAAATTTGCTTTATTAGCAATAAATTCGCGTGGTGATGCATAAACATTAACTAAACAAGTAAGGATATTAAATGGTATTATTACATAAAAGAAAAAACGCGACAGTCGATAAGGCGACTGAAACAAAAACAGAAACAAAAAAAGTAAAACCTATTGATTCTATGCCTGCGCATGAATCCGATAAAAATGATGACAAAATGTATTTTATGGCACTGGGCGGTTTGGAACACGTCGGTCAAAATATGTACGTTTATAAATATCGTGGTAAATATTTAATTGTTGATTGCGGTATGGGTTTTCTCGAAGAAGAAATCGGTGCTGGCGATGTGCAATATTGTGATACAACATGGTTGGAAAAACACAAAAAAGATGTTGTTGGATTTGTTATAACCCATGGCCACGAAGACCATATTGGCGCATTAAAATTCATTTGGCCAAAATTTAGAAAACCAATATATTGTACTCGTTTTCCGGCAGAAATATTGCGTCAAACATTTGACGGAATCGAACTGGATTACGACCCAAAGCGCGATATTGTGGAATTTGATGCAAATGGTGCGACATTGGATTTATCACCATTTACGGTTGAAACTTTCCATGTATCACACTCTATTCCCGAAGCACAAATGTTAATCATCAAAACAGATGCTGGAAAAATTTTACACACAGGCGACTGGACATTTAATGATGACAACCCAATAGAACCGGCGACCGATTATGCGCGATTGCGCGAAATTGGGTCAGACCCAAAATTATTGGCATGCGTTTGCGATTCGACGTCCGCATCACGTCAAACCGTCCAAACAACAGAAATTCAAGTTCGTGACACATTAACCGAATTAATGAAAAATGCACCTGGACGCGTATTTGTGACCGGATATTCACGCAGTATCGCACGCCTTAAAATGTTCGCAGATGCCGCGCATGCCGCGGGACGTGTTGCCGCAATCAAAGAACGCAGTAATCCAAATCCTGTGCCATTTGTGGGATTACCAGAATTTCGCCAAATTGGTATAGAATTTGATTATTTACGCGAAAGTGATATTCACTTGCATCGCGACATACGTGATTTGCCGGCAGAAAAACAAGCCATATTCTTGACTGGTTCCCAGGGCGAAAAATTTGCGATGCTGACCCGTTTATGCCATGGTGCGGTTCGTGAATTAAAATTGCAACCAACTGATACTGTTATATTCAGCGCAATTATTATTCCAGGGCGCGAACAAGATGTATCAACATTGTATAACAAATTGGCACGCATGGGCATCAAAACCCACACCATATTTGATACAGATAATGTGCATGCATCTGGTCACGCGGGACGTCCTGAATTCGAAAGATTTTATGACATGGTTCATCCCCAGGTATCTATTCCAATGCATGGCGATTACATCAATGAAATGTTAAATGGGAAAATGGCAATGGAACGCGGTGGTGCAAAACAAATGATGGTTGTGCATAATGGCGACATGATTGCGCTTAGCGACGGCGAACCTGCGTATGTTGCCGAATCAATCGAAACGCGTTTTGTCGTTATGGAGGGCGAAACCGAACGCAGTGCCGATGACCAGGTATATAAAAACCGCAAGAAAATTGCAACAAATGGCGCAGTATTTGTGACATTACCAATTGATAAACGCGGATTTTTAAAAGGCACCCCAGAGGTTTCCAGTGCCGGTATATTTGAAACAGACGACACAGGATTTATGAAACGTCAAATTCAAATAGAAATCACCAAGGCTATTGACGGATTAACCAAAACCGAACGCAAAGACAAAAATAATTTGGTTCGCGCGGTTCAAACCGCATCAAACAAAGTTGTTCGTGCGTCATTGGGTGCCGATAAAAAACCACAATATACGGTTCATTTTGTTCAAAAATAAACACGTATAACAAACAAACAGCACCGCAACAGCGGTGTTTTTTGTGACCAGCCCCTTGAAATTCAATAAAAACCTGATAAAATAAATATGATAATTAATAAAGGTTTTTTAATATGGATAACGATAACAAAATAATTTTAACAGGTATCAAGCCAACCGGTATGCCACATATCGGTAACTATATTGGCGCGTTAAAACCTTTGATAGAAAAATCACAAACAAATAAAACCTTTGTTTTTATCGCGGATTTGCACGCATTAAATTCTATTCACGATGCCAAAACAATTCGCCAGCATACTTACGAAATTGCGGCTTTACTGGTGGCATTGGGATTAAATCTGGATAACGCAATTTTATTTCGCCAATCCGACATAGACGCGGTATATAAATTAAACACATTTTTAATGAACGTGACCCCCAAGGGTTTAATGAATCGCGCACATTCTTACAAGGCTATGTTGGAAAAAAATGCTGCGGCAAATCGCGACCCAGATGCCGATGTTAATATGGGTTTATACACATACCCTATTTTAATGAGTGCCGATATTTTATTATACAATGCGGACATTGTGCCTGTGGGTGCCGACCAAAAACAGCACGTTGAATTTGCCCGCGACATCGCAGAATATTTTAACAGAACATACGGCAATGTGTTCCGGTTGCCCGAACCCCAGATTGGTATTAATAACGGAATTATACCGGGACTGGACGGTCGCAAAATGAGTAAATCTTATGATAACACAATTCCTTTGTTTGCACCGACAACAGAATTAAAAAAGAAAATTATGCGCATTATAACAGACAGCAAATTGCCAAATGACAAAAAGAATCCTGATGAATCAACTATATTTTTGTTATACAAACATTTTGCCAATGCCGATGAAATTGCAACAATGCGCGAATTATTTGAAAACGGAAAAATTGGTTATGGCGATGCAAAAAAGATACTGTTTGAAAAGATAGATTCTGTATTATCTGCGCCACGTGAAAAATACGAATACTTAATGTCGCACACCAATGAATTAGATTCTATTTTGGCTGCGGGTGCCGCGCGCGCACGTGATACGGCAAACGAAACAATAAATCGCGTTCAACACGCTATGTTGGGATAAAAAATATAAACAAAAAACAAAACGGAGAGAGAAAATGAAAACAACAACTTGGATTTTGGGTGCAATTTTGGCAATCATCGGTTATACATATTTAACCCCAACAACCCCTGACACAGTTTCCACAAATGGCGAATGCCTGACAACCGCGCCACGCGACCGGACCGCAATAACATTGCGCGTCACGACATTGGATAAAAACGCATTAAAATCAATGCGTGCGGCGACACAGCAAATGGCAGAAATCAACAGTTATTTGGCAGCATTGGATGTCAAAACCCAAACCACAGAATTAAATTCATACGAAAAAACCGAATGGAACCACAGCACACAAAAATCCGTCAATCTGGGCACAGAAACAACAATTGCGGTCGAAGTTTCTGCCGATAATATGGATATAATAGAACGAGTTATAAATCAATTTGCCGGCCAACCAAACATTTATGTTGGCAATTTACAAATGTTTACATCTGCGGAAACATTAAAACCAATTATGGAAGAATGTTTGGGCGATGCAGTTCGTAATGCACGCGAACGCGCCAACGCATTGGTCAGTGGTGCCGACCGCAGTGTTGGTAAATTATTATCTGTCACATACGGCAACGCAACATACGATGCCCCAACCGCAAACTATCGTTTGATGGCAGCCAAGGCAACAGCCGAATCCATGGACATGGGCGCTGGTGCATTTGGGACATTATCAAACAAAGACACAAATGTTTCGGTCAAAGTATCCGCAACATTTGAAATTAGATAACAAAATGAACGAAATTATCGGTGATTTTATAGACTATTTATTGAATACAAAAAACTATTCAACGCATACGGCAACCGCATACGAATCTGATTTACGCGATTTCACAGAATTTTATGAACGGTGGTCTAACACAAAATTATTGCCGGCGGATTTATCGCATATTGATACAATATGTTTTCGTGCATGGTTGGCAGATCGCGCAAAACGTAACCTGACGCACAAATCCACCGCACGCGCATTATCTTCGATTCGAACATTTTATAAATATATTGCGAAAAAACATGATATACAAAACGATGCAATCGGGCTGATATCTGCACCACGTGTGCCACGTAAATTATCCAAAGCAATCGAAACAACCGAAGTCGCCGAAATGAAATCTGCACTTGTCACAATTGATGACAAGAACCCTTGGGTTGCCACACGTGATTGGGCATTGATAATGTTGTTGTTTGGGTGTGGTCTGCGCATATCCGAGGCGTTATCATTAAAAATCAGTGATATACAAAATCGCCCAGAAACACTCCGCATAATCGGCAAAGGCAACAAAGAAAGAATTATTCCGGTTTTACCCGCCGTCCATGATGCGATTGCAAAATATCTGGACGCATGCCCATATATTGGCGACACAAGCCAACCATTGTTTCGCAGTGTCAAAGGCTTACCCATGTCACCGCGCATGGCGGAAAAAACAATTGAAAACTTGCGCGCATATTTACAGTTGCCCGATTATGTGACCCCACACGCCCTGCGCCATACATTTGCAACGGCATTATTGGCTGGCGGTGCAGATTTACGTAGTCTGCAAGAATTATTGGGGCATTCATCATTATCAACGACACAACTTTATACACGTGTCAATATGGCGGAAATAAATAAAATCTATGCCGCCGCCCACCCCAAAGCATAAAAAAACACCCGTATTTCTGTGGGTGTTTGGTTTGATAATCATGTCGATTAAAATTCTTTGCCGACACTTTTTATTTAACTGGATTGCCCAGTACCACCCACAAAATTTTTCAAATTTCGTGGGGCCCGGTGTCTCGCGCATCCGGCTTTGTGCCAATGCACAAATTGGACTTGCTCGCTCGCAATGACAACTAATCATCTGCACTTTCGATAATTGGATACCAATGCGGAACAATAACACCGTTTTCCTCGGTTTCAACCAATAAACATTTTTTGCCGGCGGGACAAGCGTCTTCCGGGCGGGTCTGCTTGTCCGCTTGCAAACTGGCTATCGCGGCGGTTTGATTT
>CADBDF010000007.1 GCA_902793435.1 uncultured Pseudomonadota bacterium | reverse complement strand
TATAGTAAAAAACCGCGGATTTCCGCCAGTTTATAAAGTCGAGAGAGTTGCGAAAATGTCTGCAAAACGTGCATTTTTTGGTATTTTTCAAAAATTAGCTGTATTTTGCTGTGCCATGTTTTTTGTATTTTCCAACGCATTTTCCGCAAATTTACCCGCCGGATATACAGAATTAGAATATATCGAATCCACCGGAACACAGTATATTGATACGGGGTATACTTTAAACACCGCAACAGATGACATAGAACTGATTTTCCAAGCGATAGAAAAACCTGATGGGAATAGTCTTTTTGGCGCACGTAATTATACGAGCAGTAACGTTTATACTTTTGCAATATCTTCGACGCTAAAGTATAGGGTTGGGTGGGGAAACAGCACTCCAACACTTGATATAGATGCAGACACCAATAAACATACACTACAAATAGAACATAATGGTGGTATTTTTAAGATAGACGGCACGACAATTGCTACACAAGGCAATGTTAGCATTACAACACCGAAAACAGCAACATTATTCGCAATTCACGCAACGGGCAGTGATTATTTTGGTGCGTTGAAAATATTTGGATATAAGAAATGGACTAACGGTGTTTTGGCGCAAAACCTAGTTCCTTGTCGTAGAAATTCAGATAATGTGTTGGGTATGTATGATTTGGTTTCGGACAAATTCTTAACCAATGGTGGCACAGGTGCATTTACCGCCGGACCCGCCAAGTGCCGGAATTTGTTTGATGGTCAATGGCAACAAGGTCTTTATAGTACAACAAGAGGTAATTATGCACCTAATAGTAACCGTATTTGTAATGCCAATATGATACAAGTTAAACCATCAACAAATTATACTGTGTCGTGTCCTGATTATTCACTTTCATCGGGTATGAGATGGTTGTTTTATGATGCAAATAAAAACTTTATAAGTTCAATTACAACAGGCGCAACAACTATTACTACACCATCTAATGCAAAATACATCAACTTCTATATTGCTAATAACCTGACGGTTGGTACTGCGCCTGATGTGCAGATAGAACAAGGTTCAACCGCAACAGCCTATGTGCCGTTTTGTTCAAACGCAATCAAAATCGCAACAACTGCATATAA
The DNA here is from genome assembly GCA_902793435.1 of uncultured Pseudomonadota bacterium. GTDB lineage: Bacteria > Pseudomonadota > Alphaproteobacteria > Rs-D84 > Rs-D84 > Enterousia. Next base: position 50,194 of record CADBDF010000007.1, on the reverse strand, counting down.
TACTGCACAGTTTAATCCGGTTGTAAATGATTTGAATACCACGATTGCAACTATTCGCGATGTTGTCACAAAAACGATAAATCAAACCGCGGCGATTGCAGATTTACAGGCAACCAAACAAACCCGCCCAGACGAACAATGCCCCGCCGGTAAAAAATGTTTATTGGTCGAAACCGAAGAAAACGGCGTTATTGTCCCGCATTGGTATGAAATTATTGAAGCGCCCGAAGAATAATTCCACCCCATAGGGGCGGGGGACCACCCGTCGCCAAAAGTGGCGGGTGGTGGCGGGGGTTAAAACGCCATCAGGCGTTTTTTTTTGTTCAAAATGTAATTGTTTCAGGAATTTTAACCATATTGAAACAACACCTAAAATATGGTATAATTTTTATTATGAAAATATTTGCTTTTTTAACATGTTTTTTTGTTTTAACTGGTTGCGGCAAGGTTTCCAACATCGCAACTAATGCACGCGAACCAGATATTACCGGTGACCCGATTTATGACAGTCAAACCGAATTCAAGTTATTGGTTCCATGGGATTGGATGGTTTATGATATCAAAAATGTTAAAAAAACACCGGCAAATACCGGTGATTTGTTGTATTAAAAATAATATTTTTAATCATCATTTACATGTTTTCTTATCCACGCATAATGACGGAAAAATTCCATACCAACACCCGCCGGATATCCCATTGCCTTGGTATTTGCAGGAATATTTCTTAACACGCCACTTTTTGCACCGACCTCGGTATTATCGCCAATATGAATACCATTTGCGACACCAACCTGGCCACCCAATAAAACCCTGTCGCCAATAACGGTTCCGCCAGCCAGGCCAACACCAGATGCCAAAAAGCATTCTTTACCCACAACAACACCATGTGCAATTTGACACAGATTATCAATTTTGGTTCCTGTCCCAACAATGGTGTCTGTCATTGCACCGCGATCGATACATGTATTTGCACCCACAGAAACCCTGTCGCCCAGAACAACACGACCAACATGTGGAATAAATACATTTTTGCCATTTTGACGCGTATATCCAAATCCATTTTTACCGATTACCGCATTTGAATTTATAACACAATCTGCGCCAATCGTTGCATTTTCAATATGTGCGCCACTATATACAACTGTGCCACGTCCCAATGTCACATTACGACCAATATATGCCCCAGGATAAATTTTTACATTTGGTTCAATTACCGCGCCACGTTCAACTGTCGCAAATTGCCCAACATAATTTGTCTTGCGCGCACGAAAAAACACACCGCGTTCAACATGTGCGTCCGCATTGATTCCAAAGCGCGGTTTTTCCCGATAAATTTCACCTAATATTTTTACAATGTTTCCACGCGGAGAATCCGTCACCAACAAAGTCGCACCATTTGGTGCATCTGGGATTTGTGCAGGTTGCAACAAAATCACCGTTGCACGCGTTTTACGCAAAACATCAATTGGCAGAATTTTAAATGCTGTACTGTTTTGTTCGGTCGAATAAAATGCCAGTTGTCCTGGACGCGCATCTGCGATTGGTGCAACACCACGCACAACCGCGTCTTTGTCACCGCGCAATTCCAACCCAAACATTTCAGCCAATTCGCCCGCAGTTATTTTCGTGCCACGTGGGCCAAACAAAGTCGCAAATATTTTCCACATTGTATAAATCCTTTATTTTGTTTTGTGTTTTAACCACATCATTTGACCAATACCAAATATATTCGATACAGTCCAATATAAAACCAATCCAGCCGGCATCCATGCAAACATTATCGTAAATAACACAGGCATCCATTTCATAGTCTTGGCGGTCTGTGCCATTATGTCATTTTGATTTGCACTATCATTTTTATTCGATTGTAAATATTGTTGCAGCCACATTGTCCCACCCATTAATATCGGTAATATAAAATATGGGTCCATTGTCGCCAAATCTTGTATCCATAAAAAGTGTGCATTGCGCATTTGAACCGAAATCAATAATGCTTTATACAATGCAAAAAATATTGGAATTTGAATCAACATCGGCAAACACCCAGACATCGGTGATGTTTTATGTGTTTGATACACACGCATCATTTCCATTTGCATACGTTGTTTATCGTTCGCGTATAATTTTTGAATTCTTTGTAATTCAGGTTGCATTTTCTGCATCGCCAACATTGACGCGTATGATTTACGGGTCAAAGGCCACATTAAAATACGAATTAAAATCGTAAATATAATTATCGCCAAACCATAATTCATAACAAATTTATGTATCGCGTTTATTGACCATAACATTGGTTGTGCCAAGAACCAAAACCAACCATAATCCACAGATTCAACTATGCCATTGATTGTGGATTCTGCACCACTTAAAATATGGGCATCACGTGGGCCGGCAAAAACATTTGTTGTAATTGTTTTTGTGGTCCCCGCCGCAACAACCACTGGCGCCGCCGCGGTCGAAGCATCGTATAAATCGCCCTGCTTTTTCATGCGGATTGTTTGGTCGGGACTGTCGATTTGTGCCACAGATTCCCAATATTGATCAACAAAACCGACAAATCCATTTGTCGTTGTGTATGCATAAGATTTTTTATCCAAACTACGCCAATCATTATGTTCAATATCATTATTTACATACGCAATCGCCCCAGTATAAACACCGGCAGAACTGTTTTTGTCAGCGGCACGCAAAACACGCGCGTATGGCGCGAATGAAAAATCGCGTTTGGAATTATTTTTAATTGTATCTGATACACGAATCATAAAACCGTCCGCCGTAATATTACGCGTAAATTCCACACCGTCATTATTGCGCCAAACCATATTATCACCGGATTTTTTCCAAACAGTCGTTGCGGTCGGTGCCGTTGTTCCATTTGGCATTACACCAATTTCGACGAATCCATCACCATCAATCAATTTGACAGGTTCTGCATCACGTGCATCACGCGCATAGTTTTTTAAATCTATGTTTGATATACGCAATCCTTGGACGCGTGCGTTTATATCATTGGATTCAATTGTTTGTGTTGGAACATTTGATATATCAATACTGACCGTCGGTTCAGGATTTACCGCAACATTTTGTTTTGGTGCATCACCCATAAACAAACCAACAATCCACCAAGCCACCAAGAACAAAAATACCCACCATAAAATCCGTCCAAACCGCGATGAAGATGGTTGATTTTTTTGCTGTGCCGCCGCCCAAGCCGCGAATCCAGAATTTGCATTATTATCCAAATATTGAACCATTATTTTTTCCTTTTACTTTTTGCGAAAAATCAAATTGATTATATACAAACCAACACCAATTACAATAAACATATCCGCCACATTGAACGCAGGCCAATGCATATCGCCAATATGCCAATCGATAAAATCAATTACCGCGCCGAAACGAATTCTGTCGATTAAATTTCCCAACGCGCCACCAATGATAAAACACAAAGGTAATTTTTCATTTGCACCGGCGCGACGCAATAAATAATAAACCAGCAACGCAATTATTACCCCAGTTGCCCCAACAATAATCCAAGGCGATATTTCGCCCAAATGCCGAAACAAAGAAAATGAAGTTCCCGGATTCCATGTAAAAACAATATTAAACCAATTCGTCACATGCGCCATAATATACGGATATTTTACAATATTCCACGCATAGCCCGATACAGGAACATTACCAGTAATCAAATATAACAACACAGATTTAGTGGTTAAATCCAGCAAGAAAACGCCAAAAATAATTGATAAATATTTGATAATTTTTTTCATGTTAAAAAATCCTTTGCGTTGTGTAAAAAATATAGCAATCCACAACATTAAAATCAAATAAAAAACACCCACATTTCTGTGGGTGGGTAAGATTAAATCTCTGGGCCGGCGGTAAATGTCCCAGTACCATCATACATACCGATTACATTATCGCTGTTGCGCTTTGCCGGCACAAGATTGATTTTATATTCACCATTTTCTTTTGCCCAAACACTTGATATTTTTGCTTTTGATGGAAATGTCACAGAAGGACCATTTCTTGCAAAAATACCCAAATCATAATTCGCGGTCCAACTGGTGCTGGGTTGTGTTGCAGAAGTCGCATATAATACATTATCTTGATATAATTTATTTTGGTCATACAAAACCTCATACCATGTGTTAAACGCTTTTGGTGCGCTGACATCGATTATAGAACCCGATGTGGAATCACCCCAACCCATACGATTTATGCCGGTTAATCTTAAAATACCGTTATTTGCCTTTGATACATTTGGGGCATCTGTGACACCAAATATAATTGCGGCACTCAACGTATTTTGAAGTTCATTATATCTGCAATAAAACACAGTTTTGTTATTCACGCGATATGGCACAATAAGATAACTTGCGCCGTCACTTTGTATATATTCCAACGCGGTGTATCCAGCAGGCAGACCATAAATATTTTCTATAATTTCGTACCAGTGTGGAACAATGACACCGTTTTCCTCGGTTTCGACCAATAAACATTTTTTGCCAGCGGGGCAGTTTTCGTCCGGGCGGGTCTGCTTGTCCGCTTGCAAACTGGCTATTGCGGCGGTTTGATTGATAGTATTCGTCACGATATCGCGTATGGTCGCCACCGTGCTGTTTAAATCATTTACGACTGGACTAAACCGCGCCGTATTGTATGCAGTTGTGGCAATTTTTATTTCCGATGCACAAAACGGAACATAATCGGTTGCGGTGGTACCTTGTTCCAGTTGAATGCCATGTTCCAATGCCTCTTTATAAATTGGCACCCTAATATATTTGCAACTCACTGGTGTTTGGAATGAAGCGCCACCTGAAAGCCCGTTAGAGCTTGATATATACACTTTATTGGCATCATAATATGCAACACGTGGTGCGGAATGACCTGTAGCCACCTGACCATCTGTACCATTTATAGAATAGTAATACTTAGTATCCCCCTCTACTGGAATATATACACTGATGGCATAACTGTTGCTTGAAACCTCGACACCATTGGAATTTAAATAAGCGTTTGCTATATATCCATCGGCAGTGTTTGTGTTGTTTTTATCAAACAAATTCCTGCACTTGGCGGGTCCGGCAGTAAATGTTCCAGTACCCTGATTTGTATAAAACACATTATTAACCGTATCATACATACCGACAACATTACCGTATTTGGCTGGAATACCATCAAAGGTTAACGAACTGTTTTTATAAATTTTAACACTGTACAACTTTGCATGGTTAAAATAAGTCCCAGAGACAGTATTTAAAACACCAACTCTACCATTTTGATTGTTTCTTGTATTCGCATAAGATACATTGTCAACTTTCAGCGTCTGCACTTGGTTTGTGCCTATCGTAGTGCTAAAATCAAAAACATGCCTTGTGGTATTTGCTGTGCCTTGTGCATTTCCACCAACACTCCAAGACGAATTAGTAACACCGAAATAAGCACCGCCATATATTCCAAAATATTGTGAAGCGCCACTTGGTAAATCTGTATATTGCATATCGGCAACTATACGTAAAACGTCAGAATAAGCAAAGCTTATCCCCGTATCAATCCATTGTGTGCCGGTGGATTCTATATACTCCAACTCTGTATAACCGGCGGGTAAATTTGCGGAAAATGCGTTGGCAAATCCAAAAAATATGGCACAGCAAACCACCACTAATTTTTGAAAAATACCAAAAAATGCACGTTTTGCAGACATTTTCGCAACTCTCTCGACTTTATAAACTGGCGGAAATCCGCGGTTTTTCGCTATATAATGAATATACAAAAAACCTAGGTTTAAAAGCAACAACTTTTTTCAAAAAAATGAAAATTTACTTTTGTCGTAAAATCAATATGTTATAAAAAATCACAAAATTCCCAAAAGCGGTCTAAAAAAACCTAGGTTTTTTTCGACCGTTTCAATCAACAAAAACACAGTAAAATTAAATACTTTTATTGCATAAAAATACTCGCAATTTTATCGCGAGTATTTTCTCTCCTCTGGATTGCTTGTTATTTTTCGTCGGGCGTTATGTCGGCATCTAACTTTTCATAATTGTTCGCGCGCATTTCGCATAACAATTTTTCTATTTTATCATCTGTCACACCCAAATGTTCCAACAGTCCATATCCCAAAAAGAACGATGATTCTATTGTTTCTGGGAAAGCCTGATATACACCGGAACGCAACAAACTTTTTGAATCTGTTAAATTACGCGCACGCGCAAATATCTTGATACGCGGTGCAATCGCACGCACAGATAATATTGTCCTGTGTGCCGTTTCAAAATTATCCAAAGCCAAAACCACCGCACGTGTTGTACGCGGATTTAAACCAAACTCACGCAATACAGATATATTTGACGCATCACCGTATGCAACATTAAAACCTTTGACACGACCTTCCATAATTGAATTAACGTTCATGCCGATTGCAACATACGGAATATTTTGTTCGCGCAATAATTTCGCAATTATTTGACCAACACGACCAAAACCACAAATCACAACAGCAGGTTGAACACCAGTTTTTGCAACCTTTAAATTCTTGGCATCCACACGAGAAATTTTTCCCATTTTTATCAAACGGTCATACAATGCAACCAATATCGGTGTCAGCATCATCGATAATACTATTATCGCAATCAAAATTTCTTGGTCTGCGGGTGGAATTGTATCTATGCCGTTATTACGCATTAATTGCAACATCAATAATCCAAATTCGCCGCCTTGGGCCAATAATAATGAAATAAATGTCGATTCGGGTGCAGGATTATGACGAACACGCGCCGTCATAAATATCGCAAAGAATTTTAACACCATTAAACCCGCCAAACCTATCAATACCACATGCCATTTCGCATACAGCAAATCCAGATTTAATCCCATACCTAATGTAATAAAGAATATCGCCAAAAATAATGTTGTGTATGGACTGATTTCCACAGAAATTTGATGATTGTAAATTGTTTCTGCCATTAACATACCACATAAAAATCCGCCCAAGCCAGATGGCAAACCAAACCAATCAAGTAATACCGCCCATAATATTATGTTCAACATTACAAACAGCAAAAATAATTCTTTGGATTTTGTTTTGGCTATAACACGCATTACCGGTGTTAAAATAAAACGACCAACGATTACGGTGCCTGCAATCAATAATAACGATAACACCAAAACATCAATTAATGTCGCGCCCAAATTAAACGATTTACCAGATAACACAGGCAACATTGCCAATAATGGAATCGATAATAAATCTTGGAATAATAATACAGAAAATATTTGACGACCAACACGCGAATTTAACTGATTACGGTCAGCCAATAATTGTAAATCTTCGGATGTTGATGACATTGCCAACAACAGCGCAACCATTGTTGCACCCATCACCGTCCAACCGGAAAATTCAAACAAAAACGGAAACAATACAACCGCAACCAATAAAACCTGGGACGCACCAAAACCAAATATCGTGTTTCGCATTGACCACAACCTGGAAAAACTGACGCCAAGGCCGATTGAAAACCACAAAAACAAAACACCTAAATCACCCAATGTTTGCCATGTACCTGTGACCTGGAATAAATTTAACATATATGGGCCAGATAAAATACCGGCGAATAAAAACGCCACCAACGCCCCAATTTTCGCCATCTTTAAGCAATATAACAATACACATACAATCGCAAAAAACGATAAAACTTCCAATGAAATCATTATTAGCCCTCTCCCCCTAATACATATACAAAGTCACTATACAAAAAGGCAAAAAGTTATGGCAATAGTTTTTTTGCAATTTCACTAAATTTTTCAGGGTTCAGGTTTTCTGCACGTTCGGTACCAGTCAAACCAAACACCGACCAATCAACATCTGGCATTATGCCACGTATCATTTTTCGACGCATGCCAAATAATTTCGCAGTTATTTTTTCAACGGATTCTATTTTCCCCAATGTTTTTATTTTTTCGGCATTTGGTATTATTTGCACTATTGCAGACGTCACCTTTGGCGCAGGTGTAAATGCAGTGCGCGGAACATTAAATAAAATTTTTGCGTCTGCAACCAAATTTACCAACACAGATAAACGACCATACGCATCATCGCCAACACGCGCAACTATGCGGTCGGCAACTTCGCGTTGAAACATCAAAGTCAAAGATTTTATAGGTTCGCCATTTGCAATTTTATGTGTCCATTGAATCAATAATTCTGTACCAACATTATATGGTAAATTCGAACATATCGCGTATTCGGTAAATCCAAATTGCGAAAAGTCTGTTTTTAACGCATCTCCAAAAATCACAGTTAAACGATTATTAGATGCCGACACAATTTGCGATAAAATCGGTGCGCATGTTTTATCCATTTCAACCGCAACAACTTTGTTTGCACCAGCTATCAATAATGCCCGCGTAAGTCCCCCAGGACCAGGTCCAACCTCGACCACTGGGATTTTTTCAATATCTGGAACCGCACGTGCAATTCGGCCAGTCAAATTTAAATCAAACAAAAAGTTTTGACCAAATTGTTTTTTTGCCAGCATACCACATTCACGCATCATAGTTGATACAGGTGGTAAAGATTCAAGTGTTGTTGTCATAATTTTTTCCGCCCACCAAATGCCAATGTTAATGTGCCATCGTCCAAGTAATCCAATTCGCCACCCAACGGAACCCCGGACGCCAATTCTGTAAATGTTATATTTTCAATATCGTCCAATGTTGCCATTATATAATTCGCCGTTGTTTTTCCTTCGATTGTGTTGGGTAATGCAAAAATTATTTCTGTGATATTTTCATCTGTAATGCGTTGTGGCAAGTTTTTAATATTTAAATCTTCGGGGGTTGTTCCCGTCACACCAGACAATACCCCACCAATTACATGATAACGACCATGAAACACAGACGATTTTTCAAATGTAAAAACATCACTCACATCACGAACAATGCACAAAGTTCCATTTTCACGCGATGTGTCACGACAAAATTCACATAAATCACCGTCTGTTAAAACACCACAATTTTGACATGGGTGAATCACAGATGAAACCTCGGCCAAGGTTGTTGCCAATGCAGGCGCACGACCCGTTTTATCCGTCAGCAAAGATAAAACTATGCGCGTGGCGGCGCGGTTGCCAACCCGCGGAAGACGTGCAAACATTTTAATTAACTTTTCTATTTTTGGATTCATAACAATAATATCATATTAATGAAAAACATAACTGTCAATACCAGCAGCCGTTGCGGCATTGCGTAAATTTTGCGCCGCGGATTCTGCAATATTATTTACACGCACACGATACAGACCACCCGATGCAGGTTCTATTGATGCATGCACACCCAAAGTCTGTTCCACATTTTTCACCTGGCGCGCGGCGGCATCGTATGATGAAAATGCACCAAACTGAACACCTGATAATCCAGATGCCATATTTTTATTTGATGGTGTCGCATATTTTGCAATTGGATTGTTGGCCGGTGCCTGAACAGGTTTTTCAATAGCAGGTGTTTGGGTATTTAATACAACCGGTGCAGAATTATTTTCAGACATTTTAAAACCACGATTTAATAAACTGGTCGCGACAGAGGCACGAATATCTTTGTCATCAGCACCCAATACCACCGCGATTAAATGATGTCCATCACGTGATGCCGTCGCAACAAGCGAATATTTCGATTTCGTTGTAAAGCCTGTTTTCATACCGTCACAGCCCGGATAAGACGAAAGCAGTCGATTTCCATTTGTATATGTTTGACCATTATATGTCCAACTTTTTATTCCAAAATATTTCCAATACTGTGGAAAGTGTTTATATATCGCCACCGACAGCAACGCAATATCACGCGCAGTCGATAAATGGTCATCATTTGGCAATCCAGACGAATTTTCAAAATTTGTATTAGATAAACCAATTTCTGTAGCAACCTGGGTCATTAATGATGCAAAATTACCCTCTTTGCCACCCTTTAAATTTTCAGCCAACACACGCGCGACATCGTTTGCACTATGCACCGCCACAGCCTTTATCGCATCTTCAACCTTAATCTTGGAACCCGCGGGAAGCCCCAGTTTCACAGGTTCGGCATTTGCCGCCGCGTTTGATACAATTAAATAATCGTCCAAATGAAGTCGTCCATGTTCCAGCGCATTAAATGTTAAATACAATGTCATTATTTTTGTTAAACTTGCCGGATAATTTGGAACGTTTGCATTTTCAGAATACAACACCCTCCCCGAATCCATATCAGCGACCAACGCCGCACGATATGATGCCGCATTTGCAAAGTTGCATATAAACAATGCAGGCAAAATAAATAAAATTCGGATTATTTTTTTCATGATTTCTATATTAGTAAAAATTCATTGATTGGGTCAATAGTAAAAAATCATTGCAAACAAGCATAAAAACATTATATTGTTTTACATGATAACAATAAAAGGAAACTGTATGACGGATAATGAAAAAACACGAGATTGGTGGCTATACTGCTTTTATGCTGGGATTTTTGGCATTGGTGATAAGTTTTGGCAACTGTGTAAAAAAAGATTCTAATCCAAACGCTATGCGATTTTTATCTACTTTATGCGCATTAGGCACCGGGGTTTTTGGTGCCGGTTCGATTAAGGGCATAAAAGATTATCGAGCAATAAAACGTGAACTGGCAAACAAAGCAAACGAAAAACAAAAATAATTAAAAAGGTCGAAAAATTTCGACCTTTTTATTTTTTATTATAATTCACGCAAACTGATTGTGCCGTCATCAACAACAACGACCGCACCAATTTTTATACCCACAGATTTTGCGGCGGCAACTTCGTCACGACGACCGAATATTTCCTCGTCACAAATTGGAAATACACCGCGCGATAAACATAAATGATTTGCAATTGTTTCATCATTACATACCGCAATTATTGGCATATCTGGACGACGACACGCTATCTCGGTTGTGGCAATTCCATCTTTGTCAAAAACGATGATTGCCGATGCGTTATTCAAATAAGCCATACTTGCCACCGAACGTGACCAATTATTTTCTGGCAAATTATCCATTCGCACCCAATCATGCGGATTTGCGATACCGTCCATATCGGCATACGATAAAATTCGCGACATTGTTTGTATGGTATTTACAGGATTTATTCCAACAGTGGTTTCCTCACTGGTCATACATGAATCTGCGCGCAGATATGATGCGTTTGCAACATCACTGATTTCGGCACGCGTTGGAAATTCACTATCAACCAATGATGCCAACATTTGTGTTGCGATAATTACAGGTTTATTCATTTGACGACACACACGAATTATATGACGAGAAATTGCAGGCACCTGTTCATACGGCATTTCAACCGCCAAATCACCACGCGCAATCATTATACCGTCAGCCGCAGATACTATATTGTCTATATCATGAACCGCATGCGGACGTTCAATTTTTGCAATAATCTTTATTTTATGTGCGGTGCGTGCAGTTATAAAATCACGAACATAGGCAATATCGTCAGCACTTTGTACAAAAGACACCGCAACAAAATCAGGTTCCTTCTTGATTGCGTATTCCAAATCGGCTTTATCTTTTTGTGTTAAAATCTCTGTATCAACGAATGTATCTGGCAGATTAAATCCGCGACGCGACCAAATTTCATTTCCACGAATTACCGTTGCTATGATTTTTGTAGGCTCACATTTATCAACACGCATTTCCAATTTACCGTCATTTAATAAAATTCTGTCCCCGGCATGTAATGATGCAATTACGTCCGGGTGTGGCAAGCATACACGCGTGTTATCGCCGGGCGTTTCATTACTGTCAAAAACAAAACGTTGCCCAACCGTCAATTTATATTTTTCATCTGTGGCAAAATCACCAATACGATGTTTTGGTCCCTGTAAATCAACAATAACACCAATCGGCGTTTTTAACTCACGCGAAACAGTTCGAATCGTGTCTATTTTTGCACCTTGGACATCACCTGTATCATGACTGAAATTTATTCGAACCAGATTTACACCAGAGCGCACCATCTTGGTCAAAATCGTGTGATTTGACGACTTTGGACCGATTGACGCAATTATTTTGGTAAATTTTAGCATAAAAAATCCCCCCTCTCACTTGATTTTTGTTAAGAATAATATAAAATATTATTATCATTTAGACAAGGGGAAAACAAACATGAAAAATGCAAATCATGGTGCTTTTGATAACCAACAATTAACTTCTATCATTGAAAGAATTGAAAAATTAAACGAAGATGCGGCAAATATCGCTGCGGACATCAAAGAAATTTATTCCGAGGCTAAATCTGCTGGATATGACCCAAAGTATATCCGCCAAATGATACGTCTGCGTAAAATGGATCCAGATGAAATTGACGAAGCTGACGAATTAACAAAAATGTATCGTGATGCGTTGGGTATTTAAATTCAATGAAACAGTTTGCTAGACGGGTTGAAGATTTTGTGTGCGACAAATGTGGCACACATGTTCAGGGCAATGGTTATACAAATCATTGCCCATCGTGTTTATGGTCCAAACATGTTGATAATAAACCTGGGGACAGGCTATCAACATGCGGGGGCATGATGCGACCGATTGCAATTGAACAAAAATCTGGCAAATTTATTATAACCCACAAATGCGAAAAATGTGGAAAAACAATTCGCCAACATGCAAATGATAATGATGACATGGACACCATTATCAGTTTAAGCACAAATCCAGATTTTATTTTCGGTAAATAGTTTAAAATTATTGTTGCAGACCAGGATTTTGCACCTATAATTTTACTATGCGTGATTTTTTAACAAAACAATTTAGTGATAAATTTTTATGGCTGCCAATTATATTGGCTTTTGCGGCGGCATGTTATTTTTCTATGCCGACCGAGCCGAATATTTCACACCCCGTTATTGCGTTTATATCATGTGCCATTATTTTACTTTTTGGCAAAATGAATTTTTTGATACGCGGTGCGGTATTATTTGTGTTTGGATTTTTATATGCTGCCGTTTATACACAGGTGTTTGTGCAAACCCCTGTATTAAAACACGATTTACGCGAAGTTGATATTATCGCAACTGTCACAGATATAGATATTGCCGACAGCAAACGAAGATTAGTTTTACGCATCAATGGCGATGAATTAAACACCAAACACCCCACAAATATTAAATTAACTATTACAGGGGATAAACCCATCCCAGATGTTGGTGATGTGTTGCGTGCAAAAGTTTCTTTGTTTCCGCCAGCACATGCAGAGGCCCCAGAAACATTTAACTATGCACGATGGGCATATTTTAACGGATTGACGGCAACTGGATTTATCATAGATTATAATATTTTAAATCATGACGATAATTTTTCTATCAATGGTTTGCGTAGTGCAATCCATAATAAATCAAACTCTTTCCTGACAGATGGCTTGGTATTGGGATATAAAAATTCTGTACCGGAAAATGACAAACAAATTTGGACCACCGCCGGTGTTGGTCATATTTGGTCAATCAGCGGATTTCATATGACTTTGATTGGCGGGTGGTTATTTGCATTATTTTATTTAATTTGTCGCAGTATTGGTTTTATAACTCGTCGTGTGCCGGCGCGAATTGTTGCGTGCGTCTGTGCATGGACTGTTTTATTTTTGTATGTTTGTATTTCGGGTTTGTCCGTTGCAACAATGCGCGCATTTTTAATGACATCTGGTGTATTTTTGGCTCTGTTATTGGGACGCGATGCAATTTCAATGCGCAATATATCCATTGCTTTTTTGATTTTATTTTTTGCAAATCCGCACTTTGTTATGCAGAGTGGCTTTCAATTATCTTTTGCCGCTATATTTGGGTTGATTTGGTTTTTTAATGACGAAAAATTTGATAATTCAAATAAAAATATTTTTCAAAAATTTAAGTCTTATATTTATGTAGCTGCCACAACAGCTATTATTGCAACCATATTTACAATGCCTTTTATTGCAACACATTTTAATTCAATTCCAACATACAGTTTAATCGGTAATTTGGTTTTATTACCAATATTTTCTTTTGTTATTATGCCATTGGTTATTTTGGGGACTATATTTGCATGTATGGGGTCGCATTTATTATTAAACATCGCGCACAGTGTTTATTTATGGACTTTGCACATTGCACAAAATATTACAGATTTGCCTGTATCAAATATAAATATACCACACATTAGTAATTTAGCGTTTTCTTTATTCGTGTTGGGGTTTGTATTTTTGATTTTGATAAAGCCAATTAAAAATTCTTCTGTTTGGTTATTTCGATATGCAAATTATATTTTATTTGGAATATTTGTTGGGTTTGGAATTTTAATTGTCGCAACACAATCAAGACCGATATTTTATATCACCCCAGACCATGAATTAATTGGCATGGTATATGACAATAAATTAGATTTTAACAAAGCACGCGCATCAAACCATTATTTTGCATTTGATTCTTTCCGCGAATTAAACGGCGAACCACATAGCGATAAAAATACCAGGCGTAAATGTCCAGATGGTGTTTGCATCTATAAATCACAAAATTTCACGATTGCATATATTCAAAAATTTAAACCTTTGCAAAAGCATTTTATGACTCTGTGCATGGATAATAATATAGATTTTATTGTGTCTTATTTTGATATATATTCACATGCATGTAATAACAAAATTTTGCATGGTGGATTTGTTATTTATCCATCAGGACATATTAAATATACGCCATCTGGTCGTTGGTGGGATAATCCGCACGAATAAAATACAGCCCAGATGCCGGTGCGGTTGGACCCGCAGCACTGCGGTTTTTAGCATTTAAAATTTCATCAATATCGTATGGTTTGCCCAATCCTATTTCAACCAAAGTGCCAACAATGTTGCGCACCATGTGATGCAAAAATGAACGCGCCGATAATTCAAAAATAATTTTATCATCATCAATCGTTATATCCAATTGGTCTAATGTTTTTATTGGGCTTTTGGCCTGGCAATTCGTGGCACGCAAAGATGTAAAATCATGTTTGCCCAATAATTTTTTTGCCGCCACACGCATTGCATCAATGTCCAATTTTTGTGGAATCCACCAAACGCGATTTTTTTCCAATACTGGTGATGCAGGACGATTTAAAATCACGTATTTATAATGACGTTTAATGCACGAAAAACGCGCACTGAAATTTTCATCAACAATTTCACAATTCAATACCGATACAGGTTGGTTTGCCAAATAAAAATTTAATGCACGCATAACCGTATCCGCATCATAATCTTTGGTCAAATCAAAATGTGCCGTCATCGCAACCGCATGAACACCGGCATCTGTGCGACCCGCGCCAAATACCGTTGGACGTTCGGTTGATAATTTTTCAATTGCGTCCATCATAATTGATTGCACAGATGGCCCGTCCAGGTTTTCTTGCCAACCGATTAAATTTGTTCCATCATATTCAAGTTCAACTTTATACCGTGGCATTTTTTACCTTTGATTTTCTTTGATGCAATTTATACACATCATTTCGCGTATATCTTCGTTGGTGCATGGGTCTATTTCCAATGTATGCCGCCATGCACATTGTGATTGATTATCCATATTTTTACAACCAACACAGTTGATACAAGGACATTTTATATTATATTTTGATACAATCACAGATTCACCATTTACACCACATGTAGCATTTTTACCATAATCTTTCGCATCCATTTTATTCCCCATATTTTATTTCCGCACCATGCAGACCATTGGTAAAACTTTTCCAATCCATCGGTTTTTTGCCCGCAGGTTGCAATTCCAAAATTTTCAAATTTCCATTATCGATTTCTGTTTTTAATATTTTTACATCTATGCCATTTATTTTCGTGCGCCCCGCCCCCAATGCGCGCACTAAATTATGAATTTCAAGTGGCGATTTTTTCCAATCAATTATTTCATCAGCACTCGAAAATTTATGTGTAATTATTGGTGTTCCTTTTTGTGCCATAGGTTTATATTTTTCAGGTGATGCAAAAAATTCGTTTAAAATTTCAATCGCAATTTTCCCAACTTTGGTTTCGACAGTTTCATTTGTATCATCATTTGTAATATCAAATTCACGACACATGTAAATATCCCCAGCATCGCATTCGCTGACCATTTTCATCAAACAAACACCACTGACATCATCGCCATTTCTTATTGCGGTTTTGATTGGTGATGGACCACGATATTTTGGCAATAATGATGGGTGAATATTTATGAAATTAGCCTGGGTCAAAATTTCATCAGGTATAATCACACCGTATGACATAACAACAACAAAATCAGCACCATTGTTTTCAAATTCACGAATTTTGTGATGCACCGGAATATTATGAGATTCCGCCCAAACATGCACAGGCGATTTCGTCAAAACGTGTTTGCGCCCGGTTGGTTTTGGCGCACGTGTAAATACCGACACAATTTCATGTTGCATACGCAATGCATCAAACACAGGCACAACAAAATCATTTGTTCCCATTAAAATTAATTTCATTTTTTATGCCTCCGCACTTTGCGCATAACCATTTCGCGTCGCGCCCCAGATAAATAGTCGATGAATAATTTTCCATCCAAATGGTCTGTTTCGTGTTGCACTATGCGTGCCGGCACCCCTGACATTTCGGCAGATAATTTTTCACCATTTTCGTCAGTCCATTCAACAATCACACTTTCTGGACGCGAAACATTTGCATAAACAGGTAAATTATCGCCACCCAAGACAGATAAACAACCTTCTTCCATTGTACAAGTTTTTTCACTGCGTGATAAAATTTGTGGGTTTATCATTTTGAAAATCTGTTCATCATCAGGTGTCATCATAACCAAAAAACGTTGTGTAATACCAACCTGGGGGGCGGCAAGTCCAACACCATTTTGTTGGCGCATCATTTCAACCATTTCATTTAATGTTGCGCGCAATTCATCGTTGATTTCATCAACCGGCGAACACGTTGTCCGTAAAATTGGGTCACCACAAACACGCATTTCTAAATCTTTATTCATCATCATCGTCCATGTCTGAATCATTTATTTCCAATGCAGGTGTTTTTACATTTGTCAGCCCACCCTGCTTTTTCATTTTTTCCAATAAACTGGCCATGCCACCACGACCTGTTAATTTTTTATGACTGTCGTTATATACATTTTGCAAAGATTCAATCGCAGTGCCAATCTTTTTGTATTCTGCCGAAAACGCCGCATATTTATTGTACAAATTTTCCGCCATTTCTACAACACGACCAACATTTTGATTTTGTTTTTCAATCTTCATCAATGTATCAATCGTTCGCAACATAGGCAACAACAACGATGGTGTTGCAATTGCGACACCGTTATCATACGCGTATTTATAAATTTCTTTGTCGCGATTCATTAATTCTATATACGCGTGTTCCAGTGGCATAAACATACACACATAATCAAACTTTTTATCAACAACCATATTATAATTTTTATTTCCCAGTTCGCTGATGTGTTTTTTCGTCGCATCAACAAAGGCACGCCATAATTTAGATTTTTCTGCATCGTCATCAGTTGCCAAATAATCCATATAACTGTTCAAAGACATTTTTGCATCAACAACAAAATGTTTGTCGCCAGGCATATGAACTATGTAATCTGGGATATCACGATTATCCGATAAATGTTTTTGCACATCGTATTGGACACCAACCTGCCACCCCAGTATTTCGAACAAACGTTCAACCTGGATTTCACCCCAATTACCCTGTAATTTCTTTTTACCGCGCAGGGCTTCGGTTAAATCTGCCGCCTCTTTTTGTAATGAAGTACTGGACGCCATCATATTTTTTAACTGTTCTTGGATAGATGTACGATTTTCCGTTGTATTTTTTAACATCTCTTTTATTTGGGTGTTAAAATCAGCGGTCATTTTTTCCAATCGTTCTTTGAAAGGTGTTATTGTTATATCGAAATTCTTGGTTTGTTGTTCCACCGCAGATTTACGTGACATTTCCAATAATTCGGCAGAAACATTTTTAAATTCAGCCAACATTTCGCCACGTACATGTTCTAATGTTTTAATCTGGGTATTTGCCGCCGCAATACGACCAATTAAATCAGCATTTTCACGACGCACCGTCGCCAATTCTTGTTTTAAATATTCAACTGCACCATTGTCCGTTTTATCGTCATGTGGGCGCATAAAATAAGTCACCCCGGCACCAATCAATAATCCAACAAAAAAAGCCAATGCAATTTCCATTTTTTCGTCCCATTGTTTGTTTCTGTTTGATTATAGAATAAAAAAACACTATTGCAAGCGAACCATTTATAAAAGAAAAACATTAATTTTTTATTTTGGCAGGCCTGTTTTACGATTTATCCAAATTGGTGTTTTTGCCATATTCATTATATAACGATCTGATGGACTGTCCCCGTATGCACGTATCACATTTGGTATGAAATTATGACGCGCCGCCCAATTTTCCAGTGCAACGACTTTGTTTGGTCCCCAACACATAAATTTATACCGCCATGGGCGCTTTGTTTCCATTTTAGATGTTAATATTACATCAAATTCCATATCACGCACTAACTCAGGTACCAAATAATCGGGACCCGCAGATATTAAAATGCAAATATTGCCCGCCTCTTTTTCTTTGGCAACCCTTTCCGCAGCCCAACCAAACCGTTTGGTCAAATGTTCGTCTATGACATGTGGGGCAAATTTTTTTACCATTTCGGGCGTCACAAAGCAACGCAATGTTTCACGCGCAAACTGACTGTGACGATTAAACATATAAACACACATGCCAATCAATACAAATGGCAAATAAAACCACGGACGAATACTGTGCCGAAAACAATATCGTCCAAATTCCCAATTTGAATCCGATGCAGACAATGTCCCATCAAAATCAAAAACAACAACTTTGACCTTTTTTAGCATTATATAATCCTTCGTTTATATGTAAAAATCATAATAGCATTTAATTTTATGTGCAATATATAAAATAAAAACAGGGCTTTTTATCGCCCGCCCTCATTTATAAACAATCTTTTTAATACCGACCTATGCATCCCAAATACGAATTGCCGGTCGATTCCAAAATGTTTATAAATTTACTTTGGTTAGACCCAGAAAACAATGCCAAAATTGTACCAGCATCGGTTGCCAGCATGTCTGCAACGGTGGCAATCGAAGAATTCATTTTTTTGAAAAATCCACTAGTTGGGTAAATTTCTGCCGCCAACAACTGATTCGTGCCGGTTGAATTTGCGTTTTGGTCCGAATGAATCACCATTAACTGACATTCAGGAGATACGATAACCTTATCCACAACAACCGCACCCGCACCCAATAATTCGCCCCACCAACCTGTTGAGCCGCAAAATACAGGGTAATAAACAACAGCATCGGGATTTTCGTTCATTATGGCATCAATATCCAAGTCTTCGGTGATAATTGTTGGCATTGTGCCAGTAATACCGTTTATAACCTTGCGAGATAACTGATATTCTGCATCATCAGTCGTTTTGCGTGGCCAATAAAGAATCGGAAACTTTTTCATCACGATACATAGTATAACAGATTCGGCGGTATTAAAAAAGGGGGACACGTTAAATAAATCACTTGATTTTTATTTTTTTGCGAAATTCCATATTTTTTTTATGTCGTCCCACAAAATTTTGGTGTCTTTTTTCGCGGTTTGATAGTATTTATCCGATATTTCAATATTAAATAAAGACTTTATCAATGCCGGTATCATTACCATAAACATTGTCATAAATACACCCATCAAAATAATCGTCACCAATGCGGTATTCCCAGATGTTTGCAATAAATTATCTATTAAATATTGCGAATCGTTTTGGGCAATTGCTGTTTTAATAACATCTGCACCGGTCCATCCAGAAAACACCGCGTTTAACACCATAATTGCAAATGTTATAAATATTCCTGTCATCGCTAATCCTAGTGCCCCAGATATAACATCATCTATGGTTTTTTGAATATTTCTGTCACCCATTTTTATTACTTTCCAATCTTTGAACAACCATTCCAGCAAGGTCAGTGGCAACAACAGAAAATCCATCGCCAATTTCATAAATATTTCCAAGAAATATAATGGTATCGGCAACAATGCCGCAAAAAATAGTAAAGTTATCAACAAACCTGTTAAAAATAGCGGAACATTTGGAAAGATTGGCACACCCCACAATATTTTATGCATATACTGTGAATTAAACGCCATGTTTAACATGGTCCAACCAACAGTCATACCCAACCCAGTCATTTGATGAACATTTGCAATTTGGCATGTCAAATTATGACGGAATTTTGGCGCAAATGCGTTTATGCCACCTGTATTTGCATCTGCATAAATACTTTGTCTGTCGGCAATCGCGGTGGCAACTATACAATTCGCATAATTTGCACGCGAATCAACCGCAGACATCGTATAATTCATTGACAATCCTATATCAAATATCGGTTCCACAATCACAGATGAAATTAAACGTGGTAATGGTACCGCCAATAATGCCGCAACAAATAATAACCTTATTGTGTGCATACCAAATTTTGCCCCAATATTCCAACCATCTGCAACCGCAGGGGCGGATGCAATATCGCTTTTAGATTTGGCACCAGTGTATATCTCAATTAATTGCCACGCGAACCAAACCGCAGTTAATGCAATAGAAAATGGAATAATTATTTTTCCCAATGCTTTGTATGCAACCGGTAAAATATGTGACATTGTTGCAACAATATCCGAAAATAATTGACATGACCAACATGTCGAAAAAAATGATAATGCGTCCGCCAAATTCACAGGTGCAACACTGCGATAAACAGAATAGCCAATTATACCAGCACCCAAAACAGCCCCACCAATAAAAAACGGAGAAACCGCACCTGCGGAAAATGGCAAGAACGATATAAATGTTATCCAAAATTTTTTTAACCAATTCATGATTTTAATTATACCATAAATTTATCAAAATATGATATAATTAGATAGCAATTATTAAAGATGAATTTTATAAAAAAATTTTTTACCGCAATTATTTGTTTTTTGGGTGCGTTTGTGCCGGGTGTTGCAAACGCATCAATAATCAATATTGATTCTTTGGATATATCAGGACTGGTGCCAATTGTTCTGGACGCCTTTATGTTTGTTGCAAATGGAACATACGCATATTTCGTTGGTCATGGCGATGGAATTATATATTTACTGATTTGGGGTTTTGTTGCGTTTTATATCGCATCGTATTTGATAAAATTATACATTCCAAAATTCTGGTTAAAAACATTTGGATTCAAGGCACCATCGGTGACAGCCGACAACGCAACACCAACAAAAATTGGCGAAGATTTAATAAAACCTGGAATTCGCGTATTGGTGGCTGTGTTGGTTTT
Source organism: uncultured Pseudomonadota bacterium (assembly GCA_902793435.1). Taxonomy (GTDB): domain Bacteria; phylum Pseudomonadota; class Alphaproteobacteria; order Rs-D84; family Rs-D84; genus Enterousia. The sequence continues at coordinate 28,783 of CADBDF010000007.1, read as the reverse complement.
ATTACCGTTGAAACCAGAGTTTTTGGCAAATGCCGTAATAAACCCGTTTATGCATTTTGGGTCGCTTTACACCACAGAAATATTAAAAACGTCCAGCAATTTGACTTTACAAAGCAGTAAAGAAATAAAATGCCCAGAAAATTTGTTAGAACAAGGGTGGCTGAGCAAACAATCATGTGAATATTTAATTGAACCCGTCCATGTGTTATCGGTGGCAAATAATGCCGTTGTAAAACGCGGTTTTGCATATATTTCCAAAGGATTGCCAACATCATTAATGCTGCATAACAGCGGACAAAGTTTTATGAACATTATTACCGGTTTGTTGTTGGTGGGGACATTTACCGCGTGTAATATTTTTATGGCTCTGTTAATTATTCAGGCAATTTTTGATTTTGGAATTGCTTTAATTTTATATCCGTTCAGTGTTGCCGCATGGGTGGTTAAACCAAGTGACCCTTGGTTTAATATATGGCCTGCGTTTTCTGGTATTATCGATGCATTGAAAAAAATGATTGTCACCATGATTGCCTGTGCATTTATTTTGTGCGTTAATCTGGCGTTGGTCAGCGCACTGTTTCAATGGAACAGCACAATATTCGTTGCAGCGGTCGGTGGAACCGCATATTCCAACATTCCATCTGCGAGTGCAAATTCCAGTGGTTTTGGTGAACATTCTGTGCTGTGGTTATCTTGTTTGCTGACTTTCTTTTTGATGAACAGAATTTTTGAAATAACACGCGAAAAATTACAAAGTTATGTTGGCAAGGGCGCTACGGATTTATACGACACAGTTAAAAAAGACGTTAAAACAGGTTGGAACATTACAAAATCTAATGCAAAAACCGCAAAAAATTTATGGAAGGTATTTCGGGGTAAATAATGATAACAGAATTAGGACATATCTTTATATCTAATACTGTGCAATGTTGGTCTTGCCCAATATTTGACCGCATGTTTCAAATTATTTCTGCCGCCGCCGCAAACGCGTATCCAAAATTTGTTTTTATATGTACTGTCGTTTTTATGGCTTTTTTCAGTTTGTATGTTTTTGGGGCTGTTTGGAAAAATATTACCACCGGTTTCCAAGACGGTTGGTTCAGCAAATCTATGCGACCGGTATTTATCAATTCTATATTTGCCATGGCTTTTTTAGGCATGGGTGTTATGTTGCCACGATTTGTGACAACTGTTACTTTTGAACCAGTAGCGTATGTGACACAAACATATGCGACCGCAATGTTAAAATCTACGCCTGATATAATTGAAGAACATGTGACATATCAACCTTTGAAAACAACTGTCAAAGATGGATTTTTCCGCGATGATTTGCGTATTGCAATCATCGATATTGCCAAGGTGACAATCACACAATTCCAGGGTTTTATGAATCTGGGGGTTGCCATGTTGGATTCCGCTTTTTCATGGGACATGTTTTTCGGCATTGGTGCATTTATAAAACACATAATATTGGCATTTGTTGGATTATATTTGTTCTTCGCGTTTTTCAAAATGTTCTTTAATTTTTTATGTTATTTTGCAGACGTCATTATCGCGATGGCAATGTTTGCATTTTTCTTTCCAATATCGTTGATGGCTTCGGCATTCCAAGATATAAATGATAAAGATATCCCATCTTGGTTAGGTTGGATAAAAAATTTCGGCAAAGGCGTTGGTGTTGAACAAATAAAAAATTTAATAGGTGCAATTATAACTTTGGGCTCGGCGGTAATTACATATACTGTTATTTTAGTTATTATTGCACGATTCTTTACAGATCCCAATGACGGAACCAATAGTTTTGATACACTGTTGATGGCGATTATGAACGGTGAAATTTATTCCGCAGACCTGACGGTCACTGGAAAATATGATATTACACTGACCAGTGTGGTTGTTTTGGTTTATGTTTTGACATTTATTTATGGTAAAATCCCACAAATTACTGATATCATCTTAGGTATGTTTGATGTCAAAGCCACAGATCCAAAAGTTGGCAAAGATTTAAGCAAATCTATTATGAACGCAACGAACAGTATGTTTAAAGATATAAAAAATAGGATTAAAATAATCGCAGAAAATAGGAAATAAAAAAGAAAACCAATGAAGAAGTTGCAAATAATTTCGATAGTTTTACGAATACTGGGTGTTGCAATCGCACTGGGGTTGGGTATTTGGTATTTAACATCGACAATTGGTGGCGACGCATTGACATATACTTCATTGGATAATTTTATGCATTCTGTGGGTGCAGACGGCGATGTTTCAAATCTGGGGCATTTGTTTTTAGGTGGATATTTGGTCGAATTATTAAATATATTAGGTCAAGCGTCCGAAATGTTTTGGACCGGGATTGTTGATAATTTGTGGATATTGATGGCGGCGGGTTTTGCGATTTATATGTTTTTATCCGCAATTAAATTTATCTGGGATGCATCAAAAAAGAACGCCAGTTATTCGACATCTGCAAATGATTTGGATTTCAAAAAATGGTTCGACCCCGTATGGAAATTGGGTGTGCGTATTTTAATTGCAGGTATCGCCATCGGCGTTTTGAGTGCCGGCGGCACAGAATCTTTGAAAATCGTTTCCGAGATTTTAATTTCGCCTATTTTATATGTTGGTGCAATCTTATCTATGACCGCAACAGGTGTTACATCGGCAACCGATTGCAATGTTATTTTGGGCGCAACCCAATTGTCTGGTGCAATGTCGGCATTATCAGGTGCATTTATGTGTGTTTTGGGAAATTTATATGCTGTTATGTTGGCAGGTGCCGCAGGTGGTTTTTCTTTGATGAATTATGCGTGGTTGGGTTTAGGTGGCGGTATAATGACATGGATTTCTGGAATGTTATTAGTTATCGCATTTTTGATTGTCGGTTTTGATTTATTCTTTCAAATATTTTCTGTATTATTCAAAGTCGTTTTTGTAATTATATTTTTGCCTATTTTAATTGCCGCCGCGGCATACGAACAGGTATGGAAAATCGCATCAGGGCTGTTTCGCAAAGCATTGGGGACCGTTGTTTCAGCGGCGGTGGCGATTATATCAATATCATTAAAAATCACCATATTGTTTTCGATTGTCTATTATGCGGCAGATTCTTTGTTTCCAGGTCCCGCTGGCGATAATTATACTTCAATTTTGCCCCCGATGTTTGAAATGCAGATGACAGGGAAAACAACACCCCAGGCACAATATGTTATGAACGCATTTGCAAAGTGCGAGGCTGAATCCAAAGATGCCGATGGTTTGGTTGATGCAGATTTATTCAAACCATGCTTCTTGGAACAAAAGGCACAAATAGAACAAGTATATCCTGATGCATTTGATTTCTTGAAAGACGGTTGGACATTTTTATTGCTGATGTTCGGTTTGATATTTGCATATTATTACGTGTTGGTGCCCAGAATCGATAAACTATTACCGTACGGCAAAGTCAAAATTCCATTGGCACATACCGAAGAAACAGATTTATCAACAAGTGAAAAATTCGATATTGGTAAATGGACATACGATTTGGGTGCCAAGGCATGGCGCGCGCCACGTAAATGGTTTGATGCCGCAGTTAAATCTATGAAAGACAAGGGGATTATATCATGATAAAAATAAATGATTTTCTCCGTAAAGTCTTGATTGTAATTGTTGCAGTATTTATATCATTGCCATGTTTTGCCGTTGGTGATGTTGGCGAATACGGCTCTTGGGCAACCGAGGCAAATCGTGAATTGGTGACATCGTCTATTATCCAAGATTTAAACAATTTTGGTCCAACCGCCACAACAGTCAGCGATAGTTATGTTCCAATCGATGCAAAATTGGGGTTGGCATTTATGGGCGGTATGACAACTGTTATAAACGCGGTCGGCACGCCTTTGGTTAGATTTGCAATATTATTTATGTTAATCGCGTATGCATTTTGGGTCGCATTTGAAGCATATAATTTAATTGGTTCTGGGGGCGATGCAAAAGAAACTGTGCGCAATATTTTAATCAAAGGTATTTGGATTTCTGTTTGGCTGATTGCATTAAATTTCGGTCTGGACAAAGCATTTGCAATGATTATGATGCCAATTGTTTATGTTGGTAATATTGTCGCAAATGTTATTTTAACAACTGTGACATCGGTTGCTGGTTTTTCTGTGCCAGATATATGTCCGGCAATTCATCAATATGTCGCAACAAATGCGCCGGCAAACCTGACAATTACCGCAGATGCAGCCGCCGGATTATTATGTATTCCCAGTCAAATGTCCAGTTTCTTTGTGACAACCATGGAAATCGGTTGGAAATGGGTTATAAGCGCCGTTGGGCATAGTTTATTTTCTGCGGCGATTGGTTTATATGTGACATACCTGTCCATTGTATGTATTTGGAAATTTTTGGTGATATCTTTGGGGGTTATTGCTGATTTATTCTTAGCCATTATGTTATTGCCATTTACCGCAATTGCCGAAACAACTGCCAAGACAAAATACAAAGGTGTTGCCGGCGATTTATTCAATTCTTTTCTGGGAATATTTAAAGCCGAAGATTTGCAAACACAAATCAATCGTGTTGTGACAGCGGCTTTATATTTCGTATGTTTAGCTGTGGCAATCAGCGTATCTGTATCGCTGTTGGCATTTATTATTGACCCGGCAACCGGTAAGATTTTATCAGCCGATGAATTAAACGGTTTTGCGGGTTCTATGGTCTTGATTTTGACATTGTTGTTGGTGTGCTATATGGCGGACAAAGCGAAAAACCTGGCACAACAATGGGGTGGCAAGATAGATTCATCATGGGGTGAAAATTTAGAAAAAGATGCAAAAAAATTGTGGTCATTGACAAAGTCTGGCGTAAAAAAGTTACGCGAAATGCGCAAAAAATAATTTATAAAATCGTGACGAAATCACGTGCGATTTTTTTTATTCCACGCGAACCAAACGCGATTGTCAAAATCCCCGTTCCATCGGCGATAATTACACCAGTACCGTATTCGCTGTGGCGTGCCTGACGACCGACCAAGGTTTCTGCTTTTGGTGCAAATGTTTTTTTTGCAACCCTGTACCCAGAATATTGATATGACGATTGACGTGGTGCAACACGCGTATCATTACCAAAGTATAAATATTTACTGTCTATTTCACTGATAAAACGACTGGGGGCATTGTTTTGACGGGTTCCATACATTAACCGCGACACCGTATTTGTAATAACCGCAAAGTTTTTCGCACGCGTTATCGCAACATAGGCAAGCCGCCGTTCTTCTTCGACAGAACCATCACTTATAGATTTTTCATTTGGAAATATATTTTCTTCCCAGGCGGGCAAAAACACATTATCAAATTCTAATCCTTTGGCGGCATGTATCGTCATGATATTTACCGCATTATTATTTTTTGATTCTGGCTCATCATTATCATCAGTCATCATCAATGATGCCTGTTCTAAAAATTCTTTTAATGAATCATATTTTGCAACAACACTGGATATTAATTCACGAATATTCGTCAATCGGTCAGGCGCATCAACATCTTTGGATTCTTGCCACATTTTTATATACCCAGAATCGTCTAATAATTTTTGCACCGCCGCGCGTGGTTCCATGTTTTCCCAATCAAAATCAAATAAGGATAAAAATTCTTGGGCTGCGATTGCCTGTTTTCCTTTTAATTTGGCATTACGCAATCCAGACATCAAACTGTCCCCAAATCCACGCAATTTTTCAATTGCCGATGGTCCAAACCCACGACGTGGCTTACCAATTATACGCATAAACGACATATCGTCAAAAGGATACACCAGTAATCGAATATAGCAAATTGCATCACGAATTTCCATACGGTCATAAAACTTGGTTGCACCAATCAAACGGTATGGTATTGCACGACGCGTAAATTCTTCTTCAAATAAACGCGATAAAGACCCAGAACGAATTAATATAGTTTTATTATTGTATGTTGCACCATCACGAGCAATCGCATCAGCAATAAATTTAGCCTCGTCTAAATCAGACCCCAATGTAAAGACATAAACCTTTTCGCCCATATCATCTGCATTAACGGTTTTTAAATCTTTGCCCAAACGACCATTATTATGGCGTATCAAAGAATTTGCCGCCCCCAGAATATTTCCAGTACTGCGATAATTTGTTTCCAATCGAATTATTTTTGCCCCAGGAAAAGTTTTTTCGAAATTCAAAATATTTTTAATTTCCGCACCACGCCAAGAATATATAGATTGGTCATCATCACCAACACAACAGATGTTTGGATTATCGCTGTGTTGCGTTAAAAATGTCAATAATTGCATTTGCGCCGCATTGGTGTCTTGGAATTCATCAACCAAGATGTATTTAAACTGATTTTGATAATGTTGCAAAATTCCAGGATTATTTTGAAACAACCGCAAAGTACGCAATATGATATCGCCAAAATCAACCGCCCCCATGCGCGCCAATTCATCATTATATGCGTTAAAAACCTTGTCTGTGATGGGCTTTTCGATGATACCGCGGTCTTTGATTCTGGAAAATTCTTCAACGTAATCTGCGGGCTTTTTTGTTGTTTGCAATCCAAGGTTATTTAATACCTGTTTTATAACATTTTTTTGGTCGTCTTCGCCATAAATCAAAAAATCTGGTCGCAGACCCGCCGCCGCATAATTGCTATGCAAAATACGCAGACACATAGAGTGAAAAGTTCCACACCATAAATCACGCGCATAAAACTCGCCGTCCGCCATCGTATCCAGGCGATTTTTCATTTCATTTGCAGCTTTGTTTGTAAAAGTCAGGGATAAAATCTGCCAAGGTTTTGCCAAATTTTGCGATAAAATATAGCCTATTCTTGTTGTTAAAACGCGTGTTTTTCCGGTTCCAGCCCCCGCCAATACCAATAATGGTCCTTCGGTCTTTTTTACCGCGGATATTTGCGCATCGTTAAGATTTTCTAGATTTAATTGCATGGCTTTATTATAATACAAATGTTAAATTTATCTCAATTAGAATTTTTAAGGGAAAATTATGGCTCGTATTATTTGTTTTGATATTGAAACAACTGGATTTGAATGGACACGTGGCGACCGTTGTATTGAAATTGGTGCGGTTGAATTGTTGGACGGTGTTTTAACAGAAAACACTTTTCACGAATATATCAATCCCGAAGGAAAAATTATTCCCCCAGAAACATACATGGTTCATAAAATTTCTAATGCATTTTTGGAAGACAAACCAAAAATGAGTGAAATTGCACCAAAATTCTTGGATTTTGTGCGCGACAGTGTTATTGTTGCACATAATGGATTTGATTTTGACTTTCCGTTTGTAAATTTCGAATTGGCAAAATTAGGATTAAAACAAATTCCCCGCGAACAGCAAATGGATTCTATTGTTATTGCGCGCAATCGTGTTTTTGGGCCAAAAGCATATACTTTGGACGCATTGGCAAAATGGTTTGGTATATCATTGACCGCGCGTGCAGATGCCCATGGTGCATTGATTGACGCTGAAATTTTGGCCAAAGTATTTTTGGAACTGGAAAATACCGCCCCAGCCCCAGATATCAATGATGTTATCGCCCAACAGCACGAGGCTTTATTAAAACAACCGAAAATTGGGGCAAACTTTCCAAAACGCAGTTTTCCTGCGCACGATGACGAATTGGAAAACCATAATAAATTTATGGAAAAAATTTTGGCTGATTAATTACATGTATTGTTTTCCAACGACACGCCATTGGTTGTGCTTGCACCTGATGGGCTACTACCACTTTCACAACTGGATGTACATGTGCCATAATCATTACGATACTCGGTATCTTTGCATTTTGCCAGGCACGAACCGTTCCATGCGGTATATCCGGCACTGCAACGGCATTGTGTATTCACGCAGCCTTGGATTGCGCGATTATTGGACACGCCAGAAGAACAATTTTTATCATACATTGAACTTTCTGGGCAAAGTAATGATTGATAGAATATTTCAGAAATGCCGTCGATACATGTTGGCTGATTCTTCTCGTCACATGGTGTGCATGTATCTGTGCTGGTTCCAGATGCGACACAAACAGATGGGTCATTTTCATCTGCATCGTTGCATTTTTTCGACAATACCCAACTGTTGATATTATTTATGTCTGTGGAACACATATTTGCAAACACCGCATACCCACAAGTCAATGCAACATTACGGCACGCGCCGGTCATTACACCTTTGATACTGGATACAGATGCAACCGACGACCATGAATTAACCTGGGTGACCTGTTGATTATAACATGCGGCAACATCGGTCATACATGTTGATGCGTATTCCGAAATAATATTTTGTTGCGCAGAACGAATATTCACCATTGCGCGTTGAATATAATTTACAACAACATCATTATATGGATTATATTTTTCATTGGAACTGTATGTATGTTGTTGGCATTTATCCAAAACCGCACGACACAATCCACCGTCTTTAACAGTTGCACCTGTGCCGATTTTGGTCATTAAATATTTTATAACGCATGTTCCATCGTTGTTTGGTGCATTTTTGCAAGTATCGTCCATATTGACGGACAAAGACGCAGATAATTTAGTGGCATCAATTTGTGCGGCATTAAACGCGTCCATAAAATCAGTTATCTTGGTAATATCTTGTCCCAAAACAACCTTGCCATTTTCGTCGATATAACGTTTGGTTGGGTCCAGACATTTTGAATAATCCGCACCACAAACCATATCATCGGTCATACATGTTTCCAATGCACCAATACAGCCCTTGGCATCATATTGATTTTTATTTTGCAACACCGCCAAACGCGCCTTTTGCAACATTAATCCAGCACTGCGAACATTTGATTGCAGGGTTTGATTCATTTTTTTCAAACCCTGTTCATACGCGATACAATCTTTATCAATCGCCAAATCATAATTTCCAGTGATTTGATTAGATGTTGCGCCAACATCTGTGCAGTTATTTAAAATTGTTTTGCAACGTTTTTTCGCGGCATTATACAGCGCCGTTCCGCGTTTGCTGGAAATAGAATCATTATCAGTGTTTAAAAAATCCAAACTGAATATATCTGCGCCAGAATCCGAAAAATCCAAATCTAAATCCAAACCAAAATCATTACTGGATATATTGGTTGTGCGTGTGGTTGGATCTTGCAACAAATCTTCGATTTTCGATAACATACTGCGTGTTTCCGATGTATCACGTGTATTGTCTAATTCAGCCTCGGCGGCGGTTTCACTCATAATCGCGCGGATTTCATCAGCAGACAATCCAACATAGCGGATACGTTGGGCAACCTCGTTTAATTCATCATTTGCCTTGTTCACAGCATCTTGGACCCCGGAATATTTAGATAAATTTGCCGAACAACTGCACCGTTTTTGGTTTGTATCAACAACAGCACAGAATTGGTCCATACACTCGTTATATTGTTCTTGGCACGATTTATTTAATCCAGCGGTTTGTTCCAATAAATCTTTGGCCGCCGATACATCTTCGGCAGTAATTTTTTTGGTTTCAGTCTTGGTTGCGGCACGATTTGCAACACTGCGTATTGGTTCATCAAAACGCGGTGCTAAACTCATTTGTGGTGCCATCAATGCCCCAGAATTAATTGACGATGCGTTTATGGCGCGCTGTTTTACAGAATTTGTTATGCGCGACGCGGTATTATCAGTCGCACGTGACACAACATTTTGGACATTGCCACGTTGCACAACGGTTTCTGCACTGCGCGATGCGACACGTGATGTTGTGTCAGGGCGCGAAATACTTTTTTCTGTGCGGTTCGTGGGGTTATTTACATTGCGCCCAGCCCCATCACGAATATTTCCAGACACACGCACATTATCAGCAGAATTTTCAGTTTTTTGTATTGCGCGACCACCCGTCAATGCCGCCATAGCATTGGGCGCAAACATAATTGCCGCCAAAAAACATAAAAAAACTTTCCTCATGTTATGAATATATTATATCACAAAATTACGATATCTTAAAGGGCAAAGTTCAATTAACAAGTTATTGATTTTAATTGCATAAAAATACCACTTGCAGAAACAAAAATAAATTTTATATACTGAATTTTGAATACAACGGGAATTGTATTCGGGGCCTTCGAAAAGCCTTATAAACATGACCGATGCAAAATTTGCATTGTTATCCAAAAACCATGTGATAATTTTTCATGTGGATTGATATAACTAATTCAGGTTTTGCATCGATAGTTGCTCAATTTATCGATGCTTTTTTTATGCGCGATGTAAGTATTGAACAATAACTCCCAATGATTGACCCTGGGCCGTTTTTGGCGGGGGTGCTGCATGCACGCAAAGGCATGCGGGATCATTGTCATGTTTTGATTTTTCGAACACCCCCGACCGCTTCTCTCGTTAGCGGTGTTTTTATTTTTTGCGATGCAAAAAAACACAAAGGGGAGAAAACATGAGAAAGTTATTATGCGCATTGTTGGGATTGATACTGACATTGCCGGTATTTGCCGCGTGTCCGTCGGGGCAAGTCGAACAAACATATACATCGGCAACCGGTACCGTCGTGCAAAACGGCACGCCAACACCCGCAAACCCAATCACCCCAACATTTTATACCCAGGGTAATATGGTGTTGCGCAAAGTTGGTGACTATGCCGATTCATACGACGCCACCACCGGTAAAATCACAAGACGTGTAGGTGTCAAGGTATTAAATGGTACGGAGGAGTGGATATTGAATACTAATAATAATAACTCATCTGTTTATTCAGATAACACAATAACAAACCGACAAATTGGTGTAAATGGAATCAGCACACATTTTGCATCTAATCAATCTACAACAACTTATGGTGGTTCTTTTTATGGTGTTTCATCACAAAGGATAAACTTTTCAATTGTTGATATTGCGACAGATGTTCCCACTTGGAAATCTTGGTTATCTTCGCACCCAGTGACTGTATATTATCCATTGGCAACAGAAACCACAGAAAATTGGAACGAAACCACTTATTGCGCAAATCAAATCAAAATTGCGACGACGGCGTATAACAGTGCGCGGTTTAGCCCTGTGGTAACGGAATTAAACGACACGATTGCGACGATACGCGATGTTGTCACAAACACAATCAATCAAACCGCGGCGATTGCGGATTTACAGACAACCAAACAAACCCGCCCGGACGAAAACTGCCCCGCCGGTAAAAAATGCCTGCTGGTCGAAGACGACGCCGGCCAACCCCATTGGTACGAGATTATTGAAAACGCAGATTGACAGTTTTGATTTAGAAAGCCCCGAATTCAACTCCCATAAAAAAACAAGAGGCTTTTGTTTCTAAATCAAGAAACACCGATAGAAATATCGGTGTTTTTTTCAAACAAAAACGCGGGCGCGTTTTTGTCATTGCGAGCGCATTTTTGCACATTTAGGCAAAGCCTAGGGTGTAAAAACTCCCTCGGGATGACCACCCTGCGTTAAAACTTCGGGTGGCAGGCACGACCGTTCATCGCTGTTGAATCAATCCTGCATCAATTGCGCTTTGCACTTTATAAAAAAATCCCCGGCGGGTGCCGGGGGATTTTTTTATCTTAACAATTATTTTGCGGTTTCATCAGGAACGACGGAAACTGTTTTACGGTCGTTTAATCCGCGTTTGAATTTCACAGTCCCTGTGACCTTGGCAAATATTGTGTGGTCTTTACCCATACCAACATTTAATCCAGGATGAAATGCGGTGCCACGTTGGCGAATAATGATATTGCCAGGAATAACACGCGCGCCACCGGATTTTTTAACGCCCAATCTGCGTCCCGCAGAATCGCGTCCGTTCGAAGTAGAGGTACCAGCTTTTTTGTGTGCCATAGTTCAAACTCCTTAAGCCCTAATCTCTTTGATTTTCAAAACCGTCAAATATTGACGATGCCCGCGTGTGCGACGATAATTTTGACGACGTTTCTTTTTAAACACCAAAACCTTGTCATCGCGTTTTTGTTCAACAACCGTTGCGATAACGCGTGCACCATCCACGTATGGATTGCCGATTTTATCACCAACCATCAAGATTTTATCAAATTCAACGTCACCAGACGCATCCAATTTTTCAACCTTGATAGTATCGCCAGCCTGCACACGATATTGTTTACCGCCGGTTTGAAATATTGCAAAGTTGCCCATTTTATTCAACCCTATGTTTATTGTTCTTGTTTTGTTTTTTGACATTTTGTCTAAAACTTTATGCAAATAATATCTTTTTTTTATTAAATGTCAAGGATTTTGCATAAAATTTTATACAAATAAAGTTTTAAACAAAATTCAAAATTTACTTATTGTCACAATTACCCCGTCAGCCTTTGGCTGCCACCCCTTCTTTCATAAAGAAGGGGACACCGCGGAGTAAATCCGCGGTAAAAAAACATTACAGCAAATAAAAACACCCGCAAATGCGGGTATTTGAGCATTTTATATCTTTAATCAGCAACACACGAATTGCCGCTTAAATGATAACCGCTAACACATGATTCAATGTAATATGTGCTACCTTTTTTATAACAACTGGATGCATGACGTGCAGATTTTTCAGAATCAGTACAGTATGTTGTTTTTTCCCATTTACGCAGACATTCCGTACCGTCCGCACCATCTTCGCAACCAAGTGCCTTTTTCAAGCAACCTTCACGGATTTCTTTAGAATTCTTGGTCAATGTGCCATTTATCACATCATCCCAATTTTCAGAACTCACGTAATCAGCCTGGGTCGCGGTGTACAATATTTCATTTAATGTCACCAAGTTACGGCATGTATTTTCGTCACGATTCATACTAAAAGTACATCTTGTATTATCTGGAACATCAATAATCTTTTTGAATTGCAACGGTGCCAAATTACAAATCATAGGCTCATAACAATGTGGAACATTAGAAACCTGGGCACAATATGTTTTTATACGCGCCGTTGTCCAGTTATCTTCGTCTGCATTTTCGTTATAACAATCCCAAATTTCACTGATACATTCATTAAAGTTTGTGATTGCTGCGACAGCATCGTTTTTGATTTTTTCTTCTTCTTCGTTATAGAAATCCATACGTTTTTGACGTAATGCCTGTTCAGCCGCAATTTTTTGATAATTAATGTTTTGTGCGGTTGTCTTTAACGCATTACCGTATGTATCACATGCCGCGTTCGCGTCCAATAAATATTTCTGCATAATCGAACGACGTGCATCAGCAACCGGACCACGCAAAGACGCATAAGGGTCACCGTTGGCAGATGTATAACCAAAACATGTCGCCGATGTCGATGTTGTTGAACCGGTTGAACCACGTTCGTTTAATGTGACCTCGCCAGAACCATCGCCTGTTGTCTTTACAGAAATCGCGCTGTTATAATTATATGGGCACGATGTCGATGCACCGTTCGCACATTTACCGATTTTATTACCCGCGGAATCTGTCCCAGATGGTGGTGTGCCGCAAGCCTCGTAAATACCGTTAAAACATGAATCTAGAACACGACCGCAAACATTGTTATGAGCATATTCGAATAATTCATAACCCCATTTGTTCGCCAATGTATCCAATGCCGCCTGGGACGAATCAACTGTTTCGTTTATGCCAGACAAACCATTTACAACCCCAGATACAGTTGTATATTGTGCCAACAAATTATTTGTGTCATTTATTGTATATTGTTTTGCTAAATCTTTTGCATTTGCCCATGCCTTTAACGATGCCAAGATATCAGATGAAGAACCATTGATTGTGCTGATATCAAAGCCAAAATCATTACCCGCCTCTTCGCAATATGATGGCTGACTGCATGTTGCACTATAAAATCCATGTGCATAACACCATTCTGTCACCTTGGTTGCATCAGCCGTTGCCGATGTAGAACCATATTGTGCAATCATATCTTTATAAGACACACAATTCATGACCTTTTCAGCATCAGTCAATTGAAAAGCCTGACTTACATCTTTGCCCTTGGTCGAAATCAACAAAGCCAATTGACCAGACAAACTAATCAACTCTTCATTTGCCTTTTCCAAAGCACTTTCTGCCGCCAAGAAATTTGTTGCACGACCCGCGCAAGAACAACGTCCCTTGACATCACTGCGCGCGGTGCAGATTTCGTCCATACATGTATAATAACCTTCCAAGCATGCACTGTATGCATCGGCAGAAATCAAACCTGTTGTTGAATCAATAATGTTTGAGTAATTGCCAGTATATAATTTACTGGATAAATATGAAACATTAACAGTATTTCCCATAGACGCACGCATACCTGTTCCAACCAGACTCACACGAGATGGTGTTGTCGCAGTCCGCGCAACAACACGCGATGCATTATTACGCGCCGTCACACCACGCATTGTTGTATTATTCGCCCTCTGCGCCACAGAACGCGTTGCGTTTGAACGCACCGCTGTTTGAACGTCTGTGACAGAACCATCATTTACATTGCGAACACTGATTGCGCGTGTGCGAATATTACGCGATGCATTATTTGTTTGCGCGCGCGTAGCAGTTGCACGTGATACAGTCGAACGTGCCGCCGTTGTCGAACGCGACTTCGAAGAATTACGCGCCGCCGCGGTACGCGCAGGACTCACCCCCGATGTTGCATTTGCAGTTGGCGCAATTGGGTCAGCCAACACAGTCCGCATTGACAACAATGTCGAACAAATAAAGAAAGCACCGGCAAGCAAAAACACAGTTCCAACCGCATTTTTGTATGCATCTGTCATTTTTTTGTTTTTCATCAGTTTCTCCTAAAACGGCACATTTCTGCCATTTTTAATGTATAAACCTTCACTTATAAAATATTATAACATTTTTATTTTGACTCTGTAAAGAGTAAAAAACAATGTAGAAATAAAAGATAAATCCCTTTGTCACAACAAAGGGATTTATACATAAAAATTATAACAATTTATTGGTTTTTATTTTGCAATTTCTTTGACAGATTTTGCCGTATCAACCGCGTCTGTTTTAATTGCTTTCGCAGTTTCTTTGATTTCTTTGCCAGCCACTTTCATTTCTGCTTTTTTATCTTTGAAAGTTTTTTTTGCAGTTTCTTTTTGTGCTTTGACATCGGCAATTTGATTTTTCACAGATTCAACCGCAGCATCTTTGTTTTCTAAAACTAATTCTTTATTTTCCTTGATTGATTTTTTTACAAACTTGGCACATTTTTTAGACAAAGACTTTACATTATCCGCCAAACACGCCGTCAATGTTTGTTCGCCCAAAACTGTATCTGGACAAACCGCAGTTATTTCATCGGTATTGCAAGCCTCGGCCAAGGTTGTTGGTTCCGCAGTCTTTTTAAACAAATTACTGAACCAGCCCGCATTTGCATTTGATACACACATTGTCGCACACAGACCAAACAAAACTATTTTTTTCATTTTCTTTCCTTTTGGTTAAAAGAGTTATTTCCTATGGTTTGATTATGTAAAGTTTTTGGGCAACAGGTCAATGATTTTTTACCCCCTCCACCGTCTTCGACGGTCCCCCTCCCCTCCGGGCAAAGCCCTTGGGGCGGAATTTATTGTAAAAATCCGCCAGATTGCATATTCCATAACTTTGCATACAAGCCTTTTTTGCGCAACAAAGAAGTATGTGTTCCAGATTCAATTACACGCCCTTTATCCAACACAATAATTCTGTCCATATTACGCAATGTTGATAATCTGTGCGCAACAACCAATGTTGTGTGCCCCGCCGACATTTATCAAACGCTTTTTGAATTGCGATTTCTGTTTCACTGTCCAGGGCGGATGTAGCCTCGTCCAATATCAAGATTGGGGCATTTTTCAAAAATGCACGCGCGATTGCAATTCTTTGCCGTTGGCCACCAGACAGTTTTATTCCGCGGTCGCCCACAATAGAATTATATTTCTTTTCAGTACCACAAATAAATTCATCCGCAGATGCTTCGCGGGCCGCTTCTTTAATTTCACGCAACGTTGCACCGGGACGTCCGTATTCTATGTTTTCCATTATGGTGCGATTGAACATTGTGGGTTCTTGGGGAATATACGAAATATTTTCACGCAAAGAATCCTGGGAAACATTTGCTATATTTTGCCCATCGATTAAAACCGCACCAGAATTTGGATCATAAAAACGCATTAATAAATTTACCAATGTCGTTTTACCAGCACCAGATAATCCAACAATACCAACACGTTCGCCAGATTTTATTTTCAAATTAAAATCACGTAAAACGTATTTTTTTCTGTATTTAAATGATACATTTTTAAATTCTATTGCGCCATGCGTGACCGATATATTTGGCGCATCATCAATATCGGCAACCTCTACCGCACCAACCAATTCTTTGTACGATTTTGATGCGCTGCTGACCTTGTCTATAATATCTGGGATTTGGTTTATCAAGCCACCAATCGCACCCATGACCGAGAAAAATACACCAATCGTAAATACAATATCTGCGATAGTCATTTCGCCACGATAATACAACACCGAACAGAAAAATAATGTTCCACCAAAAAATACACTCCATAATGTTCCAGGTATTCCCCAAAACAATCTGTTTAAAAAAGCAAATCTAACCGATGTATCAATTCTATTTTTACGATGTGATTCCAAATATTTTTCTTCGCGTTTTGCCCCAGAAAAAGATTTAACAATCGAATAATTTGATAAACTATCCACCAATTTTCCAGACAACGTGCTTTGGGCATTCGCACTGTTTTCCGATGCAGTTTTCAACTTCTTACGCATACCCCACGCGAACAATACGCGAAACGCAAACGCACATAAAAACATTATTGCGACATATAAATTAACACGGAATAGCATACCTGAATTTATAACTATCATTACCAGCACACAAAAAGACCACCATAAAATATTTATAATTTCAGGTAAATGTTGAACATATGTTATTTGCTGATTTACCTTGCCAGGCAAACGCGACACCCACCAAGACATACTTTGCGATTGGGTATAATTTGTTAATTGTGTTGATATTTTTTGAGCAACATATGGACCCCAATGATTATAAAAGAACCAGCGCAATATTAAACACAACATCAAAGATATATCCAATACCACAATCAAAGTAATTGTAGGTAGAATATGCTGTAACCATGTCATACCATCAGGAATCGGGGTTTCTAGTGCTTGGACCAACCATTTTTGATAAAAAGGAAACAACACATTATCAAATTGCATAATCAGTGATATTAACGCCCACAAAAATATTATCCAACCATAACCACGAAATGCATATTTCAAATAAAATTTCCAAAGTGATGTAGGTAAAATTTGTTTTTGTGTCATTTTTTATTTCCGTCCTTTTACATTATTGCGTTAGGTATTTATACAATAAACGAATTTTTTTCACAATAAAAAACTCTCCGTTTTTGGAGAGTTTTTTTGTTTGTCAGCGCAAATTTTATTTTTTGCGTGGGTATTTGACCGCCGCTTGCGCCGCCGCCAAACGTGCGATTGGCACGCGGAACGGACTGCATGATACTGAATTAAATCCACATTGATGGAAGAATTCAATAGATGCAGGATCACCACCATGTTCGCCACAAACACCCAAGTGGATTTTATCGCCTTTGGTTTTGCGTGCCTTGGCAACCGCGTCTTTGATTAACAAACCAACACCCAATTGATCAACAGATGCAAATGGGTCGGCAACATATACACCACGTGCGCGATATTCGTCCAAAATCTTGCCAGTATCGTCACGTGACATACCTAATGTTGTTTGCGTTAAATCGTTTGTTCCAAATTCAAAGAATTCACAACTTTCAGCAATTTCATCAGCCAAAACCGCCGCGCGTGGCAATTCAATCATTGAACCAACGGTGTATTCAACACTGTCACCAATTTCTGCAAACAATGCCGCCGCGGTTGCATCGATAATACTCTTTACAATATCGACTTCCTTTTTCGAACCAACAAGTGGAACTTCGATTTCTGGGAATACTTTGACACCCGCTTTCTTGCATTCGATTGCCGCAGACAAAATCGCGCGTGTTTGCATTTCACAGATTTCAGGATATGTAATTGCCAATCTGCAACCACGATGACCCAACATTGGATTCGATTCACGCAAAGCCTCACTACGCGCCTTTACGAATTCCAAAGATTTACCAATGTGTTTTGCCAATTCTTGCATTTCAGGTTCGGTGTGTGGCAAGAATTCATGAAGTGGTGGGTCAATCAAACGCACCGTCACAGGCAGACCGTCCATAATCTTGAACAATTCAATAAAGTCTGCGCGTTGATATGGCAATAATTTATCCAATGCCGCACGACGACCGGCCTCGTCATCAGCCAAAATCATTTCGCGCATATCTTGAATTCTGGATGGATCAAAGAACATGTGTTCTGTACGCGCCAAACCAATACCTTGGGCACCGAATTCGCGTGCCTGTTTTGCATCTTTTGGTGTTTCGGCATTTGCCTTGACCGCCAATACTTTGATTTCATCAACCCATTGCATCAATGTACCAAAATTACCCGTCAAAGATGCGGATACTGTTGGAACGGCACCTTCGATAATTTCGCCACGCGCACCGTCGATAGAAACCCAATCGCCTTCGTGAATCACAACCCCAGATGTTGTTGTCATTGTTTTTGTTGCATAATCAATTTTGATATCTGCAGAACCCGATACGCATGGTGTTCCCATACCACGTGCAACCACCGCCGCGTGTGATGTCATACCACCACGTGCAGTAATCACACCTTGGGCTGCATTCATACCTGCAATATCTTCGGGTGATGTTTCAACGCGAATCAACATAACTTTTTTACCGTCTGCTGCCCATTTTTCAGCATCTTCGGCATTAAACACAGCCTGACCCACAGCCGCACCAGGTGATGCAGGAAGACCTGTTGCAATAACTTTCTTGTCCGCTTTTGGATCCAACATTGGGTGCAACAAATGATTTAATTGGTCGGCACCAACACGCAAGATTGCTTCTTCTTTGGTCAGCAAACCTTCATTTACCATTTCAACCGCCATGCGAACAGCCGCCGCCGCAGTACGTTTTCCATTACGGCATTGCAACATCCACAATTTTCCATGTTCAATTGTGAATTCCATATCTTGCATATCTTTGTAATGCTTTTCTAATTTTTCACGAACATCGCACAATTCTTTATACACCTCTGGCATTGCTTCTTCCAAAGACACACGACCGGAATCATCTTTGCTCATTGGTTGTGGAGTGCGAATACCCGCCACCACGTCTTCGCCTTGGGCATTAATCAAATATTCACCATAGTATTTGTTTTCGCCAGTGGCTGGGTCACGACTGAAACAAACACCTGTTGCAGAATCATCACCAGAATTTCCAAACACCATTGCTTGAACATTAACAGCGGTTCCCCAATCGCCAGGGATATTGTTTAATTTACGGTATGTAATGGCCTTTTTAGACATCCAAGAACCAAACACCGCGCCAATACCCAATTTTAATTGTTCCCATGGGTCTTGTGGAAATACTTTACCGATTTCATTGCCAATATTTTTAAATTGTTCGACCAATTCTTTTAAATCATCGGCTGTCAATTCTGTATCAACCTTGTATCCTCTGGATTCTTTCATTTCTTCCAATTTGTGTTCAAACAAATTGATATCTGCGCCCAAAACAACGTCGCTGAACATCATAATAAAACGACGATATGAATCATATGCAAAACGTTCGTTGTTTGATGCACGAGCCAAAGCCTTGACTGTTTCATCATTCAAACCCAAATTCAAAACAGTATCCATCATACCCGGCATAGAAACACGAGCACCAGAACGCACAGACACCAATAATGGATTTTCTGTATCAGCAAATTTTTTGCCCATAATATTTTCAATATGTGCGATACCACTGCGAACCTGGTCCATTAAATCAGATGGATATGTTTCATTGTTTTCATAATAGTATGTGCAAACCTCGGTCGTGACTGTGAAACCCGCAGGCACAGGCAAACCAACCAAGTTCATTTCAGCCAAATTTGCACCCTTGCCACCCAGCAAATTGCGCATATCAGCACGCCCTTCGGCATTACCATTACCGAAAGTATAAACCCATTTTTGACTCATGGTTACTCCTTTAATATGTTGATTAATTTTGCCAGAAAATTATGCAAGGCAAATTGCCTTTTTGCAAGTAATTTTTTTGGCGGTTTTTAATTTTTTTACCGGCATTTTTTGATTCGTTTTTATCGGTAATTTTTATTCATTTTTTATAAAAAAACACCGGCAAATACCGGTATTTTTTTATTATTTTGTGTGTTTTGTTTTTTATTATTTAATTTCCATATTTTTTCCGTTATTAACAACCACAATCGCAACATGTGCAAGTTTCTGTGGTTGTAATTTGGACAACTGTGACAGGTTCATATTCCACAATAACTGGTTGTGGTTTTGGCGCACGGTGTTCATGACGAACAATTTTTTTAGGTGCATGCTTTACCACAGGTTTTGCCTTTGCGACCGGTTTTGGTTTTGCCACAGGTTTTGTATAATCGCATGTGATTTCTGTGATAACTGCGCGATGCGTGGCAACCGCACCGTCCAGACGCGCCATCATGTTGGCATCACTGCAATCGTTTGTTGTTGTTTGATAATATGTGGAATATGCAGAATTTGTAATTAAACCAAAAGCCAGGGCCAGAATAATTTTTTTCATATTTTTACCTTTTTTGTTTTATTCTCTCCCCGAGGTTTTTATGGATTATAGAATTGTTTTTTGTTTTTGCAATCATTTTTAACGCTCATTTTGTGTATTATAACTATCAAGTTCTATCTTTAAATTTTCTAACTTTTTTCTGGCTTCATCATACTTTTTATAACGTAAATCTTGAAAATATGTTTCAATGTTTTTTATATCTGTATCATGTTGGCTGGTACATGTTTTAATTTTAGGGGTTAAATCAATAATATGCTGCACCAACCTGAATAATTCATTATAATGATTGGAAAACAAAGGCGCATTCAAATCAACATTTTCATCACCACACAAAAATAAACTTTCAATCAGCATATATAAATCTGTGGTAAATATTTTTGAAACATTGCGCAAACGATTAAATTCTGTCATATATTGCGGATGTGTGTGTGTTGGTTTATCGCTATACAAAGAATCGCTCAAATATTCACGACCTGATTTTATCGCATCTGTAAAAATTATATCTATTTGTGTAATTGTGTCTTTATAGTTTTTTGTGATACTGCCAGCATCATAAAAAACACTGCGTATATAAATATATGGATATATTGATTCTGCATTACGACGCACGCGTTCATATTTTTTTATCAAAGATTTATTATGCTGTTTGCTGCGCACAAATTCTGCAAATTCACGCCAATATGGGCCATACAATATGTCGTCCAAAGTTTTAAAATAATTACAATCTATGTCGCAACTGAGTGTAAAATGTGCAACCCCAACATAATGTGACAATTCGGCAATTTCTTTTTCTGTAAAGCAAGAATCAATATACGCACGATATTTTGAATAATTTGCATTTCTGTATTCACGCCAAGATTGTTCCACAATTTGCGCCACCTGTTTTTGCAAATTTTGTTTTTCTTGTTTTAATTTATTTAACTCAATCATATTTGTGTTTGTTTTATCAAATACCGCAATACTATCGCGTTTTTGTTTTTCTATACGGCCAAACAGTTTTTGGTTATCATCTTTGACTTGTTCAATTTCTTTTTTTAATTTATCAGTTTTTATGCGTTTGTATTCTGTATATAAATCACCACCGACGGATTGTGCCATCAGTATAATTATCAATGCAAGAAAGAATTTTTGATGTTTTTTCATTAAATTTCTCTACTATTTGTAAATATAACACAAATAATAGTATTGTCAATATTTGATTTTTTGCGTATTGCATGGCTGGCGCAAAAAATATATAATCTTGTCATGTCTAATTATAAGAGTGCAATTATTTTAGGTATGCATGACGCAATTGTATCACTAACAGGATTGATTGCTGGGTTATTCTTTGCCTTTACAGATACAAACATTATCGTAATTTCTTGTGTAATTTCGTCAATAACCGCATCTTTATCAATGGGGGCTGCAAATTATCTGGCTGTAAAATCAACCCATCATGAAATTGCATTAAAATCGGCTTTATGCACCGGTGCGGCATATATGGCGACATGTATATTATTAATATTGCCATTTTTTGTGTTTTCTGGCCGCGTAATAACATTATTATCGATTATTGCAATTGCGATTGGAATTATATTTGCTTTTAATTTCTTTTTTTATCGCAGACAGCATTTTTATAAACATTTTTTAGAAATGTTGAGCATTTGCACCACTGTATCGATTATCGCATTTGCCATTGGTGAATTGGCACATAGTTTATTTGGAATATAACAAGAAAACGTCCCTATGGCATAAAAAATAAAAATAATACATAATAACGGTGTCTTATGATAACACAGCCGACCCAAAAGTATTGCTTAGGGTTCGGGGGTCATAAGCCAGCAATGTTCCATTAACCATAAAGTTTTGGGGCGTTGTAAAACCGTCCATCACAGCAACCTTGCTTTCAACACTTTACGAAAGTTAGGTGCCCGGGATTTCCCAAAAAATCCAACTTTGCGGGGCTCCCAAATGGGCGGTTTTTTTATATTAAAAAACCACCGAAAAATCGGTGGCTAGAACTAATACTGTTTTGACAAAGCCCTATCAATATATACATTATATACAGAATCATGATTGGTTGGATTTTTCGCCAAATCACGTTGTAATTCTTGTTTGAATTGTTGTTTGGCTTTTTCTGTGGCTGTGCGTTGTTTTTTATCCATAACAAAACCGGTGGCAACCAATAACCCAACAACGGTTAAAACAGCAATCTTGACACCTGTATCATTTTTCTTTTTCATAATTCTGTTGTTGTCCAGATATACATTTGACATTTGTTGCCTCCGTAAATTTTACTCTTTGTAGCGTATCTGCGGTGCCACCTGGCTTTTGGGTGGTTGTTGTTTGTTAATCGCGGTATTATAGTTCATTTATGTTTGATACCTTTGCACGATTTATCATTGCTATGACATTATCGTTTGCATTTATATAATCTAATTTTACCCCTGGATTTGCATTAGCAAACACACGGAATATTTCGTCTGCAAATGCCTGACCTATTTGCGGGACATTATCAAAATCAAAAACAACATGTTTGAATAATGTCACTCTGTTCAAAACACGCCGGGCCTGGGAACGCGATACCAAGTTATCGTCTCCGTAACGTGCCAATTCTATCGGTATTACAGTTTTATCAAAGCCATAATTATCCCCAGCAAATTCATCAAAAACATCTTTTAATACTCGATTACTATCATCACTTAGTACCATAGCAACCGTTGTTCCTTTTGTTGGTTCCAACTCTGTTTTATCATGCAAAACATCCTTATCTGTATTATGCTCAAACACTATACCATGCGATTCTATAAAAAACATATCCACAGCCCGCGATGAAAAAAATACACCTTCGCCTGAATGATGTTGTTTATCGGTTGTTAATTTGCCTTTGGATAATTCTAAAATAGCCTCGTGTTCGTTTAACAGATTAAACTTATTTTGTATATTTTTAAATATTCCAATACCATCATCTTGGATTAACATGTGTGTTTTTTTGTTTTCTTTTAAAATATATACATTTATTCTTGTGCCACACGAATGTTCTATGGCATTATTAAACATTTCAGAAAACACATAATTCCAAATATTATGAACATTTGGTTTTGTTGGCATATATTTTTCTATGTCTTGAATCCAAACCCCAGATTCAGACAAACCTTTTTCTATCTTGTAATGTAATAAAAATTGTTTTGTTTTAATACGATAACTGCGCGAACGTGTTTTTCCGGTTGCCTCAATCAGATTAGCATCTATAAGTTTTTTTATGTGTTTATTGACGGCCTGAACGCTGATATTAAAGTGTTCTGCGGCAATTTTAACAATGTCTTTTGGATATTGTGACACATATTGAACAATATATTCTTCTATTTTATTCATATTTTAAACCTTTACACATAAAATATTATACATATTTTAAACCAAAAGTCAAACTATTTTAAACCAGGGTTTGTTTATTTTAAACTAAAAAAACCGCCTGGGTTGGCGGTTTCGAATTTCGGTTTTTATGTCCAACTGGACTTAATTCTGGCGACGACCTACTCTTCCGTGGCTTAAGCCAAAGTACCATCGGCGATACGGTGTTTCCCTGTCTGGTTCGGGATGGAACAGAGGGTGACTTCCGCTCAATAATCACCAGAATTAAATCCAGCACATCGTGAATCTTGAAATGAATCAACATTCTCTTCAAGCATTATCGTTTGTAATTAAACAAACGATAAGATAAAAAGTCAATGGTTCGATTAGTACTGTTAAGCTCAACCCCTCACAGGGCTTACACACACAGCCTATCAATGTCCTAGTCTAGAACTGAACTCATAGGGATATCTTATCTTGTGACCAGCTTCCCGCTTAGATGCTTTCAGCGGTTATCTGTTCCGGACATAGCTACCCTGCAATGCCGCTGGCGCGACAACAGGTACACCAGAGGTTCGTTCGACCCGGTCCTCTCGTACTAAGGTCAAGTTCACTCAAATATCCAACGCCCACGGTAGATAGGGACCTAACTGTCTCACGACGTTATTAACCCAACTCACGTACCGCTTTAAATGGCGAACAGCCATACCCTTGGGACCTGCTCCAGCCCCAGGATGCGATGAGTCGACATCGAGGTGCCAAACACTACCGTCGCTATGGACGCTTGGGTAGCATCAGCCTGTTATCCCTAGAGTAGCTTTTATCCGTGTGCGATGGCCCTTCCATGCGGAGCCACCGGGTCACTATGACCGACTTTCGTCTCTGCTCGGGGTGTCCCCCTTGCAGTCAGGCTTGCTTTTGCCATTGCACTCACCGGCTGATTTCCGACCAGCCTGAGCAAACCTTCGCGCGCCTCCGGTACACTTTGGGAGGCGACCACCCCAGTCAAACTGCCCATCACGCACTGTCCCCCGCCCTGCTTCAAGAACGCGGGTTAGACACTAAAACACATCAGGGTGGTATTTCACCAACCGCTCCAGGCGAACCAAAATCCGCCCTTCAAAGCGTCCCACCTATCCTACGCAAATGAGTCCTAGTGCCAGTACGAAACTGCAGTAAAGCTTCATAGGGTCTTTCCGTCTAGCCGCGGGTACCCGGCATTTTCACCGAGAATTCAATTTCGCTGAGTCTATGTTGGAGACAGTGTGGAGATCGTTACGCCATTCATGCGGGTCGGAACTTACCCGACAAGGAATTTCGCTACCTTAGGACCGTTAGAGTTACGGCCGCCGTTTACTGGGGCTTCACATCAGTGCTTGCACACCTCAGCTTAACCTTCCAGCACTGGGCAGGCGTCAGTCCCTATACGTCATCTTATACGATTTAGCAGAGACCTGGGTTTTAAGTAAACAGTCGCCCCCACCTGGTTTGTGTCACCTGATTAAAGTTGCCTTGAAACAGGTCATCCTTATTCCGAAGTTACGGATGCATTTTGCCTAGTTCCTTCAACATAGTTCTCTCAACCGCCTTAGTCTACTCGACTCGAGCACCTGTGTTGGTTCTGGGTACGATCTATACGCTGGGGCTATTTCCTGGAACTACTTCACTGCCTGGCCAATCCAATAAGGTCAAACAATATACGCAATTCGTCACTCACCAGCAGGTCACGGAATATTAACCGTGTTCCCATCGACTACGCCTTTCGGCCTCGCCTTAGGGGTCGACTCACCCTACCCTGATTAACATTGGATAGGAACCCTTGCTCTTACGGCGTCAAGGTTTCTCACCTTGATTAGCTGCTACTCATGCCAACATTCGCGCTTCTGATACCTCCACCGTGGCTCGCGCCTTCGGCTTCACAGGCTTACAGAATGCTCCGCTACCGCGACACTTAACGTGCCACCCGCAACTTCGGTAAATGATTTTAGCCCCGTTACATTTTCGTTGCCGAAACTCTAATAGACCAGTGAGCTATTACGCTTTCTTTAAACGATGGCTGCTTCCAAGCCAACATCCTGGTTGTTTTGGAATCTCGACTCACTTTCCCACTTAATCATTATTTGGGGACCTTAGTTGGCGGTCTGGGCTGTTGCCCTCTCGTCCACCGACCTTAGCACCGATGGACTGTTTCCTGCGCTATAATTTGCTGGTATTCAGAGTTTGATATGGGTTGGTAAGATTTTACTCCCCCTAGCCATTTCAGTGCTTTACCCCCAGCAACGAACACGCAAGACACTACCTCTATAGTTTTCGCGGAGAACCAGCTATAACGGTGTTCGATTGGCTTTTCACCCCTAGACACAAGTCATCCCCTAGTGTTGCCATACTAGTGGGTTCGGCCCTCCAGCGACTGTTACGCCGCTTTCAGCCTGCTCATACCTAGATCACACCGCTTCGGGTCTATTACTGCATACTCAAGACGCCCTATTCAGACTCGGTTTCCCTTCGCTTACACCTAACGGCTTAGGCTTGCATGCAATAATAACTCGTTGGCTCATTATACAAAAGGTACGCCATCACCGGAAGACCGGCTCTGACAGCTTGTAGGTATTCAGTTTCAGTGTCTATTTCACTCCCCCTTCGGGGTTCTTTTCACCTTTCCCTCACGGTACTTGTTCACTATCGGTCAATCAGGAGTATTTAGCCTTGGGGGAAGGTCCCCCCATGTTCAAACCGCATTTCGACGTGTACGGCTCTACTCTCGGGCCAAGTCTCTAGTTTTCGCATACAGGGCTATCACCTATTATTGCTGTGTTTTCCACCACATTTTGCTAACTAAAATCTCGGTCACTGGGCTGGTCCCGGTTCGCTCGCCACTACTAAGGGAATCGCTGTTGCTTTCTTTTCCTGCGGGTACTGAGATGTTTCACTTCTCCGCGTTTGCCTCTGCACCCTATGTATTCAGGCACAGATAATCCATAAAGGATTGGGTTTCCCCATTCGGAAATCCCGGGGTCAAAGGATATTGACGCCTCACCCGGGCTTATCGCAGTCTTTCACGTCCTTCATCGCCTCTGATTGCCAAGGCATCCACTAAACACCCTTTGTTACTTTTTATCTTATGCTTGAAGAGAATGTCTCCAAACATCTTAAAAAGAACTTGAATGAGTTTTCTTAAGCTTTAGTTGATTCTTGCTTTCTTGCAAATTGAATTACCACATACGTGGTTATCCTTTGTTGTTTAGAAAGATATTTTTGAGATTACGATGTACAACAAATTAAACTTTCGTTTAACTTGCGACATAAAAACCGATTAACAATGTATTGCTAATAAAAAGCAGATTCCATTGAATATTCATTGGAATATTTGGAATCAAAAATGATTTCTCATTTTTGATTTCAACCTCATCTAAAAAAATGGTGGGTCAGGAAGAACTCGAATCTTCGACCTTCGCTGTATCAGAGCGACATTCTAACCAACTGAACTACTGACCCATATAATCATTCTGAAATCAAGCCATTAGTTCTGCTGATACCAGAATCACACATCAAAAAGAGATATTCAGACAGTCGCATTTGGGTGACCGTTTTCGTGAAAACGGTATTCTCTATAAAGGAGGTGATCCAGCCGCACCTTCCGGTACTGCTACCTTGTTATGACTTAACCCCAATCACCAATTCCACCGTAGGCGGCGTCCTCTTGCGTTAAACTACCGACTTTGGGTGAAATCGACTCTCATGGTTTGACAGGCGGTGTGTACAAGACCCGGGAACGTATTCACCGCTGCATTCTGATCAGCGATTACTAGCGATTCCAGCTTCATGCCCTCGAGTTGCAGAGGACAATCCGAACTGAGACGGCTTTTAAGGATTGGCTTTGCCTTGCAGCATTGCGACCCATTGTTGCCACCATTGTAGTACGTTTGTAGCCCGACCCGTAAGAACCATGATGACTTGACGTCATCCACACCTTCCTCCCGCTTGACGCGGGCAGTCCCCTAAGAGTTCCCGGCATTACCCGCTGGCAACATAGGGCGTGGGTTGCGCTCGTTGCAGGACTTAACCTAACATCTCACGACACGAGCTGACGACAGCCATGCAGCATCTGTCTTTGGTCCAACCGAATTGAAGAAATCCATCTCTGGAAATCGCGACCAAGATGTCAAGGGTCGGTAAGGTTTCTCGCGTAGCATCGAATTAAACAACATACTCCACCGCTTGTGCGGGTCCCCGTCAATTCCTTTAAGTTTTAATCTTGCGATCGTAGTCCCCAGGCGACCTGCTTAACGCGTTAGCTTCGTCACTGATTCCCCGAAGGAAACCAACAACAAGCAGGCATCGTTTAGGGCGTGGACTACCAGAGTATCTAATTCTGTTTGCTACCCACGCTTTCGTCCCTCAGTGTCAGCAACGATCCAGAAGACTGCCTTCGCCATTGGTGTTCTATCTGATATCTACGGATTTCACCCCTACACCAGATATTCCATCTTCCTCTATCGCGCTCCAGCTTGCCAGTATCAAAGGCAGTTCCAGGGTTGGGCCCTGGGATTTCACCCCTGACTTAACAAACCACCTACGGACGCTTTACGCCCAGTAAATCCGAACAACGCTTGCACCCTTCGTATTACCGCGGCTGCTGGCACGAAG
This sequence comes from uncultured Pseudomonadota bacterium, assembly GCA_902793435.1. Classification (GTDB taxonomy): domain Bacteria; phylum Pseudomonadota; class Alphaproteobacteria; order Rs-D84; family Rs-D84; genus Enterousia. Next base: position 148 of record CADBDF010000007.1, on the reverse strand, counting down.
TTAGCCGGTGCTTTTTCTATCGCTACTGTCATCATCTTCACGATTAAAAGAACTTTACAACCCGAAGGCCTTCTTCATTCACGCGGCATGGCTGGGTCAGAGTTTCCTCCATTGCCCAATATTCTTAGCTGCTGCCTCCCGTAGGAGT
>CADBDF010000006.1 GCA_902793435.1 uncultured Pseudomonadota bacterium | reverse complement strand
TCTGTGGTTTTTGATAACATATTGATTTTACGATAAAAGTGAATTTTAAAATTTTTGAAAAAAGTTGTTGCTTTTAAACCTAGGTTTTTTTTAGACCGGGTCAAGCAACAAAAACACACTATATTTAATTAGTTATTCGTATTGCTAACAAAAAACACCCGATTTTCATCGGGTGTCTTGCTTTCAAAGAAGAAACGTTTTTTAAATGCTGTCGGCATTAACCCAACGACCGCCTTTCAACAATCCTGGTGCCATGCCTTCATTTGTACGCAACGCGTTGATAACACTTTTTGCACGTGCTGCATCTAAATTGATAATGCGAACTTTGTACATTCCGCCTTCATTTACGACAACCGCATCGCCGTATGTTTTCATACGTTGAACCATTGCGTCCGCGCTATCTTCGGCATAAAATGCCGCCAACTGAACCGAGTAATCACCCGTTGCAACTGGGGCTGGCTGTGGGGCAGGTTGTGGTTGAACCTGGGCTGATTCGACCGGTGCAACTTCTACTGTGGTTTCTTGAACTACTGGTTGTGTGGCGCCAATCGTTGCATTTTTAACCGCCAATGATTGATCTGTCAAAACTTGCACTTGCACTTTGGCCTGGGAATTTATACCGATTTTTTGTGCCGCCGCCGGTGATAAATCCATAATACGTGTATTTACAAATGGACCACGATTATTCACACGCACGACCACAGATTGTCCATTGTCTAAATTTGTGACCTTGGCAATTGTTGGCAAAGGTAATGTTTTACTGGTTGCCAACATTTGTGCAGATTCAAATGTTTCGCCATTTGTTGTTTTTTGACCGTTTAATTCTGCTGGGATAATACCCGCAATACCGGTTTGATTATATGTTAAATCTTCGGATGGAATATATTGGACATCATCAACCTTGTATGCATTACCAATATAATATTTTGGTGCCGCCGCCATCAAATACGAATCGTTCAAGGTTGATGTTTCATTTACCAAAGTTTCTTCGGCCATTGATTCAGACCCATAAACATTTGGATCTTGGTTTGTCATGCAACCAGACAACACCGCTGCCAAAGCCGCCAATGATACCACTTTTTTCATATGTTTTCTCCTTTTAAAGCCTGTGTTCAAAGGGAGTTTTAAAATGGGAACTCCCTACATTCTCTGTATAGATTCTATCATATTTTTATGTTGCTTTCAACTTTAATTTATTGATTTACAATTTTCTGTCCATGATATATGCCACCGGCAAATATAATATTCCATATAAACCAATCGCAACACACAAAGATAATATGTTATTAACCGGGGCAAACCATAAACCCACGCCCAGTGCAATCGCCCACATACTAAACCCGATTGTTGTGCGTACTGTACGACCGTCAATATGAATCAATCCTTTGCGCCGACATGCGCGTGCCAACAGCATATTTTTGACATAACCTGACACAACGACACCGACCGGAATTGCCAAATAACCCAAATGATAAAACAATCCAACATAAATAATTGCCGCAATTCCCAAAGACACTATACTGGTTTTTACCGGTGTTTTAACATCTTGTGATGCGTAAAGTGTTTTGCTGTAAATCTGGGAAATCAACATAGCCGGCAACACCAGACATTGAATCATAATAGCAACCGCCACCGCGTGTGTTGATTCAGGTGTCCATGCGCCATACTGAAACAGATTTTTAATAATAGGTTCTGCCAAAACAAACAATCCCACCATACAAGGAATAATCAGCATTAACGACCGACGCATTGATGAATTTTGCTGAATATAAACACTGCGCATATTTTTATCGGCAATCGCATTTGAAATCGAAGACATCAATACCGTTCCAACCGCCAATCCAATCATTGCAAAAGGCAACTGGACAATTCTGTCGGCATAATACAGCCATGAAACCGCGCCAGATTGGAAACTGGCAACCAATGTTCCAACAATAATAGTGATTTGATAAAACCCACTACCGACAATACTGACACCAAAACGGTGTAACATAGATTTTATTTGTCCGTTCCAACGTGGGCGAATTATACGCAGACCGAAATTGCCAGACCTTATTCGTCCCCATAATATCACACATTGTAATATTCCTGATAACACGACCGTTGCCGCCATAATGTATAAAACCGTTGTCGGTGCAAACCAAGCCGACATTAACAGGGCGCATATCAACATAATGTTTAACATTACTGGCATAAATGCCGCCAATATGAATTTAGAAAATGCGTTTAATACCGCAGACAAAAATGCCGCCGCACAAATAAAAATAACATACCAAAACATAATACGGGAAATAACAACTGTCATTTCTAATTTTCCAGGGTCCGCCGAAAACCCAGGCGCCAAAATACAAATAAATGCCGGCATAAATATCTCGAAAATAATGGTTAATCCCAACAACACGACCAACAGCCACGAAAACACATTATTTGCAAAATTCTTGTCGCGTTTGGAATCTGCAAACATAGGAATAAATATCGCAGACAACGCACCTTCGCCCAATAAATCACGAAACAGGTTCGGTAATTTAAATGCCGCCAAGAATATATCTGATAAACGTCCTGCACCCAACACACGCGCAATCAACATATCACGCACAAAACCAAAAATACGACTAATGCCGGTCATTGCGCCGACCCCGAAAATATTACGTCCCAGTTTCATTTAAATCCGTCCCTGTTAAAAAACTTCTTTTATTTTGAACAAATGTATTATACGCTTATGGCATAAGGAAATTCAAGCATGAAAAAAATATTGTTATTAATGATTTTATCTGGGGTTATTGCTGGGTGCGCTGGGGAAAACATTGAACCAGAACGTTCCATGGCGGAAATATATGCGGATGCATACAACGAATTGAATGATGAAAATTATTCACGTGCCGCAGAGTTGTTCTTGTCCGCCGAAAGCGAACATTCTACCGATGCGTTGGCACCCGATGCGCTGGTAATGGCGGCATATTCGCGTTATATGGACGATGATTTCCCAGGGGCTTTGATGGTGACCGACCGTTTTATGCGTTTTCATCCTGGTCATATTGACGCGCCATATATCTTGTATTTGCGTGGCATGTGTTATTATCGCCAGGTCAGTGATGTTCGTCGCGAACCCGGAATGTCGGTTTATGCACTGCAACAGTTTGAACAACTGGTTGAACGTTTTCCAAACACAGAGTATGCAAAAAACGCCGAAAATAAAATCCATATATTGAAAAATTATATCGCAGGCAAGGTTATGTATTCTGCGCGAACCGATATGCACAAAGAAAATTGGACATCTGCAATAACAAAATTGCAGTCTGTGGTCACAACTGCCCCAGATACAGTCATGGTGCCCGAGGCTCTGTATCGTTTAACCCAATGTTATACGGCTATTGGCTTGCCGGCACAGGTTGCTGGTTATACCGAAACATTGCGTAAAAATTACCCAGATAACGAATGGACAAAAAAATTGGATGAATAAAAATGCCCAAACGGGCATTTTTTAAATTGTTAATTCTTTATTTTTTTGTGCGACATAATCCAATAAACATTGATCCATTTTTAATGGGGCTGCTGGTGTTGGACCGGCTTGATTGTTATAATGACTGTGTGGATTTCTATTATAAGGTTTCCGTCTGCCACGAAATTGTTCATAATAAATTTGACCTATACGCATATATGGCATAACCAAAGTGGGACACAATACACGTATTTCCAAAGTCCATTGTCCACAAAAACCATCGTCACCACGACCAGCGGTATGATGATTTAATATAAAATTGCGACCTATTGTTGATTTACCGTCAATATAAGGAAATATATTGCGTGTTTCTGTATATTCAAATGTGGAACCCAAATATCCTAAATTAGGGTTTAATATAGCACCAGTTTCAGGAATTGTAATATCAATTGTTTCATGGCTTTTTTTATCAAAAGGATTCAACATATATTTTGGATTGCGTATATCATAGTTTTCCGGTCTTAGACAATAATCTTCGTATGCATGTGCGTCATAAAACCAGTCGCGCATAGAATATTCCCCGGGTACAGCAGTTTTTTCTTCACAAAAAATCACAGGTTTCATGCCTTTGGGCAGGGTACATTTATAAACACTTAATACCTTATCCAAATGCAAATCATAGCTATTGCTGCCTAAACATTCTGGAAAATAAGGTTCAATCACAATATCCGGAGCTTTATTTAATAAATGCTGAAAAACGGTTTGGTGCATGCGTTTTTCAATTGCGGGACCTGTTAATTGCATATTTGCTTCCTTTCGATTAGGTCTCTCTCGCACTCGCGATGATTCTAAGCATAAAATATTATTTTTGCAAGGTTTTTTATTGCCTTTTGAAATTGGTGTGCTATTGTTTATGGCATGACAAAGACATATTCTGGATTTATTTCAATTTTGGGCCCGACAAATGCCGGCAAGAGTACCCTGATAAATCAAATCATGGGGCGCAAGGTTTCAATCGTATCGCACAAGGTTCAAACAACGCGAACAAATTTGCGTGCGGTAAAAATGGTTGGTGATAAACAACTGATATTTGTTGATACACCGGGTGTATTTAAACCAAAACGCAGACTCGACAGGGCGATGGTTGGTGCGGCTTTTGATGCGTTTGCTGATGCCGATGCGGTATTATTGCTGGTTGATGCAACACATGGCATAACCGATACAATCCGCGGATTGATTGAAAAAATAAAAAATCATAAAAATATGTTTGTTGCATTGAACAAGGTTGATGCGATATCAAAATCAAAATTATTGCCAATGGTTGCAGAATTATCAAATTTGGCTGAATTTCGTGAAATATTTATGATTTCCGCATTAAAAAATGACGGAATAAATGAAATGTTAAACGCATTGGCGTCTGTGATGCCGCAATCCCCGTATTTGTTTGATGCGGCGGACGCGGTTGATGTACCTGACAATCTGTATTTGGCGGAATTGACGCGTGAAAAGATTTATAAATATATTCACCAAGAATTACCATATCATATTAACGTTGTGACCGAAAAAGTTGATATTGATGCCGAGGGTGTTTTGGATATATACCAAAAAATAGTTGTCGCAAATGATGCACATAAAAAAATAGTAATTGGTCGTGGTGGCGAACAATTAAAGAAAATCGGTACCGATGCCCGTCACGATATCCAGGATCAATGGGGTGTAAATGCACGCCTGCATTTGTTTGTTAGGGTAGAGGAAAACTGGGAAGAAATGGCTGAAAATTACACCGACCAAGGTTTAGAGTTTAAAAAATAATGTTGCATACATCGGATTTTGATTTTGACCTGCCACCAGAATTGATTGCGTCACACCCATTGGAAAAACGCGATGCGTCGCGCATGTTGGTGGTTTCCCCCAATGCTGTCGCAAATATTCAACCCCGCCCTTGCGGCGGGGTCGCAGAGCGCGCACAAATATGCGATGCGATGCGGGGGCGGGTAGAAAGTCATCAATATCGTTCTGCGAACATTCAAGAATTAGCGTCAAATATGCGTCAAAATATGACTGATGCAGAAAAAAAATTGTGGTATTGCATAAATAATAAACAATTAGGCGTTCAATTCCGTCGTCAATATGTTATTGATAATAAATATATTGCTGATTTTGTGTGTTTAGAAAAAAAGTTGATTATCGAAATTGATGGCAGTCAACATATAGAAAACAAGAAAGATGAAACAAGGACACAGTATCTAAATCAATCTGGATTTAATGTAATACGTTTTTGGAATTGGAATATTTTGCAGGATGTTTCTGGGTGTGTGGATATAATAGTTGATGTATTAAATAATGATTCTTTTGAAAAACGACTTGCCAAATTCAAAGAACAATTTACACCCGCCCCCGGCGTGACTGATGCTTTGCACAGTCTTGCCGACCCCGCCGCAAGGGCGGGGTTGGACCCCACACATGAAGTCAAATTTTATCCTGCCAACGGAGGGGAACTTGGGGTGGTTCTCCGCGATGCCCATATTCGTGATTTTTTGGATTATCTGCAACCTGGTGATGTTGTTGTATTTAATAATTCGCGTGTGATTCCTGCGCGTTTTATGGCGGATGAACATGAAATAACTTTACATACATCGGTCAATGACCACGATTGGTGGGGATTGTGCAAAAAGTTTAATAAAATAAATATTGGTGACACATTAACTATGGACGACGGCACAAAAATTCGGGTGCTGGATAAAGACGAAGAAAGCGGATTGTTATTGCACTTTGATTGTGACAATGTTTTCGATGTGCTGAATAATGTTGGGAAAATGCCACTGCCACCGTATATGAAACGTGATGAAGAGGTTGCCGACCGCGAAAGATATCAAACTGTATATGCCGACCCACTTGGCTCCATGGCGGCGCCAACGGCTGGGCTGCATTTTACCCCAGAATTGATGAGTGAGATTGAGGCGCGCGGTGCAAAAATTGTAAAAATCACTTTGCATGTCGGGGCTGGAACATGGATGCCGGTTAAAACAGAAAACCTTTCCGAACATAAAATGCACAGCGAATGGTGTTGTATCACCCCTGAACAAGCCGATATAATAAACAACGCAAAACGTGTAATTGCCGTCGGTACAACATCAATGCGGACTTTGGAAAGTGCGGCAATGCGTGCGCGGGAATCTGGTACGGGTGCGCGTGTTGTTCCAATTTGTGATAATACGAATATTTTTATAACACCGGGATATAAATTTGGTGCGGTGGATATATTGCTAACAAACTTTCATTTGCCTAAATCGACATTGTTTATGTTGGTGTCGGCGTTCGCGGGGCTTGATGAAATGAAGTCTGCATACGCACATGCCGTCGCCGAAAAATACAGGTTTTTCAGTTATGGCGATTGTTGCTTGTTGTTCAGAAAGGATTTATAAATGTCGTTAAAATTTGATTTGATTAAAACTGATGGAACTGCGCGTCGCGGACGTGTTCATACGGCGCATGGCGATTTCGAAACGCCTGCATTTATGGCTGTGGGAACGGCGGCAACGGTCAAGGCATTAACCATGGAACAGGTTGCCGCGACCGGAACACAGGTGATTTTAGGCAATACATATCATCTAATGATGCGCCCGGGCGGTGATTTGGTGGAGCGCATGGGTGGCCTGCATAAATTCAGTGGTTGGCATGGGCCAATCCTGACCGATTCCGGTGGATTCCAAGTTATGTCGCTTTCTAATTTAGTAAAGATGCGTGAAGAAGGTGTCGAATTCACATCTCATATTGATGGTGGCATTAAACATTTTATGCGCCCCGAAGATTCCGTTCATATTCAACATCAACTGGATTCTAATATCACAATGGTTTTGGACGAGTGCCTGCACCTGCCAACAACACGTGCGCGTGCTGAAAAAAATGTTGATATGGTGACTCGCTGGGCACAGCGCAGTAAAGATGCTTTTATTGACCGCGATGGCTACGGAATTTTTGGTATTGTCCAGGGTGCCGATTTCCCAGATTTGCGTGAAAAATCCGCGCGTGCATTAACCGAAATTGGTTTTGATGGTTATGCGATTGGTGGCCTGGCGGTTGGCGAACCCCAAGATGTAATGTTTAATATGATAGGGGCCGTTGCACCAATGTTGCCAACGGATAAACCACGCTATTTAATGGGGGTTGGAACACCATTGGATATATTGGGTGCGGTTGAACGCGGTGTTGATATGTTTGATTGCGTCATGCCAACGCGCGCCGGTCGTACGGCCCAGGCCTTTACGCGTCATGGTACAATGAATATGCGTAATGCAAAATTCAAAGATGATGCGTCGCCATTGGACGATAAATGTGGTTGCCCAGCATGCAAATTGTCGCGTGCATATTTACATCATTTGATTAAATGCAATGAAGTTCTTGGTGCGACACTATTGACACAACATAATTTGTGGTTCTACCAAGATTTAATGCGCGATATTCGGGATAGTATAGAGCAGGGGCGTTTCCAAGAATTCAAAATCGAATTTATAAAAAATTATACAGGTGGAAAATAAAACATTGCGCTACGCAATGTTTTTTTTATAGCATTTAAGTATAAAAAAACAAAAAGGAAGGATAAAATGGCAAGAAAACAAGTCGAAGTTATTGATATGGGCGGTGCCAAAACCGTCGCAAAAAAGGCATCTGTAATCACCGCCGCGAAACGGACATTTGCGATTGTATCTGTGGTTTGGTTATTGTTTGTTGCGATGTTTCCATTGTATATAAAACACCATTATGCTGAACCAATAAAAAAATCTATGGTTGTATCCATGTTCTTTGATTTGCAAAGAAATATCCAAGAACAATATGCACGTTTATTATCTGGAATCAAAGATGCGATAAACCTGGAAAAACCTGTGGCAATTGCAATAGACAAGGTAAAAATTGTTCAAACAAATGTTAATAAAGTGAATGATGTGACTGCGGCAGCCAAGGAAAAAACTGCGGCGGCCAAGGCACAAACCGATGGTGCAAAAAAATTAACAGGCTTGGCAAAAATGTTTGGTGTAAAAACCGATGCAGTTGATAAAGTAATTGATACCGCTGATTCCGGTATAGCCCAGGCGAATAAAGGTATTGCCAAGGTCGATGATACAACGGCAATGGTAAATCGCCAACTGGACAAAGTTCAAACAGATTTGGTGAAATTGACACAAATAGAGGTTGATAAAATCATCGATGCGGCGATTAAGAAAGAATTAGACAACGCATCTGGTGGTTTGGGGACAACATTATTGACCGATTATGGTGTAAAACATGTATATCCATGGCGTCCTTCCAGCTGGCCTGTGGGTGTGAAAATTTATAATGATTTGGAAAAATCTAATTTGGGCATAGTGCAAATTTTAACCCGCACAGTGAATAGTTATTTTGCGTATGTTGCATGGGGATTGGTTGTTGCCGGTTGGATACTGGGAATCTTTATATGGTCATTGATATATAAAAAATATAAATTCACAGTTGCACCGTTCTTGGTGTGTCCGCGCTGTGGCCATACATACGCAGACAAACGAACCGCAATAAGTTTGTTAAAGGCATTGCAACCATGGAAATGGTTTTAATAAAGATTCTCACACACAAAAAAACACCGCTATACGCGGTGTTTTTTATTGTTTTAACCTCGCTGAAACAAGTTGCACACAAATTATATAACACTTATTTTAATGCGACATACATAGGGGTGGGGTATAGTATGTGGTATATGTTAAAATCTATAATTCATCTCTACCTGCACCCTATGTTTATCAAATTCATACGCAGGTGCATTTGAATTACGTCTGGTATATGTATAACTTAATGCAGGATAAAGCCGTTTATATTCTAAATAACGGCTAGACAAACGCACATATGCACGATAACTAATATCACGTCTGGTAAATTTATCCATTGATGCATCACTTGTTATAAAATACTGTGAGTCTTTGTATTTTGTTTGAGTTAAATCAAATCGTGTGTATAAATTCAAAGTCAAAGGCAATTCGCCATAATAACCAATTGAATAATCAACACTATTACTGCCATAAGATTTTAATTCTGCATTGCTGGTTATTCCGGACAGCCCAATAAATGCAAAACTTTTATTGTTTATATAATAACGGGGCTGAACATACGCCATATATTCATCACCACGCAATATGTTATCTATGTCGTTGTTATGATAAATTTGTTTGCTATATGAACCACCAACAGATAATTGCAACCGCTTTGTTAAATCCAAATCTATGTCTGTGCGCACCCCTGGCACAGTGTTGTAATATTCGCCACCATACCAACGCAATTGAACAAAAGGTTGAATGCTAAACTCGCCGACTTTATCCAATATATATCGTGGCCCTGATGCAAAATACAGCATATAATCATCAAAAGTTGATGTTGGAAAATCCAATACATACAGCGATGCGCTGGTTTTGATGCCAAAACGGTCTGTGATTCCTAAATAATAATCACCCCCAAGACTATATTGAATACCAACACCAGTTGATTTATCTTCCAATTCCCGACACAGAATACCAAACATAGTGTTTATACATTCCTCGCGCCGTCCAGTTGCATAATTCAGGTTAGAATCAGGCACAATTGAAAAACCAGCATACACATTCCAATCTTTTTTATGTCTTGCAAAGTTTATCATTTGTTTTATTTGTTGCTGAATTTCCACAGGCAAATTTTTATCGGCCAATGCCAAACGCAAATTAAAATCAGCAGAATTATATTCGTGGTTCAACAAATACACTTTTGCCAATTCAATACGCACAAAAGTGGCATCCGGATGAAACTTTAATATTGTTAAAAAATACTGTTCTGCGGTTGAATAATCACCGCGTGCCATAGCAACACGCCCTAATTCAAATAACGCGCTTGTGCGGGCATTTACATCGTTGCTTTGCAATATATCATTCAACAGGTCGCTGGCTTTATCTAAATCCCCTGCATCAACCATAATATGTGCCACAGATAAAGCCTGGGTATCATTTAATTCAACGGTTTTTGCTATAACCGGATGAACAAGCAACAATGCCACAAATAAACAAACGAGTTTTTTCATATGTTATTGCTTTGTTCCGCCAAACGCACCGTGCAGATAAAAATTATTTGTTGTATTACCACCAATATCACCAGAACCAAAATCTAAAATATATGTTCCAACAGTCTCTTGAATAGCCCCTTTTTGCACATAATATGGTGTAAATTCCGCATCATAACCATATGTATCTGTATATACGCCAGTGGCTACATTAAAAAATGAATTGCCTGTGTTGTTTGTCCCTGATACCGTTGTTGTTTCGCCACCAAGTCCGTCTTTTACAATATGAAATGTATAATAATTATCATATGCCAAAACTAATTCGGGATTCGTTGGTTTGTATGTAAATGTAGCATCGCCTTTTATAAAAATATCAGATTGCTGTGAACCCTCCAAATAAGCTAAAGTCCCACCTATAAAAACGCTGTTTGTTGTGGGGGTATATAAATTTGCACCTACGCCTTCACGATTATGAACATACCCACTAGCACAAAAGTTGCCGATGTCATAAAAATTGCTATCAAAGTCTTCTTGTATCCAATAATTACTCACTCCATAGTTTGCTAATTGCAATTCTTTTTCATTATAAACATAGTGAATATTTCTTGCAATTGTTGCGCCATTGCTATGAACTTTATATTCATAATGTTTATAACCATCGTGACCAAGCCAATTTTGAGTGTTTTCCACAAAATCATAATAAGATGCACCTCCAATACTAGTGATATCTCCTAAATATTCACCAACATTTATGAAATATATTGGTGTTTCATTTTGATTGTTTTGTGTAGATGAATTATTTGTTGCAACCAAACTGTCCAAAAAATCTTGTTCTGTGCCGGTGTTCCCCTGGTCTAACCATATTTGATATGCGGATTTGCCAGGCGCACCATTGATTCCATTTGTGCCGTTTATACCATCCCTGCCATTTGACCCACCAGAACCACCCATACAGGCAGTTAAACTTAAACAAGCAATTATCAAAATATATTTTTTCATAATTTCGTCCTTTCGCTAAATAATTTTTCAGGTGATTTACCATCAATCTGTGTACCTTTTTGATAAAATGCATAATAAGGTTGTTTCTTGCCAAGCATAAGAAAAACACCTAACTCATAACAAAAAGGTTGTTGTGTGCCATTTTGTGTCGATGTTAAACCGCACAATTTTTTATCGTCATGCTCCCAACTATTTTTTGTCGAATTCCACCAGCCTTTTACTTCAACGACTATAAAATTTCTGCTAATATCATTACGAATATGAAAAATAATATCAGGTTCAATATATTTTGTTTTTGTTGATGATAAGCAGCATAACTCTTTATTACAATAACTGCCGTTTTTATCAATGCGCCTATGCGATTCAATATCAATATTAACTTGTTGGTTGTGGTCACAATATTGAACTATCTGTGATACGCACGTTCGTTCGCTTTTATGGGCGCCGACGAGTAGGTCATAATCGTGTTGATATAACAAATTTACGGCTCTTTGTAAATCATGTAATAATTGTTCAATGTCCACTTTCCATCCCCTTTTACATAAAAACAACCGCCCAAAAGAGAGCGGTCGGGGAGTTGCTAAATCAGACTATTAGTGATTTCGTGGTTTTCGGGTTGCCCCTGTTGTATGACCAACGAACCCCCGACCATAAAAAGCCAGGGATGATAACGGTGCAAAAAACACCGAAACATCAATTTAACGATGCTTTCGCACCGAATAGTCTGGGCTTAGCGAGCCCCGAACCCAATCTCTCAGGTTCAAGGAAATATTACCTATAAACGCTAATAAAGTCAATTTTTTTAATCAATTATGTTATTGTTTGCGCTGGATGTGTGACAATCGCATTGTCGTGAACCCCTTTCAACTTCGTTCCCGAACCGCTTCGTTGCTTCGCAACTTTTATCGGGTTCGTAAATCCTTGGGCGTGCCGTATGACAAATAAAAAACCGACACTTTCGTGCCGGTCTTGAATTTATGGCGCACCCAGAAGGATTTTCTCGGTGGCTTATGCCACCTGCGATGCAACCGTAACGATTTGATTTCGTTTCACTTATCAAATCTACTTGTTGTCGAACCCTGCGTTGCTTTGCAACTTGTTGGGTCCGTATCTCTGTTGTTCCAACAGTAAAAACAAAAACACGGCATAAAACCGTGTTTTTATTTTTATCCTGGCGCACCCAGAAGGATTCGAACCCTCAACCTTCTGATCCGTAGTCAGATGCTCTATCCAATTGAGCCATGGGTGCAAACATGGTTATATTCTATATTAAAAATCACAAAAATCAAGAAAAACATTAAAATTTTTTTGAATAAAAAAAACACCGACAATCGCCGGTGCTTTTTATCAATAACAAACCATTGGTTTAATTCAAAGCATCTTTCAAAGCTTTACCAGGTTTGAATTTTGGTTGAACAGAAGCTGGAATCTTGATAGCAGCGCCTGTTTGTGGATTGCGACCTGTTGTTGCTTTGCGTTTTGCAGATGTAAATGTACCAAAGCCAACCAAGCGAACATCGCCTTTCTTTTTCAAAACTTTGGTAACTGTGTTGATAAATGCATCAACGCACGCAGCAGCGGTTGCTTTTGTGATATCAACTTCATTTGCGATTGCATCAATCAATTCTGCTTTATTCATGGTATTTCTCCTTTCATAGATTTGTTTTTTTAAGGTACTTGACAGTTTCCCGAGCAATGCCTTTGAAATCCGTATTTGTTTCGTTTTTCGTATTACGAACATTACTATTTCAAGGGCATTGCTCGATCTGTTCAACCGAATCATAGAGAATCCTGCATTTCAAGTCAAGGGTATTTTGAAAAACTTTTGGAAATTCGGGAAAAAATGTCATTGCTATATAATAAGTATGCAAAAAATTTATTTTATCGTGTGATTGCCCCGTATTTTGCGGCCTTGGGCCACCGTCCATCCAGCACATCTGGCCATGTATTCGGTGTTGTACTTTCGCATAAAACAAAGTTCATAGGCTGGTGTTTAACATGTACAATGCGATAATGATTCGGTGTGTTTGACACAATTACGACAATAATTATCGCCCAGAACAATATTTTCGTAAAACCCCAAGGTTTTAAAAAGTTGTCTTTATTAAATTTATCTTTCAATAAATTTTGATACAAACCCCAACCCCACGCAAACAACAACATTGCCAACGCAAAGAACAAACCGATTGTTATTGGTGTTTGCATCATGCGCATCATTGCGGCGGCACTGTCCCAACCAGACGATGTTGCCGGACATACATACAAAACATCGCCCAACATGTTTTCTGGCACAGGTACAGGTGGCACGTTTGTGCCCAGATGCACGCCAAACGCCGACATCAATGTCACAAACGTCAGCATCGCCAAAGCAAAAATCATTGTTGGTTTCATAATTTACATTATATCAAATTTTCTGGTGGTATTTTATAAAAAAATTCAAAATATGATTGAAAAATATGTGCGTTATTTATAAAATGCCGGGGTAATAAGAAATAAATACAGGATAAAACATGACTTACGATGATATAAGAAAAGTTTTTTTGGATTATTTTGAACAACATGGACATAAAATTGTTCCATCGGCATCATTGGTGCCAAATGATCCAACATTGTTATTTACCGTTGCCGGTATGGTTCCATGGAAAGAAATTTTCTTAGGGCATGCGCAACCTGTCGCGCCACGTGTTGCAGACGTGCAAAAATGTATTCGTGCCGGTGGCAAACATAATGATTTAGACGAGGTTGGTTTCGATGGTCGTCATCATACTTTCTTTGAAATGTTGGGTAATTGGTCTTTTGGTGATTATTTCAAAGAACAGGCGATAACTATGTCATGGGATTTATTGACCAATGTTTTAAAATTGGATCCCAACCGTATTGTCGTGACAACACATGTCAGCGACGAAGAGGCAACAGCTCTTTGGAAAAAAATTGCTGGCAAAGACGCAATCCGTTTGGACAAAGATAATTGGTGGTCTGCGGGCGATGTTGGACCATGTGGTCCATGTACAGAAATGCACTATGACATGGGTGCAGATTTGCCTGGCGGTTTGCCTGGCAGTCCTGACGAAGACGGCGGGCGATATGTTGAAATATGGAACGATGTGTTTATGCAATATAATCGTGATGCAAATGGCAATTTAACGAATTTGCCAAAATGTAATGTTGATACCGGTGCCGGATTGGAACGTTGGGCAGCGGTGATGCAGGGCAAATTAGATAACTATGACACAGATTTATTCCAACACTTAATGGACGCAACGGCTGACATAGTAAAGGTCAAACGCAATAATGACAATATTGCATCGTTCAAGATTATTGCAGACCATCTGCGTGCGGTCGGTTTTGCGATTGCAGACGGTGTTATACCGTCCAACACTGACCGTGGTTATGTTATTCGCCGTATTTTGCGTCGTGCAATGCGTCATGGTCAGTTGTTGGGACATCGTGGTGCGTTATTGAGTAATTTGTATCCTGCGTTAGTACGTGAAATGGGTGCGACATATCCTGAATTGGCGCGTGAAGAAAAACATGTTGTTGAAATTATTCGCAATGAAGAAAACGCGTTTGCCGACATGTTGCAAAGTGGTATGAAATTGTTAGACGGCGAATTACCAAAAATTCAAAATAATGTTTTGCCAGGTGCTGTTGCGTTCAAATTGTTTGATACCTATGGTTTTCCATTGGATTTAACCCAGATGATTTTGCGCGATAAAAATATGACTGTTGATGTCGCAGAATTTGAAAAATGTATGGCTGAACAAAAGGAACGTTCCAGGGCCGACACCAAGGGAACTCGCGTTTTGTGGGAATCACGTGGTGAATTACCGGACACAGATGATTCTTTTAAATATGCGCCTGTGGCAGATTTAAAAGCATCAGTATTGGCAATTTTGCGTGATGGTGAATTTGTTGAAAGTGCCAACGCAGGCGACAATGTTGAAATTGCATTGGATAAAACAAATTTCTATGGCACCCAAGGTGGTCAGGTTGGTGACAGTGGCGAATTGCGTATTGGTGAAAATACAGTTGTCAATGTGACCGAGGCTGCACGTGCCGGCAACATTGTTATTCACAAAGGAACTGTTGTCAGCGAAATCCATGTTGGCGATAATGTTAATCCGGTTATAAACGCGGCAATTCGTTCCCAGACTGCGCGTGCCCACACCGCAACGCATTTATTACAGGCGGCTTTGCGTAAAGTTTTGAATACCGATGTGGAACAACGTGGTTCGCGTGTTGCGCCGGACTCTGTACGATTTGACTTTTCGTTTGGTCGTGCAATGACCGAAGAAGAAAAAGCACAAGTTGAAGATTTGGTAAATTCTTGGATTGCGACGGACATGCCTGTTGCACATGAAGAAATGAAAATAGACGAGGCAAAATCGCGTGGCGCAATGGCATTGTTTGGCGAAAAATATGGTGATATTGTGCGTGTGATTACCGCCGGCGATGTATCGTGTGAATTGTGTGGCGGAACACATGTGTATCATACTGGCGAAATTATGCGGGCGCATATAAATAAAGAAAAATCTGTGGCATCGGGTATTCGCCGAATAACGATGTCTGTTGGAAATTTAGCAGAATAAAAAAACACCCTGAAATTTCGGGGTGTTTTCTTGATTTTGTTTGCTAAGCCTTTATATTTTAATGGGTCTTGGATTCGGGGCCATAACTAAACAAAATCAAAACCATTAGTTTCGTTGCAGGTATATTAAATCTCTGGACCAGCGGTAAATGTACCGGTACCTGCATTGGTATGGAACGCGGTTGCTGGGTTTGTGTCCGCCAAATCGTACATACCTATCACACCGTCACTGTTGCGCTTGGCTGGAACAAAATTACGTACCATAATATCGTTATCCCACATTTTTGTTTGATATAGTCTGGCCTTTAATGGAGTCCAAGAGTTATTCCCAGAAGTATGCACGTGCAATAAATACACACTAACTCCACTTGTTGGAATTTCTGCAACTGTTACAGAACCAATATTGACATTATTAATCTGTAAATTAAAATTTTTGTTAGATTTTAAATTCCAAACAATATTATTTTTTTCGTTTTTATTTGATGTTGTGCTCAAATAATTTCTGCCACCTATGTATGTTGAAAAAGAACCAGATGCAGAAGCAAAATACGGGTTTAAATCATATGCTCTTTCATGCGTGCTTGCAAAAAAATGACTGTTGGATACATATGTTGTCACCATAACATCCATATCGACTTTGCGATTTAATGATGTCCAAGCATATCCTGTATCAATATATTGTGTGCCGGTGGATTCGATATATTCCAACGGGGTATATCCGGTGGGCAGACCATAAATATTTTCAATAATTTCGTACCAATGGGGCACACCGTCGTTATCTTCAACAAGCAGGCATTTTTTGCCGGCGGGGCATTGTTCGTCTGGACGGGTTTGCTTTTTTGCCTGCAAATCTGCAATGGCTTTTGTTTGATTGATTGTATTTGTGACGACAGAACGTATTGTCGCAATCGTGCTGTTTAAATCCGTCACCACCGGATTAAATTGCGCGTTGTTATATGTGGTGGTGGCAATACGAATTCCAACCACAGGACCGGCGGTTAATGCCGTTGAAGCAGATGATTTAAAAGAACCTCTAACCAAATCATATATACCAACCGTATTACCATATTTCGCAGGCACACCATCAAACACCAATGTACCATTATTATATATTTTAACACTATACAAATCCATGTGCGTTCTCTCAGCGCGCAATGATGAAGAATTATTTGTAAACCCCCCAATCAAAACAGGAATAGCATAGGTTTGCGCAGTCACAGGAATATTTGTCAAATTCACAATATTTGTACCTGCCACTGTATCAAACACAGAAACCTTTTTATTAACTGCATCCATATCCCAAACACACCGATTAGTTGAATTAGATGTACTTGTTAGATTATCACCACTACCCGCAGAATACGCAATTTTATTTTCAGAATTTAATCCAATATAAGCAGAGTAATAACCATGATTACCCGCAATCAATTGCCACCCAGAACCATTATAAACCTTGGCATCTGCAACCAATCTAATTTTTGTATTTGGAATATCTGTATAATACTTTAATCCTGTATCGACATATGCACCGGTACTGTTTGTGCCATCAAATGTCACATACTCCAACTCTGTATATCCGCTTGGTAAATTCGCGGCAAACGCGTTGGCGAAACCCAAAAATATGGCACAGCAAACCACCATGATTTTTTGAAAAACACTAAAAAATGCACATTTTATAGACATTTTCGCAACTCTCTCGATTTTATAAACTGGCGGAAATCCGCGGTTTTTTACTATATTGAAATTATACAAAAAACCTAGGTTTTTTGGCGACACCCAAACGGCGATTATCGATTTTTGATAAATTATTGATTTTACGATAAAAATAAATTTTCATTTTTTTGAAAAAAGTTGTTGCATTAAAACCTAGGTTTTTTGGCGACACTTTTTTAAATAAAAAACAGGCTATATTTAATTGGTTATAATAAAAAAACACCCAACAATATGTTGGGTGTTTTTATTCTGCCGACGAAATACCCCGGGGCTTGCCCCGATGGTGATTTACTTTCCTTTTAAATGGGTGTAAATGTTTCCAATATCACTTTTTAACAGTTTTGATTTTACCGCATCAGGTGTGTCGGTTCCATCGGCGGCTTCTAATATTTTATCAAATCCGCGAACGAATTGTGATGCCTGGGAACGAAATATTGAATCAGACTTTAATAATTCGCGAATTTGTTTTTTATCTGATGCCGTCAGCATTTTCGATAACCACTTTGAAAATATTGTTGTATCGCCATCATGATATTTTTTCCAAACTACATCTGGGATTTCTGCGCCGACGGCACGTGTTAAATCCATGGATAATTCATGCAATTTATCCATGTCCAGATTTTTCAAAAAATCCGTCCCAGATACACCTGCAACCGCGGTGCGTGGTGCAGATTTAATTGCGTCCATTGGCGCGGTCGCACGTGCAACCATCATTTGTTTGTTTAATGTCTGCATTGTATTTACCGCCTTGGCATAATCAGACATCAAATCAATCATTTGCTGACGCGATTGTCCCGCCAAATCTTCTAATTTAACCGCAGATTCTGCAATGTTTCCAGTTGAATCCGCGACTGTCTTTTTCATCAACGCAATATTTTTATCTAAATTAGATACAATCTTGTTCAAATTATCATTGGCCTCTAATGACGTACGTGATAAATCGGGCAGGGCGGAATAATAACGTTCTATTAACGCAGACAAAGGTTCCAATTGTGCGGTTGTGTCCGCTGACAGTTTAATTAAATTCTGGGATTGTCCCGACAGTTGTGTATGTGCGGTATTCATTTCAATCAATGTTTCGCGAACACTGGTTGCCATTGTTTTTACAGATTCTGAAAACGCGTTTGCGGCATTTTTGGTGTTTTCCAATGTCACATTTGCAACCCCAGATACAGTTTTGATTTCACTGACCACCGATGTTGCAAATTCTTTGATTTCTTCGTTGAAATGATTGGTCAAACCGGACAATTCATTTGATACACCGCGCACAGATGCCTCGGTCGTGGTTGCCGATGTCATCAATGCATCGACCGCATCTGTTAATTTGCGATGTTGTTTATCTATCGATGATTCTGCTAATTGAACTTGACCGGCAACAACATTTGCGGTGTTGGTCAAAGTATTTACCTGGGCAACGAGTTGTTTTTTTGCATTTTTGCTGTATGCTTCCAATTTAATCAAATGGTCGTTCATAAATTTGTCATTTGAACGCAATGTTTCCTCGTATCCAGCCGCCGAAGTTTTTATATTGTCAAAACCATCAGCCACAGATTTATTCAATTCGGCAAGTGTATCTTTCAATGTATTTGTTTCGTCATGCAAAGATTTCATATGTTCGCTGTTGCGTTCGAAATTTGTATCCAATTCGCCGTTCAATACATTACCTGATTCAATCCAGTTCGACATTTGATTTTGTAAATTCGTCACGCGATTATCAACATCGTTTGTGGTGGTGTCTATCTTGGACAAAACATCGTCCAAATTCGCAGTAAATTTGTCGGCAGAATTTTCAACATTTTGCCATGATGCAGACTCAACAATACTTTGTAATCCGCCAACTGTATTTTCCAACCGTTGCGACATGTTTGCGACTTTCTTGGTTGCATCATCTGCGGCATTAACCAATGTGTCATTTTGTTCGGTTAATTGATTATGTAATTGTTGTGCAATTTCAATTTGATGCTTTAATGTTTCGCTAATAACCTGAAAATCAGCATTTATTTTTGCAACATTATCAGCCAACACAACGCCCAACACGCGTGAGGCCTCTGCAATTTGGGCGCGTTCTGGGTGTGTTAAAATTGTCAGCAAAGATTCCATAACCTTTTGACTTTTGCGCGAAATAGAAAACGATATGCCCAATGCAATTAATAATAAAAAACAAACGGAACATAAAATGATTAATAAAACTTGTGTGATTGGCATTTTTTTCTCCCCGTATTTTGAATATACCCTTGCAGTTCGTGTTGATTTATACTACAATCAAACAAAGAAAGCAAGAGTATAAATCGAATAAAATGGATAAAAAACCACAACTTTCACCTGAACAAGATATGGCGGCAAACCCAAACGATAATGTCTGGGTCCAGGCCAATGCCGGCACCGGTAAAACCAGTGTTTTAACCCAACGTTTGTTGCGTATTTTGTTTCGCACCCCAGATATCACGCGGACGGGTATTTTGTGTTTAACATACACAAATATTGCGGCGGGTGAAATGCGCAATCGTATTTTAAAAAATTTGAAAAAATGGGCACTGATGCCCGATGATAAAATGCGTGAAATGTTGCAAGATATTGCGTTTGAAAAAAATGTCACAGACACAGATATAAAACATGCGCGTGAAATATTTTTTACATATATCGATAATCCAATGATGCTGAAAATAAAAACAATTCATGGTTTTTGTGAAGAAATTTTGCGTCGTTTCCCGGTCGAGGCTGGTGTTTCACCCGCATGGAAATTGGTGTCGGGTGCGGATCAAAAGGCATTACTTTGGGATTCATTAAACGATATGATTTCTAACCCACAAAACGAACGCGTATCAGTGGCGTTTTCGCACATGGTAAATAGAATTACTGAATATGCTATGGACGATTTGTTGGACATTTTGACCAAGCATTATAAAGATTTTTTTATGGTGAAAAATATTACAAAATATCGTGAATATTTTATTGATAAAACAACAAAATTTTTAAATATCAAAAACGTGCCTGATACAACCACCCCAACACAAAATTTGATAGAAATTCTAAATACTGCGCGTGAATTAAATTCACAAAAGCCAAAAGATTATTTAACAAAAATAATTGATAATACAAACCTGTATTTATGCGGTGAAATTGACTTTGATGAATATAAAAAGGCTTATTTAACTGACAACGATACAAGAAGACAAAATGTTTCAAAGCAAGATTTTTTAATTGCCGAACAAGAACGTGTTTTTACAATAAATCAATACAACAATAATAAACGCGTTTTTGATGATACGCTTGCATTATTTGATTTGTCTTATGCGTTTGCAGATGCGTATAAAACAAAAAAACAATCACGAAATTTATTAGATTTCGAAGATTTAATTTTATATACGCGTAATTTATTTTCACGTGCGGATACAATGGGGTGGGTTTTATCGCAACTTGATGTATCGCTGTCGCATATTTTGGTTGATGAATCCCAAGATACGGGTGTATTACAATGGGATGTTATAAATATGTTGCTGGACGGATTTTTTACCGAAGGCGACAAAACACAAATGCCGCGTTCGTTGTTTGTTGTGGGTGATACCAAACAGTCTATATACGGATTCCAGGGTGCCGACCCAGATGCATTTGTTAAAAGTCGTGGTGATATTGGTTGTCAAATTGAAAACAATTATCGGCGAATTTGTGATATACCATTGGCTGAAAATTTTCGTTCTTTGCCATCTGTGCTGTATGCGGTTGATACATTTTTTGCAGACGATATTGTTTGTCAAACCAGTGGATTTATTAATCAAGAACACAAATGTTTTCGCGGAATAAATGAACACAAATCAGGTTTGGTTGAATTGCATAAATTGATTGCCAAGAAAACAGACGAAATAGATTCGCGTGGATATATAAAAATGATTGCAACCAAGATAAAATCTGTGTTGGATTCTGGAAAATATGCGCCACGGGATATAATGGTTTTGGTTCAGCGCAGACCTCCATTTGCACCATTGTTAATAACGGAATTGAAAAAAATGGGTTTGCCTGTCGCTGGCAGTGATCGTATTTATCTGCCAACATTTCCGGCTATTCGTGATTTTTTAAATTTAACCAGGTTTTGTTTAACCAATGCCGATGATTATTCGTTGTGCTGTGTGTTAAAAAGTCCGCTGTTTAGATACAACGAAACTAAAATTTATGATTTGTGCAAAATGAAAAATGATGCGGCAACACGTCTGCGGGCGGTGAATAAAGACGCGGTTGTTCCAACTGTGTTTGAAATATTGGCGACATTTGATAAAGATGCGTATGATAAATTAACCAAGATTATAAATATGTCGCACGATTTATCCCCATATTCTTTTTTCAGTTTTGTTTTGCGTGAAAATAATAATAAACAAAAAATGATTGCGGCATTGGGTGACCAAATATTGGACCCATTGGAAGAATTTATGACAATATGTTTGGCATACGAAAGAACACAAAGTGGTACATTACGTGAATTTTTAAAATGGTTTATCACCGGTGGTGCCGAGGTTCAACGTGATATGGATGCGGTGTCTGGTGTTCGCGTTGTCACCGTCCATGGCAGTAAAGGTTTGGAAGCTCCTGTTGTGTTTTTAATAGATTCTGTCCGCATGCCCGATGGTGATACGATATTTACATTACCAATTGAACGACATGCGGAATATCCATTGCCATGGATTTGGCGGATAAATTCTAAAATATCATCACCAGAAATTGATACGGCGGTTGAAACCAGAGTTCGAAATCAAATTGCCGAATATTACCGGTTGTTATATGTTGCAATGACGCGTGCGCGTGACGAATTGTATGTTTATGGATATACACCAAATAAAAACCCAACCGAAAATTCATGGCATGCGAATTTGTGGCGTGTATTTGCAAAACTAACCAATGCCCCAGAAAATGCCGAATATATCAGGATAGAACATGAATAAAAATATAACAGATTTTGTATTGCAATATGAACGTGACCAATTTGCAACATCTACGGGACGCGCGATGCATAAAAAATTGCAAAATGTATCTCTGGCGCCTTTACAAAGTGGTGATATTGATTTGATAGAGAAAATCAAAAACAGTGACGCATTATTACAATCGTTTTTTATGGAAAATTCAATACCAGAGGTTCCAATTGCCGGGTATATCAATGGTGTATTTATGTCACGCCGTATCGACAGGCTGGTTATAGATGATGCAACAAAAATTGTGCGCGTTTTGGATTATAAAACCGATACAGATACTGAAAAGTTCCGCGCAAAATACATTGCGCAATTACATGAATATATGAATTTAATGTCACAAATTTATCCAGATTATAAAATTTCTGGCTATATTTTATGGTTGCATGATTGGCGATTGGAAAATATATAAAAAACTTGAATTTTTGGGTTAAATACCATTATAATTCAGCTATGCTAACGAATTTACATATATCTAATATTGTTTTGATTGAAAAACTGAATCTGGAATTCGGTTCTGGATTAAATATATTGACCGGTGAAACAGGTGCCGGTAAAAGTATTTTAATGGATGCACTGTCATTGGCATTGGGCGCACGCAGTGACACAGGATTAATTCGCCATGGTTGCGATATGGCGTCGGTCAGTGCTGAATTTGAACATGTTGGCGATACGGTAAAAAATATATTAACAAAAAACGGATTGGAACCTGATGATACGGTTGTTTTGCGTCGAACATTGACCACCGACGGAAAAAGTCGTGCATGGATAAACGATATACCGGTATCGGTCAGGGGCTTAAAAGAAATCGGTGACAGTTTGGTTGAAATTCATGGTCAGTTTGCAAATCATACATTATTAAATCCCGCAACGCACAGACCCACATTGGATACATTTGCGGCAATAAATAATCCAGAATTTATACAATTACAGACCGCAACGCGCAACGCATATAACGAATTTCATGGGGCTCAAACACGAATTGCCGAATTGCAAGATTTGGTGGAAAAATCTGCATTGGAACGCGAGTTTTTGGAACATAATGTTAATGAATTACGTGCTTTAAAGGTTAAACCTGGCGAAGAAGAAGAATTGGCAACCGCGCGCGCCAATATGATGAACGCGGAAAAAAATGCTGCAATTATTACCGATGCGCAAAACGCATTTTATCCAAATGGAAATTCATTGGATTCATTGATTTGTAATGTTGCGCATATTTTGGAACGTGTGCATAGTGATGGTGATAATCCGTATGCCGAACAAATTGATGCGCTGTATAACGCGGCACAGATGATCGCAGACGCGTCTGGTCAAATCAGACCGCCTGAAACCGATATTGGCACAATTGATGAAATTGAAGAAAGATTGTTTGCTATACGTGCGGCGTCACGAAAACACAGAATTCCCGCGGACGAATTGCCGAATAAATTGCACGATATGGAAACAGCATTAAATACGATTGATAATTCTGGGGCTGAATTAGAAAAGTTAAAACGCGAATTAAATACGGCACGCGCTGAATTTGATAAATATGCAACCGAATTAACAAAAATGCGCACCATTGCCGCAACGCGTATGCGTGATGCGATTATGCAAGAATTGCCAGATTTAAAATTGGGTTCGGCTGATTTTATGGTGGAAATAAAACAGGGTGGTGCGACCCCATTTGGCACAGACGATATTACATTTATGATAAAAACCAATCCAGGCACACCGTTTGCACCATTGAATAAATCTGCATCTGGGGGCGAATTGGCGCGTTTTATGTTGGCATTGCGTGTGACATTGGCGGGTGGTGACGATGCACATACATTTGTGTTTGATGAAATTGATACCGGTATCAGTGGTGCAACTGCATCTGCGGTGGGTTTGCGATTAAATCGGTTGGCACAAAAATCACAGGCGTTGGTTATTACACACTCTGCCCAGGTTGCCGGTTTTGCCGACCGTCATTATAAAATTGCAAAATACAGTGATAATGATAAAACGACAACGACGGTCACAGAAATCACAGGTGACGACCGATTGAACGAAATTGCGCGCATAATCAGTGGTGCCGAAATAACAAGTGAATCATTAAATATGGCACGCACATTGATAAAATAAATTTGCAAAAATACATATTATGTATTAAAATATGATTGCATTGGCGTGTTGCCAATGTGGGACCGAAAGCCCTTTACATAGAGAAACTCCATCCAACTGGTTGGAGGGTTGCGAATATATTGAATAAGCAACGCTACAACTCGAAGTAGTCTTTCGGCCTCCAACCGCATAATTTTTTATTGCGGTATTTTTATTTTTTTAACATGGGGGAATAAAATGTCTATTGTTTTAATTGATGCGCGTGCGATTGGCGAACAGGTGCGTCGTGCGCGAAAAATGTTGGGTTTAAACACGAAAAATGCCGCAGCGTTATTAAAAATAACTATCCCAGAATTGCGCAGATACGAAGCAGGCCGATTACCAATGCCACCTGATTTGTTATGTACTTTATTGCATCGTGGTTTTGCGTTATCTATGTGTAAAATGTATAATGTGCATAATGTAAAAAAATAAAACCGCCAAATTGGCGGTTATTTTTATCTGTGTTTGCCGTATGCTTTATCGACCAGTGTTTTATTATATGCGTCAATAAATTTTTCAAGCAATAACATAATATCTAATTTTGCGCGGGCATTATTTCCAAAAGTATTGCTGTCGGCAATAACCACATCATCGCATGTCACAACATAGTGTTGATTATTATATGCTGTAATAACAAATTTTTTGTTATGTTTCGACGGTTGCAAAATATAATCACGCGATTCCTTGTTGATTATAACATCTTTTTTAACACGTGAATCCAAAATGGCCGTCAAAATTGCGCGTCTTTCTTCCCAAGATAAACCAACTTTTTTGTCCATATCAAACCTTTTGTTTTGTATCTTTACACACCAAATATAATACAAAACAATCGCTTTGTCAATAATATTATAATTTTATTACGCCGTCATTAAATTCAATGGTTGCTGGAATACCTGCGCCAGAATTACTGATAATTTTATTATTGGCATCGCGTACAATGGCATATCCACGCGATAAAACACTTTTATAACTCAAACTATTTAACATTTGCCCCAGGTGCAAAACAGACTGATTTAATATATTCATTTTATTTGATAATACATTTGGCATAGAAGCCAAAGCATCTAATTTTTGTCGTGCCAACCCCAGTTTGTTTGTGATAATTAAATCCAAAGTTCTGGCTATGTCGTCTATTTTTTGGGCTAATTCCATAACGACTTGCCGCGGGCTTTTGATAGAAATATTTTCAATTTTTTGTCGTGCGCCAACCAATCGTGTGGCAAAAATAGTTTCCAATCTGTGTCCTTGATTTTCTAAATCTTGAATCAGTGATATTTTTGTCGGTACAACCATTTCTGCGGCGCCGGTTGGTGTTGGTGCGCGCACATCGGCGGCAAAATCAATCAGCATCCAATCAGGTTCATGTCCAACACCAGAAATCAAAGGAATATGACTGGCGGCGGCGGCGCGCACAACAATTTCTTCACTAAAAGGCAACAAGTCTTCCAATGCACCCCCACCGCGTGCAACGATGATAACATCAACATTATTCATACGATTAAAATATTCAATACCTGCGGCAACCTCACGCGCGGCGGATTCCCCCTGGACTGTTGCAGGATACAATAAAACGCGCACAGGGAATCTTTCGCGCAATCTATTTTGAATATCTTGAAAAGCGGCACCTGTCGGGCTGGTGACGACACCAATTGTTTGTGGCAGTTTTGGCAACGGTTTTTTGCGCGATTCATCAAACAGACCCTCAGCTGCCAATTTGCGTTTGCGTTCTTCCAGCATTTTTAATATTGCGCCAACGCCAGCCATTTCAATTTCACTAACAATCATTTGATAATTACTGCGGGCGGGGTAAGTCGTGAATTTTCCGGTGACTATAACTTCCATGCCTTCTTCCAGTTTAAACGCTACCGGTGTGCCACGCCAAATAATCATGTTTATAACCGCCCCGGCATCTTTAATTGACATATAAATATGCCCCGATGTTGCGCGTGTAATGCCCGACAGTTCGCCACGCACACGTATTACCGGAAAAGCAGTTTCAACAACTTTTTTCAGCAAAGATGACGCATCTGTCACCGAAAAAATCATATCTGGTTTAACAAAAGGTTCTGGTTTTTCAATCATATTCAATCATTTTGTTTTTTTAATTCTTGTATTATATCAATTCCCAACGCATCGGCAAAGCGAAATACTGGGTCTTGTCCTTTTGCATTTAATTGATAAGGTACCTTTCTGCCAATATCATACGGGACAGTTATATTATTATTTGTATATTGATCAAAAGTTAAATCCAATATTGTGTTTGATTGGTTGTGTACCAAGTAATGATGCGGACCGTATGTCCATATATTATCAATATACATCATTTGCCATTTTGCAGCACCACCCATCATTATTCCAAAATTAGTACTGGCAACGCGGCAAAATCCATCGGAATCATAATTCAAAAAACCGATAGTATTGCCTAATTCGTGTTCAAATGTTTTGTATTTAATCGTTGGCATTTTGAAAGAATCACGAAACAACAGAACAAGGTTTCTTGCACGCAAACGACTAATTTTATCCAACCCCATTGTATCAATGGTTTTTAATAGTTGTTTAGTCGCTTTTTCGTAATATTTATCTTTTTCTGGTGTCATAATTTTATACCAATTACATTACAATTCAGTCAATGGCCAACGGGGGCGGGGTGCCACAGGTTCGCGTACGATATTTCCAACACGCCAATTTTCAATTCCGGCCCACGCAATCATTGCACCGTTGTCTGTGCATAAATTCATTGGTGGTGCGGCAAAAATCATATTGTGCGCGTTTGCTAAATTTTCCATTGCTGCGCGTATAGCACTGTTTTTCGCAACGCCACCGGCAACAACCAAAGTTTTTGGATTTGCCGCACGAACAACATCGGTCGCCATCGCGTGATTTAATCTGTTTATAATGCAATCAACCACAGCCGCCTGGAAAGATGCGCAGAAATCATTTATAAACGCATCATCAACCGATTCAGTATTTTTATCCAACATAATGCGTGCCGCGGTTTTTATACCGCTAAATGAAAAATCACACCCAGGTTTATCACACAGTGGTCGTGGAAAATTAAAACGTTTTGGATTGCCTGAGCTTGCGCGTTTATCAACAATTGGACCACCAGGATAACCCAATCCCAACATCTTAGAAACCTTATCAAATGCCTCGCCGGCACTGTCATCTATGGTTTGACCGATTAATTCATATTGACCGACACCGCGTACCAATAAGATTTGACAATGCCCACCCGATGCCAGCATTAATAGATATGGAAAATCAACAGATCCGCCATCGCCAATTCCATTTGCCGCAGTCGCAGATAACCGGGGAACCAATGCGTGACCTTCCAAATGATTTACTGCAATTAATGGTTTTTTTGTTGCTTGTGCAATACCTGTTGCCGCCATCCAACCAACCAAGACACCACCAATGAGTCCCGGACCCGCCGTTGCGGCAATAATATCAATGTCGTTAATGTTTTTGCCGGCGGCTTGTAAAGTCTGTTTGATTACAGTGTCAATTGCCAAAATATGCGCGCGTGCCGCTAATTCAGGCACCACACCACCATATTTTTGATGTTCTGGAATTTGTGAATAAATAATATGCGCCAAAACATTTCTGTTGGAATCCACAATTGCCGCCGATGTTTCGTCACACGATGATTCAATACCTAAACATAACACAGAATCTTTGTTTGGCGCGACATTACTTTGTAATGCGCCCATATTGATTTTAATTAATTTATCATCATCACTATTTTGCATTTTTAATTATTTTCCCGTAATTGAATACCCATATTGCATAACTTTACCGCATCACGAACCGCAAATTCCCCAGAATCATTAAAACTGGACATTTTATCAACACATTGCACAATTAAATCGGCATTTTTTGTATTATTTGCCAAAGATTGAACGGTTGATAATTTTGTTTCAACTGATGCCAAAGTCCATTTTTGTAAATTTCCATTTTCCAAACCCACCGATTTAGATTTAACAGCAAAGAAAATCGCAATAACCAAAACCAATACAGCGATTCCAATAATCAATTTGAAATTTCTTTTTAAAAAATCGATAGCTTTTTTCATGTTTCTCTCCCTCATTAAATTATTCGCAGTTTATCAACCAAACATCATAGTCCGGATTTTGTAATGGATTGTTGCCTGGTTCATTTTTATTCATCCACCCACCAAATATTTGATTGGCATTGCCGTCAAAAATCTCGACAAAGGCGAAATGGTTTTCTGCATCAAATGGGTCTGTTTGCTTGCAAGAACGCACAGCAATATTTAATTTTTCATGATTTACAGAATATCCAACCGGCACACGCACTGTTTGTGTTTTTCCTGCGGCCTTGTTTAAAACGCGCAATACAGCAGTTTCGTGGTCAATATACGCAACCGCGTCCTGTGATACGATTGGCATAATCAAAGCAAAAACAGCAAAAATCTTTATAAATTTTTTCATACCTATAATTTTACAAACATAAGACGCACAAGTCAAATTATTAAATTTGATAAAAAAAGAACCGCAAAATTGCGGTTCCTTTTTTAATATTTTTGCAAAATTTATTTTGCTGCTTTTTCGGCAGATGTTGCCGCCAAATCTTCGACGATACGAGCCTTTTTACCAGACAATTTGCGTAAAAAGAACAATTTGGCACGACGAACACGACCAATACGAACTTTTTCGATTTTTTCAATCGCAGGTGAATATAATGGGAACTTACGTTCAACACCAACGCCATAAGATTCACGACGAACTGTAAATGATGCATTATTTCCATTTCCGCCATCGCGTGCAATAACAACACCTTCGAACATTTGGATACGGAATTTATCGCCATCTTTAATTTTTACATGAACCTTTACTGTGTCACCGGCTTTAAAGTTAGGAATAACTTTATCACCTTTCATTTTTGCGACTTGTTCTGCTTCAATTTTTTTCAAAATATTCATTTTTTGTTTTCCTTTATTAAATCCGGACGTCTTTGTTTTGTTATTTCGTCCGATTGTTGATTCCGCCACCGTTCGATATTGCCGTGGTGACCGGACAGCAGGACTTCTGGGACTTTATGTCCGCGCCATACTGACGGACGGGTATATAACGGCCATTCTAACCCGCCGATTTCGAAACTTTCATTATTGGTGGAATCTGCGCCACCGTGCAACACATTATCCATCACGCGAACGCAACTGTCAATAAAAATCTGCGCGGCAATTTCGCCACCCGACAAAATATAATCGCCCACAGAAATTTCCATAATGTCATATTCTTGTAAAACGCGTTCATCAATGCCTTCATATCTGCCACAAATCAGGGTGTATGTTGCATCTTTATCGGCGACAAACTCACGAACAGATTTTTGATTTAAAACATTACCGCGTGGCGAAAAGTATATGATTTTACCTTTGTTTTTAACAGAATCCAATGCGTCACCCAACACATCGGCACGCATAACCATACCTGCGCCACCACCAAATTGTTCGTCATCAACACTGCCATAATTATTTATGGCAAAATCGCGAATATTTATAACATCCATTGACCAAATTTTTTTATCCAAAGCGCGCCCAACCACACCGGCACCCAATGTGCCAGGGAATAATTCTGGAAAAATGGTCAGTATATTAAAGTGCATTTTATCTCTTTTTCATAGGTTTGTGCATATTCATTAAATCGATTTTTATTCGTGCTGGACGAAACGATTTGTCGCGTTTATCAATGGGGTGTTTGGCACAACATTGTTGGCAAATAGCTTTTAATTCATCAAGGTTTGCGCAAAGGGTTTCATCGCTGTTAAGACATAAATCGGTTGGTCTTAATACCGCATATTCCGGATTACATCTATAACGTTCATTAACAACTTGATCTACATAGAACTTGTCTGTATTTGGATCTATTTTAAGTCTTGTTGGTGTCTGTTTATAGATTGCACAATTTTCTAAACTACAAGGACATTTTTCTTGAAAAACATACAAATAAGCCATCTTTAAAACTCCTATCTGCATCTGCATCCAAAACATGTGACGCGTATAGTTTCTTGTGCTTGTGCAAATTGCCTGATTGGGCATGTTGCGGTTATTGTTCCGTCTACATTCGTTTCTATGTGTACAGACGGCATTGTATTGCGTAATACTGTGACAGCAGGACATTCGCCTGCATCATAACAGTGTAACGACACCGGTGTCATATCTAACGCAACTTGTGTTCCTAATTTATCTCTATATGACATAAAACAACCTCTTATTTTACTGTGACGGTTTTGTTGTTAAAATCGACATCTGCGCCTTTGAACGAATACAAATTGCCGACAGATGTTTCGATAATATCGCCTGCGCCAAAGTTTTGGAATCCTGAAATAATACCGACTTTTTCGCCATTTTGTATAACCGTAAAACCAATCAAGTCGGCTTGGTAATATTCGCCGGGTTTTACATCAGGCAAGTCATCGCGCGCGACAAATAATTCTGTTCCGCGTAAAACCTCGGCTGATGTTCGGTCTTCGAATCCGTTGATGTGTGCAATAATCACAGATGAATTAGGCAAAACACGAATGAATTTGAAATCATCAGGATTAAACTTTGAACTTTGAATTTTGAATTTTTGAAAATCTGCCGGGGTTTCAGTGTATGTTTGAATACGCACATCACCACGCACACCTTGAAAAGCAACAATTTTACCAACCAAAATTTTTTTATTGTCGTTCATGACCTTTGGACCTTTGGTTTGATAAAAACTCGGGATGTCTGGCACAGGTTTTAACCCCTGGACAACCTGAAAAATCATCAGGGTTTATGGGTTGGGGTATTGTGTAGTTTGTTACGATTTTTACCCACCCAGAAAAAATCTGGTCTTTTTTCTGGCAATATTGATTATCATAGGGACAATTAACATTACTCATAATTTTTACCCTTATGCTCTTTCGTGACAGCCAGGTAATTCCAACAGCATATCGCGAATACCGTTTATATGATTCATTGGGTCGATATTATGTTTTTGCGCATAATTTACAAAAGAATCAAAATTCAAAAAATAACTGTCTTGTATATTGATTTTTGCAGATAAATCATCAAAATACACAGAATTAAACACATTTGTCATTGCGCGTTTTAATTCATATTTGGTATAGAAAGGGCGCACCAAATATGTTTGCGGCATGGTTAATAAATCTTGTTGGATACTGCGAATATATTGCATTTCGTCAATATGATTTTCGCGTGCATAGGCAATTAAATTGTCAAAGTTCAAAAAATAACTGTCGTTCAGTTTTTTCTTTGCGCGTTTATCAACAAAATAGACCGAAGCAAACACGTCGCTTAACGCGTGTTTTAATTCTAAATCGGAATACTTCGGTCTATTTTGCATGTAATTATTACTCCGCAACTGTTTCTGCTGGGGCTTCGGCTGGTGCCTCTGTGGCTGCTTTGGCTGCGGCCTCTGCAGCGGCTTTTTCTTCGGCGATTTTTGCCAACTTGTCAGCTTTGTCTTTTGCCTTTTGTTGTGTTTTTTCGCTTGGTAAATTCTTTTTGGTTTGTGTTGGAATTGGTTTTGCAGTTGCCAAACCAGCATTTACCATGAATTTATAAACACGATCCGAAGGTTTTGCACCCTTGGCCAACCATGCTTTTAATTCATCGATTTTCAAAACGACGCGTTTTTCGTCGTCTTTGGCTAACATAGGGTTGTATTTACCAACAACCTCTAAAACATTACCAGAATTACGCGCATTACGTGAATCTGTCACGACAATGTGATAATAAGGGCGTTTTTTTGCACCATAACGTGCCAAGCGGATAACTGTTGCCATGTATATTACTCCTTGTTAAAAAGTTATCTGTTAAAACCACAAAGAAAACCGACACCCAGGGCGAAACTCGCCGGAGAGTGTTCCTCGTGCATACCGCACGCAGGGGTGTTTTTAATGGCAATCTTTGGGATTTGCAATGGTATTATTATACTTTAAAACTAAAAAGTCAAGGTTTTTAAGCATTATTTACATGGTGTTTTCAAGTATCCTTCTATCCAACAAAAACCAGGTTTGGTCTTACTTGGAATAGGTGACATTCGTGACAAATCGGTTTTAACGGTATTAAAATCGTTTGCTTTACCAACAGGTTTTTTACTTAAATTATATACACGGGCAAAAAATCTTGATATTTTATTTCCCTTGTTTGCCGCATTAACAACCGCGACGCCGTCTTTGGTTAATGTAATCCCCATTTTGCTTAATTTTGCAATCGCATTTGCACCACCGGCAAAAATCAAAGCAAAATCACCAACAATCGTAGCAACTGTTGCAACTTGTTTGGTTGTAACAAGTGTTTCTGCGACCGTTTTTTGTAAAGAATAATATTTAATATCTTCTCTTGTAATGGTTTCGGGTTCTGTTATTTCAATCAAATCTCTAAATATTTCATCCAAAGATTTTGCATATTGTCCCTCAAAGGCACCTTTTGACACATATGTTTCAATAAAGCCCAAAAATGATTGTAATACCGAACGCGCACAAGGGTCTTGTTCTTCCTCTGGTTGATTTTTACATCCGTTATATAACATTTTGAATTTTTCAACTTGTTTTGTCATTATTTCTGTGGTCTTCATTTCCACCGCCGTTCCAGCCAAAGACATAGTTCCGCCCGCAACAGCCAATGCCGCAATCGCAGGTGCCGCTGTTCCAGCTGTTGCCACCACCACCACCACTGTTCCTGCCACAGCAATAGTTGTCACCAGTGCGTCGCCAACCTTTTTATAATTTTGTAATTTTTGTGCATCATTTAATACACATTGATTTATTTCAGGCTTCCATGTGGCACCACCAATATCCCGGGTTTTGCTATCTAATTCAGTACATTGTTCCTTGGTCATGCCCATACAATTCGCACCATCAAAAGATCCGCCAGCGGCGATACAATTCATACTCCCTTCGCCAGCGTTGGAATACAATTCTGTTCTGACATTTATATTATCAAAAACAAATTCAATTGTGCCAGATTTTGCGTCATCATCACTTGTGATATAGCACTCGAAAATATGTTTTACACCATTTGGCGAATTCCATTGTCTAAATCCAGATGTGCAACGGAAATTATCAAAATCTGCACCAATCTGCGCCTTAACATATTGATGCAGCAAAAACTCTAACGATGGCAACGAACGAACTTCTATATATTCGTATTTATAATTATCAATACCAGCAATGGTTGCAGGATTATAATCTTTACCAACGTTTCTAAAATCAAACACACATACATTTTGTCGTGTTTTAGGAATCTCTCGCATGTATCCTGTTGTTGCAGACCCTTGATATACTGAACCTTGAATTACAGGGTAAAATTTTGTTGTCCATGATAAACCGTATGTGGTTCCGCGCATTTGATTACACATTTCTTTTGTTTCTGTTGCAGAATTTTTGGTGCAAAAAGCTTTTTGGATTTCTGTCTCAAACTTTCCGCCATGTACAATTTCGCACAATGCCTGTGCGGCATCTTTTTGCACGGTATTATCGGTGGATTCAATTAAATCATCAAACTCAAAATCGTATGCGTATTTACCATCTGTTGATGTGCATTTCAAGAAATCTTGATTTCCTTTTGTTCGTATAGGTGTTCCAACGCATTCAATCCACGCAGAATTATTTTCAGGCAAAATATTTCTGAGCATATATTCCTGTGCCAAGAAAATGGCTTCATTTAATTGAGTATCCACATTTCTGAACACATCTATGCATCCAGATTGTATTTTTCCACCTGGTTTTTTATTGTCTGTACAAATATTATAAAATTTCAATTTCCCAGTTCTGTTATCAAACGCGTATTTCAATTGTTCGGCTGTTGGAAAAGTTTCGCGTATCATATCTGGTTTCATTGTAATTGTACGAACACATCCTGTTTTGCCAGCATAATCATCCCATTCCAAATATCCATACCAATCTTTATATTTTTTATCAGGGTCGGTTATTTTTATAAAGACAGGACGTTTTTTTGTCTTTGGATTTGTTCTTTTTTCGGTTGAATATTCGCGTCCTATACGTGCGAAAGCCGAACACACACCCTCAAACTTTGCGGTGCCTGATGCATCCGTCTTTGCGGTATATTGTTTTGCCACAAGGTTCGTTGTAGTAATATTCAACCCAGAAATAGGTTTCCCTGTGCTGTCTTTTACAACAACACTTACAATTTCTTTTTTATCACGTGCGGCCTGCATGGCACTCTGAACAGCACTGTTGCCAGCCGCCCAAACTGTGTTTGTTGCGGTTAGTAAAACAATAAAAATCCAAAACATTTTTATCATCGGCAAAAACTGCTGTCTGCTATTTCTGAAACATCTTTAATTTCGTGTGCGGCATCAACTGCATCCTTGTATTCTTTAATGTCCGCTATTTGTAATTGGTCAGATGTTAATGTTTTTACATATTCTTTGTGTTCACGAATTCTTTGATTACATTCATCTAACAAAATTTTTGATACTTCCGCATATTTATCTTTCAATAATTTTTCACGTTCAGCCAATAATTCCTGGGATTTATCTTTGTTATCATGATTGATTGCGTAATTGGCAACTGCGCTTGCCACCGCGCCAGCCACCGCAACCCCAGCGCCAGTTTTTAATTTTGTTGATGCAGAATTTTTTTGTTCGTTCCATTTTTGTGCGTCCGCACCATTTGGGTCTTGCAAAGCGCGTGCAATGGACGCGTATGCGCCCGAACCGATACCCGTTCCCACATCGTCATATAATCCAGATGTTGCTTTATCAATAACGATTTCTGCTTCTATACCTGGCGCCAATCCTAATGCGTTTTTGCGTTCTTTTAAATCAGCGGCCAATTCAGCATATTGTTGATACATGTTTATTAATTGATTTGCACCACCAACTTCTATACCGGCGGTTCCGCCATCATAAGTATTATTTCCAACCTTGCATTGCATAGTTGCCAAATATGCCTTCATATCATTTTCTGCTGACGTATCAGCGTTTTGTTCCACCAGGGCGCTTGCCGCCATCATTCCGCCAATACCAACCGTTCCAATCCCCGCAGCCCCCAGCATACGATTTTCGAAAGAATTCTCTTTATCTTTCATATTTTGATAATTTTCTTCTAATGCTTGCGTGTTTTCATCTAATGCTTTGTTTGTGTAAGAACTGGCTTCCACAGATTTGAATCGTTTGCATAATTCTTGTTTATACGGATTTTTTACTTGTGTGTCGTCATCTGGACACCAACCTAAATCAGCAATTTTTATAAAAATGTCATCTATTTCAGGGTCGCCTTCTTGGGTTTGGATTGTTGGTGCTTGTGTTGAATCTGTATTATTGCTGGATTCCTGGGGGTGTTCTGTGGTATCACCAAAGTTATCAATTTTATTTTTAACTTCTGTTGGTAATTTATTATAGGCATCTATTGCCCCAGATAATTTATTAGATAAATCAGGTGAAGATGACACGCCCCACACCGGTGCAACAAACACACCGCAGAAAACCGCAGAAAAAAACAATTTTCTAAAACTTTCCATATCTCTCTGGTAAAAAATCTATCAAAAATCGGTTATGTATGGCAAGAATATTTTTATTCCATGCACCATAAAATAAACCGGCAAAACGCCGGTTGAATTTTGGTGCGGGCGAAGGGAATCGAACCCTCGTTTAAAGCTTGGGAAGCTTTCGTGCTACCATTATACCACGCCCGCAGATGTCTGGTATTTTATATTACACCAAAACAAAAGTCTATAAAAATTTGTAAATCTTGACATTTGGGGGATTCTTGCTATGCTGAACAACAAAGGCAACCCCCACACCAAAAGGATGTATTATGCCATCTGCATACGATAACATGAGTAAACAAGCATTGCGTGCAACATTTAAACGGGAACATTTTGATTTAAGCGCCACCGATTTTGATTTATTGTTCAAGCAATATCATGCAACCAATATGTTGTATAAAAATACAGAAGACAGATGGAAATTCCGCCTCCGTGAAACAGGCGCTTTATACGATGCATACCAAGATTATGTTTTGGAAACTATTAACAAAGATAAAAAATATATGTTATCGGTTGAATTAAAAAACTGTCGTGATTTAATATGTCTGGAATACATACAAAAATCACCCAAATTTAACAGGGCTTTTTATGATGCATTGATGGCATTACGAACATATGTACAAAATTATCAACGCACTTTAAAAGACTGTGGTATCCCAGATGATCCGGGATATAATAGAATCTCTCTGGCCGAGGCATGTTTTATTTTATATTTGTACCCAGGTGTTCTGGACACTGTCAAATATCTGTGTGCTGGATTTAAAGTTTCTGAACCAATGCTTGCGGCTGTTGAAAAAGGCAATCAGGCACAACAAAGACAGGCAAAATATAAACACAGTGTTACCCCAGGTAAAATAGTTATACGTCAAGCATGGCAGGTTGGTAAAATTAAATAAAAAAAATCGGCATATTGCCGATTTTTTATTTTTCTTTAACACCGCGTTCAACAACCTCATACTCAATCATAAACCGAACTTTACGCATTCTTTGGTGGGTGTCATTTCGACCGCAATTATTATTTTTCTTGCGGTTTTTACTTGTTTTCCATGGACCATATTCAATACTGATATTTGTAAAAGATTCCGGTGAAATTATATATTCTTTTATAATTTGATCCGGAGTCAATGTATGATTTCCCAGCCCAGAGCCTGGGATTCCATTATATGTATCAATCTTAGAATTATTTGCGTTTTTTAACATTTCTTTCATTGCGACAAATGCTTCCTCGCGTGTGTTGCCTGTTGCGGTCAATTCGCATCGAGGTGATTTCTTTTCAATATTCCACATTACAATAGGCCAACTAGAATAAT
Organism: uncultured Pseudomonadota bacterium; assembly: GCA_902793435.1. GTDB lineage: Bacteria > Pseudomonadota > Alphaproteobacteria > Rs-D84 > Rs-D84 > Enterousia. The sequence continues at coordinate 24,882 of CADBDF010000006.1, read as the reverse complement.
TTACATCAGTTTTTGGAAAGTTCCTTGGGCGTTGTCTTATTGAATATATATCGCACCCTGGCAATTCTTGACTGTATGATTCTTGATATTTATATGTACCACAGGCCATGCTCTCTCCTTTTTATTTCTTTGGTTGAACGGGAATATTTAACTTTTGTTTTGGGAAAATTAAATCCGGATTTTCGATATTATTGCGTGCGGCAATCACACTGAATAACACGCCACGACGCATAAAGTTCCGCGCAATAATCCACAAACAATCCCCGCGTCGCACAGTGTAGTATGTATCATCATCGCCTGTCATTTCTGGCATAACAAAACTATGGTCGATTGTCGCAATAACGTTCCCATCGCCATCATGCATGCGAACTTTTAAATTATATTCTGTTCCTGGGATTAATTCATTAACATCTGCACCGATTCCAAAGTGTTTGTAATCAGAAACTTTTGCGGTACCCAACGGCATGTCGTTCAAGGTCATTGATACACGAAAACGTGGCAATCCGTCGCCGGTGACAACCAATCTTCCGTTGTCCATATAATCTATTTTTGAAACAGATAAATCTCCATCACGCAAAATGGCAGGTCTTTGTAAAACGGTACTGCCAGAATTTGTCATTAACAAAGATACAGAATTTTCATCGCCTGCATTTGATATATAAACAAACGCGCGGTCACGTGATTTAATCTGTGAATTTACGTCCATCAATGAAAAAGTATAATTTCCTGGGGCCAATGCATTTGTTGGCGCGTATGCAAACTCACCATTTTTGTCAGTTGTTATTGTTGCCATCAATTTTTGATTCATAAAAATAGAAAGGGCCGTATTTGGTTTCCAACGGCCCGCAATAACAACCTTACCATTATCGGCAATGCGAACGATATCAAATGCCGGGGTTTTTAAATCTGCGACGCGTCGCACAATTGGTTCTGGGACAGGGCGCACAGAATTTTCATACCGCCCAATATGATTAAACAAAACCCAAATTGTCACAAAAATAACAATAAATGCACACAAAATGGGAAACCAATATTCGCGCAAAACAGATTTTTTATTATCGTTATTTTGTGCAGATTTCACAGCCGGTTTTCCAATAACTTTTTTCTGGGACGGTTTGGCAAAAACATTCAATTTGGTAAAAAACGCGCGCGCAAAAGAACGTCTTTGTTCCAGCCATTTTTTTTGTTGTGCCACAGCATCGTCAATTAAATCATCGGTTGAATGTTTTGTATTACCCATCTTTGACATCAAAAAAACTCCATAAATAATAACTATATGCTTACAGATTTAGCATAAAAACAATACCGCTGTCAAACTTTTTGTGATATAATAACACCAACCAAGCGAGGCGAAAATGAAAAAAATAGGTATTATGACAACTGGTGGCGATTGTTCTGGGTTAAACAGTACGATTTATCATATAACACGTGGCGCGACAAAACGCGGGTGGGCGGTATATGGTATCATTGACGGCACAGATGGCCTGGTTGCAGATAAACCTGTGGTTATACGGTTGAATGCTGACAGTATTCCGCCAGAAATGGCACCCATCGCGGGCAGTGTTTTGCGCAATGGCAATACGGGTCAAAATAACAGTTTTGAACGTGCTGTGCAAATGGGGCGTTTGCCACAATTTACAAAACAACTAAAAAAAGCCTTGGCGGACATAAAATTGGACGCGATTGTTTTAATTGGTGGTAACGGTTCTATATCATTGGCTTGGGCAACGCGTGATATTTACAGTGATTTGCAGTTGGTTTGTATTCCTAAAACCATAGATATGGATATTCCGCTGACTGAAAAAACAATTGGCTTTGATACAGCGGTGCAACAATTAACGCGTTTTTGTGACGATTTAATGCTGACTGCACGCAGTCATCATCGTTGGTTTGTTGTGCAATCTATGGGACGCAAATGCGGTATGTTGGCATTGACGGCGGGCATCGCGGGTGGTGCGCGTGCGATTTTGATTCCTGAAATAAAATTTGATGTGGATAATTTGATAAAGCATATAAAACACAGTGATACAGATTACGGAATTATTATGGTCGCCGAAGGTGTGACACTTCGCGGTCATTCTGGCGAGCCTGCAACAATGATATCGCGAAAATTAACTGCGGCGGGCATTGCGAACAGAACGGCGTTCCCAGAGCATATACAAAGGGCAGGTGTCACCGTTCCAACGGACAGAATTTTGGCAGCGCAAATGGCGGACGCGGCATTAAACGCAATTGAAAATAATGAAACATACGTAATGACGGCATTGCAAAATGGCGAAATCACAACGGTTGGAATGGATGCGGTGGTAAAGGCAGGTCACCCAAGTCGCGATCCAAATATAACCGGATTAATGATATCAGATGCGATGGTTGATGACGATAGCCCATTACTGATTGCCTCAAGAGACATGGGGATATATATCGGCGAAATGAAATAAAAATTATTGAAAAAGCGAATAAATATATTACACTTGCATCAAAAAGCGAGATAAAAATGCCATTTGATAATAATTATACTTCTACAGAAGTGTGGTTGAGTTTTGATGAACCTGTGAAAGGAAAACGTTTCATGTGTGGTTATATTCCACATAGTCAGGTTGTGGATTATGTGAACAAAGCGGGGCATTTTGTTCCGCCAAAAGGGCATTGTATGCCACATCATGTGTATTTTGATATGCATATACATCCATTTAAAATACATGATGAAATGCATGTGCGGCAATGTTTGTATATTGTTGTTAAAAATTCACGTTATATGAATTGTCCTTGTGGTGCAATGTGCCCAAAAAAGAATTTAACACACATTGATGAATGTTTGGATCAATGTATTGCTAATATCCAAAATGGTAAGTGCAAAGATGCATTTGTCATAGAAAACATCGGCAAACTATTTTATGCGCACAAATATAAAGATAATAACAATCAAATGTAAAAAAATAACACCGCCAATTCGGCGGTGTTTTTAAACAAATCAAACAAATTATTTCTTTTCAGAAAAATCTGCATCGGTTGTGTTGTTGTCATTACCAGATTCAGCATTTCCCTGATTTGCCTGTTGTTCGGCTTGTGCGGCTTTATAGACCGCTTCGCCCAATTTCATGGCTTTTTCGGTCAATGCATCTGTCTTTTCTTTCAATGATTCAACCGTCGCATTTTCGTTTTTCAATTCTGCGTTTAACGCATCTTTTGCATCTTCAATCGCTTTCTTTTCGTCTGCAGAAATCTTGTCGCCATGTTCTTTTAAAGATTTTTCGATACCGAACACCGCGGCTTCGGCTTGGTTCTTTGCTTCAACCAATGCGCGTTTTTGTTTGTCACTTTCTGCATTGGCCGCCGCTTCATCAACCATACGTTTGATTTCATCTTCGCTTAAACCACCATCGGATTTAATAGAAATCGCTTGTTCTTTGCCGGTGCCTTTATCTTTGGCGGATACATGCACAATGCCGTTTGCATCGATATCAAAGGACACTTCGATTTGTGGCATGCCACGTGGGGCAGGTGCAATACCTTCCAAATTAAATTGACCCAACAATTTATTATCCGCCGCCATATCGCGTTCGCCTTGGAATACACGAATTGTCACAGCCGATTGGTTGTCTTCGGCGGTTGAAAACACTTGTGATTTCTTGGTTGGAATTGTTGTGTTGCGGTCAATCAAGCGGGTAAATACACCACCCAACGTTTCAATACCCAACGACAAAGGTGTCACATCCAACAACAAAACATCTTTAACATCGCCTTTTAAAACACCGCCTTGAATAGCCGCACCCATTGCAACCACTTCATCTGGATTAACGCCTTTGTGTGGTTCGCGACCAAAGAATTCTTTAACGGTTTCAACAACTTTTGGCATACGTGTTTGACCACCGACCAAAATAACCTCGTTGATTTGAGATTTGCTTAAACCTGCATCGCGTAAAGCCTTTTCGCATGGTTCAATGGTCTTTTTGATTAAATCATCAACCAAAGATTCCAACTTTGCGCGTGTAAGTGTTGTGTTGAAATGTTTTGGACCTGTGGCATCTGCTGTCAAGAACGGCAGGTTAATATCCGCAGATGTTTTAGAAGACAATTCGATTTTTGCCTTTTCTGCGGCTTCTTTTAATCTTTGCAAAGCCAATTTATCGTTTGATAAATCAATACCTGTTTGAGCTTTGAATTCATCGATTAAATATTTCAAAACGCGCGCATCGAAATCGGAGCCACCCAATGCAGTATCGCCATTGGTTGATTTAACTTCGAACACACCATCAACAATTTCCAATATGGACACATCGAATGTACCACCACCCAAGTCATATACGGCAATTGTGCCATTTTTATCTTTGTCCAAACCGTATGCCAATGCCGCAGCGGTTGGTTCATTTACAATACGCAAAACATTTAATCCTGCAATACGTCCTGCGTCTTTTGTTGCCTGGCGTTGTGAGTCATTAAAATATGCAGGCACAGTAATAACTGCATCTGTGATTGTTTCGCCTAAATAGTTTTCGGCATCTTTCTTTAATTTTGCCAAAATCATAGCAGAAATTTGTGATGGTGCATATTTTTTACCGTCCATTTCAACCCAAGCATCACCATTATCACCTGCGACAATTTTATAAGGCACGCGTTTTTCAATTTCTTTGACCGCTGGGCTGTCATAACGTAATCCCATCAATCTTTTGATTTCATAAATTGTATTTTCAGGATTTGTGACAGCCTGGTTCTTTGCGGTAATACCAACTAATTGGTCGCCATTTTGTGTCAATGCGACAACCGATGGTGTTGTGCGCTGACCTTCACTGTTTTCGATGATTTTTGGATTTGTTCCATCCATAAAAGCCATCGCTGAATTTGTTGTACCCAAATCGATACCTAATACTTTTGCCATATTTTATGCCTCCTTAAAAATTTTTTGCTGTCACAAATATAGGTATTCAAAAACCAATTTCAAGGGGGATATATAAAATAATTGTCGGTATAAAATCCTGATACAAATATAATAAAAACCGCCCAAAAGGGCGGTTTGGATTAAAAATGAAATACTTATTATTTCTTTGCAGGTGCGGCTGCTGCAGCAGCAGGTTTTGCATCTGCTTCTTCTGGCATTTTACCACCGATTGTGACAAAAGCCAATTCTGCTTGGTGTAATCCTAATTCAATACCATTTGGCAAAACCAAATCAGTTCCATGGACCACTTCGCCAATGTTCAAATTTGCCAAATCGATAACGATTTTTTCTGGCATATCATGAACCAAACCACGCAAGGCAACCTTACGCACAGCAAAGTTCAACACACCACCCAATTTTAAACCACGTGATGTTTCGATGTTTGCTAATTCCAAAGGCACACTGACAGAAACAGGTGCATTAACATCGATACGTTTGAAATCGACATGGATAACGCGATCGCTGACTGGGTGATATTGGATATCCATCAACATAGCGTTTTCAACACCTTTTGGCGTTTCGATTTGGAACAATTTTGTCCGCAAACTTGGTTGTTTCAACAACATTTCAAAATCGCGTTCAACAAAACTAATTGCGACAGGTTCTTGGTTGTTTCCATAAACAACCGCAGGAATATTTTTATTTTTGCGGATTGCGCGTGCGGCCCCCTTGCCAGCAACGTCACGAAAATCTGCTTTTAATGTAATAGCCATTTTTTATCCTTTTTTATGCTTTATTACTTTATGCATAACCTCCAAGGGTGTTATGCGGGGCATATTATGAACTAAAAATATTGAAAAATCAAGTGTTTTTAATTAAATCTTGCGCAAAATTAAAAATCTGGCGCGTCCGTATTTTCTATCGCGTAAAAATTCCCAATTTGCGTCATCTGGGGTGACAGATTTATTTGCCTCTTGTTCCCATATCAAAATTGCGCCTTTTTTTGCAATTTTACCAAATTCTTGTACAAATCGCGTGCCTAATTCTGGATTGTCATAAGGCGGGTCAATAAAAGCAATATCCACATTTTTTCCAAAGGCATTTTCTGTTAATAACTTCAATGCGTCCGCCTGATGTACGCGATATTCTTGCAAATGTGGCTTAACTAAATCCAGATTTTTATTTACAATCTTGACAGAATCCATTGAAATATCTGAAAAATAAACGCGTGCATTTGGGTATCTTGACATCATTTCAATACCAAATGCCCCAGACCCCGCAAAAGCGTCCCAAACCGAAAATTTATCCCATGTTTGTACCATTTCGCGCAACATGTTAAACACCGCGAGTCGTGCGCGTGCCTGGGTTGGACGTGCAGTTTGGGGTAAAAACAATTTCCGCCCATGAAAACGACCTTCAAAGATTTGCAATTTTGAATCCATATGTTAAACTGTACAACATGGACTTTATGAATCAAGCAATTATTTTAGCACAGCGCGCATTTGCACACGACGATGTCCCAATCGGCGCGGTTATTGTGCGCAATGGCAAAATTATTGCGCGTGGTGAAAATATGGTGCAAAAAAAGCATAATCCAACTTTGCACGCCGAAATTGTCGCGATAAACAGGGCGGTTAAAAAATTGGGAACAAAATTTTTAGATGATTGCGATATTTATGTATCTTTGGAACCATGTGCTATGTGCGCGACGGCGATTTCATTTGCGCGCATAAAAAACATATATTTTGCGGCAACGGACGAAAAGGGTGGTGGAATAACGGCAAACGCACGTGTTTTCGAAACGGATAAACACTTGTGGCACCCAAACATAGTTCAAACACCTGAATATGCAGATAAATCGGCTGAATTATTACGTGAATTTTTTAAACAAAGACGAAAATCAAAGGAAAACCAAGATGCCAAATGATAAAAACGACCAAAAATTAGAAAAAATGCCAAATCCACAACAAATCCCTGAAAAGACAGGTGACGGCATTGCGATGGCTGTTATTGCTTTGTTATTGATTGCAATTATTGCGAATTCTCCAAATAAAAACACAAAAAATAATGGTGTGGATACTGACACAATAACAACGGTTGATTCGACAAAACAAAAAACACACCCCGACACCACACAAATAGAGCATTACAGCAATACATTTGACAGTATGTTTTTTGAAACATTTTACCCAAAACACAGATAAAAAATCCGCCCAAAATCATGACCCACAAAATTTTAACAATTTTGTGGGTATTACTGGGCGTTTTTTTTTATATCAATGATTTTCCTGTCATATCTGCCGGTTGTGGCAAATTCAATATATGCAACATTGTTGGTGCAATGTCGGCCAAACCACCGTCCGCGACCGCAATATTACCCAAACCCACAACAATAAAATTCACAGGGTTTGTCGTGTGTGATGTGCATGGCACATTATTTTTGTAATCCCACATTTCTTCGGCATTTCCATGGTCGGCGGTAATAAGACACGCACCACCAAGTTCTAAAACTGCCGGTACCAAGCGCGCCAACTGTTTATCCAAGAATTCCATGGCACGTATTGCCGCATGTTCAACCCCGGTATGTCCAACCATATCACCATTGGCATAGTTCAAAATTACGACATCGAAATTGGGTAATTCGGCTAACAAAGTATCGGTGATTTCTTCGGCAGACATTTCAGGTTTTAAATCAAATGTTGCGACATCTGGTGACGGTATTAAAATTTTTTTCATACCATCTAAATCGTCATTGCGTTCAATATCAAAAAAATAAGTCACATGATTATACTTTTCGGTTTCGGCAATACGTAACTGTGTTTTCCCGTTTTTTGCCAAAATTTGCCCCAAAGAATTGATGTGTGTTTCGTCATCTAACAAAGCAGGGCACAATTCGTCTAATCCTTCGCCATATTGTGAAAAGCATAAAATTTTCATACCAATATTGGATTGCACCATTGCGCGCACAATTTGACGCGACCGGTCAGACCGATAATTTCCCCACAAAAATCCATCGTTTTTTGTGATTGGCATTGGCGTTATAACGGTTGGTTTAATAAATTCGTCCGTTTCACCACGCGCATATGCGTCACGCAATGCTGTATCAATATCAGGCGCGGTAAATTCAGCTTGTGCCTTTGCAATCGCGTTAAAAGCCAGTTTGGTTCTGTCCATATTTTTATTACGGTCCATTGTCCAATATCGACCTGTCAAAGTTCCAAAAAACGCGCGAGAATCTGCTAAAAATTCGGCTAATTCTGTTTTGATTAAATCGATAAATTGTTGTGCAGATTTTGGCGCAACATCACGCCCATCAGCAACAAAGTGAATACATACACGCAACCCAGAATTCAAAATATATTTCATGATTTGGATTTCATCATTGATACTGGCATGAACGCATCCATTTGACATTAAACCCGCAAAATGCACAATACCATGCGTTTCACGAACAGACGCGATAAAATCATTTAATTTTTTATTTTTTGCCCAATCTTCTTTGGCGAACCGCAACAGATATTGCCGCACAACACGTCCTGAACCAATGGTGATATGACCAACCTCGCTGTTGCCCATCAACCCCGCTGGCAAGCCAACAAATTCGCCATCGGCACGTAGTTTTGAATGAGGGTATTTTTCCAACAAAGAATTAAAATAGGGCATATTAGCCAATGCAACGGCATTATGTTCGCGCATTTTATTAATTCCCACACCATCCATAATACATAAAACTAACGGTTTTTTCATAAAATTTCTCCATTTCTAGCGGACACATTATAAGTGTTTTTTATTGCAAAACCAACAAAAAAATATTATAAAGAATCTAATCAAATTAACATAAAACCAAAGGTTGAAAGATGGCTGGCAAAGAATATGTAAAAAGCGCAATTGACGAACATATTGCATCGCGTATTCAACTGCGTCGCATGATGTTGGGATTATCCCAGAAAGATTTAGGTGAAAAATGTGGTGTTTCATGCCAACAGATACAAAAATATGAATCTGCGGCGAACCGTATATCTGCGGTCCGTTTGTTCCAGGTCAGTCGTGCATTGGAAACGCCTGTATCATTTTTCTTTATGGGATTACCGGGTAATTTGCCTGATGAAACCAAGGCGACAAAATCGCATCGTGTATGTTCGCCTGATGAAAATGATCCAATGGGCAAAACCGAAACATTGCGATTGATAAATATGTATTGGAAATTACCAAATGATAAACAGCGCACAATAATAATGGATATATTGTCCGCGTTATCCCAAGGCGACAAAGTATCCGTCACCGAAGAACAAACAGACAACGGTAATTTTTTAAACTAAACGTTTAGGAATAAATTCATAAATAAAGCCCCTTGGTTTGTCATACCCCAAGGGGACTTACCAAGCAATATCCCACACCATCAAAAATATAAAATATAATTAGTCTATTGGCACTAATATCTCAAAAATCAAATTCGTTAATATGTTAATGTCGCCATCAATGGTTCCGCGTATATACTGGCATCATCTATTGGGTTTAAGTTTAACAGATATCCTTTTTGCAGAGCCAAACTCCTTAAAAATTCGCGTTGTATTCTGCTATTACCTTTGCGAAAAAAATGTCCATAATTAATGTTATCTAATATCTATGCCAATTTTTGCGCGACCAGCAATTTATTAGACACATCAATTTTAGCTAATCATTTAATAAAGTGTTGATATACTCACTTTGTACGTAATACGCAGTCTTTATATTCATCTGGCGATGTCTTTGTCCAGCACTGATCTGAAATAGCTATATTATTGCCTTTGGTTAGATCTTTGCCGTACTGTAAATCTGTGCGCGAATAGCCCTGTGCGGTTTTGCACTGTCCTGTTGCAGAATCAAAATACTGACCCAAATCACATTTTACACAAACACCATTGCTCGGATGTGGGCCGCCACGAACACCCACAGCACAATCTACACAAGAAACATCACCACTTGAAGGAAAAGCTTGGTTACTATCTTTGCAAAAATAACGCAAACAACTATCAGGCGACGTAGAATCTATAGTGTGAATTGCTTCATTATATTTGTCACGCGAAAAGCCATCACAAAAAGTCCCATTTTGCAATTGACACATTGTTGCATTCACTGGTTCACAGTCTGTGTTGCTGGGGTTTGGTTTATACCCAGGCGAACACATCAACAAAGAATCGCCAATAGTATGAATAATTGCAGTAGAATCCATATCTGACCAACCGTTACGATCTGCCCATGCCATCATCGGTGCAACTTTTGCACCATGACCACTTTGAATCCATCCAGAAATCGCCAAAAATGCCTCATGCTCGTTTTGTCCATGGGCATTACATTCTGTGGAACCGTTTTGCCACCGACCAAACATCCAATCTGTACTTTCTACATTCATTGTGTGTGATGTAGCGATTCTATAATCATCAAAACTACTGCGTTCTATAATTTCAGAATTACATACAGAACCACCTGCGGCATCACCACATTCTGCACCGCCATATCCGGGTTTGCATAGCCAAAAACATTTTGTTTGATTCCCAGACGCTGCATAATAAGTCAACCAAGGACCGTCAACACCTTTGTTTTTATTTTTATTAGCGCCTTGAACCTGTGTTAAACAAAATTTAGCACCGTTTGCAGTTATCTTTTGCGCTATAAACAACAATGTCGCGCCTTCATCAGAATATGTTCCGCGATTGCTCATATTGCTGGTCCAACCAACACAAACACCATTACTTGTCGCGCTATTCCCCACACAAGCATCGCCGATATTTTGAGATTTACAATGGTTATTACTTGAAGACGATGTGTAATTATAGCCGGCCTTCAAAGAGTCTGCAATCCAACAATAAGCTTCAGATTGCATAAACGTGATACACAAAAAACAAACAATCTTAACAAATTCCTTTATCTTATTGTGCAACATAGCAAACTCCGTTTTCAAAATATCCATTGCCTAATAAAGAACACTGTTGTTCATACCATTTGTCAGTAAATATGCATTCATCACGTACCGCATCATACCTTGCCATCTCTCCGTCCTTAGCATTATCTGCATTATAACTGATACACTGAACCATTGTAGAGTTTTCATAACAGGTTCCTAAACTTTTTTCTTTATCTGTCGCGCGTCCACCAAACACATTTGCATAGAAAGAATTTAAAGGCTTCATAGAACTTGTAACAGAATTCGGCGTAGAACTCACAAACCAAAAACCATCTTGCTCTGTACATTTTTCTGATAACACGCCTTCTAATGCCTCTTGCAAACCAGAAAACTGTCTCACTATATCTGCCTGTATGCGCGATTCTGACGCCGGCAAAGATGGTGCGTCGCTGCCAATACAATTTTCAATTGCATAATTTACAACCATTTGCGCCAATGTCATATTGTTTGATACGTTGGTTTTGTCCCAGTTTTTGCCCTCATTTATATTTCCAAACGCACGTAACCGGCAATTCCATGGGTATCCTTCGTCCCCCGATGATGGTGTGCATAATTGTTTTAAATAATTTTCAACGGCTGTACTGCATCCCTCGGCAATACGGGTATCATCAACTGTAGTCACAAAATTCATCAATGAAGACAAACCACATGTTGATGCGTTCTTTATTTTGCCATCACTATTTAACTTACATTGTTCAGAACCTTCCTTGGCATACAGTGCCGCACATGCCAAAACCTTGTCGGAACACATGTCTTTGGCTGCACGTGCCGCCAACGCACCAGATGCCTGCGCTGTTGTGTCATCAAAGTCTTTTAATGCGCCACTTTGTGTGTCATAGCATTCCTTCATAGTGGAAACGCAAGACATTTTGACTTCTTCTATTTTTTCGTCTTGTGCCTGGGAAATCTTAATCAACGCATTGCGTTTAAATTCACTCCACACTGTATCGGCAATATCACGACATGAATCCAACGCCGTTTTCGCATACACGCGTTTCGAATCCAAGAAATTATTAAATTCTGTATTCTGCGACAACACATCCGCCGATGTGCCGTCCAAAACAATTAATTCATTTAATTTAAACAAACGCGGTGAATAAATTGGGTCGCCCGATGATGAATTAATATAAACACCGGTATAATCCAAACATTTTGCAAAATCCGTACCACATGCCGTTGGTGCCAAAATAGCCTGTTCAACCTTGTCCAAACATTCATTAACATCTGCCGAATTATGCGCGCGGTATTCTTCCAATCTGGCCTCGCGCAGATATTTTTCAGCCGTCCGCACAGTTGATTTTACCTGTTCTGTTTTTGTGTCTAATTTCTTTTGATATGCGTTGCAATCCTGGGTGATTAAAATGCTATATGCACTCTTTGCCATATTTTTCACCGCGCCAGCCTCGCAAGTATTGCCGATTAATTGCATACATTGGCTGTGTGCATTATTATATAATTCGGTTCCTTCCATAGATGCCAAATCTTTGGAATCGCCACCACCAAATATCGATGTTGCCGAATTGTCAGCCCATATATCGCCCAGATCAGCCGAAAAATCCAAAGCCGACAATGAAGTTTGTGATTTGTTGGTTTCAGGTTTTTTCTTGCCAGACAACAAATCGCCAATATCGTTCAACAATGCCGCCGATGCCGATGTATCTTTTTTTATAGCCATTTCGCCCGCGGTCGCAGAATACATTGCATTGACTTCTTCGGCGGTTTTATCAACCGCGTTCAAATTATTGCTTTCAAACTGTGATAACATTGCCGTTGCTGCGTCCAAAGCCTCTTCTTTGTCGCGCAGGGTGCGAAAACCATCACTGCAAAAACATCTGCGGTATGTTTCGTTTGCGCCGGCACAGAATTGATCCATACATGTATTATATGCCTGGCGACAATTGTTATAATTTTCACCCAACAAAGATGTATCGCTAAACACCGCGGTTGCACGCGCACGCGATGCCGATGCGGGTATCGCCGCCGAACGTGCGGTTGTTGTATTTTTTGCCACGCGCGCAGATGTTGTCGCCGAACGATTAAAACCCCACGCACGATTTATAATTTCATTTCCAGCCTTGCTGATGATATTGCGCGCACGAACCAAAGCACTGGTCGTTTCACGATTCAAACTGCTTGGGGTAATTGCGGTACGTACCGCAACATTGCGTGTCGCACGTGTTGCACCCGAACGCGGATTTACCGTCGGTTTTGATGCACGTGTGGTCGCACCAACCGAACGCACAGATTCCGGTGTCGCACCCGAACGTGCAACCTGGGCCGCAAATGCGTCCGTCACAGTTGCCATTACAATTAAACCACAGAAAACTTTTAGTATATGTTTTTTCAATTTATTCTCTCTTGTGCGCATTATAACATTTTTGCGAAATGCAAATCAACACCAAATTATTCGATACAACAATTTACCGCTTTCTTAACCCATTGACCCAAACGTTTAACCGTTGATTTTGATTCTGTTGTTTTTGTTGCAACCGTTTTTACCTTTGCAGATTTCTTGGGCGCGTCCATTTTACATGCCGCCAACGCACCATCATAAAATTCAGGTATGGATTCATGCACTTCGCCTAAATCAATCAAGTGCATATTTAATCCCCAAAACAAAGAATACAAATCATAAGATTTTTCAAACATTTCTACTGCGTCATCTTTTTTGCCGGCACCCAAAGCCTTGGTGCCAACCTCCATTAAACGCATAGATGCCGCCAACAAATGTTTAGAAATACACCAAACCTCGCCACCTTCGACAGATGATTTATCAACAATGCGTTCCATCAGTTCTTTGCGCATTGAACGCACAGTATTTAACAAATCATAAAACCCAGGCTTTTTTGTTTTTGCGCCACTGAAAAAGAAATGTTCTTCCAAAGAAATCAAATTCATTAATGCAATAGACAAATCTTGGTCGGACGATAAATCCAAAGGATTAGCCTTTTTTGCGGCATCAACTTTTTCAATCATTTCTTCCATAGTCAGTTTTTTATCAGTCTTTTTCATTTTGTGTGTCCTTTTTTATATTATTTAAATTGAAATCTTGGAAACTAATATACTGGCAATCAATAACATAGCCAAAGCCATCACAACTTTTTCAAATGGAAAATGTGCATGGTTATTATTGCGCTTTTTCATATATTCATACAGTTTCTGTGATATTATATAAATCACACCGCCAACAATTGCCCAGAATAAAAACGCATCAATAATCCAATAACAAGGACTGTAATGCAGTTGATTGATATACAATCCGCCAATCATGGAAAAAGACAATAACATTAAAATTGTGTCTCGGCCAAAAAAATGCCAATTCTTCTTATCGAACCATTTAATTGCCCAATAACCCAATATAACCAAAAAAGCACCCAACCAAATTGCAACCGCATTATCACAAACGCCCAATTTCCTAGAAATAGTAAGTGTTGCGCCAATTGCAACGGTACAAACCGCGCATGCAGGATTTGCAAACGCATTTGATGTTGCGCCGACACCAAATAAAATTGCTAATAATTTTTTCATCTTCCTTTCTTCCTTTTTTTTTAAATATTACATTAATTCGCATATAACGGTCAATATGATTTTTTGAATCCTCGCATATGTGCAGACCGCGCACGCGGATTATTTTTTAACTCTGTGTCATCTGGGGTGACCGCATGTATCAATTCATATTGAGTTTTTGCGGCAACTGGTATCAGTGGATTACCAGGCACAGTGGTTAAATTGCGTAAAATATTTTTTATTAATCTGTCTTCGATTGAATGAAATGTCACAACCAGGCATTTGCCATTTGGGTTTAACATTTGTGGCACAACCGTCAGGGCGCGTTTTACTTCGCCCAGTTCATCATTGACCGCAATACGTAATGCCTGAAAAACAGGTGCCACATCATGTGGATTATAAATCAAATCACGCAATTCAAATGTGGTTTTGGGTTTTGCGTCAATTATTGCGCGTGCTAAAATATTTGCCTTTTTTACATCACCAAAATCACGCAAAATTTGTGTTAATTCGGCAACACTCGATTGTTCAATTAAATCTGCCGCAGATAATCCGTCCCCAGACATACGCATATCCAATGGGGCATCTGCACGAAACGAAAATCCGCGTTCCGCAATATCAATTTGCATAGACGAAATACCCAAATCAAAAACAATTGCATCAAATTTTTCGTCTAAATCCACCATATCAGAAAATGGTTTTGCAATAAAACGAAAACGCGAACCAAAATCATGTGTGATTGCATTTGCGTCCGCAATAACATTTGGGTCACGATCAAACGCAACAACAGATGCACCGGCATCTAAAAAAGCACGTGTATAACCACCTGCACCAAATGTTGCATCTAAAACATGACGACCGTTTAAATCGCCCAATTCACGCATCACAGCATTTAACAGAACAGGTATGTGTTTCATTATTCTATTTGAACCTTTATCCCTAACGCAGAAATATCGCTGGCGGTATTGTTACCTAATTCAACACCTCCAGGTAATACCATAGTTGCAACTTTATCTGCACCATGTAAATTCAAAACAACGCGTGTTGTGCCATGTGGTAATGTCGATAAAGTTTTTTTCAAATCGGGCAGGGCGCCACCGTTCCAAACATCCAAAGTTATTTTCTTTGCAATCTTTGCGACCCATTGTGACAATGGTGTAATAGAATCAACAAATACAGAAACTCTGTCGTCACGACAAGATGATTTCCCAGATATTAAAACCAAAGATTCTTTTGATAAAATATTTGCAAATTCCATAGATGCATCGCCAAATGCAACCGCGTCGATATTGCCAAAACTGTCTGTTGCGGCAATAGTAATCATTTCTTTGCCTGTTTTGGTTCTGCGACGCGAATACGAACCAACATTTGCGGCAATACGTACTGGCTTTCTATCGCCAACACTTTCAAGAGATGTGCTGGTCACCAACTTTTCACGTGCAATTAAATTTTTATATTGATCCAATGGGTGTGCAGAAATATAAAATCCCAAAGCTGATAATTCGTTTTCTAATCTTTGTGAAAAAGTCCAAGGTTCTGTTTTTGGTAAATTAGATTGCAACCGATTTTCCATAACATCGTCTTGGGTTGTGTTTGCAAACAATGACAAAGAATTTCCTGTATCTTTACTTTTTGACGCGTATGACAAAATCATATCGGCATTCATAAATATTGCGGCACGATTTTTTTCCAAAGAATCCAATACACCAACTTTGGCAAATGCTTCCAGTATTCGTTTATTCATGATTGGTGCGCAACGTTTTGCGAAATCGGTTAAGTTTTTAAATTTACCATTTGCGTTGCGTTCCGCGATAATTGCTTCGGTTGCGGCGGTTCCAACCCCTTTGATTGCCGCCAGTGCATAAACAATTTTTCCGTCTTTGACGGTAAATAAAGATTCACTTTCATTAATGTCTGGTGCAACAATTTGAATTCCAAAGTTAGATTTTGCATCATCTACGAACAAAGCCAATTGGTCTGTATCGTTTAAATTACTGGACATTGCTGCGGCAATAAATTCCGGGGTATAGTGTGCTTTCAGGTATGCACATTGATTTGCAACAATAGAATAAGCAATAGCATGTGATTTATTAAACGCGTATTTTGCAAATTCTTTAAACTTTTCCCACAAATCTTTTGCGGTTTCCCTGTCCAGTGTTCCTTGTTCTTCGCATCCGTCCAAGAATTTAACTTCCAACTTGGCCAACAAATCCAATTTCTTTTTACCCATTGCCTTACGCACAGTATCGGATTCACCACGTGTAAAGTTTGCCAACGCACGCGTTAATAACATAACTTGTTCTTGATAAACAATAATACCATAGGATTCTTTTAATATTGGTTCAGCCTTGGGATGTACATATTCAATTTTTTCTTCGCCATGCATACGCGCAATAAACTGTGGAATAAACGCAATAGGCCCCGGTCTGTTTAACGCATTTAATGCTGAAATTTCCAAGAAACTGGTTGGTTGCATTTTACGCAAAGTTTGTTTAACAAACGGGGCATCGAATTGGAATATGCCTTCGGTAAGTCCGCGTTGCCATAATTTAAGTGTCACATCATCATCGGTTGGTATTTTATCTAAATCAACATTGATACCGCGTGTTTGCTGAATTAACTTTACCGCATGTTTCAACACGACCAAAGTTTCCAAACCCAAAAAGTCAAATTTAATTAAACCAGTTGCCTCTAAATAATGTCCATCATATTGACTGGACGGTAATGGGTTTGATGGATCACGATACACTGGTGCAATTTTTGTTGTTGGTCTGTCGCCAATAACCACACCGCATGCATGTTGTCCCAAATTTCGAATAGAACCTTCCAATTCTTCGGCAATTTTAACGACTTTATCCATGTCTGCATCTGTTGCTAAAACTTCCTGCATTTCAACCGAAGAATCGACGGCTTCTTTTAATTTCTTTGCGTCGGCCGGAATTAATTTTGATAATCTGTCGGATTTAGAGTAAGGAATTCCATACACGCGTCCAATATCACGAATTGCGCCACGTGCTTGCAAACTGCCAAATGTTATAATACGACATACAGAATCATGACCATATTTATCACAAATATATGCCAACACTTTTTCAATTCCTGTTGGTTCAAAATCAACGTCAAAATCTGGCATGGAAATACGGTCAGGATTCAAAAATCTTTCAAACAACAAACCATATTTTAACGGATCAACATGGGTAATCCCCAAACACCACGCCACAATAGACCCCGCGCCTGAACCACGCCCAGGACCAGTTAAAATGTCGTTATTTCGACACCATTGTATGTAATCTGCAACGATTAAGAAATACCCCGGGAACCCCATGCCGATAATAACATTTAATTCAAATTCAGCCTGGTCATAATAAGGTTGCGTATCTGTGATGCCATGTTCTTCAATTCGTGCCTTTAACCCGTTCATAGTGTTATCGCGCAACATTTGGCACTCGGCCTCGAAATCATCACCAAATTTTGGTAGCAAAGGCTTTTCTTTTACATTAACCAAGAATCCACAGCGATTTGCAATAATTTCAGTGTTTTCAATTGCTTCGGGTAAATCACTAAACAATTCTGTCATTTGTTCAGTTGATTTAAAATATTGTTCGGACGATTTGCGCGGACGGTTAGGGTCAATAACCTTGGTTTGCCCCAGAACGCAACTTAACGCATCCATTGCTTCGTAATTTTCAGGTGCCGCAAAACATACATCGTTTGTTGCAACAATCGGGATATTTAAACTTTCGGCGATATGCAAAAATTCAGGTTCTGTTTTTATTTCATCTTCCAATCCATGACGTTGAATTTCTATATAAAACCTGTCGCCAAACAACTTTTGAAAACGTGCTGCATAGTTTTTTGCTAAATCATTTTGATTATTTAAAATTGCCATACCGATTGGACCCAAATGCGCCCCGGATAAACATATCAAATTGGCAGACAAAGGTTCCAGCTCATCAAAAGTAATATATGGCCCCAAATGGTGATTTTCGCCCCGCATATACATTATTCGTGTCAGTTCGCACAGGTTCAAATAACCATCGTGATTTTGCGCCAATAAAACAATTTTGGATAAAGAATTTGCGCGTAAAACCTTTGGGTCGGCGGTATGATGATTTAATGAAATTTCAATTCCAACAATAGGTTGCAATTTATTTGCAGGCATAACATCGGACAATTCTGCACAACCAGACATCATATTTGTATCGGTCAGCGCGCATGCCGGCATATTATTGGCAATACACAATTCTGGAATACCAACTGGAATACCGGCTTTTTTATTTGCACCCACAGATATCGTGCTGTTTCCCACAGATATTTTTGAATGCAAATGAAGATGAATAAAATTGCCCATTTCCTTACCTTGAACACTAAATCTGTTTAATTTAATTTGCCATGACAATTTTTATATTTTAATCCAGAACCGCATGGGCAGGGTGCATTACGTCGAATATTTGCTTCGCCATTTAATGCGGCATCATGTGCAGCGCGTTCTTTATCAGTGTTATTAACATCTTCGCGGGTTAATTCCATACGACAAACATAAGATACAGACATAATTTTGAAATTGTTTATAGTATTTCTAAACAAATCCAAAGCTTCGCGTTTGTATTCGTACAGTGGATTTTTCTGTGCATAACCACGCAACCCAATAGACATCTGCAAATAATCCATTTGTTGTAAATGACGTTTCCATTGGGAATCTAATGCCCCAAGCATCATTTGACGTGTTGCCATCTGCATCAATTCTGGACCATATTTTTCAGCCTGTTGATTATATCTGCGAATTGCCAAGTTATATAAAGCATCATATGCCTTGCGTTCTGTAATTTCCTCATCTGTTTTCCAATTTTCAATATCGGTAATATCCAACGCAAACGTACGTAACATTGCATCGTGCATGCCCGCAGTATTCCAATCGTGCGGATGGGATTTTTCTGCAATATTATTTTCGCAAATCATTTCAACAACATCGCCAATCATTTCGTATGCCAACGGTGACAAATCTTTTGATGTCATCAATTCGTTGCGTTGTTTATAAACAACAGTGCGTTGTTCATTCATAACATTGTCATATTTTAATAATTCTTTACGGGCCTCGAAATAACGTGCCTCTACACGTTTTTGTGCCTTTTCCAAAGCCTTGGTAATCCAAGGGTGTGTGATTGCTTCACCGGTTTTTAATCCTAATGTTGTCAGCATCGAATCCAAACGTGCCGCACCAAATATGCGCATCAAATCATCGTCCAATGCCAAAAAGAATTTAGAATCACCTGGGTCGCCTTGACGTCCCGAACGACCACGCAACTGGTTATCGATACGACGTGATTCGTGACGTTCTGTTCCAATCACATATAAACCACCTGCGTCCAGAACTAATTTTTTATTGGCTTCGATTCTGTCATAGATTTCTTTTTTCTTGTCTTCGAAATCTGGGGCATTAGAATCCAGATTTGCAATTAATTCTTCGGCATTACCACCCAATTTAATATCCGTTCCGCGTCCTGCCATATTTGTTGCGATTGTGACCGCCCCAGGTGCGCCAGCCTGGGCAACGATTTTAGCCTCGGATTCATGGTGCTTTGCGTTTAATACCGCTGGTTCAATATGTAATTTTTCACGAACCAACGTCGCCAATTCTTCGGATTTTTCAATAGACACAGTCCCAACCAACACAGGTTGTTTTCTTTTTACGCAATCTTCGATTTGTTTTAATATTGCATCATATTTTTCGGTCTTGTTGCGGTATATTTCGTCATGATGATCAACACGTGCAACCGGACGATTCGTTGGAATTGATACAACACGCAGTTTATAGATTTCTTCAAATTCTGCGGCTTCGGTCATTGCGGTACCTGTCATACCTGACAAAATTTCGTACAACCGGAACAGATTTTGATAAGAAATACTGGATACTGTTTGGTTTTCTGGTTGGACGGCAACGTGTTCTTTGGCCTCAATCGCTTGGTGCAGACCGCGTCCAAAACGACGACCTGTCATAACACGACCTGTAAATTCATCAACAATTAAAACTTCGCCATTACGTACAACATAATTAACATTTTTTTGATACAAATTATGCGCCAACAAAGCCTGTTGAATATGCATAACAATCGCCGCATTTTCCGCCGCATATAAATTATCGCCAACCAATAAACCGGCATCTTTTAATAAACGGGTTGCGGTATCAACGCCACTTTCAGTTAATGTCACATGACGGTCTTTTTCGTCTTTTTTGAAATCAGTATCATTAAATTGTGCAACAACCGCATCAACCTTGTTATACAATTCACTGACATCTTCGGACGGCCCAGATATAATCAACGGAGTGCGCGCTTCGTCAATTAAAATACTATCAACCTCATCGACAATGGCATAGAACAATGGACGTAAAACCTGTTGTTCTTTAAAGAATTTCATATTATCGCGCAAATAATCAAAACCCAATTCGGAATTTGTCACATACGTAATATCACAGTTATATGCCGCGCGCCGTTCGTCATCGGACATATCGTGTTGAATAATACCAATAGTTAGTCCTAAAAATTTATAAACTTGACCCATCCATTGTGCGTCACGTGATGCCAAATAATCATTAACAGTAATCAGGTGCGCACCTTTGCCGTATAAAGCCTTTAAATACAACGCCAATGTTGCAACCAGTGTTTTACCTTCACCAGTTTTCATTTCGGAAATTTGACCGTTTGCCAAAACCATACCGCCAATCAACTGCACATCAAAATGACGCAGACCAATAGAACGTTTGGCTGCCTCGCGCACAACGGCAAACGCATCTGGCAAAACAGACTTTTCTTTTTCGCCGTCCGCCAAACGTTTTTTTAATATTTCTGTTTGTGCGCGCAATTCGTCATCACTCATTGCGACATATTTTGGTTCCAAATCATTTATTAATGAAACAGTTTTATCATAAGACTTTACAATTCTGTCATTTGCAGAACCCAGCAACAATTTAATAATATTCATACCTTTTCCTTATTTTTTATCACGACATTTATAGCAATTTTATATTTTGCGGTCAAGACACTTTATGATATAATCATATCGGCGAAATAAACAAGTGACTTTATGTAATTTTTTTATGAATAATGGGGGATATTATGCACGAACAGACCGTTAAAAACCTGAAAATTGACGACATAACCAGCGAGGTTTTTACAATTGCACCGACACAAATGGAATATATTGCGACATTGATAGGAAATACGGTCGCAGACAATATGAATATGCGTGCATTTGCACCAAAAATCAGGTTAATTGCGATGCGTGCATTACAAACCGCGTTAAAGTCTGCGCGACACATGGGCGAAAATTCTGGCGAAAATCAAAAATAAAATGTTGATTTTTTTGAAAAATACAATAAAATAAACACCACTGTCCAGGCGGATGAAGCATAGCCGTCACCAAAAGTGATGGAGGAAAGTCCGGACTGCATTGGGACGCATAGTGGCTAACGGCCACGCGGGGTGACCCGACGATTAGAGCAACAGAGACGAGCTGATTTGATTCAGAGTGAAACGGGCAATCTCTATGTGCAGCAACCCCATATAGGTTCTTCGCTCGGTCCCAGGGCTATGAAGAATGGGTAGGGGGCTTGACACTTTGCGGTAACGCATTGTGCAGATTAATTATGCTTGGCACCACAAAATGTTCTTTTTATGCCGTAAAAAGATAACATAATGTGGCGATACAGAATCCGGCTTATATTTCCGCACTGGACAACGGCAACTTACTATCGCATCAAGTTGGTGCGTTTTTTTATTCTGTGACACAGGTCACATCATCACAAACATAGTAATTGGTATTATTATATAATGTTTTGAATTTATTACCACTGGTTGCGGTTGAAATTTGACCGGTGGCTGACACGCGCATAGGTGATGCAATTGGTGACATGTTTGCATAAAAATCTGGTCGTCCATTGGCATTACCTGCATAATTAAATCGCAAAGACGGTGATGGCACAGTTGTTGATATATTTGCGTTTGCAGGAATTGATTTTAACCGTATTTCATACGCACCAACATGCAATATGCGCCCACAGTCAGCGACCTCGTCATGATAACGACTATCTGCCACAGACGAAGTGGTTAATCCACCTGTGCATGCCGTACAAGATGCCGCGCCACCGGTACTGTATGTATTTGTTGCGCACATAACAGGTTGGGCTTCTTCGCCTGCGCACGAATATCCTGCTGGACACGATATGCACGACCCATCATTTAAATATCGTCCGCCTGGACAGCCTGATATAATCCATACCGCATACAGCGGCACACTCGCACCATTTGTTGACGTCAGGTTTGTTGGTGTTGCGCCCTCGGCATACGATGTACCTGTTCCATCACTTGCGGTATTCCACCCACCAAACGTTGCATTGGTCTTTGATAATGTTCCCTGGGTTGCGAATGCAGGACATGCATCGTCATACACGCATGTAATCTCGCTTTCACTGGGCGAACCAGTCCCACCATTTGCATTAAATGTCACAGTATATGTATTTGCAGGGCAATATTCCAAATTTCCTGATGTCGTATGATAACCAGTGTTTGGCGTCAAAGATGCGACTGTTTGCTGACACGATGCATTATTGGTTGCACACCCAGATTTAATCGTGCCATCTGCATTACCTGACGCATTTACATACGCGACATAATTACATGTCGAATTTGAACAAGACGCACATGTCACAGCACTGCACCCGGTTGTATCTGGGTTGGTGCATGCGACCTGTGTTCCCGACCATGCGCGCGACTTTGTATTGCTGTAACAATCTGTTATTTCATTTGACCCAGCGGCGCTGTGTGGCCAACCTGTTGGACATTTGCCACATGTCTTTCCTGACAAACAACCGTTCCCAGCGGCCGTTGGTGTTGCCGATGTTCCGCCACCCGATGTATAATACCCTGCTGTCACATCACTGCACGATGTGCCTATTGGCAAATATGCGTATGATGCCGTGCTATATTGACCAGCAGGACATACCATAGGTATTGATGATAACACAATCAATTCGCCTGTTGGCGCAACAGCCCAACCTTGAACCTGGTCTTCAATAGAATGATTTATATCACCTTGAAACACAACAACATCACCATTAACCTCACTATGCGCGGTAATAGTGACATTGTGTGCGGGATTCGCCAATGCGATACGAATACTGCGTAAGTTAATCTTAGCAGATGTATGCCAAACAACCGTGTTTCCTGCGGGGATTATTGCAACGCTGTTATAGGATCCATCTGTGGCCCACCCCAAATTTGTTCCATTACCCGATGACAACGATAAATTGAACGCATCAGTTCCGTTGTAATCCTTATATGCGCCTATTTCGGCAAGTCTTAATTCATCTGTCGAACTGATACTGATGCTTGTGACCTCTGGTAATACACGCGCCACATAATAACCGGCATTCACCGACCTATTACAAGAATTAATACTGGAATGATATGTACTGCCCATGGTTTTATATCCATACATACAATATGTGACAGGCGATATATTACCATAATACACGGTTTGCTCGTTTATTGTCACCCACGGGCCGTTTCCACTGTCGTCACAAGTGCCCCCAGGGGTTGCTACGCGGTATCCTGCAGAGCAGTTTATAAAACAATCCGCTTGGCTGGTTGCGGTTGCACCATTACTGGTATAACCTGTTGGGCATGCATTACATGTTCCATTATTCAAATATTCGCCGGCATCGCATGCCGTTGCCGTCCATACAGCATATAATTCAAATGTCCCATCATTTGTTGTTGTTAAATTATTCACAGATTGTCCATTAGAGTATGCCTCACTTCCATTTGACGATGTTGCCCAACCTTGGAAAGCACGATTGGTACATGTAAATCCATTATTGGTTAAATTTTGTGCTATTCCGTATGTAAAACTTTGATTGCTCATTGTGCCAGACACGGTTGTTGGACAATTACTGTTAAAATGCACAGAATAACTGTTTGCCACGCATACCGCATTTGTGGCACTGGACGCCGCATGATAACCAGTGTCGCAACTATATTTAGCGGTCAATGTTGGGTACCAATGATTAGCGTTACATTCTGTTTTTAGGTTAGCAAATCTATCGGCGCCACTGATGCTTATTAATGCCCCCCAACCAGGATTATCCAAAGTGTAATGTCCAGTGTACGTGGCATTTATTTTGTTTGGTGTTGATGGCAATGCTGTTATTGCACTGCCGGTACAACCAGCATTTGCATAAACATTGCATGTTGATCTGTTTATATAAATATCGGTTGTTCCGCCGGTTCCGCCGTATGTTGTGTTATCCAAAACAGTGTGCCAACAGGGCGATTCCGTCCATTTTGCATAATATGTTTTTGCGCCTGTGGAACCCGCGGCAATTGTTGTGACCGCGTGGCCAGTGAAAGAAGAATTTTCATACCAACCATCAAAAATATAATTTTCGCGTGTTGGTGTCGGCAGGGTGGTATTTAAACAATTATTATATGTGGTATTATATGTGGTTGATGTGCCACTGTGTTTTGCGCCACCATTTAATTCATACGATATATCAAAC
>CADBDF010000005.1 GCA_902793435.1 uncultured Pseudomonadota bacterium | reverse complement strand
CCGGTCTAAAAAAAACCTAGGTTTAAAAGCAACAACTTTTTTCAAAAATTTTAAAATTCACTTTTATCGTAAAATCAATATGTTATCAAAAACCACAGATTTTCCAAAAGCGGTCGAAAAAAAACCTAGGTTTTTTGTATAATTTCAATATAGCGAAAAAGCGCGGATTTCCGCCAATTTATAAAATCGAGAGAGTTGAAAATTTTGACTGAAAAACGGCAATTTTTACGAATCGCAAAAAAATTATGTGCAACTTTTGTCGCACAGATTGGTAATTCCGCCCCTTATGCGAGGGTGGTCAGCGAAGCTGACGGAGGGTGTGTTGTAAAAAGCATCAAATCAATGCCAAACCTGGATCCACGTTCGTCGCGTTGCGACTCACTTTCGACTTTGCTCAGGATGACATGCCCGCATTCGCGCGCATGTCGGTTTGGCATTCAAAATTCCGCCCCAGCGCGCAAGCGCGACCGGGGAGGATGGTCACCAAGTTGCAACGCAACGAGAGTGACGGAGGGGGTTATAGGCAAAAATAAAGGAAATGTGGTGAAAACATTTTTCTCGTCTTTATTAATCGTATTCGTAACGATATTCGTCGCCCCAGCATTTGCCGCATTACCCAGCGGTTATACAGAGTTGGAATATATCGAATCCAGTGGCACACAGTATATTGATACTGGCGTTGTATTAAAATCCAAGGCTACTGTTACAACAGTTGGACGGTTTTTAAGTGTTCCATTAGGTGGCCCAGAGACTATATGGGGATTTCTGGGTGGTGATACTTTACCTCGTTGGGGGTGCTCTATTTATGCTGGTTATTGGTTAATGAATTTAAATGATACAACTACTTCTCTTGCTGCAGATGCAAATAAACATACATTTGTAAATAATACAAATGGCAGCATTTCGTATGAAAGTTTAGTTGATGGAGTATCTTTATATGGGCGAAAAGAGTTTCCTCAGCCACAGGCTTATACAAACAACACTTTATCTGCTTATATTTTTGCAAGAAATAATAATAATACCGCAGGCAACTTCTCATCATCAAGAATATTTAGTTTTAATATAGTCCAAGATGATATATTAGTAATTAACCTAGTTCCTTGCCGTCGTAACTCTGACAATGTCGTTGGTATGTATGATACCGTCAATAATCGGTTTTATACAAACCAAGGCACCGGTGAATTTACCGCCGGGCCGGTTGTTCCAACAATCAAAATCGCGACGACGGCGTATAACATCAAACGGCGGCGATTGCGGATTTGCAGGCAACCAAACAAACGCGCCCGGCGGACGATTATACCGATGAAACAAATACGGAAAATTGCCCGAAATTCCGTCAATGCCTGTTGGTCGAAGATGATAATGGCACCCCGCATTGGTATTTGATAAAGGACCCTGTGCGCGATTTGGTTAAATCATTGCGTGACAACAAAATCAACAATGCCGGTGAAACCACGACAACGGCATACGCCGCGAACGGATTTGATGGCGCCAATGGCACAGTGGATAGTCGTTATTACAGAGGCTATGTCGCAATGCGTAAATTGGCGGACGGTTCAACGTCTGTATATACCCGTCAATTTACATCCGCTATGCTGAACGGCACAAACGGTGGTCAATATAAAACATTATCTGACCAAGAATGGGCGGTGACATGGAACGGCAATGAGACAGGTACAGCAAACAGTTTTTTACCCGGTGTAATATATGGGACATCACGTTGTGCAAAAACAAAACCGTCATCAACGGCGGTTGGGACCGAGGGTTGGAATACAATAGAAAACAGTGACCCTGTAAATGACGCCGAAAATATTCAATCGTATGTACAGTGTTATTGCAAAATGACCGGGGTTGGTGTTGATGGTGAATTCACACCTGTTCGGGATTCGTCCCGGGCCCCGTGGGTCTTCGACTTCACGCGCGGTTCGGCTGCCCCTTGTGCGACCTACTGTGCTTACGACTGCGCGTACGACGTCCGCTTCAACGCGTCGTTCCGTTCGGCGGTATTAGGTTGGGCAGTGGAATAATTTAATATTTATTTTGGAAAATTTGTTATTTGGGGTGCTTTTTGTAGAACCCCCTCCACCTGCTTTCGCTTCGCTACAGCAAGGTCCCCCTCCCCGATGGGGCGGAATTAAAGAGTCGCGCTGGGGGCGGAATTAAAAAAACACAATTAAAAATCGCCCAAATGGGCGATTTTTTATCTTTGTAATAATCTTGAACGATGAATTGGTAATGCCGTTTTTACATTTGTTATCATACCGGGAACACTGCGCACCATTTTTATTAAATCTGGGTTTGCACGATTGTCGCGTGGGCGTGTGATATAGTCTGGTTCAATACCGACGGCGCGAAAATCCGCCGCACTGCACGTGTTTTTTTGACGCACAGCCAAATCGTTTTTCATACATGCGCGCTCACCCGCCACCGCAAAATTATCCAATTTCAATGTTGAAAACCACGCAACACGAAAATCGTACATGTTATCCAAATGATGCGATTTAAACCAATCTATCATTTCACGAGTGTATCGCGGTTCAATAACATCATATATTAGATTTTGTCCCAGATGCGAATATATTTCACTTGCCGGAACACCATATAACCATTTTTTATCGCCGGGTTTCCAAAATGATTCATTTACAAATAAATATGTTGCCAACCTGTCATTTGCGCGTTCATTTTCAAACCAATCTTCGTCACGAAAATGGTATGATACACCATCAACCTCGTCCGCACGACGACCGCGTGTCGTGGCAGAAACCAGATTATAAAACGCGCCAGACGGAACAACATTTTCTTTGAAAAATGTTTTGCCTGTGCCAGATTCGCCGTTCAAAAATAACATTATTTTTTTGGACAATACTAATCTTCCTCTAAGAAACTGTGCAATTTACGACGACGTGTTGGATGATTTAATTTCTGTAAAGCCTTTTGTTCAATTTGGCGGATACGCTCACGCGTCACACCCAGATAACTGCCAACCTCTTCCAATGTACATGTGTCGGTGTTGATTCCAAAACGTTTGCGCAATACGGTATCTTCTTTGTTTTCCAATTCCGATAACACCTGGGTGACAATTTTACGCAAATTCTTTTGCGCCGCAAACACAAATGGATTTTTCGCCGTTTCGTCCGCAATAATTTCAATACGCGAACTGTCGTCTTCGGTGCCAACAGGTGCCTCTAATGAAATTGGTTTCAAATTCACCTTCATAGCCTTGTGAATCTTATCCACAGGCAAATAGATGATTTTTGACAATTCTTCGGCGGTTGGGCTGCGTCCGTATTTATGCAAAAACTGACGCGTTGCACGTTGTATTTTATGTATGTTGTCAATCATATGCACAGGAATACGAATTGTGCGTGCCTGGTCGGCGATACTGCGTGAAATACCCTGTTGAATCCAGTTTGTCGCATATGTTGAAAATTTGTTTCCTAAACGATAATCAAATTTATCCACAGCCTTCATCAAACCAATATTGCCGTCTTGGACCAAATCAGAAAAATCCAGACCCAAACCACGATTGCTGGATTTTTTCGCA
Organism: uncultured Pseudomonadota bacterium; assembly: GCA_902793435.1. GTDB lineage: Bacteria > Pseudomonadota > Alphaproteobacteria > Rs-D84 > Rs-D84 > Enterousia. Next base: position 89,047 of record CADBDF010000005.1, on the reverse strand, counting down.
AATTTAATCACCAAACGCAAGTTCGCCTCTATCATTTCGCGCTTTGCACGTGCGGATTCGGCCTGACCACGACGAACCAATTCAACAACCTTTTTATATTCAGCCGTCGGTTGCCCCGTTTCGTTCGCAATATTCGTTATGTCAGATTGAATTTTTAAAATTTCAGCCTCGTGATTTTTGGCAAAGTTCGCCCAGACTGGATTTTTATGTTTTTGCAATTTTTTGACCCAGTTGCGATTGATTTCGTTGCCAATGTATTCCGCCAAGAAATCTTCACGTTTAATCTTGTTTGCCATAGCCAAACGCAATAATTTACCCTCGAGTCCCATTAACAACTGGTCACGTTTGGTTAATTGTTCCAAAATTTCGGTAATACGGTCGTCACTCAAACGGATTTTACTGACGTTTTCGAATAATTCCAGACGCATTTTGTTATATTTCTTTTCCAAATCTTCGTCAGGTTTATTTGATGTCAGCAGGTTTTCCAGACGATTGGCCTGCAATTTTTGCATGCTGTTAAATATGCGTTTGATTTTCGCAAATAATTCATCAACCAATGGACGAACGGTTTCTTCCATAACTGGAATTGGCACACCCGAAGAACCACGCGGTGTTTCTTCTTTTTTGACACCATCTTCGTCTTCTTCGTCGTCTTCATCGGCATCATCTTCGATAGATGCGGTAGATTCTTCCAAATCGTCCAAATCATCATCGTCCAAATCTTCGACGTGTTCAACACCCTTGGATTTCAATGTTTCCGAAATCGCCGCCAAAGATTTTTGTTCGGCCTCGGACGAATACATAACTTCCAAATTGATGATATAGCGCAGGCGCACCTCGTCATTAGCAAGTTGTTGATACCAATTCAACATAGCCTGGATTGTCATTGGACTTTCACACAAACCATACACCATCAGGCGCGATGCAGCCTCGATACGTTGGGCAATTGCAACCTCGCCGGCGGCGGTCAATAATTGAACCGTTCCAATTTGTTTCAGGTATGATTGGACAGAATCTTGGACACCCAAGACCAAACTGCCGGTTTGGCTGCGTTCCAATTGTTTTGCGTAATGGTCATAATCGTCTTCATTGACATCAACCTGTTCAGCCTCGGCATTTAGGAGGTCGCGGGATTTATCATGTGGTTGCTCATCTTCGTCTTCTTCGTCACGATAATACCGGTCCATGTCTTTGGAAAAGTTTTCAGATTCCACCATTTCCAAGCCCAAATCTTGTTGGAAAAAGTCCATCAATTCGGCCTGTTCAGAATCCGGGATTTCATCCATACTTAACGCTTCGTTAAAATCACTTTGCGAAAAATAACCGTTTTCAACCGCAGAAAATGCCAGATTTTGCATATTTTCTGACAATGACTCAATCAACATTTTCGTTGCTTCGTCCAATTTTTTAGCCATCAACACACCTTTGTTTGATTAAATGCGTGAAAAAATTTTATTTGTTCTTTTGTGCCTTTTTTTGAGCCTTGGTAACCTCGTCTTTTAACAAACCTTCGGATACCAAACCCAACGTCACAGGATTGCAAATTTTAATTTCTGTATAATCCTTGGCGGTTTTCGTACGCAAAGACAAAACCGTTGGTTTCGTACTGCGCATCAAAGTTGCAATTTGACCGTCAGATAATTCAGGATAATTTTTTAATAACCACAAAATACTGCCCTTGCGATTTTGACGATGCAATTTTGGTGTATATCCACCCTTGGAACGATTGGAATTTTGTGCATCAATGATATTTTGCGCCAATGTTAAACGCATTGATGGATCTTGTTCGGCGGCCTTGATTTCTTCGCGGGTTAATTGTCCCGATAACACAGGGTCCAATCCTTGAATTTTATTACTTTCGGCATCAGCCAAATTTTTGATTTCCAGTTCATGCATTCCGCAGAATTCAGCAATTTGTTCAAATGTTAATGATGTGTTTTCAATCAACCACAACGCGGTAGATTTTGGCATATATGGGTAATTCATGAAAAATCCTTTTTGTAACGCCACCAAATATAGCCTAAAACGTGCCTAAATTCAAGTATTTTTTTTATTTTTTTATTATGATTTTTTACTGTCGCGATTTTGCACGATTTTTTATTTCAAAATTTTCGCAATTGCATGCACATTATCGCCCAAATTCGCACGTGAATTCATTACAACACGAATTGACAGACCAGCCAAATATCCGTATCCAGCCCAACCATTTAACAAAAACGATTTTACAATAGAATTCCCTTCGTTAATATCATTTGCAACAATTATGTCTGTATTGCGCGATTGGGAAATTGATTTTGTGTTTCGCGCATTTTGCGACAAACAGCAATCCAGTTGAAAATCACTGAAATCTGCCAAATTCGAATACAGGCGCGAACATTCTGTCACCAATAAATGACTGTCGCAGGCGGTTGGATTTTTTATGTTAAAATGCCCAGAGTGATTCAAAAATGTGACAATTGGGCGTATAGTACCCAATATGTTTGTCCGCGCACAAAAATCAATCGCGTTTTTTGCAATCTGGATACGTGTTGGTAAATCTGGAAATTGATTTAATGCAGCATCCGTCACAATAAAATTCGATAAATGCGCCGGTGCAGTTTCGGGTTTTTCAAAATAAAAACAATGACTTATAAATTTTTTATCTGGATTAAATTTACGCAAAATCAAACGCAAAAAATCGTCCGAATTTATCAATTCTTTGACAACAATATCATCATTTGTCGCCCCATCAAATTTATAAAAATCGTTAAAGTCAAACCAGCAATTTTCTGCATCATTTGCCGGAACATTTGTTAATTTTTCTTTGTCGTAAATGTGATAAATCATATCCTAAACCTTTTTCGATTAGGAACAATACAACAAAAGTTTGTAATTTGTAAAGATTAATTACAAATATTACCATATTTTATCGGCAGCATTTTTTTCAAGTCATTTGGCGACATTTCAACCTGGGCACCGCGGGTGCCGGCACTGAAAATTATTGTTTCAAAATTTTGCGCGGACGCGTCCAAAACGGTTGTAAAAATCTTTTTCATACCGATTGGAGAACAGCCACCATGCACATAACCAACACGCCCCAACAATTCACGTTGAGGCAGCATATTTAACGACTTTTCCCCGACACACATTGCCGCACTTTTTAAATTTAATTCCAATGCCACAGGCACCATAAAAACAAACAATTTGTTCGATTTGTTTATGGTGACCAATGTTTTAAATACCGTCGCCGGATTTTGATTTAATGCACGCGCAATATCAATACCGGTGCTAAATTTTTCCGCATCATAAAAATATGTTTTATAATCTATATGCGCCGCGTCCAGCATACGCATAACATTTGTTTTCGTTTCCATGATTTTTCATTATAACAAATTATATAGAGCATGCCAGGTTAAAATCAAAACCGCCCAAATTTTGGGCGGTTTAAGATTTTATTTTCCTGGCGGAGTCGAAGGGATTCGAACCCTTGATACCGTTGCCGGTATACCACATTTCCAATGTGGCGCACTAGACCAACTATGCGACGACTCCGGATAAATTATTCGTCGTCATCAGGTGTGTCGTCAGATTCTTCCACAGTTTCTGTTGGCATATCATCCATCAAAGAATTTTCCAACTCTGCATCCAATTCACGTAATTGTGGGTCTGTGGATTCAACCTCTAATGTTTCTGCATCCGCATCGGCAACAGGTGCATCTTTATAAGATTGCACAAATTCATGACGAACATTTGCAACATCCAGTTTTCCAGATGCAATTTCACGCAATGCAACCACAGTCATTTTATCACGACCAGGTTCAACCACAGGTTCCGCACCACCGTTCAAATCACGAACGCGTTGTGATGCCAACATGCCTAATTCATAACGACTATCCACGTATGGTAATGTATCAGAATTTGTTGTACGTGCCATTTTAAATCCTTTGTTGAAATTTTTTCTAACCAGGCTATAATGCCCCAAGGATATTAAAAATGCAAGAAGAAAATATAAAATCTTTGTCTTTTGGATGCCGTTTGAACGCATTAGAGTGCGAAAAGATTAAAAATATTTTGACACACCATGTCGATACGGCGGTTATTGTCAATAGTTGTTCTGTCACAGCAGAGGCAGAACGCCAATCTGCACAGGCCGTTCGCAAAATCGCTCGCGAAAATCCAAATGTGCCTATTTTTGTGACGGGATGTGGCGCAACAAGAAACCCTGAATTGTTCGAAAAAATCCCGAATACTGTGGTAATTTCTAATACTGATAAAATGAATCCGCAATCATATATCGACGGTTTAGCAAAATTAAACACAGATGGTAAAATCGTTAGTTTTGTCCATGAAACACCTGAATTATCAAAGCAATTTATTCAAATTCAAAATGGATGCAATCATAAATGCACTTATTGTGTGACAAGGCTTTTGCGCGGACCGGCTGTATCATTCCCATACGATGAAATATTGGCTGATGCACGTGCAGCCGTTAAACACGGATTTTACGAGATTGTAATTACTGGCGTTGATAGTGCGTCATACGCATATAAAATGGGTGATAAATTCATTTTTATTAGTGATGTTTGCAAAATGCTGTTGCGCGATGTGCCAGAAATTCGCCGTTTGCGTATTTCTTCGTTGGATCCGGCATCGCCAGAGATTTTTAAAATCATTGATTTAATCCATAACGACAAACGCATGATGCCACATTTGCACCTGTCTATGCAATCAGGGTCAAACACCATTTTATCCGCAATGTTGCGGCGACACAATGCCGATTTGGTACGTAAAATTGTCGCGGCCGCAGACGGTATTACTTTCAGTTGGGATATAATCTGTGGTTTTCCAGGCGAAACAGACGAATTATTTAATGAAACATTAGATTTGGTGGCTGAGGTCAAACCAATTAAAATTCATGCATTTCCTTTTTCGCCCAGACCTGGAACAGTTGGCGCAACCATGCCAAACCAAATTCCGCGCAATATTTCCAAAAAAAGAGTGCATAAAATCACCGAATTGGCGGATAAAAACATGGCTGATTTTATGGCAACACAAATCGGTAAAACCGTATCTGTATTAATGGAAAACAACAATATAGGTCGCACACCAAATGATATAGATGTTGTGGTTAGTGGCGCACCGATTCCGCCCCGCACGATTTGCGATGTTCGTTTGGTTGATATTAAAAACAGTCAATTTATCGGCGAAAAAAATTTATAAAAAATTTGTTGGCATTGCATTATAAATTTGTTAGGATTCTGGCAAATGAAGAAAGTTTTAACATCTTTTATTTTTGCGCTGATTACATGTGTGGCAAATGCTGATTTTTCCACGACTGCAAAGTCTGCATTTTTGGTTGATTATGATTCTGGGGCTGAAATTTATTCTAAGAATGCCGATGTGTTAATGCCGCCTTCGTCGATGATAAAGTTGATGACTTTGGCGGTTTTGTTTGACGAGATTAAGGCTGGACGCGTTAAAATGGACGACAGATTCCCTGTGTCCAGTAATGCGGACTATAAAAACCCATTGTGGTATCCGGCGTCCAAGATTTGTTTAAAAACCGGACAAACCGTTTCTGTTAAAGATTTAATTTTGGGTTTGATTGTGTTGTCTGGGGGTGATGCATCGGTCGTGGTGGCTGAAAAATTGGCGGGCAATGAAAATGCCTTTACTGGACTGATGCAACGCAAGGCGCATGAAATCGGCATGGAAAAATCTACATTTGGAAACGCAAGCGGTTTGCCCCACCCTGCAAATTTAATGACCGCGCGCGAGTTGGCAATTCTGGCCCAGCACATTATTGCTGATTATCCTGATATTTACCCAATGTTCGCAACAAAACGATTTGAATTTAACGAATATCAAGATGATTGGTGCCGCGATTGGGGAAAAACACACACATTGAACTATAATAAATTGTTGTTTGTTATGCCGGGTGCAGATGGATTAAAGACCGGACATACCGACGATGGTGGGTATGGCGTTGTGGCAAGCAGTGTTGTTGGGGGACGTCGATTGATTGGGGTTATAAACGGATTTCACGGTCATGGTCATGATGCGTTGGCAAACGAGATGAAAAAAATGATGAACCATGGTTTTTCAACAACTATGAACAAAGTTTTTTATCGCCCTGGGGACGATGTTGCAAAATTACCAACGTGGTATGGTCGTGATGATTTTGTTGTTGCAACGGTAAAAAAGCCTTTTGCTATTACCCTGGCAAAAACAGACGGTATGACGGGTGTGCGGGTTGTTGCCATGTATGATAGTCCAGTTGCCACACCAATTCATGCCGGTGACAAAATTGGAACTTTGATTGCAACAAAAAATGGTAAAACGGTTGCAAGTGCGGATTTGGTCGCGCGCGATACCGTCCGCCGAGTGCAATTATTCCGTCGCGTATGGAAAAATATTATGGTATTATTAAATATGGATTAAAGGTTTATTAATGGCAAAAAAATCGGTACCTGTTTTTGATTTTCCACACCCTATGGATAACGATACTTTGATTGGTCACATGGGAACGGTTAAAAATTTTATGACCGCGTGGAATAATCGTGATAATTACCCTATTCACCCAGTATGGATGCTGACCGGGCCACGTGGTATTGGCAAGGCAACATTGGCATATAAACTGGCGCGCATGGTATATGGAAATGTTGGCGATTTTTTCATTATTGATCAATCACGTAACTTGGACAAAGACGGTAAATTAAAACCTGACAGTAAGGAAATTTCTGTTTATACGGTTCGTGCAATGATTGATAAAATGCAACTGTCGGCAATGTCTGATTCTTGGCGCGTGGTATTGATTGACTCGCTGGACGAATTAAACAAGCCGGCATCAAACGCAATTTTAAAATTATTAGAAGAACCACCTGCGAAAACTTTATTTTTGTTGGTTGTTCATCAGTTGGCAAATGTTTTACCAACTCTGCGTTCACGCGCACGCGTTGAAAAAATGCACCCTTTGTCTGTGACCGAATTACGCGATTTGTGTGTTCGTTTTATGCCAGATGCAGATGTCAGTCCCGAGATAATCAAACTCGCCAATGGCAGTTTTGGTAAAATCGCCGATATGAAACGCAGTGGTGGCGACATAATTTATGATGAATTGATTGAAACATTAAAAACAGAATCTGCAACTTCGTCTGATTTGATGATGATTGCAAAAAAGATTGCGCCAGCCCCAGAATTATATAGCATTTTGCTGGATACAATTGCATACTTTGGATTGGCAGATTTGTACCCAAATGCCACCAAGGCTATTGCGGATATAAATGCGGTTCATTTGGAACCAGAAGTTGGAATTTTTAAAATAATAATGGATGTAAAAAAATGTTTATAGATACTCATTGTCATTTAAATGATAAATACCGCGGTGGTGTTAATGATGTTATTGGTCGTTCGCGCCGTAAAAATGTTGGCGTTATTGTCAGTGCAACCGCAGAACCAGCCGATGTCCCGGTGGTTTTAGATATTGCGCGCACACATAAAAATGTGTTCTGCACAATTGGTTTTCACCCAGATTGCGCAGGAACTGTTAATCCGGCAGACTATTTAACCCCAGATGTTTTAAACGACCCTGCGGTTATTGGTATTGGCGAAATTGGTTTGGATTATCATGAACGCAATGATAATTGCGCCGACCAAATTAAACTGTTTAATGACCAATTAGAAATCGCACGCGAATATGATTTACCTGTGGCAATTCATACCAGACAAGCCGAAGAAGACACAATTAAATATTTAACAGATAAAAATCACGGTGTTTTACATTGTTATACAGGCACATGGGACATGGCAAAAATCATGCTGGACCGCGGATTTTATTTTTCAGCCAGTGGTATTTTGACTTTCAAAAATGCAGATGAGGTTCGTGAAGTATTCAAAAAAATTCCGTTGGACAGAATTGTCGTTGAAACCGATGCACCTTTGTTGGCACCGACACCATTGCGCGGAAAAACATGCGAACCATGGATGGTGAAAAAAACGGCGGTTATGTTGGCACATATCAAAGATGTAAAAATCAAAAAATTAGAAGCAATTTTGTATGAAAATACTTTCAAATTGTATCCAAAAATCAAACTGTATGAACGCCCACAAAAACAATTCGATAACCCAGAATCACCAGAAAATACAGAAATTGATACAACCAACGAAGAATAAACAATGACAAGAAATATCATCAAAGTTGGACAAGTCGCAGAAAATCGCAAGGCGCGGTTTAGTTATTCTATTACCGATACAATCGAGGCCGGAATATCACTGACGGGGGCGGAATTAAAATCTGTGCGATATGGGCTGGTTTCCATTGTTGATGGTTTTGTGCAAAGGCGCGGAAACGATTTATATTTGGCTGGGGTCGAAATTCAAAAACTGCCAACGGCGGCACGCATTGTTAATTTTGACGAAAGACGCAGTCGTCAGTTATTGTTGCATCGCGCACAAATCAATCGCATGATTGGAAAGTTGCAAGAAAAAGGTGCAACCATTGTTCCTTTGAAATTTTATTTTACCAATCGCGGTCGATTAAAAGTTTTATTGGGAATTGGTTATGGTAAAAATCGTGCCGACAAACGCGAAACAATCAAACAGCGCGAGTGGGATAAATCCAAAGCACGTATTTTGAAACATGTATAAAATTTTTGTAAAAAAATAAACAGGGGGCGAATTTGCCCCCTGAAAATTTTTATGCCATCAAATTATTGTTCTGTGACATCTGCAACAGAATCTTCGGCATTGTCACGATTGTGCATATTATGTTTCGCGATTTTGATTTCTTCGCGTGAAATACAACCATCGGCATTTGTATCCGCAACAGACAATGTTTCCAACATTTTTGGACATTTTACAGATTCCAAAACAACACAACCGTTATCATCAAATTCCATATGATGCATTGGTTTTTCATTCATAAATAATGGTGCAACCGCCATACCGGCAACAAACACGATACATAACAAAATAACCTTGATGCACCAACGAATAACGCGATGACCACAACAGCAGCAGCAATGACATTTTTCACCACATGCGCATGCGGTTTTTGTTTCCATTACATCGGCATTTTTGTTTGTTGCACGCACAACGCGTTTTGTTGATTTTGCCACAGATTTTGTTGGCATTAAACGTGTCGCAGATGCTTTAACAGAAGCGCGTGTAGTTGTTTTTTTAGTATTTTTTTTGATTGTTTTTTGTGCCATTTCCCTTTCCTTTTTTTGTTAATGTTTTAACGCGGTTATTTTAAATAATTATTTTTTTTAAGTAAAGAATTTTTTTAATTAAAATTCCCATTTGTTTTATGTTTTTTATTTTATTCGGCATTTGGTGTTTCACCATATAAATCCGTTGCATTTGAATTTTCAGCAACTGTTTCGGCTGTTGGTTCTGGGGCAACCGATGTTTCAGTTTGTGTTGTATCTGGCATTTCCAATGGTGCAGGATTATCCAAATCTATCAATTTATATTCGCGCGAACCAACACCGATTTGTTCGGCGGCTTCTAATGTATGCAAACCATTTCTGTCCGCAATACGTGCCATCAATTTATCGTTATTTTCAGCCTTGGAAACCATATCTATACCTGCCTGATCAACGGCAACCGGGTCAAGTGACGCCAAAATACCGATATCATGAATATCAGGTTCCGCAGGATTTGCATTACAATCACAATCGATACTTATTCTGTTTAATACATTTATAAATGCCATATTGTCACGACCGACCTTTTCAACAACCGATTTTGATGCGTCCGCCATAGATTCCAAGAACGCCGTTTGTTCGCCACCCCATGGATTGTCTTTGGACGTGCCACCAGAATGAATCCAAGCCTTACCCATTGACGATGCCATACCAATAGATATATTTTTTAACGCACCACCAAAGCCTGCCATTTGATGTCCTTTGAAATGCGACAACACCAAAAACGAACCATAATCGCGAAAATGGGACCCTACATAGTTTTCATTTAATCTTTTGCCATTATCAACATTTAATGCAATTGAATCATCGGCGTCCATGATATCGACCGGGGCAATATCCAAAAATCCGCGTTCGCGAATTGCCTGCATATGTGATTCTGTATCATTACGAGAACCCGCATAGGCGGTATTACATTCGACAATTGTGCCATTTACACGATTAACCAAATCTTTGATAAAATCTGGACGCAAATAATTTGTTTTTGCAGATTCACCTGTACTGATTTTCACACCGACTTTACCGTTCGGTTGCCATTTCATCGCGTCATACACACGCGCCAATCCGTCAGGTGATATATCACGCGTAAAATACACCACAGGAACATTTTTATTGTCATCAGCCATTGCATTTCCTTTTATCATTGTTATTGTTGCCAGCGCACAACATAATGCAGTTATATATTTTTTCATTTCGCCCCCCGTTTTAACAACTATTTATTATTCAAAACATTTTCTAAATCAGCCTCGGTCCAAATGGTAATTCCCAATTCGGTCGCCCGTTGTAATTTGGATCCTGCGTCCGCACCAGCCAAAACAATATCTGTTTTTGGTGACACAGACGATGTGACGGTTGCCCCCAACGATTCCAAAACTTCGCGTGCAGCATCACGCGTATAATTCATCAAGGTTCCCGTTAAAACTATTTTTTTACCAGCCAGCGCACCCGTATTTTCCGCAACCACATCTGCATCAATTACATTTATAACCGCAATCAATTCGTCCAATATTCTTTGATTATGGGTATCGTTGAAAAATGATTGGATTTCATTTGCCATTATGTCACCAACGCCGTCTATGTTTTTTAATTCCGCGTATGTCGCGTTACGGACAGCATTTAAATTTCCAAATTTTTTTGCCAATAATTTCGCAGTCACCGAACCAATATCTGGGATTCCAATAGCATACAAAAACCTGTGCAAATCAATATTGCGCGCGGATTCAATCGATTTTTCCAAATTAGATACAGATTTATCGCCAAATCCGTCCATATTCTTTATCGCATCACCATGTTTGGCAACTAATGAAAATATATCAGCCGGTGTTTTTATCCAATCACGTTCAACAAACATTTCCAACTGACGCGGTCCCAGGCCATCTATATCAAACGCATGGCGCGATACAAAATGTTCTAATTCGCCAATCCGTTGTGCCGGGCACCCCAGGGTATTTACACATCTGCGCGCAACCGCCCCAGATTCACGAACAACCGCAGCGCCACACACCGGACACGTTGTTGGAAATTCGTATGCAGGCGCATTTTCGTTGCTTTCAGCAACACCAACAATTTGCGGAATTACATCACCAGCCCTTTGTACAATAACCCGGTCGCCAGGTTTTATATTCAAACGCGCAATTTCATCGGCATTATGCAAAGTTGCACGCGATACAACCACACCACCAATATTTATAGGTTCTAATTCGGCAACCGGGGTTAAAACACCTGTGCGTCCAACCTGGACCGTTATATCACGCAACAGAGTTATTCCGCGGGCGGCCGGGAATTTATAGGCGACCTCCCATCGTGGTGAATTTGCACGTGCGCCCATGCGTTCTTGGGTTGCAACATCATTAACCTTTATCACCAAACCATCAATATCAAATGGAATTTCCGCACGATGCGCCATTATGTCATTATAGACGTCTTGGATTTCATCAACCGATTGCGCATGCCGCGCCCAATGTGATGTTGTTTTAAAACCCCAAGATTCCAACTTTTCAAAATATTCACTTTGGGTTTTCCAATTTCGCGCAGATAAATCGCCATATGTATATCCAAATGCAGACAAATTGCGTCGCGCCGTTATTCCGGGGTCCAACTGGCGAAGAGAGCCCGCCGCCGCATTACGCGGATTTGCAAAAGGCTTTTTACTGCGTTCGTTCAACGCAATAAAATCCGCACGAGACATATACACCTCGCCCCTGACTTCTATTATTTCAGGGAAATCGCCAGATAATTTTTGTGGAATATCCGCAATGGTTTTTAAATTTTCGGTTATATCTTCGCCGGCAACACCACTGCCCCGCGTGAGCCCACGAACCAGGACACCATTTTCATAACGCGCCGAAAAAGAAACACCGTCTATCTTTAATTCTATAAACAAATCGTGACTGGATAATTTTGAAAACCAATCGGCAACCTCGGTTGCATCAAAAACATCGGCGATAGACAACATCGGCACAACATGTGGATATGATTTAAACTTAGTCGATACCGCCGCGCCGACACGTGTTGAAGCCCCGTTTTTTGCAAGTTCCGGGAATTTTTCTTCCAATTCAAGTGCGCGTTTTTTTGCCGCATCGTATGTTGCATCATCAACAATCGGTTCATCGTTTTGGTGATACGCAATATCCCAATCTGCCAATTTTTTTAATAAATCTGCATGTTCTTGGCGAGTAAATAAATCAAGTATTTCAGTCATGTTTTGATTATAGAAAATTTTGTTTAGACATGTCAAAAAAATAAATCCCTTGGTTATTACACAAGGGATTAAATATCGACACATTTTTTGCTTTAACGATTGGTTGTTGGTTTATCAATGAATATCCATACCAACCAAAGCAATGCCGCAACACCGATAATAGAATATACGATACTTGCTGCAAAAGTCGCCTGGCCAAAAATCCATGCAACCAAATCAAAGCCAAATAACCCAACCAATCCCCAATTCAAGGCACCGATAAAGGTTAATGGTTCCAATATATACGCTGTCAGTCCTCTCATCTGTTTTTTCTCCTTATAAATTTTATCAAAAAGTTAGTCTTTTTGACATTTTTATTATAAGGCATTACACCACCAATTTCAATTATGTTTTATCATTTAGGAATAAGTGCAAAACTTTTTGAATAATAGGAATTTATGCACATACACGAACACATATTGCCGCGTTATTTTGTTAATTCTGTTATTACAAAATTCGCCAAACGCAATCCAAAATCACCGGTGACGGTTATTATTGACCCCAATGTACCGGTGTCGTTTTTTATTGGACTTTGTGTTGAATAAACGACCGGAAAATCAGGTAAATTTTCATTTCTCACCAATTTACGAATACGCGACGCCAATGGGCAAACAGTTGTTTTTGATAATTTATCTATTTTTACCTGGGTCATATCGGTCTTTTGTGCCGCACCCATACTGGCAATAAAAGGTATATTATGTGCCACACACCAACGATATAACGCAATTTTAGACGGCACAGAATCAATCGCATCAATTACAAAATCTGGTGCAACATCGGGGTTAGACGCCCCGTCCCAAAACATATTAAATGTTTGAACATTTATATCCGGCGAAATATCTGCAATTCTGGCCGCCGCAACATCAACCTTGGGGCGACCGATTGTGCTGTGCAATGCGAATAATTGACGGTTGATATTTGATTGTTCCACAACATCAAAATCGACCAAAATAATGTTGCCGATACCACTGCGCGACAAAGCCTCGATGGCGAAAGAACCGACTGCGCCACAACCAACCACCATGACCGTTTTTGTTTGTAATTTTTTGATTGCCATGTCCCCCAACAACAATCTAATTCTGTGTAATCTGTCCATTGAAAAACACCCCCATAGTATTGTTATAAATGTCCGCATCTGTGATTTCTGGACGCAAAGATTTTAAGCCCGCCGCAGCCGTTAAAACCGGCAATAAATTTGAACTATCGCTTTCCAGTAAAATTTTATTTTTCGGCAATTCCCCGACACTTATTTTAATTTTGTTATAATTTGGTTTTGATATATTTGGTGATACAGAAAAATACAAATTTTCATCAAAATCTATCGCGTTTTGTGTGCCATCAAATGCATGCACAACAATTTTAGGCAATTTATTTTTATATGATTTTAATATATTCAATACCCTGTCCCACGCATGCACGCAATGTAAATTTAACACGCGATTATATTTAATCGCCATTTCCAGACTTTGTATAAAAATGCGTTCTTGGGCATCAAAATTATCACGCGTTTTATCCAAACCAACCTCTCCCAGAACAATATTTGGGTGGTGTGACAAAATCGATTCCATATCAGTCAGCCAATTTGTTGATACAGAATCCGCATACCATGGATGAACACCAATTGCGCCAACCACATTTTCATTATTTGATGCTATATCGATAATTTGTTGCCAATCATTTTCACGCATACTGTTTATAACACAGCCGACAATTCCAACAGATTTTGCGCGCGCAAACATATCCGCAAAAGGGTCGGCATCTGGCAAATGACAATGTGAATCAAAGTATTTTGGCATGTGATACAGTGTAATACCTTTATTCAACTATGCAATAAAAAAACCGCCCAGGTGGGCGGAATATTATCGTTGAGTGGCACGCGTTCCCAATTTTTCCAATCGCGCATTTGTCACCAAAAACTGCATATTTTGAAATCGAGTCTTGGTTAATCGCATAGGTAATTGGCTTGCGTCCAGATATGCCTTTTTAACCTGGGCACGAATTTTATCATCTTTTTTGACAACAGCCCTGAAATTTTTGTTTTGATACACATTAGCCTGAACCAATTTGGTGCGCGCATACAACCCCAGAATTACCCAATATACATAATTAGTCATGGATTCTGGATTTTTACGTTGAAACAGCCAAAATAACGGATTCCGCATAGTTTCCACGTATTTTGTAAATGTTTTATCGTATGTCAATTCTTGAACTGCGTCGGGACTCAATTCCGCCAACACAGGTTTTATATATCTTTTATAATAATTTTTCATAAAGCCCATCCTATTTTTTTACAAGAACAAATTTTACCCTAAATTTTATCATTGTCAAGTTTATTTGTTTGCTTTTAATAATTAAACGGTTGATTTTTGGCTCTGGTTGTTTTAGCCTGGGTAATATAGAATTAAACAAAAATATCAAGGTCAAAAAAAATGACAAAAAAAGCACCAAAAGTATCTGTTTTAACCCCTATTTATAATACCAGGCCTGAACATTTGCGGGCTATGATTGAATCAATACTAAATCAAACATTTACAGATTTCGAATTTTTGATTTTAAATGATAGTCCGGATAACACAGAAATCGAAAAAATCGTGTTGGATTATGCAAAACACGATAAACGCATAAAATATTCCAAAAATGATAAAAATATGGGCATAACACCGTCTCGCAATAAATTGTTGGATATGGCGCGTGGCGAATATGTGGCTATTTTTGACCATGATGATATATCTATGCCAGAACGATTGGCGTTAGAGGTCGATGTTTTAGATAAAAACCCAGATATTGGTGCAGTTAGTGGTTTTTTGAGGTTTTTTGATTGCAAAAAAACTGGTTCTTTGCATACATGCCCGGAACACGATTTTGAAATAAAATGCACCATGACATCGGGGTGCTGGTTTCCGCATACCGCGTCAATGTTGCGTAAATCTTTGCTGGACGAACATAATATTCGATACGAAGAATGTTTTACCCCATGTGAAGATTACCAATTATGGAATCGACTAATGGATGTGACGCGTTTTTATTGTATTCAATCTGTGTTGGTTGATTACCGCAATTTTGACGGCAACACCACGCACAAAACCCAGAAAAAAATGGATATATTGCATGGTATGATAAGGGCTGATGTATCCGGACGGTATCCGGGACACGCAAAGTGGTTTAAACAGCATACAAATATGGCGGGAACATTATTCTGCATACGTCTGTTTGGTTTTATCCCATTGTTAAAAATCAAGAACAATAAAGTTTATTTGTTTGAAATTATCCCGATATTCAGTATGAAATGGAAATAACCACTATCAAAACAAAGGTAAAAATATGAAACCGGATACAATAAATGTTTTTATGGCATCAGATGAAAATTATGCGGCAATTACAGATATTGCGATTATAAGCATGCTGGAAAACACCAAATCAAATGTGAATATATTTTTAATAAACAATGAAATCAGCGATGCCAGCCGTAAAAAAATAGAACACAGTGTTTCAAAATACAAAAATGCAAAAATTGAATTTTTGGATATTGATATAAACAAATATTTTTCTGGGTTTAAAACATGGCAACATGTATCATTAACCGCATTTGCGCGCCTTTTGATTCCATGGTTAAAGCCAAAATTAAACCGCGCAATATGGGTTGATGGCGATGTTATTTTTATGGACGATGTTTCAAAATTATATAATCAAGATTTAGGCGGTTTCGCCATAGGTGCCGCCAAGGCAATTGAAATTGGCAATGATTTAAAAACAAAATTTTATTCTTTGTTGGATTTAAATAAACAGCATACCTATTTTAACAGTGGTGTATTGTTGATGGACTGCAAAAAAATGCGCGAAGATAAAAATTTGCCAGATGGATTTTTTGAAATAGAACGCAAATATCCGGGACATCTGTGCGCAGACCAGGATATTTTAAATAAATATTTTGAAAATAACTATAAACGATTGGAACAAAGGTTTAATGTGACATGCTGTGGTAAAGATGTCTTTGAAAACGAAAACGAATATACTGACACAATGAAAAATATGGTTATTCGTCATTTTATTGGTGCAGAAAAACCAAACAACAGTATAAATTCGATATCTACGACCCACCTGGCCAGTTATTATAAATTTTGGGATTATGCACAAAATTCACAATTTTTTGGTGATTTTATAATAAAATTATTTAGAAAATACGGATATGAACCACGAAAAAAATGGGTTAATCTGTTCGGGTTTATACCGTTTTTGAAAATAAAAAATAATAAAGTTTTACTGTTTGGTGCATTGCCTATAATTACTTTAAAGGATTGCTAGGATATGTCGTTACGTAATTTTTTGCGAAATATTGTTGTATTAAGAAAAAAAAATCTGGGTGATTTTTTTAGTGATGATGGGTTTGCCAAATTTTATGACGACTTGTTGGATAATATGAAATGCGAATTGTTCGACGATGCGCCATGGAAACCAAAAATAAAGACCGTTGATGAATCAATTGATGATATTTTAAAATATCATTATTCCCTTGCCAGATTTGGCGACGGCGAATTTCAACTGATGGCAGGACACAGCATACCTTTTCAAAAGTACAGCAAAAAATTACAGCAACGCATGCTGGAAGTTTTTAATTCTAATCTGGGCAAATTAAAAATTGCTATCGTCAGGGCTATGTGGTTTGACAAATCAAATCTGTCTGATATAAACAAAAATTTCTGGCGACGTTATGGTCCCGCGTTTAGAAAACAAATTATACCATATATAAATATGAAAAAAACTTATTACGCCGCAGAAATGACATTGGCTTATACTTATTTTAAAGAATATGATACGGATAATTATTTTAAAAAAATTCGTAAAATATGGAATAACAAAGATATTGTTATCGTATGTGGAAAATCTGTATTTGATAACATAGAAAATAATATTTTTGATAACGCAAAGTCTGTTGATTATATTTATACCAAGGCAACAAACGCATTTGATGAATATGATGATTTATTATCACAAATCAAAAAACAAAATAAAAACAAAATAATAATTGCTATCTGTGGTCCAACCGCCAAAGTGTTGGTTTATGATTTAACCAAGGCTGGATATTGGGCTTTGGATATGGGGCATATCGCAAAATCGTACGATTGGTATAAAAAGGAACTGCGTGCGGACGATATGAAATCTGCAATAAACTTTTTTAATCCGGATTAAACAAATGAAACAAAAATACGATATTATTTATTCTATTGGTCGCGATTGCGCGTGCGCTATGTATATGAAACAGGCAAATTTACGTGCGTGTTCGGGACCTTTTGATTGGCTGACCAATGCAAATTTTGAAACACGCATTGATTTGATTTTAAACGATTTCCAAGATTTTATTAATAAAAATGATATTATCCCCTTGGAAAAAGACCCCAATATGCACAACGACGACAGTTGTGATTATTACCAAAATATCCGCAATAGTTTTTACTATTACCATGATTTTCCAACAGGCGTTGCGATGTCTAAATCTTTTCCGGCTGTTTATGCGAAATATATGCGCCGTATAAAAAGATTTTATGACAATATAGACAAACACAACCGCGTTTTATTAATATGGTTTTCGCATTATCACAATACACCTGATGATGTTTTGTTAGATGCCAGCAAACGCATTTGCAAAAAATTTGGTAAAAATATTGATTTATTAATAATAGAACATACCGACAATGTTATTACCCCCATAAAAAAGCAAATTGCAGACAATATAGTTAAATATAATGTTCATACAATGGAATTTGACGATGCCGGTTATCCAACAACCCAGGGACATATAGAACGCGTTTTGCCAATATTTGAACAATATAAATTAAAAAGGTCTGGTCGCAAATTATTTTTAAGGATTGTATCAGATATAGTCGTGTTGTTTTTACCTTTTAGTAAAAAACGCGGTAAAATTAAACAATATATCAGGGACGAAATTTAGAGGTTTGAAATGCAATCACCAAAAATATCAGTTATTATGCCGGCATATAATACCGTAGAATATTTTTTCAGGACGGCAGTTGAATCTATATTAAATCAAACATATCAAAATATAGAATTGATTGTTGTTGATGATGGTTCCAATACAGATTCTATTAAAAATATTGTAAAATCATATAAAGATAAACGATTGGTTTATATCAACCAGGGACATAATGGCGCGGGCATCGCAAGAAACATAGGAATATCAAATTCAACCGGCGATTTTATATATGTTATGGCAAGTGATGACACCTTGGACAAAGATGCATTTGAAACATGTATAAACCTGTATAACAAAACCAATGCAGATATAATTTTATTTAATTTACATGGTCAGGAAAATGACGGAAAAATCAGTACTTTCACAGCACCTGTTCCGTTTAATATAACAAATCCTGGGGATACAACACAGTTAGTAAAAAAAGATTTAATTGTAAATAATAATATTCAATATGAAAATTTTTCATCATGTAATGACGTCACTTTTACTTATACAATATTGGCGTGCGCCAAAAAAGTCGTTAAGATAAACAGGTGTTTTTATCATTATAACAGAAATGTGCCAAATCAAATTAGTTCGACACGCGGCAAAAAGTCTATAAATATTATTCACGCATTTGACGCATTAAAACGCAATTTAGAAAATAAAAAACTATTTAATATAAATAAAGAAATGTTTTATGAGGTGTTCAAAGGATGTGTTTTATCAGAAATGACATATGTCAATGACGAACAATCCAAAGACGAATTCTTTAAAGTTCTTAAAGATAAATATTTTTATTTGTATAAAAAACTTTTTAAGTTTAAATACAGTATTATCGGCAAGCAACGCATTAACGATAAACGCATCATATATTTTTGCGGTTTAAAACTGTTTAGTTATACAAAACAATTTTATGCAAACCCTGATATTTTTACGATTGATATAATGAAAAAGAACGGATTTTTATTACATAAAGACAATATAAATACAATTATATTTGGTTCATCAACCGCACGCGACGGTTGGGTACCAAATGATAAATCGTTTAATTTTGGCATGTCTTCACAGGATTTGTATCACAGTTATCATTTGTATAAATGGTGTCTGCAACAAAATATGCATGATGCAAATGTATTATTGTTCTTTGATGTGTTTTCACCGGGTTTTCAATTAGAAAAATCGCGTGAGGCATACAAAAGTATAATTTACAAGTTATTATACAAAATACCTTTTGCGTTTCGTATTGGATACAAATATAGAAAATTTACAAAAAAACTTAAAAAGTATATAAAACAAATGAATAATTGCGATATTTCGCAATATTATGGTGAATCTTTTTACGATAATAACGATGAAATAAATACTCCTGAACTCGTTAAAAAGCATTTAAAAAATAATCAACGTAACAACAATCAAATTGATTATGTGTCAAAAATATACGACATGGCAAATCAAAATAACAGCCGTTTATATATCGTATTACCACCATACCGCAATGATTATACACAATTTTTACCCGAAAGAAAAGCAATGTTCGACAGTTTATATAAACTGTGCCAAGATAAAATCAAGATTTTTGATTTTATTGATGACAACAGATTTGATATGAGCGATTTTCAAGATTGTCATCACTTGAATAAAAAGGGTGCAAAAAAATTGACCCAATTTATAACTGAACAAATGAAATAAAAAAAACGGGATAAAATCCCGTTTTTTTATGCCGCAACACCAGATAGTTGCCAAACAAATCTGGTTATTGTTCGACTATTATTATAACCACCAACAACTATAGAAAAACTTGTTGTCGTTAAACTTTGCGGTTCGTGGAAACTCCACATTTGGTCGCCACCTGTTGAGTTTCCTTTACTCATTTCAACAAAAACCATATAATCAGTATCGTTCATTGCAACAGGGATATTTATCGTTTTGGTTCCGGATATTCCATTACCAACAACCCATGTCCCAGTCCAAACTCCACCCTGCTCTATCCAGCCGGATTTATATTTACGGAACCAAGTATAATTGTTTTCGGCGGTTGGTGTTTGCGATTCAATAACATAATCCAGCATGCCAGTTGTGCGCGTGTTCAATGTGGTAATATCGTTGCGGATTTGCGACACATCGCCCAAGGCGGAAATTTGCGCAGAAACAGCGGTAATTTCATTATGAATTTCTTGCATTTTCGCCAATAAAACAGCGGTGGATTCTTTGTTTGCTATTTCGCTGTATTGGGTTTGCAATGTTTCAAATTCGTCTTGCAAATCTTTCAAGATTTCCATCATATAATTCATATCTTGATTCAATGTTGTTGGACTGATTTTTTCCAATGGCTGATAATCTGTCACGCGCGACAATGGTAATTGGCGCGCAATTGTAATACTGTCCAATGCGGTTGGCGCGGTTTCAAAAACAACCTTGCCACCAATATATGGAATATCGGCGTCCAGTCCCCCAGGATTGCCAATTATTTCATAACCTGTGGCGGTGTTGCCGTTTTTTGTGACAATAATATTTGAATTTTCAAAATATGGGAAATTAAATGCGAATTCTGTTGTTTCGCCGTTGCCCATGTATGATACTTTTTGCATGTTTTCTCCCTTGGTTATAACAAAAAAGCCCACGCAAAAAAAGCGCAGGCAATATAAAAAAACAGCCGACAAAATGTCTGGCTGAATGAACGTATTATATCATAATTTTGGATTAAAAACAAGTTTTTTCCACAACTGGTTTTTGTATGTAAAAAATCTGTTGAAATATTCACGCGCAAAAATATAAAATGATGACACAAAGGAAGGAAAGGAGTTTTTTTATGAGAAAAATTTTATATTCTGTGTTATGCTTGGGCATGTTTATTGGTGTTGCCGATGCAAAAAATTTAACTGTGTATTTTTCCGTTTCTGGCAATACTGAACGTTTGGCAAATGCAATTCACGATGTTGCCGGTGGCGATATTGTGCGCATCGAGCCGGTAAATCCATATCCTGCCGACGATTACCATAACAAAGAATTTACCGATTTGGCACAAAATGAAAAGAATGATAGTGTGCGCCCTGAAATCAAAGATATGGACATAAATTGGGACGAATATGATACGGTGTTTGTTGGATATCCTATTTGGTGGGGGTCTATGCCAATGGTGGTTTATACTTTCTTGGACAAATACGATTTATCGAACAAGACAATCGCACCATTTAACACCCACGAAGGTTCGGGCGCCGGCGATTCACATGGCGAAATTGCACGTCTGGAACCAGATGCAACTGTTGTCGGCGGTATATCAATTCGTGGCGGCGATACCGTAAATGACCAAACAGAAACTATACAATCATGGTTAAAAAGCATTGGAAAATAAATTAGATTTTATACAAAAAAAATTGATTGCTGGGCGTGATGAAAAATACGCCCAGTTTGTCGCAAAAATTATTCCAAACATCAATTATGAAACTATACTGGGAATTTGCACACCTGATTTGCGCAATATGGCAAAAAATCTGTCCAAACAACAATGCGATGATTTTATAAAATCTGTGCCACATAAATATTTCGAAGAAGACCAACTGCATGCTTTTATTTTATCTGGTATTCGTGATTTTGAAACTTGCGTTCGTGCGGTGGATTGTTTTTTGCCTTTTATTGATAATTGGGCAACTTGTGACCAAATGACACCAAAAGTTTTTGATAAAAACACAGATTCTTTGTTGCCATATATAAAAAAATGGATTGCAAGTGGTGTGCCATGGTCTGTGCGTTTTGGTATAGTTTGTTTAATGCGGTATTATTTGGGTGATAGTTTTAAAGATGAATATGCGCGTATGGTCGCAAATGTCAAATCAAATGATTATTACATCAATATGGTTCGTGCTTGGTATTTCGCAACAGGTCTGGCAAAAAATTGGGATTCGATTTTGCCAATCGTTCAACAGCAAAAATTGGACAAATGGACGCATAATAAAACAATTCAAAAGTCCCGCGAATCCCGTCGTATTTCACCAGAACAAAAACAATATTTAATCACACTAAAAATCATGTGATTTTATTTCAAATTGTTTTTTATCCAATTTTCTACGTTTGATTTTGCACCATCAACAGATGACCCATAAATCGCCAAGCCTGGTTTTACATCTGCGCCAACACAAACCCGCTTCATGTCGCGCATAACATCGCCCAGACCAGAGCCTTCGTGTGTAGAAAAAGGCATAACTGTTTTACCCGACCAATCTATATTTTCCAAAACAGAAAACATTGGCATTGGATATGTTCCCCACCAAATCGGCCCACCAATAAATATAGTGTCATATTCCGCCAAATCTCCAGGCATTTTGCGAACAGCCGGGCGTGCGTTTTCATGCAGTTCTTGCTTTGCAACATCGGTGCATTTTTCGTAATCCGCCGGATAATCTTTGACAGGTTCAATTTCAAACAAATCTGCGCCGGTAATATCACGAATATAATCCGCCGCAACCGCCGTATTTCCGCGTGGCAAATTAACAATCGAACCACCAGAATAATTTTCGCCTGCACGAGAATAATATAAAATCATCGATTTCATAAAAAACTCCTTACTTTCTGTATTGAAATCGTATCACATGTTTTATCGTCTGCAAACCAATATTTTTTCGCACCGCTTGGATTTTTATTGATATTTTATAAAAAACCGATTCTGTTTATATTTTTAAAATTGTTAATTATGTCAATATTCACAGGAACAAATTCTCGTTTTGATTGTATCGATTGCAAATAACACTTATCAGGTTTAATATACAAAAAAACAGAGTGTAAGGAGAAACAAAAATGAATCACTATCAAATTTGGCATGCAATCGATATGTTGGCAAAAAAATGCAAATTGTCTTGTTCAGGATTGGCTAAATTAAGCGGCATGGACGCGACAGCATTTAATAAATCTAAACGCGTATCGAAATATGGTCAGCCGCGGTGGCCTTCAACATTGTGTATTGCAAAAATACTGAAAGCAACCAGGGCTTCGTTGATGGATTTTTGTAAAATGATTCAAGAATCACCCTCTGCCCCACAAAATGACAATCCGCATATTTAGTGTAATTGGTTTGCATTATTTATTTGTATTTGCGATTTGGTGTTGATAAAATTGCTGGCTCTGGGAAATACCCAGGTGGCACACATTGCGGAATTACACAAATTTGCCAAACAAACGGTGGTATTTTGACCTGCCGGCAGACATGGTTGCTCCGCCGTATCCATCGCAAATTAACCCAGATGGTTGCATTGTGGAAAGGACGATGTAAATAAGCCCTTACTTAGACCAACAAGCATTGTTTTGTATAGTAGTATTCTGATTAAAAAATATCAACATTAAACAAAATTAATGTGATATCTGATGAAGTATTGAAAGATATAACATAAAACAGAATGCCTATCATCAAAAAACAACCTATGACTATTTTAATCTTTTGCATAATATATACCCCTTTTCTTATTCTTATTTTGTGTTTTAAATTGTACTTGCTCGCGAAAGGTATTTTTTCGCAATAATGCCTTCAACAATGGCACCGCATAAAAAATGCCTTTTGTGATTTGTTTGTCTTTATTATGGTTGTTGGATTGGGACATTTTTTACGCAAAAAAGCAGAAACGGTAAAAACCGTAAAAAATCATTAAAATATTGCTAAATTCCTAATCATCTGCTACCATTATAGCAATAAATACAGGAGTTTTATATGTATGATGTTGCGGAATATTTGGTTGACATAGACAGAGAGTTCAACACGGGCGTGGCCAAAGAGCATTCTTATCGTCCGGCATTAAAGAAGTTATTTGAATCAATAAGTACATCAAAACCTATTACCGCCATTAACGAACCACAAAGGGGCACTTTTGGAGCTCCTGATTTTATGATTAAATCTGGCGATGCAGTTATAGGTTTTGCCGAGGCCAAAGATATTGGTGTAAACCGTCTTGATAATTTATTTGATCGTGAGATAGAACAAAAAGAACGTTATTTGGGTGGATTGCCAAATTTGATATACACAGATTACCTGGAGTTCAGATTTTACCAAGAAGGTAAAGAAACAGCCAGAATCAGAATAGCAGATTTTGATGGTAAAACAATCACGCCATTACCAGAAAAGTATCAGACGTTAATTGATTTGATAAAAGATTTCTATACAGTCAAAACCGCAACTATAAAATCGCCATTGAAATTGGCCGAATTGATGGCCGGTAAAGCGCGTTTGATTGCAGACGTGATAAAAGGTGCACTGGCCGAACAATCAGAAAACAAATCATTATATGAACAGTTGGAATCATTTCGAAAAATTCTTATTCGTACAATGACAGAACAAGAATTTGCAGATATTTATGCTCAGACGGTTGCGTATGGTATGTTTGTTGCCCGTTTGCACGACAAAACCATGCATGATTTCACACGTCAGGAAGCCGCCACCTTGATACCAAAGACCGTCCCGTTTTTGCGTAAAATGTTTGACTATATCGCCGGGAACGACATTGATGAACGTATCGTGTGGTCTGTTGATAGTTTGGCAAGTATTTTCAGTTATACCGACGTCGCAGATATTTTGAAAGATTTCGGACGCAAAACCAAGACAACCGACCCGATAATCCATTTCTATGAAACATTTTTGAGTAAGTATGATAAATCATTACGTAAAATGCGTGGTGTTTATTATACCCCACAACCAGTTGTTGATTACATAGTTCGTGCGATGGATGATATATTGAAAACGGATTTTGAATTACCAAATGGATTGGCGGACAAATCAAAAATCACAAAAAAAATTCAAATACAGGGCGCGTCAAAACCTGTTGAAAAAGAATTCCACCGTGTGCAACTACTGGACCCAGCAACCGGGACCGGGACATTTTTGGCAACCGCAGTAAATTACATTCATGACAAGTTCAAAAACAACGCTGGGATTTGGCCAAATTACGTTGAAAATGATTTATTGCCACGTATGCACGGGTTTGAAATCATGATGTCCAGTTATACCATGGCGCACTTGAAATTGGATTTGGTATTGCGTGAAACGGGTTATATTCAAGACGACGCGCGTATAAACGACAAGATATTCCGTCAAGATAACCTGTTTGATGGGGATTTGGCACGGGTTGCACGTAATTCCACCATATTAAACAGCAATAATCGCGTGGGGATTTATTTAACAAATTCTTTGGAAGAAGCCGACCCAGACACACAAACACTTTGGGCTGCACAATGGTTATCAGACGAAGCAAAAGAAGCAAATAACATCAAACAAAACGTCCCTGTCATGTGCGTATTAGGCAATCCTCCGTATTCTGTATCTAGTGCAAACATGAATGATTTTGCAAAGGAATTGATAGAAAAATACAAAACCGGTTTGAACGAACGCAATATTCAACCATTATCGGATGACTACATAAAGTTTATTGCGCTAGGACAACATTATATTGAGAAAAACGGCAGTGGTATTTTGGCCTATATTTCAAACAATAGTTTTTTGGATGGTGTAATCCATCGCCAAATGCGTAAAAGTTTAATGGAAACATTCGATAAAATATACATTGTCAATTTGCATGGTAATACACGTTTGCATGAAAGTGCGCCGGATGGAACAAAAGACGAAAACGTATTTGATATAATGGCAGGTGTGTCAATCAACATATTTGTAAAAACCAGCAAAGCCAAAAAGCTAGCAGATGTATATTACCGCGATGTGTATGGGAAACGTGATATAAAATATGATTTTCTGAACGAACATAATTTACAAGATTCAGAATTTAAAGCATTAAAACCTGTTGAACCTTATTATTTCTTTACTCCGAAAGATTTTAGTGCAAAGAAGCAATACGATAAAGGATTCAGAGTAGATGAAGTATTTAATGTTAATACCAGTGGTATTAAGACACACAATGATGATGATTTGGTGTCATTTGCAGAATTTGATACAGAATATAACAAACCATATGCATATAGACCGTTTGATACCAGATTTATAAACTACGATTTATCTAAAGTTGTTAGGCACAGGTACAACGTTATGCAACACATGTTAAAACCCAACGTTGCGTTATGTACAAGCCGTCAACAAAGCACAACAACTTTCCATCACGCCTTAGTTGTTAACGGTTTGTGTGATATGTGTACAGTTTCACTACAAACACGAGAAACAACATATTGTTTTCCGCTTTACATATACACCAATGATGAAAAAACACCGAATTTAAACCCGCAAATTGTAAGGGAAATAGAATCCAAGGTTGGGCAAACAACACCTGAATCCATTTTTGATTACATTTATGGTGTTTTACACAGTCCATCGTATCGTGAAAAATATCGTGAGTTTTTAAAGATTGATTTTCCACGCATACCGTACCCAGAAAATAAAGATAAATTCGAACATTATCGTAAATACGGGGAACAATTACGTAAATTACATTTAATGGTCGACATTCCACAATCAAATGTTTCATTCCCTATGGGTGGAAATTGTGTTGTTGATAAGCCAACATACGATAATGGTCGTGTTTATATCAATGGCACCCAGTATTTTGACAATGTGCCACAAACGGCATGGGAATTCTATATTGGCGGTTATCAACCGGCACAAAAGTACCTGAAAGACCGCAAAGGCCGTGCACTAACCCCGGAAGAAGTAATGAATTATGAAAATATCATAACTGTATTACAGGAAACAGATAAGATTATGAAAGAAATTGGGTAAAAAACATTTTCAAAACATGATCTCTAGCTTCGCCTTGTAATTCCCTGCAAATTACATACGTAGGTATCATTCTGGTTATGTAATCCAAATTACCTAACACATTTTCAGGCATTGCATCCGTCTTTTGAAAAATTCCAACATTTGTAACTTTAGATAGAAAGTTTATTTGTTCTTTATATTTGTTTATACTTATTTGACGTTGTTTATCAATCCAGGCTAAATCACCGCTTTGCAATGCGGCTATATTTTCTTGCTGTAACTGTTTATCCTCCGAAATGTCGTATGAGGATTTCGCTTTTTTTAATACATCTTCAACAAAATCAAAATTATTCATAAATATTTCCTCTTGGTCTTACTATATATGCATAAATTTTATAGTTTTGTAAAGGCATAAAAAGTAAATAAATATGGTTTTGTTATAGAAAAGGTTTTGTCCTGCTCAACCACGAATCTATCAAAACAACAGAATAATCGCTTATAGATTCTACATTGTTTTTTCTATTCTTGATTGAACAAGCCCAGATAAATCCAGGCATTATTCAATACACCCTATCTTTTTTTACCCTTTCCTAGAACGACGGAATGGCCGTTCTAGGAACCAACAAAGACGAATTGTAAAATATATTAGTTTGTAGCAAAACTGTATACGAATATATCTATAGAGACATTTTGACTTTCAGATATTTTTAACAACGTTTTACACATTGTCTGCACCGGGGCATTTTTTGCTCAAAATGGCAGATTACTAGGGCAGACGAAAATTCTTTGCAAAATGTTTAGAAAGTCCTTGACTTGTGCGGATTTTCAGTATATTATATGCCTCGTTATTCGGGCATAGTTCAGTCGGTAGAACAACGGACTGTTAATCCGTATGTCACTGGTTCGAGTCCAGTTGCCCGAGCCAAGGAATTCCGCCGTAAACCCCGCAGGTTTACGGCATTTTCTTTACTTAACACTTCTGTATTTACGCATACTACGATACACCAAAATACGCCATAAAACACCCCTCTGGCTACACAATAGCTACACAGGATCCGTAACCTATCCGTCGTCTTATGAATAACTTATGCTTTTTCAACCCGTAAAATTGTCTACATATTTTGAACATAATGCGATACTATTATTGAAAAATCTGATTTTATACCTATATCCGCAGTAGTAAGGTTATAATATGGTGATAATATCAAATTCAGACTTTCAACAATTATTAAAAACCATCGAACAACTTGGTCGTGATTCTGCTTGGGAAAAGGCTGGAGTAGTTGCAACTTTTCTAGCTGTTGCGGTCGCATTATTTTTCCCCCTGAGAGAGTTTTTAACAACTTTCGCTAAATTTGCAATAAAATCCGGCATTCCAGAATTTAGAGAAGGGAAGCAAGACCAGGAACAAAATCCACATGTAGAACTATCTATAAAAAACCGCTCAAGAGAAGCTATTAAAGTCAAAGAACTAACCATAATGTTGAAGTTATATAGTTATCATGAATTTGACGTGTTTATTCATTTAAAACCAAAATCTGAAATAATAATACAACCGCTATCAAAAGAAGATATTACTTTTTTATTTATACCACCACATGAAGCCTACAATCAATGTGCCTATGCACAACAAACGTTACAAACAAATAAACAGGTGTTCTCACAATATTTTAAAAACATTACTGGTTTTGAAAAGCTGAAAGAAGTTTCTGTAATAATTCACACCAATTTAGGACCACATCGTGAAAAATTACCAAAATGGTCCTATCTGGAATTGTTTGATCAAGTTGGTTTATTTATATTGTCGCAAGATAAAGAACACACAAAAATCGTAAATAAATACACCAAAATCAAATCAGCGGAAGACATTTCTACAAATGTCAAAAAATTTATATCTGAAATGAAGATGCTATATAACAAACGTTTTGCTGACTATAAGGAAAAGTGCAAAAAAGATCTTGAAGAAGAAAAACAGAACAAAAGGAATCGAAAGAGACGTAGAAAAAATCTAAAACACGACTTATTTTAGTTCGTTTATTGACAATATATTTTTTATATTCTTTTCTGTGTATTCCAAACACATCCAGACAACTATAGGGCTAAGGTCTCTGTACTGATTTTTATTCATAACAACCCTATCTTTGCATAGAACTGGCGCATACATAGCCGCCCCGCAGTGTTTTATTTTGCAATATGACGAATAAAACAACACAAGCTTTTTATCAATACCGGAAAAACCATAAAAATTTGATAAATCTTTCCTAAACGGCCTCAAATAATCTTCAACCACCGGAAATTCGTAATTATTTTTTATAATTCTTAATTTTTCCGAATTTGTCATAGCCATCAATATAGTCTGGACCAATTCTTCGTGACTTTGTTCCGCTTTTTTCGATACAACTATGTCGCATCTATTCTTAAAATCATCCATTATAAAATCTATAGTTTCTTGAGTTTCCGCATCCACATTATCATCGCCTACAAATTTGAATAAATCACATAGAGTTTGTAATTTGCTTATTTGTTTTGTATTAGCTTCTTGCAAACTGGCAGAAATATAATTGATCACCGCAGCATTCTCTAACAAATGTCCTGCTATCAATACGGCATCTGAAAACCTTTCATTGTCCATTAGTAATAAATACGATTTTCTTGACTCTGCCATTTTATTCAACAACAAATGCACATTATATTCACAAGACGTCATATCCAATGGAAATGAATCAAAATATAACAACTGCGAATTTCTTATTTTATCCAGATATTCCTTATAATCTGCCATTTTGTCCCCTTTGGTTCCAAATTACCAAAAATTTGAAAAACAAGCAATATCCTTTATTTACAACAAACAACTGGACTTTTGGCAATAAATGCGGACAAATACGACAACCTTAAAAGGATTGTCTATGAAATATACGCATTTTGACGATATTTTGCCCAACCATCGCACAGATTTTGTGATGTTATATTTTGCCGCTTGTCGGTCTTTACGCGAACTACAGGCCGCAATTCGTCGCACAAACGGCGGTAAATTGACCTGCCGCCAGGCATGGCTGCTCCGCCGTATACAAAACAAGTTTGTGCAGGTTGTGGCCCATCATAAAGCCTACCAGCGCAACGATATACCCACTATACCCAACGCAAAGTATCCGACTGGCATCGTTATTGACCTGAAAAGCCCGCAAGGAAACGTTTTCTACCTTATAGGGCTAGCTAATCGATTTGCTCGGGAACTTGGCCTGTCGGCCGAAGAAATTGCCGAATTCAAGCGAGAACAAGCCAGCGCAACAACATACCAAGCACATCTTAACCTTTTACGCAAATGGTTCGGGTTTGTGTTTATTACAACCTGAAGCAAAACGATATTTTATACCATATTGAACCACTTCGCTATTTTTGGCTTTTTTATTGACTTTTATGGCATTTTATGATACAATGCGTAATCGTTAACAAGAAGTATTTTATACAACTATAAGGCAAACAATTTGATTATATTCAAGTAAGTTTTTTTCAAGGAAGTGTGGTACTGGTTTTTCCATGAGATTTTGGTTCTATAATATTTTTCATAACATAAAACTGAATTGGAATATAAACGGTCGTTTGATGTTTGGCGGCCCGTTCATAGTTGCTATAATATTGGCCTATTTTTCTCTTTTCCCTGATGGGCATGTTATATTTGGTTACAATATTGCACCAGCCTTACGGGTGTTTGCGCTTGTTGTCGTTATATTGTGGTGCTTGCGTGCAATAATAATAGATCCGATGTTAGGTTGGTTTGAACACTTAAGCAACACCTATGATCCTGAAGATTTAAAAAGCCTGGTAAAAAAGCACTTATTTAAATCTTGTGATAAAGTCATGGCCCTTTCTTCATTGTTGGCAAATTTTGAAGCAAATGAACGCGTCACAATATACATCCAGGATACGACACAATCTTTCTTGCGATTTTATAGGTATTCAGCAAATGAAAACCAAAAGAATAAAGATCCTAAAAGTCTAATTTTACAAGACGATATTGTCGGAACATGTTTTAATAACACGCGTAACATATACCATAATTTTGGCAAAGTAGAATCTGCCAGTCAGTGGGTAAAAAAGAACAAAAACACATACCCAAATATGGATCAAAAAGTATTACATGGAATAAAAATGAAATCCGCAATTTATTATGCACAACAATTCAAATGCAATGATGAAAAACTTGGTGTTATCGTGTTTGAAACAACAAATGAGTCGCTTTACGGTCATTTTGGAAAATTTTTTCAAAAGCTAATTATAAAATACTTGTGTAAAGCGGTGTTTAAAAAGATAACAAAATTATTCAAATCTTATTACAAATATGTTAAAATAATGAAAGAAGTCGAGGGGTTAGAAAATGAATAAACTGCAAGAAATCATACATTTTATCATATCGGCATACCCCGAAAACAAAAGACAAGATCTATCCAACGCACGACTTACAAAGTTGGTGTTTTTGTCTGACTGGCGAAACGTATTGCTAACGCCAGATGCAAAAAGCATATCTGGCATCAAATGGTTTTTTCACAATTATGGACCTTATGTTCAAGAAGTGTGCGACGCTGCATCAGAAGAGTTCTTTACAAAAACTCCGCATGGGACAGCTTTGTATATAAGCATAAAGAACACAAATTATGATTATAAACATTTAACAGAATCTGAAAAAAACGTTATTTGTAAAGTTATTGAGCTTACGAAAGATTTTTCGTTTAATAAGTTCATTGATTTTGTGTACTCTACGTACCCGATAAAAACTTCACGCAGATATACTTACATAGATTTACAAGAGAAAAAGAACGAACGCGCCAATCTGTTAGCGGCAAAGAGTCAAACAGCGCAATAAGTTATAAATTTATTTTTACGAACTTTGTATCTATATTGGTTTAACTGTTATGTTCTTATATTCTTTCATTGTTCCAGGTTGTATTTGCTGCCCAGGTACGTAATTTCTAGCAACAAGATTCACCGAAATATATAAAGCATCAAGTTGTAATATTTGATTATACTTTGTTGCTACATCCTGAACAACCGCCAAAACCATTTTATAGCACTCTGACATGCAGACATCATTATTTACCATATTAGGAATGTCGCCACCAATTAAACCATACTCTTCATACCAATTATATCTATCCATCAAGCCAGCAACAATTTCATCATGGTATTGATTATCATTATCGTTGGATATTTTAAAGTTCACATCTACTCGCATACACTTTACTCCATTGGTTTGATCATGGATTCGATGAAATCGATTTCTTTTTTATCCAGGCCGTACTTCTTGTATAATTGCTTATCTATTTCGGCAATAGATTTAGACCAGTCAATATCAGATTTATTCGTAAAATCCTGCAAAGGGATATTAGACCAAATTTCTGGTTTTTTATTGCCCTGTGTTACTTTTTTAGTCCCCAGCATTACTCTAGCAAATTTAGTTTTTATATATTTACATAAATTCACAGCCTGCTCTTCATTTGCAAAATTACCAATACTTAAAAAAGTTTCTGTAGCCCCTGTAAAAGGCTTTCCTACAATAGGTTCACTCAAAACTTCACCCAGAGCTCCCGTGCCATTAGAACTGGCTATAAAAACTTTATATTTATTACAATTATTTGGAGGACATAAATAATCCGCCCTCATCCACATAAAACGCCGATGAGAATTCTGTCTTCCTAAAATACAGATATATTTCTTGTTGTCTTTTGGCAGCTCTTCATAGAAAACTTCTGGAAATTTATCAAATACAGATGAAGATAAATATCTTGATGATCCACCGGAAACTCTATCTCTTAATTCTTTGTGCTCTTCAAAAAACAGCTTGCTATACTTATAGCTAGTATTTGAAAATACAATTTCTGACAAATTATTTTGATTTGAGACTTTCACTAAAATATCTCGTATCTCATTGTTTTTCACAAAGTCCCCTATCTTACCGAAATTACGATGCTGATCTATAATAGAAATAGCAACACCGCCTTTAATGTCTACACTATCAAAAACATTTTTAGAATTTTGGAAATAATCCACAACCTTAAAATGAGGATCATTCAACATCTTTTTATTCCATGCCGCCGGTGTTTTACCAGCATTAAACAAAAATCTAGCCGGTGTTATAAGGGTCACAATTGCGGATAACTGTTGTGCACAATCATAGAAAAAATGATACAAAGGAGGTTGTTCACCACGATTATCTATATTCTCCTGGTAAGGAGGATTGCCCACTACCGCATTAAATTTCATATTTGCCTCCTTTGATTTTGAATTATATGTTGAACCAGTTTTCGCTTTTTCTATAAATTTATTGCTTTTACCATCTTTTATCATTGTAACCAAATTGTCAAAAGCGTGTGCATTTATTTTAGCATCACGATAGCCGCACAAAGTCCTTTGCGTAATGCTTTTAGCCATTTGGGTTTTGCAGATAATATAGACATTATTTTGAACGACGCTGTCCCATATCTCAAGTGCTTTGGCAAATAATGTGTCATCTTCGGTTAATTTTGTTATATCAATGTTATTTTCCATACATCTTTTACGCCAAATTGTGTATGTCACATATAATGGATACAAACCAGACTTTGAATTTATTTCCAAAATTTTGGTATCTTTTGGTCCAAAAACTTCATCCGTAACATTTGGGATATCCATATACCTAACATCTTCGGTATCTGGAATTGGATTCTTGTATTCTGGATCATAAAAATTATATCCCCCCAAACAATCACCCATATGCATATTCACGACACGCCACGGCGTTAAAACCGTTTCCTTGTCAGGGTTTTTAAAGGTAGAGAACAGCGCAGTCATGAAACGTGTTCTGGTTGTTGGTTCCATACGGTCAGCACGTTTAATACGTTGGCGAATCTCTTTACCAGCCCCAATAAACGCATCACGATCAAAATATGGGATAAATTGTTTAAACACTTCTTTATCTATGCCACGCGGCATAAATTCTTCCCACGATATTGGATCAACCATATCAACGAACTGCTCCAAGTCAATATCTTGGTTTACATCGATATCTGCGCCGTAAATCAACATTGGAATACGAATAGCAACACCCTTCAATGCCTTTAAAGCTTTTTCGCGTTTTGATTTAGCCTCTTTACGTTCTTCCAACGCAGCACGTTCATCATCTGTTAGTGGCGTTTGTGGTGGCTGTTGATCAGATTGTTTTGCACCATCTGGATTCATGCCATTATCAGCCATGATAATTTGTTTTTCTTTATTCGTATCAGAGTTTTTGGACGTTGAACTGCCAACCAATTTTTGTAAAGCATCAAACTTTTCAACCGCCGATTTATCCAACTGTAACAACATATCACGATTGAACAGATTTGGATCCTCAAATCCATGAGTAACGATACGATCAATGTACGCACGTTTTAATTGTTCAAGCATACCATTGACATTATACGGGTTCATATGTGAACCAGTTACCGAAATAATCGGGCAGAATTGCAACAAATCTTCCATTATCGCACGATCGGTTGCACGTGTTTTACCGGCACGTGTTGAAACCTTAACAGATTCAGCAACACATTTCAGGGTACGATCAGGTGCAAAATCAAAAACAAAACAGTTTTCTTTGATACGACCATTGATGTTTGCCGCCGATTGAACACGGAATATTGTTTGCATGTATGTTGATGCGGCCGTTGAGTATGCACCAGCCAACATAAATACAGCCGTCCATTCTGGTACAGTTACACCTGTTGTTAAACGACCACAGGAAATCGTTATAGAATATGTGTCCTGCGGATGATCCGTAATCGCTTTACGTACTAAGTCCAGCGCATCTTTAAAGTTTGTTTCTTCGTCACCATCACCAGCTACGTTTGCTATATTAAACTTTCCGAACACAGGGTGATCTTTTAACAATTTGCTAAGTGCCTTTGCTTCCTTTACACCAGGAACCATCCACAACGAATGTCTGAAGTTATCACGATACTCTTGTTTAGAGAAAGGATAATTACTGTCTGCTTTATCGTCTACTAACAAATTTAAGAACTCACGAATGTCGTCTTCATGAACAAAATCACCATTTGGTTTAGTCTTGAAAAACTCAGAAAAGTTGAAATATTTATCTTCGGTATAAGACCCATATTTGCCACCTTCTATTTTACTCATGTCATAAGTAAATATATTCATCTTTGGCAAAGATGCATAAGGGTTCGGTTCACCGAGGTGTTTTTTATGCCAATCTGCCTTGGCACGCTGTTCCATAATATAGTCCCAAGTATAGACCTCGTCTTCGTCTATATTATCCAACAAGTTGAACGGTGTACCGGACAATTGCAACAAGTATGTTTTGTCTTTAACCAACAATTCTGCAATATTCTTACCAAGTTCTGTTTGGGTACCCTCGTGAGCCTCATCAATTATGACCATATCCCAATCGGTGTTAAATATCGCATTGTTTTTATCAAACTTTCCACCAGCGGCTTCTGCGCCACGCAAATCCTGAATGGATGCGAAGTATAAATATTTACATCTATCGTGTTTTGCATCGCGCTCTACGTCTTCAAAATTTTCACCGACTGTACGTGAAGCGAATTTATAATCTGGTTTATCACAAAATAGTTTTTTGAAATCATCATACCAACCATCTTTTACCACCGGTCTATGCGTGATGATTATTGTACGTTTTAAACCTAATTCGCCCACCAAAGACATTGCTGTTAATGTTTTCCCAAACCGCATCTTTGCATACCACAACATACGATTATGCCCAGACTTGAAACGCTTGATTGTTTTCTTTACTGCATCTTTCTGTTCATCACGTAAAAGGATCGGTGCACAAGATGAAATGGCTTCGTTTGGATCCAATGATTTTCTATCTTCTTTAACGGCCCTTATCGCATTTTTTACAACATCTAAACCAACCATATACCATTCTTTGGATCCATCGACTTCTTCAAATTGTTTTTTCTTTATGTTTGAACGATTTAAAACTTTATGAACATCATGATCAGAAAAAGCCTTACCGGCGTTTGTCTTAGCAAGTTCTGTGTATAACAAATCGTACCTCAGGCCTGCTGTCTGAGTATATTGCTTAATACGTTTGTTAGCAGCAGCATTTAATTCCTGACAATTTGGGGTCAAAGTATCCGGCAACTCATCGGTGTTTATTGTTGCTTCACCTATCTTTAACGCACCATCGTGATCTGCGTAAGGCATGCTAAAAACGTAAATAAGTTTATAACCACTGAAAGCTGATTCAAAGTTGCTCATTTTTTACCCTTTAGTAATGAAATATATTTAATTTTTGTTGGTTGTCCTTTTGATGTCATTCTGTTCCAA
Organism: uncultured Pseudomonadota bacterium; assembly: GCA_902793435.1. Lineage (GTDB taxonomy): Bacteria > Pseudomonadota > Alphaproteobacteria > Rs-D84 > Rs-D84 > Enterousia. The sequence continues at coordinate 52,655 of CADBDF010000005.1, read as the reverse complement.
TCACCGATATAGCAGTATTTTCCATTATGACTGTGGATATCGCCCGTTTTACACCCAAGACAACAGTCCATCGTTTTTTCGCCAAATAAATCTGTGTATTTTGAATTACAACACGTGCATGGCAACACACCACGAATGCCGTCCATCTGCCAAATATTCCAAGAAATGATTTCCGCTATTTCTTTCAACATTTCCATATCTGGTTCTTTACCAAATCTATCTTCAAAATAATCGATAAATGTGAACAACAGGTTTTCACGGGCCAATAACAAATTATCCCCCTGCCATTCGTAACCGTATGTGCTTTTGAACGCCCATTTTGTCATCGCAATCCATTCGCTATCACTGGCGGCGTTTTCGTTTACTATACGCATCTTGCGATCCAACAAACCAATTCTATTCTGTAACTTGATTTTTTTACCGGTTGTGATGTCATATCGACTGACCAAATACGGCGCCTCACCACACGCAACCTCTAACCGCAATTCACGAACATAATCAACCCAATTTTTTCCTTCTGGAAACATAACCGGTTTCTTGGTGGCGGTCCAGGTATTATCATCTTTTTCTTTGTTGAAAACACCCTCATAACCGAACCAATCATTGTCAATCAGGTTGTTTTGTTTATTGCAAATCCATGCTGGTGTAAAAACTTCTGCTTTATCCTTGATACGATATTGTCGATCTTGTTTTTCTTTGGTGACACGAGGTTTAATAACACGATCTTCTCCCTCAGTGATCAAATCTATTGTAATTGGCGATCTAAAGGCATAGAAGCGTGATTTGTACCGTTTTTCATAAAGATCTGTAGCCCAAAATATGTTTTTATTCGTTGTGTGATCTAAAAGAAGCAGCTCCAGAACCCCTGGCCACTTTTTCTTTATCATACTTTCTTTTACATCAACTTCGTATTCCACGAGATTTCAACCTTTCCTTTGTGAAAAATGTAGCCCAAAACAAGGGATAAAGTCAAGTAGAACATCCTATATCCCCCCGATTTTTCGTTTTGGATACAATCTGGGCAACAGACAATCTATTGCATATGCTCTGAGGTCGCCTTTTAGTTCTCGTAAGGCTACATATGCGGGGATTCTGTCGGTGATATATTGCAATTCGTTTCTGGGGTTATGTGGTATTGGTTCGTTTGGCGATGACGGATTGATGCCAACTATTCTATGCAGTTCATCAATTTCGTTGTGATATCTTTGCAAACTGATGTTGAGCTGTTTTTGTATCCGCACATCATTGTTGCCTTTTAACGCACTGAAATTCCGTTTCGTTATTTCCAGGTCTATAATGCAGTTGCCAACAGCCCCTGTTTTACTTAACAAATCAACAACAAACTCAAAATCGTTCATAAAAAATCCTTTGCTTCATCCCCACCATGCATGAAAAATTTTCATTTGTAAAGCCCTTATTTTCTGCGGATTTTTTCGTTGACACATTATGATACACCACGATACATTTGACCCAAAAAATCATGATATTTTTATATGTAAATTCATGAAAAAACATTACGATTCTTTTTGAATCAAATTAACACATCACGATATTTTTTATGGTTCTTGATTGGGGTTCATAGGCAATTTGTTCTGTCTCTGTGCGGCATAAGTGCGGCACTGCCGCGGCACAAAGCCGCACTAAAAAACCAGATTTCTGCACACTTGACCCCTGCGGTGCGGCATGCGGCTTAAAATTTTATCTTGTGTGTAGCGAGGCGCTGCGCTCGCCGTTACCCTTGATTGAAACTCCCGTCACAGTACCTTTTTTGTTTTGATGCGTACTAGGCACGCACCAATGACACGCACTTATTGTTTTTACGAAACAAAGACCCAAAGTGCGGACTGCGGACACCTTTTTTGCTCTGTATGTAACAAGCCATATTGCTAACTATCATCCTTGCATGACAAAACACATTGATACTTTGTGATACATCTGGTGTGCACAAAATAGTTATCAACACATTGCAAAGCATTACAAACTATACCAACAGATGCACGTAAGTTTTCAACAGGTTTTCAACAATTTGAACGTGCATTACTTCTTTCTCTTTCTTTACAATTATCTTTTTCTTTATATTTATCTTTTCCTTTACTACTTACTTCTTTCTTTTTCTTTACCCACGATATCGTATATGAAATCGTACACGATATCGTATGTGATTTCAGAACTGAAATCATGGGTGCGAACCTGGTGCGCACCCCAGGTGCGCACTTAACGCTTTGTTTTTACGCAATAAATACCCAAAGTGCGCACCTGCGCACCTATTTTTTGTTCTGACGCTAGCGAAGTGCCTCGCTCGCCGTTACCCTCAATAGAAAAATGTCCAGACAGTACCTTTTTGATTTTTTATGATACGCCACAATACAGGACAGTTAGACGGCTTTCTTAAAAGACTAGATTTTTCGGAAAAATGGGTTAGAATCAAAAATGAACCCGATAAAAGGTGAATTTTTATGTATGACGATTTTATAAATCAACGTCAATATATCGCTAGTAGCGATAAAAAAGTTAGCGATATAGCTAGCGATATAACTATCGATATGCTGAGCGATACCGAACATAAGTTCTTAAAAACCATCGCAGTGATCATTATTACCAAGGGCGAAGTCACCGCCGCAGATGCAATAAAAGCCACCGGCAAATCACCACAACGTGTCCGACAATTGTTTTCTGTTTTAGTAAATAAAGGTTTTTTGGTTGCCACCGGCCGGAACAAAGGTCGCAAGTATACCTTCAAATCACATTAGGTGTTCGCACTAGGTGTTCGCATGTGTTCGCACCCATGTTTTACCAGATTTCTGCGGTTTACACCCCCAAAGTGCGAACTGCGAACACATTTTGACGTTGTGTGTGTAAAGAGGCATTGCGCTCGCCGTTACCCCCATAAAAACGCCCCTGTAACGGGGCGAATTTGATTCATCACGATACACCAGCGCACAACTAGCCACATATTGCGTTTGCAACGTTATTTATCGCACGATAGGTGCTGCTGTCCATGATATGAGTGTAGCCTTCGGTGGTGGTTATGCGACTGTGGCCTGCCGCTTCTTTCATGGCGGCCATGTTTTCGCCTATATTCGCCCCCATACTGATGAATGAGTGCCGCAGGTCGTGTATTCGCATGTGGGGCAGCTTTGCGTATTCCAGCGCCCATTCAAACGGTTTACGGATGTTATTTATTGGGCGCCGGATATTGCCTACGCCTGGAAATACGTATTTACTGCCCAGCGCAGTTGCTTCATCCAGCGCAGCCTGTAAATATGGTATAACCGCATCACATAACTTAACATCCCTGGCCCCGGTCTTACTGTCTTTCAAATGTATTACTTTGTGCATCAGTGCCAATTCGTCTACTTCCAGACCTGTTATTTCTGATGCACGACATCCGGTTAGCATTAAAACCCGCAAAGCATTGAATAAGCGTGGATGCATTCTGGACACCTTTGGTCCAACCTCCAGCGCATGCGATAACGCACGATAGCCATTTTGATCAAGTATTTGTGGCTTGTAAGTTTTATTCGCCCCTTTGCGAACATATTTACATGGGTTGGTGTTGCGATCCACGTATTTGTACATTTCGCACCAGTCCCAGAAATTTGAGAATAACGATAGTGCTTTATTTGCGGTTGAAAACGATGTCTTTTTAACCCATTTGGCATAGGCATCCATTACATGCTTTTCTTCTATCTGACGCATGTATAATTTATCAAACATTGGCCCCAGATATAATCGGTATTCACCCCAATTAGAATCTTGTGTTCGTGGTTTCTTGTAAACCTTGGCATATTTATCCATGTATTGTGGGAATAAATCTTGGAACTTTTCCCCAAGCGCCTCTTTTTCTTTCATTTGTTGTTCTATCTTTTCGCGACGTGGGTCTTGCCCCTGGGCAATTTGATGCCGCATATTCCATGCCATTTCACGAATGTCTTTGATTGAATAATCGTTATACCGCCCGATATAAAGGTTACATTTCTTTTTATCGATTTTACACCCCAGGAAAAACCTGATAGTACGCGTTGCCGCCGAATATCGCAGGAATAGCCCGGGGATTGTCCCGTCACTTACCTGTAAATTCACATCCGAATGCAACAGATGTATCCATGTATCCCGAAACGGTTTAGTATAACATTTCCATTGTTCTGCCATATGTGTACTCCTTTGTTACAGCTACACAACAATGCACGATAACTACGGAATATCCAGTAGAAACAATTATTTCCCACCGTTTTTCTTATCTTCCAGCCATTTATCTATATCTGATATGCGATACCGCACCATTTTGCCGATTTTGAAGTACAAAGGCCCGATCCCCAGCGCACGATATTGGCTTAATGCCGAAACAGACGATCCAAGATAAGCTGCTGTCTCTCTTGGTGTAAGCAGCCTGTCTTTCAAAACATCTTCCTTTATGTTTATAAGTTTATAGTTTGGTTCTCTCTCCATCCCCCCATAATTCAAGAACTCATGTTCCATGTTTTTCTCCTTTGGGTTTTGATGGTTTTGTCCGGTTCAAAAAACGCCGTAAAGTATCATCTAAAATCACAGCAATTTTTGATATCCTTACATGCAAATTATAGCATGCTAAAAAATAAAAGTCTTGTAAAAGCCGCAGAAAAATACACTTTTTTGAACAAATGAAATGTATCATAATATATCAAAAATGTATGAGAACGCATCTAAATATACTTTTGTTAAATTTTTTTGCTCCCCCTCATCGACGGCACCCGACCCAAAAATCACCATTTTCAAACGAATCGATTTTTATAGAAAAATGCATATATTTTTCTATCTAAATATTCATTATTGGACATCAATAAATTATTAAAAAACTATTTCGGCAATCTTAATAATGCCGTAATATTTTCAGCGTCCTCAACAAACGCATTTGTTGATTGTAATATATCAGTAGCTGTGCGCAAATCAGTCCAATCTATTTGACTAGTATATTTTTGAGCAAAATCCATCGTCTTTATTATAGAATCAGTAATTTTGTTATGAGAGAAACCCTTCAATGCCATCAAGTAATTCGAACGATAAATTGTTGGTATTATTATACGAGATTCGTTGTTTGCAACAAGTTCTGAATTCATCATAATTCTTGATATACGCCCATTTCCATCATTAAAAGGATGAACTTCTGCTATTGCACACATCATAAACACAGCACGCGCAAAGGCTGTATCCAACCTTGAATACAATTCAAAAGCTTGTTTTAAAGTTCCAACAACAAGATTTGGTTCAACAAATACTGTGGATCCGGCCTGGTTTAATAATGTTTTAAATTTTCCGGGTTCTTTTTCTGGTCTCCCTTCCATTATACGTGCATGCCTTTTTTTTAATATGTCAATAAAGTCATCAAAATTCTTTGGTGTACGCAACATGTCATGTTCGCTAGAAATAACAGCATACGTTCCAGCTATATCATGTGCATCATCGGGCCGAGATGCGGGTATTTTATTATTAAAAACTATATCCTGTGCTTCAGAAACAGCAAATTTAGTTCCCTCAATATAATTAGAAAAATATGATTCATAAAAACATAAAACTGGAGAAAAGTTCTGTTCGGTTTTACGAATTACCGGAGCGGTTGAACTAAGTGCCTCATATAACGCCGTGAATAACACAACACGTTCAGGATCAAATTCTTCACCCATAGAGCGAGCAATACCAACATTAGATTTCAATCTTGAGGTATGAGTTCTTAACAACGTACTGATGATCGAATTTATTTTATTGAACTCTGATTCCAACTTTAACGTGGCAGATAAAGTGCGCATATCGTCACGCAATTTATTTAATGCGGCCTCCCCATTAACCCGTATATATTGATCCAATTTTTCTTCTATTTCTTGTTGAGATAAATAACGAGGTTCTATACTAACTTTGTTACGAGATACCCTCATATTCTCTAAGTATTTTCTAGCATTAGAAGCCAAAAACAAATTTCCCATAAAAGGTGTATCAGATGGCTGAACAGCCGCCCCAGGACGAGGATAAATTGTATAAGAGCCAACTTTTACCGGTCGTCTGGATTTTTCTGAAACGATAAATATTTCATGATCTTTATTTGGTCCCATATAAAAAGCGGTTCGATCTGAGATAATGGCACCAGGAAACAACAACCCAACGATTTCCCATAAACGAGTAGAAACAATCTTGTCGACATCGTCTGTGACATTAGAAGTATACAAATTACCGGTCAATTTTTTTACCTGACCATCCTTCAATAGACGAGAAACCTTATAAGCCACATCGCCCGTTGATAAAAACACCTCTGGTAAATTATCTATCACCATACTTAAACCTCTTTATTGTAATTTTATGTTATTTTTAACGTATTTTCAAGAGCATTTTGCAATAATTTGTCGTTTTTAATGCTATTTTTGCAACAATTTGTCATTTTTAACTAAAAATACGCATATTTTTAGCAAGAATTTCTATTGTTTTTGATTATTGCTATTTTTTGTCGTTTTTAATCCCTTTTTAACGTCTTTTTGCAATTATTTGTTATTTTTAGTGCTGTTTTTGCAATAATTTGTCGTTTTTGATAGTATTTCTATAAAAAAATCTCGCTTTTTATATAAAAATGTCGTATTTTGACACAAGAGATCGCAACATGAAAAATAAAAAGCCCCTTTTATACAAAACCGCATTACGCATTAAAAGACGAAAAGACAACGTTTTTATCTTAAAGGATTTTGATGATCTTGTGGCGGAATATGACTATGATCAAGTGCTGCGTGCATTACGCATGTTAGTAAAAGATGGTACATTGATAAAAATCGGATACGGTATATATGCAAAAACTCGTACTTTTAATAATGGGGTTGTACTGCCAAATGCTCCCATAGGCGATTTGGCAGAAGAAGCTTTACAAAAACTTGGAATCAAAACAGATAAATCGTCTTATTGGCATGAATACAACGCTGGCTTATCAACACAGATGCCAACCGGCAGAGTTATTGCTGTAAACAAACGAGTAAGACGACACATAGAGTATAATGGATTTGATATTTTTTTTGAAAAATTAAAAAGCAAAATTTAGTCCGTTAGTCGCGATAAAATCACCAAAAATATTCCGTAAAAGTTGGTTGATGCATTCTCTCTTTTGTATTTTTTTAGTACATGTGGCTACACGATAGTGCAATTTTTTTGCTACACAGGAGCTACACATAAAAAAACAGCTACACAGTGGCTACACAGCTATACGCGAAAAAGTGGCTGATTTATGGGCCTTACACGCTGCAACCCAAGAAAATCCGGGCAAATTGCGGGCTTGCTGTTAATCCGTATGTCACTTTGTCAGATAAATTACACGTGCAAAAACTGCAGATTTCTGCGAAAATTTGATAAAATATTGATTGTTTATAAAAGCATAACAATGGCCATTTTTACAAAAAACATCCATAAACATACAGACTGATCCGTATGTCACAATAAAAAAACTCTTAAAACCCGCAGGAAACAGGCACTGCAATCCGTGTGTCTGCTACAAATTTTCTATATTTATAGATTTTCTTATAAATGGTGCAAAATATTCTTTAACAAAAATTCAGTATCTATACCGTTTAAAGATGTCATAAATGCAAATTCTATATCCAAACGTGGTATAAAACCAATTATTGTGTTTGTTCCACAAGTCTCGCCACAATGATATATAATTTTGTAATTTTTGTGTTCTAATACCTGCAACCCAAATCCGTATTTAGTATTCATACCATTGGGCAATATATTCGGCACAAACATCTTTTTTTCCAAAGATGATTGTTGAATAAAACGTAAATATTTTTTTAAATCATGTATAGATGAATAAAGGCCTCCATCTGCTTGGGTTGCCGTATCTGGTCCTTGATCAAAAACAATCATGCGATTGTTGTTCGTTATTTTATGACCATAAGCACGATTTTTTATTTTTGAAACACCCTGGGTATATATCAAGGAATTGTGCATACCAGCCGGTAATAATATAGAACGACGAACAAAAACCGGTAATTTTTGACCTGATATTTTTTCAATAATTTGTCCCAAGATTATATATCCGCCATTGCTGTATCTGTATTTTGTGCCTGGTTTAAAGTATCCGCTCTTTAATGTTTTTAGATAGGCAAACACTTGTGAATCAGTTATCTGTTTTCGACCAATATTCGGACGATTTTCATAATCCCTAATGCCAGATGTATGTGTTAGCAAATGACGAATTGTAATGTCTTGCATATATTCCGGCAAATCATTAAAAATTTGTGATAATTTTGTATTTACATTGACAGCGCCAGATTCAATAAGTCTTAGAACAGAAAATGCAACAAACTGCTTTGTCACAGATGCCATACGAAAATTTGTGTTGGGGTCACAGTTGCAATATTGTTCTGTTATCTCATTTCTGTTTTTAAAATACAATGCATATTGTTGTCGTGAATCAACAATAAGATTATGCAACAACTTATCTTTAGAGATTTTCATATTAAAAGCCCTTACATAGAAACATTACACAAACAGTATTTCTTGTAAACATATTTTTATATATTTGCTATTTAATGCTTAATGGGCTATTTTTATACTGATATGACAAAGATATTCACGATTGGTTTTAGTGGTAAAAGCCCAGAAGCATTTCTGGATGTGCTGAACGCGGCACGCATAAGTTGCGTGTGGGATATTCGGCAATGGCGAACCAGTACTTATGTACCGTATTATAATGGCGACAATTTAGCGAACGTTTTGGGCAATCGCTATGAATACCATCCGGAATTTGCGCCAACCGTTGATATTTTGGCATCGTATAAAGACAAAAAAATTACATGGCCTGAATACGAAAAAATGTATCGCGAATTATTGCAAAAACGCGCCCCTTTACAGAATTGCAATATATCTAAACTTGATAGAATATGTTTGCTGTGCACAGAAAAGACCGCCATACAGTGCCATCGTCGATTAGCGGCAGAATATATTGCAGAAATATTACCAGATATTGAAATTACGCATTTATGAGAACAATTTTTCAACAAATATGATGCTTTGCGACTGTTTATTTTATTACTCTTTTTTAAATATCAATGATGTGTTGATGCCACCAAAGGCAAAATTATTATTCATTACAAAATCTGTATCAAAATTACGTCCGGAACCGGTTATATAATCCAATTTACCGTTATATTGCGTCTGGATAATTCAATAGCCAAAGATTTGCATTACCCTATTCGCAGTGGCATTATTAAATACTGGCCCAGAAACATATACTTTGATTGTAAAAAAATTAGATGCACAAAATGTAAATAATATATTTTTTATTGTGCGCCCTGTTCTACAATGCAATTTACAACCGTTTTATCCCCTGTGCGAATTGTAAATTTATTATCATCGCATTTGTATAATTCCAATTTATCTCCTTGGAAAGTTTGATTTATATATCTTATTTCAAATGCACTGATTGGATATTCAGCATTAAATTGATTTATAACATACTGCACATACGCAATATTATTTGTGTGATGATAAAAATCAATCGCAGATGCCCCAATACAAACACTATACACTAATTCATTGGGTTCAAAATTCGCGTTATGAAATTCAATATCTATTTCAGGTGTTTCTATTTCCAATGTTTCATCAACCCCCGCCGTATTTGCACGACGAACACGACCAGTTTGACAATCAATCGCACATAATTCGGCACGTGATGCAACCGCAATTTTATCATGACATTTTATTAATGTATCAACAATTAACTTTACACCACCCGCATTTGTAATTGCACATTCAACAGTATATTCGTCCAACCAATGTAATGGCGAACGCATTTCAATTCTGTTTTTAGCAAATACCCACATCGCATCATATTTTGGCACGCATGTTTCGCCATCTAATTTTAAAACACCCATCATTTCAGTAATAGCGTCTTCGACAATTTGAAAAGCCCCAATAACAGATAAATTTGCCGATGTGTTGGTTAAACTGTATCCCAGTTTGCCTTGCTTTATCAATTTCATTGTTAATCCCCCAACATATTATATTTATTAAATATATTAATAAAATTTTAAAAAACGCGTCTATTTTTATAACTTTTATCGTTTTAAGTCAAGACGATTCGAAACCCAATAAAAAAACATCGGCAAATTCATAGATGCAACGCATTTATAAAGACAAATTTATCAATAAAAATAATATTTCGGTTTTATATTTCTGGATATGGGGTTTGAATTTGTATTGGATAACGACCCGCATCGGCATACAATATATCGCCAAAAGGCAACAGCCTTTGCGCCCCAGGTTCGCCTAATAACTGGACAGATTCCGCTGTGGTTCGTGTGTTAAATGCAACACGCGCCGGAAAACATGACAATATCGCATTAGACAAAACGTCCGATGTCAGCATTTGTGTTGCAACCAACAAATGAATACCGGTGGCGCGCGCCTTGGCACAAATCGTTTGGACAAATTTCGTTGTGTCATTTGGGGCAATACCCATAAAATCAGCAAATTCATCAATGATAACAACCATCATTGGCATATTATTGCCCAACGCATTATATTCACGAATATTATTAACATTTGCCGCCGTAAATGTTTCATACCTGGAATCTATCATTTCCAGTATTTTATTAAACATCGGTATAATTTGGTCTGTATTTGTTATCACAGGGACAAACATGTGTTTGTCAGTATTCCAATTTTTATAACCATAATTTTTTGTATCAAATATTATAAAACGGCATTGCTTTGGCGTTAATTTTGCCGACAGTGAATATAATACAGTATGCAAAAACATCGTCTTGCCAGAACCAGTTTTTCCACCAATCAATAAATGAGGAATTGTTGTTAAATCTTGGACCACAATATTTTTATTGGTATCACAACCAAAAATAATTGGCATTTCGGCATTTGTATTTTGAAATTCTGGGGAATTTATCAAATCTTGCAAATATATTATTTTGGGTTTTGGTGACACATACATAAACTCCTCCCTGGTGATGTTGTTATTTTAACAGGCTATAACAAAAAAATTGAATTGCAACAAAATCCTTGCAAAAAGACAACAAAAGTGCTTACAATCATAATGTAAATTAACAAAAAGGAAGAAAAAATGGCAGGCAGTATAAATAAAGTTATTTTGGTCGGCAATGTTGGTCAAGAACCCCAAATTAGAACAATGAATAATGGTCAAAAGGTTGCAAGTTTTTCGTTGGCAACGTCTGATCGTTGGCGCGATAGAGCATCTGGGGAACAAAAAGAACAAACCGAATGGCACCGCGTCGTTGTTTTCCAACCAAACTTGGTTGATGTCGTTGAACGCATGTTGCAAAAAGGAACAAAATTGTATATCGAAGGTTCTTTGCGCACACGTAAATGGCAAAACCAACAAGGCACAGATCAATATACAACCGAAGTGACATTAAATCCGTTTGGTGGTCAAATGGTTATTTTGTCTGGCGCCAAGGCTGTGGATGGCGCAATGGCTGATTCCGTACAACCGCAAAAACACGAAGAAATTTCTGTGGGGGATTTGGCTGGCGACGAAATTCCTTTCTAAACACAATTTGAAAATTTCGCCCCACTGTTATTTTTATGTGGGGCTTTTTTATTGGAATTAGCGATGAAACAATTAACAGATGCAGATATTGCAAAAATGGCAGGACAAGATTTTTCACCATCGGGCGATGATGGTGCTGTTCGGCGCGAACTGCATTTGTCAAAACGAATTCCTAAAACCCGCCCCACCCCCGAACACATTGTTATCGATTTTCATACACATACAGAACAAGAAGCATGGGACATGGTAATGGGCGCAATTGAATCTGGGGCACGCAGCGCAACCGTTATCACCGGCGCCAGCGGTATATTAAAGGTCAAATTTCAACAATGGGTGCGCGACAGTTTAATATCGCCACATATCGTATTTTGCAAACCTGTTAATAATGGTAGTTTTGATATAAAATTCAAAAAGAAATAATTATTTACATTTGGCAATTTCATCTGGTAATCGCTGGGTTCGTGAAGAACCGTCCATACAATGACCGCTTTTTATACGCCAATCAACACGATGTTCTTTTTCACCACTGGCAAAACAGTACTGATGATTTAACGCACTGTGATTACATGTGTATTGCGTTGTGCCAATATTGGTATAAGAATCTGCCTTTTTATTACGACGATAAGAACTGGCACAGGGGCATAAAATATCAACAAAGGCTCTTTCGCCATTATTTTTCCAATAAATTTGGTAATGCAAATGCGGACCATAACAATTACCTGTACAACCACTGGTGCCCACCAAGTCACCCGCACGCACAGTATCGCCAACACTAACATTTTGCGCCGTTAAATGCAAATATTGCGAATTCATACCACCAACATGTTGAATTTCGACATATTTTCCACTGGTATTGTCTTGGGTGACACGCGTGACCGTTCCATCGCCAGTCGCATAAATCGGTGTGCCGTTTGGAATACCAATATCTATACCAGTGTGAAAATATTTTCCACCTTGGTATTCACGAAACCCAAAATCACTGGTTATAATAATATTTTTATTTTCCCCCAACGGCGAACGCAACGGCAAAGCATTACGTGTGACACGTGGCGGTTTTGTATTTGGTATTGATGGCAAAATCCCAGGATTTGAATTTGTCCCAGGTGTATTTGGTGTATCTGGTGCGATTGGTTTATCGCCTGGCACAGTCGTATCAGGTGTATCAGCATTTGCAATTAAATCTGCAAAATACGCATTTGCCTGTTCTGTGTTTTCTTTATCGCGTTCGATTGTCAAACCCGCATAAGGGCACCCAGAAATACACTTTCCATTTTCATCATATTGACGGTCAAATGCACCATATCCTTCGGCCAAAACAGCCAACCGGTCAGCAAATGCGACATCTTTGAAAGTTTTTGGAAAACTGGTTGGTGTCAGCAAACTTTCTGCAAATGCACATGTTGCCGATACAGTTATGCCTATAAAAATCCACCATGCTATTTTCATTGTATTAAATTATATCATATTTTAAACTTTGTTGAAATGTAATTGTGCGTTTATTATAATACGGACAACAAAGGAAAAATCATGCACAAAGTAAAAACTGTATATGACCATATTCGTGAAAACAATATAAAAACAGCCATATTGGTGGCAATGTTTCCAATATCTTTTATCGCATTGGTGTTTTTATTTTGTTGGATAATTATGCCGGTCCAAGATGCATTAAATACAACCGTCCAGGTGGCAATCCCTACATTTGTTATATGTTTGGTATGGATGATTATATCGTGGGCATTTGGTGATTCTATGATGATGTCGGGTGCTGGGGCGCATGAAATTCACGATGACTCACCTGAAAACAAAAAAATTTTCCGCATGGTTGAAAATGTCGCACTGGCGGCTGGATTACCGACACCACACGTATATATTATAGAAGACAATGGATTAAATGCATTCGCCACAGGACGCAGTCCCAATGACGCATCGGTGGCATTAACACGTGGAATTATAAACAAATTGGACGATAATGAATTACAAGGTGTGATTGCACATGAAATGTCACATATTGGCAATCGCGATATTCGTTTGGACATGCTATTGATTACTGGGGTTGGTGTGACGGTATTTGCCGCCGATATTTTATTGCGTGTTGCATTGCAATCAAACAACAATCGTGACGAAAACGGCAAGGCAGGAACCGGGGCGGTATTATTGATGGTCTGGTTGGCATTTACAGTGTTTAATGTTGTTGTTTCGCCTTTGTTGCAGTTGGCCGTATCACGCAAACGCGAATTTGCCGCCGACGCATGTGGCGCACAAATTACACGCAACCCACGTGCTTTGGCGGACGCATTGCGTAAAATTAGTGGTAACGCAACCGTAAAATCGTTAAGCGATACAAAATCTATGGCGATTGCGTGTATTGCCGAACCAGGCAAATCTTTGATGGGCGATTTATTTTCAACACACCCCAGTACCAAAGAAAGAATTAAAAGATTAGAAAACATGTGAAAATTTAACAATATTAATTTTTTACTTTTTTTCTTGCATTTAGGATTTTTTTGTGTCAAAATTAGCCCCGAACTTGTTGAAAGTTTCAATGGAACCATAGCTCAGCTGGCTAGAGCAACTGACTTTTAATCAGTGGGTCCAGGGTTCGAATCCCTGTGGTTCCACCAAAGATAAATAACGCCCATTTGGGCGTTTTTTTGTTTTTGTTGAAACACATGATTGATTCAAAGCATTGTGTGCTATCGCGACAGACTTGATTTTATGGGCATTTTGCACTATAATTGTATGATGTGGATGGGTGTGTATCGTCACATCAGGAGGTATTAATGGCGACGATTAACAATGTAAAAGATTTTATTTATGAATTTACGCGGCAATATCACTTTGATAAAATGCCGCCAGAGGTTCGTGCACGTTATAACGATTTCAAGAAAAACGATGATTTTTCTGGAAATATGAAATATTGGAAACGCGACCTGGATGGAAAGACGTTGCCCTCGTTGGATTCTTCAAAACTGCGCAAAATATACGATTTGTTCCAGGATGTGTTTGAAAACATGTCCCAAAATCAAAAAAAATTCAAAGAAAATAATGATGTAAAGAATTTTTTTAATGATTGGTATGGTGTGGGTAAGGTTTTCGATCAACCACAGTCCGTTGCGGGTGTTGATGCACGAATTGAAGATTTTGTGACCAAGGTTTTAGATGCCGGATATGAAAATCAACTGACCCGTATTTTTAAACGATACAATTTGGTACCAGATGATTTTGATTATACTGATTTTGTAAATGATGTACGTGCGAAAAAATATCAAACCAATCCTAAATTACGTCGTACTTTGTTGGATTTAATTGATTATGCCCAAGATTATTCAAGTGGCGTATATGGTATAGAATACTGGCCGGCGGGATTGGCCGCATATGATATTACAGTACCTGTGACGGTTGGTGGTGTAAATGCGACCACAAATACAAATGTCAAAGATTGGTTCAAAACACAATATAATTCAAGTTTTCAATTTGCCCTGCCTGTATTATTGCGTCAATTGGTGGACAGTAAAAAAATCCGCGATAAATTTGCTGAATTTGATAGTAATAATATTATCAGTGGCAAAATTGCCGAAGGTATCAAAGCCACGGATTATAATAATAAAGAAAGTGACGATTATATTACCCCAAAATATACTGACCAAAAAAACTTTTTGGGACGCGTAAATGAAAAAATTGATAAATTTACTGAAAATCATATTGACCCTTGGACCAATGTATTGCGTGGCACGCGTCGCTTTTTCACCAATCATTCAAAAACAATTATCGAAGCATGCAGCAAGGCAAAAACCAAGGACGGCAAAAAATTAAAACCAACCGATGGATTACAGGGTATTTTGGATGCCAGCGAAGAAATACTTAAAAAAGTAAGTGCAAAATCCAATACTGCAAAATCTCATTTTAAATGGTTTTCTGAACGTTTAAAAGATTATTCCGCCAATATGCCCGATGCATTCAAAGGCGCATTTAAAAACCCAAAACAAATGCGGGCAATTGTAGAACAAATTATTTACGATGCATTAAATGATAAAGGCGATGGCGAAGGTGATTCTTTTGCCAAAGCGAAAACCGCAATGGAAATTTTATCAACCATGAAATACGGCATTATGCACAGTCGCACCGTTGATGCATTAAGTAAAGAAAGTTGGACAGGGCTGTCCGACAAGGGTTTATCTTGGAACAAATACGAAGCACCACAAATGTTTACCAAGGTGTTTGATACAACATTAAAATACGGGGCTTTGACAATCGGTTATGGTGTTGCCGCAATTCGTAATAAATGGTTCCGCGATCATACAAAATTGCGTGGCAAATTTAGAGCTGGTAGCGAAGCACTAAAAGCGCATCAGAAATTTGTTGCAATAAATGCACGTGATAAACGTCAGGCACAAATTCATTCTCGGGTTGGATTGGATATGTTTGCTGGTGGTCGCGGAAAATCTGGATTGGTTATTAACGATGCGAATTTAGCCGCACGAAAAACCGAACTTTCAGCAAGAGAAACGACTCTTGCAACAAAAGAAGCCGCATTTAATGCAATTGTTGCCGCAGGAATACCGCCAACTGATCCTGCATATATTACAGCACAAAGCGAGTTTAATACAGCCAAGAAAAATTTCGAGGATTTGTCAAAGGATATCCAACGTTATGAATATGTTGTTGATGAAAAAGACAAGGTCGATCATTGGGATGAAAATCATAAAGATAAGTATATGGAATTAATGGCGTATTGGGATATGCTGGAATCGTTTGGTAAATCACATCAATTCACTTTGGCCGCAGATTTAATGCGTAAAAAATTCTTGAAAAAAAATGCTATGACTGGAAAATCCAAAGCGGAAACTGTCACCGCAGATTTCTTGACCAAATACCAACAACGTTATGCGGCATAATAAAAAAAAGAGGCAAATGCCTCTTTTTTATGTTTTTTATTATTATCTGGGTTGATTGTTTTGTTTGGCCATTGCCGATAATAATGCTTGTTTTTTTGTTTCTATTTCATTTGGATTAAACCGTTTGTCCAAAATTTGTTGTCTAACATGTGATGTCGCAAATGACGGCCAAACAACTTTATCCAATAATGCATCGATGTGTGGGGACATACCCGCGGCAGCAACACCTCTACGAACATTATTGCCTATTTCGGCAATATCTTGGTCAAATTGATTGTTTGGACCAAAATGTGCATGTGGGACACGTGCTATATCCGCCATTTGTTCCCAACCCAATTCTGCAATAGCAGTGGCAATATCAAATTTCAATTCGTTTTTGTCTAACCCATGCATTTTATCAGCAATTTGCATATAATATCCCAAATCTTGCATACGTGTTTGACGAACAGATTTGATTTTACTGCCGCCCGTTTTGGTGATTTCATCGGTGGCAATGTATTTTTCTGGAATTTCTGCTAAATCGTTTGCACCGCGTAATGCACGCGCCACAGAATATGTTAAATGCCAATCTGGATACAATACGTCCCAATTTTTAACTAATTTAAATTTATCGTCTATTTTATCAATTACACGTGTCAAAATGTCGTATTGCAATTTTGAATCGCCAATAAATTGAACAAACTCTGTAATCTGTTTATAGTATTGAATTTCCGCAAATTCTTTGTGAGAATCAAATTGGTCATGACGCGCAATAATAGGCAACAATAAACGAACCGTTTTTAAATAAATTTTAACATTTGCATTTGATTTGTGTTCATAAAATTTCACAACCAATTCATTTAATTTACGGTCAGCCAGATTATTCAAAGATAAAGATTTTTTTGTATTATTCACCCGTTCATCTGTTAATTTGTTATGCGCCAAATTCAATAAATCCCAATATGCCGGTGGCGTTGCACCGTTCAAATCAATCAATAATTTAACAAATGAATCAAATTCTTGTTGTGTCATTTTCACCTCTCTGTTCAAAGGTAATATAACACAAAATTTTGACAAATCAAGAAAAAGTGTAATTATTTTTTATGTCTGCGATGTTTATGGTGTTTGTGGTGCGGAATTGTGTGTGCAACTGTATCCGCAACATTATGAGTGACAGTTTTAATTTTCTCAACAACCTCTGCCCCGCGCTCGTGCGCCATGGCACGCCATTTACGGACACGCGCACGCAACCAACGTTCATAAATCACAAATAATCCCCCCACACCAATCAATGGCAGAACATAATAAATTATACGATATGCCAATAATGCACCAAATACGGTCGCCTTATCCACATCATCAGGCAATGCAAGCAAAAACACCGTTTCAAAAACACCTATGCCCCCGGGAACCTGACTGAATACCCCGGTTGTTTGTGCAATCACGAACAGTCCAATGTATGTTCCAAAGGATATATGCCAAAACGGAATTAGGCAAAAATATAATACCATGCCCGCCAAAACACTGTCCGTTATACCCAATACGGTTTGTAAAAATGCGGTTTTGGTTTGTGGAATTTTAAATATAATTTGACCTATTTTAATCTGTTTGTCGTGAAAAAACACCGTCATACCGAAATATGCCAATAATACACCCAAACAAAATACAAATAACGCCCCCAGACCAACACCCGCCGATTGATTCAAAATATCGCGAGGAATCAAAAAGAAACCAATAATTACAATCGCTGTACAGCCCAAAAAATATGTAAATCCGGAAAATGTTAGCATCTTTAATATATCGCCACCCGTCACACGCCACCGCGTATAAAGGCGATAACGAATTGCACCCCCAGATACAACCGCATGACCGGCATTATTACTGATTGCAAATCCCAACATCCCCGCCAGCATCCATTTCCACCATGCAACCCGATTATTTGCGCCCACATAATTCAGCGCCAAAAAATCATACAAAGCCAATGCCAAGTATCCGGCAAAACATGCCACGCATGCCGCAATCAAATTACGTTTTGGTATTGAAAAAATCGCATCTAAAATGTCACCGAAACTGTAATTACGTAATTGGTACCACAACATACCAGCCGCCAAGATAAAAAAGAAAATCCCAGCATAACTGATTATTTTTTTAAAAAGCCTTTTTGCACGTGCAGACATTTTTTCCCCTTTGGCAAAAAGGTATATTATCAACATATAAAATGAAATGCAAATTTTAATTCACTTGCTTAAAAAAGTGAATTTTTATACTTTTATTATTATGAGACGTGAAATTGCCGATTTTTTAAATACTGATTTACAATTCATCAAAGGCGTAGGTCCTGTTTTGGCCGAACGGTTCAATGATGTTTTGGGCGGACGGCGGGTATTGGATTTTTTATTACATAAACCTGCGTATGTGCGCAATCGCGAAATAAGTGAATCCGTCGCAAATGTTGATACCGGCGCGATTATTACGGTGCCTTTATTGGTAAAATCACATAAAAGTCCTGGAAAATCTGCACCTTGGTTGCGACGCGCACGTGCGACACGTGTTTTATGCGTTGATAAGTTGGGATATCGTGTTGCAATTCAATTCTTTAATTCAAAATATACAGAATATTGGTTAAATAAACTGCCGGTTGGCAGTTGGCGTATGGTTAGTGGTAAAATAGAAGCAGGAAATCCGCCTGTAATGAATCACCCAGAATTTATAGAAACAATGGATGCCGCCGATAAAATTCCATCTGCCCAGGCAATTTACCCCAGTGGCGAAGGATTAACACAAAAAATTTTTACATCTGTGCGCGACCAGATTTTTGCGAAAATGGATTCTATTATATCGGGCGATGATGATGAATTATTGGTCGAATTTTTTGATGCGTTGCGACATGTGCATTTTGCAAAGTCGTCTGGGGAATTATTACCAAATTCAACATACGTTGCAAAGTTGGCTTACTGCGAATTATTGGCACACCAAAGTGCAATCGCAATCAGTCGTCGCGCAAGAATTCAACAGAAAAATCAACGCGCGGTTCGTGTTAAAAAGTATGATTACCTGAATAAATTTTATGACACATTACCTTATAAATTAACCAATGCACAACAACGCGTCGTTGATGAAATAAAAAAAGATATGGTGGCACCTGTGCCAATGATGCGCCTGGTCCAAGGCGATGTTGGGTCGGGCAAAACTATTGTTGCGTTGATTGCTGCTTTAAATATGGCGGAAACTGGCGGACAAACCGCTTTGTTGGCACCCACAGATACATTGGCACAACAACATTTCGCAAAAATAAAACCTATGTGTGAAAAACTGGGAATTGTTGTCGATGTTTTAACTGGGCGCGACAAAGGTGCAAGCCGTCGTGAAAAATTAATATCTTTGCGATCTGGACGAACCAAGATTGTAATTGGAACGCACGCCCTATTTTCAACAGATGTAGAATATAAAGATTTAGGATTAGTCATCGTTGATGAACAGCATCGTTTTGGTGTCAATCAACGCGAGGCTTTACGCAACAAAGGTATTTTGGTCGATTTGTTGGCTTTGTCGGCAACACCAATACCGCGAACTTTGTCTATGACGATGTATGGCGATATGGACGTTTCAATCATAAATGAAAAACCCAGTGGCCGATTACCAATACGCACAACTAAATTACCAATTGCACGCACAAATGACTTAATCACACGAATTAAACAACAAATTGACGATGGCGCAAAGGTGTTCTGGATTTGTCCTTTGGTCCAAGATGAAAATGGATTAGGCGTTGGTGCGGCGGTGGCGCGGCATGAAATGTTGAGCCAGATATTTAAAAATGTAGGATTAGTGCATGGGCAAATGTCAAAAGAAGCACGCGATAAAATTATGGCTGAATTTGCAGACAATAATTCCAATATGTCTTTGTTGGTCGCAACAACTGTGATAGAGGTTGGAATTGATGTGCCAAAAGCATCTATAATCGTTATTGAAAATGCCGAACAGTTTGGACTGGCAACTTTACATCAATTACGTGGGCGTGTTGGACGCGGAAACATTCAATCTTTCTGCATACTATTATATGGTATGAACATCAGTCCGGACGGATTAAAACGGTTGGACGTATTATGTGAAACTGATGATGGATTCGTTATTGCAGAACAAGATTTAATGATGCGTGGTGTTGGCGAATTGTTGGGAACACGACAAAGCGGATGGATTCAATATCATTTCGCAGATTGGCGCGAACACAGGGATTTATTCAAATTGGCGGCACGCGCGGCGGCGGATAATAATGTGTCACAATGGACGCAAGATTTAATGAATATATTTAATTGTGTGGGTAATATAAATGCATAAAATTTTGATATTTTTATTTTTTATATTTGTAATTGCCCCAGCGCATGCGTTGTCTGTGATTACAGATACAGAAACAGAAAAATTATTACACAAAATAATTGCACCGGTGGCAACGGCGGCGAACATTCCAGAATCCAGATTAAAAATACATATTGTAAATGACACAGATTTTAATGCGTTCGTGACCGGTGGCGAAGATGTTTTTTTATACACAGGATTGTTAATGCGGATACATGATGTAAATGCATTACAGGCGGTTGTGGCACACGAATTAGGACACACCGTTGGGGGTCATATTCAACAAATGTCTGCCCGAATGGAAGCCGAAATGAAACGCGCATTGATGATTCAGGCATTGGGTATTGGATTAATGGTCGCTGGTGGCAATCCAACATTGGGTGCGGGTGTGTTGGCGGGTGCCGGCGGTGTTGCAAAACAATCTTTGTTATCTTTTTCACGTGACGAAGAACGAATTGCCGATGATTTGGCTGTGGATTTGATGGTGCGCGCAAATATAAATCCGGCAGGATTACTGACCGTATTTAATCAAATGAACGATATGATTGGTGCAACAGAATCAAAAATCAGCAAACACAACACAAATCACCCTTTGACAAATGAACGATTAAAAAATACGCGTGAAAAGTTAAAAAACGTCAAACATGATGGCGAATTCACAAAATATTCAAATGACGAATATGAATTGGTGCGTGCCAAGTTGATTGGATACCTGTATCCTGAACAAAGAATTTTGGATAAATACCCTTATCGTGACACAACCAGTCCTGCCATTTATGCACGTGCCATTGGAAACATGCGACGTGGTGCGCTGACCGCGGCCGCCCAAGGCACACGAACACTGATTGGACGCGACCCGAAAAACCCTTATTTTTTTGAATTATTGGGCGACATAGAATATCAATTTGGACATTATGACGACAGTGCAAGTGCATACGAAATGGCTTTGAAACTGGAACCAAATGCACCACAAATCCAAACGGCATTGGCATTGGTTTTGGCGGAAAGAAAAAAGCCAAACGATGATGCGCGTGCCACAGAATTATGCAAAACCGCTTTGTTGCATGAAAAAGCACCTTTGACATACTGGGTTTTAAGCAAACTGTATGATGATGGACGCGAATATTGGGCAATGGCTGAATTTTATAATATGAACGGAAATGAAAAAAAAGCCAAACAATTTGCAAAAAAAGCCCAATCTGTATTAAAACCTGATACACCAGAATACATTAAATCAGGTGATATTTTGTCTGACTGGTTAGGCGGTTCCAAATAAAGCCAGATTTAGCAATTTAAAACCGCCCAAATGGGCGGTGTTTTTGTTTAAAAACGCGCATAAAACCAATAAAAAACTTGTAATTGTGGATTTTGTCGGTATAGTGATTAATAGACAAACACGCAACAGGTATATATTTATGGCGGACGATTTACAATTATCTATTCCAATACAATATGATTGGCAAAAATTGTTTTTGCCGGATATAAAACATCCAGAGATATTAAATACATCTTTTAAAATACCCAAAGATTTTAACGTGTCTGCACAAAAATTGCGAAACAGATTAAATGCAGAATTACCACAATGTGATAATTTAATTCAGTTGGCTAATTTAATTATCCCATGTGCAAAAATGCAGTATTTACATAATCATTTTTCAATAATTGGTCTTAAAAGCGAATTTATATATGATGCCGATACCGCTAATAAAATGGTTGTTTTACTGTACGATATCGCCAGTCGCGATTTAAACCGCCACCCAATACAACAATATATGGATTTGCATTTATACCAAGGTCCTGTTTTGAGCCTGGGTAATTATGGTGCTGCGGTTGCAGACCCAAAAAAATATACTTTTTATATCGTAAATAATCATGTAAAAACGGTTCCTGTGTTCAATGGCAATGTAAATCCAGCAATAAAACAATCTGTCCAGGTGTTAGATTATATTATGTATAATTCTTTGACAGAATTGTATAAAACCCACCCCCAAGATCATGTTGATGGTTTTATTTTCCAAAACATTTGCCGAAATTCTTTTAATTATCCAGAAATGCAACAAACATTTAACAACAGAAAGCAATATGCAATTAGTCATCAATCTGGGTTTAATGATTCTGGGTATGGAAAATTGATGGATTGGCATTTAGATAAAATAAATCAATATTTACAAATCGGCGTCACATTGGTTGCCAGGACCGGCGAGCGATAAACCGTTCATTTTTACGCATTTTTTCCTTTTAACTTGCTTTTATAAACTATGTTTGATAACCTTGACCCAGTCGCATATTAACGGGGTTAGTTTTAGTATTTTTAATTCTAATTTCTGCAATTCGCATGGCGATGTGTGGTATCGGTGGTTGCCTCCCTTGGCATGGGCGGGATTGCCCCATGGGGACGGGTTGTATCCGTATGTGTATGCGCATGAACGCAAAAGGATTATTATATGTCAAAAAAAATATACGTGGATGCTGTCCATCCGGAAGAAACACGCGTTGTTGTTGTTGATTCCGAAACCGGCCGCGTGTCTGATTTTGATGTAGAAACAACGACTAAGCCCCAGATAAAAGGGAACATTTATCTGGCCAAGGTTATACGTGTTGAACCATCGCTTCAGGCCGCGTTCGTTGATTATGGAACTGGGAAAAACGGATTTTTGCCTTTTTCAGAAATCCATCCTGATTATTACCAGGTGACCCCAGAACAAAAAAAGAAATTATTGGAATTGGCACATGCCAATATCGTTGATGACGATACAGACCCAGATGAAGAAAATGACGAGGTTGCCGAATTCGATGACCAAAATTCTGGGGAAGATAATAAAGAATTTTTGAAACGCGCACGCGAATTCAAAATCCAAGACGTTATCAAACCAAAACAAATTTTATTGATTCAAGGTGTTAAAGAAGAACGTGGTTGCAAAGGCGCCTCGATGACAACATATTTGTCTTTGGCGGGTCGTTTTGCGGTTTTGATGCCTAATTCACGCAAACGCAACAGTTATGGAATTTCTAAAAAGATTTCTGACAAGGCTGAACGTGCCAGATTGCGTGAAATACTACACAACCTGAAAATTCCACGCGGTATGACCGTTGTTTTGCGTACTGCCGCCGCAGGTGCGTCCGCTGATGATATTGCCAAAGACTATGATTATTTGGTGAATTTGTGGAACGATATTCGTAAAACAACATTGGAATCTGTTGCACCGGTCATTATTCATGCCGAAGATTCCCTGCTCCGTCGTGTTGTTCGTGATTTTATCAGCGATAAAGATGATTCTATGGTTATCCAAGGCGAAGAAGCGTTTGATGCTGCAAAAACTTATTTCCAGCAATTGTACGGACGCGCACCACGCAAACAAATCACACTGTATAAAGATGTCGCGTTGCCAATTATGGTCAAGGCCGGTGTTGAAAAACAGTTGGAAGGTTTGCATGGACCATATGTCGTTTTGCCATCGGGTGGTTCAATTGTTATCAATCAAACCGAAGCCATGGTGACAATCGATGTTAATTCATCACGCGCAATCAAAGAAAAAGATATTGAACAAACCGCTTTGAATACTAACTTGGAAGCCGCTGAAGAAATCGCGTTGCAATTAAGGTTGCGTGATTTGGCGGGGATTGTTGCAATTGACTTTATCGATATGGAAGAAGAACGCAACAATCGTAAGTTAGAAATGAAAATGCGCGAGGTTATGAAACGCGACCGCGCACGCACCCAGGTTGCAAAAATCAATGCGTTTGGTGTAATGATGTTGTCGCGCCAACGTATGCGCAGCAGTTTCATTGAATCTTCGTATGTTGCATGTCCGCACTGTATGGGTGCCGGTGTCGTGCCAAGTATTCAAACGGCTTCGATTATATTATTCCGTCATTTGCAAGAAAAATTGCTGGCAAAATCTGCCCAGAAAATTATTATGACGGTTCCAACCGATGTCGCAATTTATTTGTTGAATCAAAAACGTGCAGAATTATCGGCAATGGAAAATGAATTCGAAACAGAAATCGTTATCGTTGGTGATGACAGTTTGATGAATATTGACCAATATTCTATTCAACGCGTTGCCCCAGAACAAGTTAAAACAGACGATGTTTTGGCGGCTCATACCCCATCAACCGATGCTAAAAAGAAAAATGCACAACATGTCGAGGCAAAGCGAACAACAACAACTGCGCCACGCAGACATGCAAAAAAGAAACAACCGCAAAAGAAATCCATTTGGAGAAAATTGGTTGGTTAAAATTAAAACGCCCGAAGATATCGGGCGTTTTTTTTACATCATATAAATATAATCCAACAACATTTTGTCGGCACTGAACCGCGCATATTTTTTTGCCGTCGCAGTATCCATTTTCAAAACCGTTATATAATATTTTTCCAATGTTGTTTTCATTTTTTCATAACCGCGTTTTGCATGCGAATTTGCCAATATTTTTGATTCTAAATCTGTGGCGGTAATATGAACATCTTTGTCGTCACAATCGGCATCATCTGTTTCCCAATCGCAATATGCGGTGCGTTCGACATATATATCGTCCAAGTTGTCTGTTTTAAAAAAGTGCGTTGGATATGTCATCATGTAAATAAAATCATGGTAATTTGATGTTCTGTATCCAAAACGGATTGTGCCATCAATTTCGCCAAATGAATTTAAAGACAACAAATATTCCAAACCGTCCGCATCAAAGAAATCATCAAAATCTATGAATTTTCCACTAATTTCATATTCGCAAACAGACGGAATCGATAAATCACGCGTTGAACCAAACCATGCTTCTATCAATTTTAACGCATCTTCATTTTCGCGTATCATATCCATATAAACGCATGGCATAGACATTTGATACACAAACATCGCATCATCAATTGTGTTGATTGGTGTTGGCGTTATCGTATATGTCATTTTATTAAAATCGTAATAATGATAACAATAGTTTCCATATCTTTCCAAAATTTCACCATTGATTGAGGCATATTGACATTTTTGCAACATCGATTTTGTTGCCGTATTTAACATTTTTATTGCCAAATCCCAATCATAATGCGATTTATCCGTTAAATAAATATACGATAAATACAACATGGAATCTATTTTTGATTCCGGCAAAGATACCAATTTATCATCAGGCGTATCAACCGCATCACCAATACAGCCATTATATATTTTTATCGCAGAATCACGATTTGCCCAATTTATGTTTTTGATTTTTTTGCATTGTGATACGTCATCTGGACCGCAAGCCGCCAATAATAACGCAATTAAAGAATATGTTATTTTTTTCATAATTATATGATACCGCTTTTTGCATTTTTAGTCAATAAAAGTTATAAAAAACATCCCCTTTTGTGTAAGGACAAATGTTTTTATTTAACAAAATATATAAATCTATTTTTTGTATTTCTCATAATTTGGGCAACATTGTTTTTTGCCCATTGGACATTCTTGGCACAATTTATTACCACGTTTTTTACAAAATTTCTTGCCAATAATATAACAAGGATAATCCAACAAATACGGTGCATCTGGATTTAATGCACGTGCCGTATAAACGATTATATCTGTATTATCTTGGTTTATATCATCAACAAATCCCAGCATATTAAAAATTTGTTTTACGTGTGTATCTGGGGATATGTCCATAAAATGTTTGTCAGTAAAATCATTGCCTATATTTTTATAGCGATTTAACATATTTGTCGCCATGGTCGCAATCTTTTTACCTATTCCTTTGAATTTTAAAAATTTCACTATTATTTCAGCAAAAGATTTTGATTCCGTCCATATTTTTTCAGCATGCCCATCATAAACATTTCTAATATGTTTAATTGCATCAACATATTCATCCGCAACCTTGGCGCATCTGATATACCCCGCCTTTTTTAATATGGTTTGCCATTGGGATTGTGAAATTTTTTCTAAATCGGCAAACGAACTGCATAGAATATAATTTGGAATTTCCCATACAATTTTTGCATCAATATTTTTATCAGCGACACAACACAGCACAAACAACGCAGGTTCGCGTTCAATCCAACAGATTACCCTATCGCGTTCATATTGGATTTCTTTAATTATTTCTGGATCTGTGGCACCATATTCCAGTAAAGCATTAACAGATTGCGAAAAATCAGTCATATTGTCACCCTTGTTTTATGTGTATAGGTCATTGAAACATATTTTATAGAATCATGCCAGATAAAAAAACACTGTTCATGTGGTTGAATTTAATTGTTGCCTTGTATTTTTGTTTAATGATAAAATTCCTGTATCAACATAAAAAAGGAGTCATATATGAAAAAAATTTTTGATAAAGGATTGGTTATTTTCAAGAATAACAAATTAGTGAAGTTTTTCATAAACGCTGAAACATGGGCTGAAAAAATTGGTCTTGTTTGTTTGTATATAGGTATGCCTATTGTTGGTATTGCTGTATGCGCCAGTCATGATGCTTTGATAGATAGAATGTATGGCGAACCTGCGGCTGTGGCCATCGGTTTTGCTGTTGCATGTTTAATATTTGGATATATTGCTGACAAAATGCTGGAATATGTTAAACCTTCTATTAATCAAGCAAAAACGACTATTGTTAATGGCGCATTTTTCGATGTATTGGCGTTTTTCTGTGGTATTGTCACATTAGCAACAGCAATCGCTACGATCGGCTTGTTGTTTGATGGTAGTTTTACAGAAGCCATACAAGCCGCCGCAATATGCTTGTTGTCTTTGTATTTCGCAGTCATGTTGTTGTCGCCTGAAAAAATGTTAAATGTTCGCATACAAGAATCTGCAACGCCTGCACAAAGTTTAATTTCTTTGACCGCTTTTTTAATCAAAGCCATATATCGCTTGGTTCCAGTAGCATTTGGCGCAGCAATGGTAGTATGCATTGTAAGTGGCATCGATTTAGCAACAGTTTCATACCAATTATCTGGCTATAAAATATTGAGTTATTTATCCACCTTTATAATGAGTGCCTTGTTGCCATTGATTGCGTATTTCTTATTCTTGGCATATTATTTCGTTTTAGATTTGTGCATGTCTTTGTTCCGTATTGCAGATGCAGTCGAAGGTAAAAACAAAGCAAAATAATCAAAAAACATAAATATTATTTATATAATTGAATAAAACCCGCTGATTGCGGGTTTTATTCTGGGGTGAATAACCGGATTGTATATTCCCACTTTACTGCGTTTGTGGGCCCCTTTCCAAATCGCAACGGCTCGAACATCACGATGTTTGTTCTCGCCTGCTATTTTGTCGAACCTCCGGTTCTCATCCGGACCGCCTTGGTAAAATTTAACCCCACCGTTTTGGTGGGGTTGAATTTTATGGGGCGGATAACCGGATTCGAACCGGCGACATTCGGTACCACAAACCGACGCTCTAACCAACTGAGCTACATCCGCCATGAAACTTTTATAAAAATTGATGGTGGAGCTGATCAGACTCGAACTGACGACCCCTTGCATGCCATGCAAGTGCTCTACCAACTGAGCTACAACCCCACAAAACAAAACATATTCTATATTTCTTCTTGCTAAATGTCAAATATTTTTGCTAATCTCTTTTTGACATCTAAGGAGAACTATATGGATTATCAAACTTTAAAAAATGAAGTCGAACAAAAAACAGCCCAAACATTAGAGGTTTTACAAAATGAATTTGCTGGATTGCGCACTGGGCGTGCATCTGTGCATTTGTTAGACGGTGTGCGTGTGCCAGTTTATGGTTCCGATATGCCTTTGAATCAATTGGCAACTGTTTCGACACCTGACAATCAAACATTAAATGTGACTGTTTGGGACATGAATAATGTTGGACCTGTGGAAAAAGCAATTCGTGATTCCGGGTTAGGATTGAACCCTATGTCTGCGGGTGCGGTTATTCGTTTGAATATGCCGCCACTTACCGAAGAACGTCGCAAGGAATTAACCAAAGTTGCCGGAAAATACGCCGAAGAAGCCAAGATTTCTATGCGTAATATTCGCCAAGATGCAATGTCCAAGATTAAACGCGCCGTCACAGACAAAGAAATCAGCGAAGATGACCAGCGCAAATTCGAAGACGATATACAAAAGGTTTTTGATGCACGCGGTGCCGAGGTTGATGCCATGGCAAAGAAAAAAGAAGCAGATATTATGGCTGTGTAATTTCATAAATCAAAAAATATAAAACTTAACATTTTATATAGGAAAGGTGACGAATATGTTTAAATTTTTCAAAAAACAACAAACGAAATCTGTTAATCCCACAAAAATTCCACAGCATATTGCCTTTATTTGTGACGGCAATCGTCGTTGGGCAGAAAACCGCGGTTTGCCACCATTGATGGGACACCAGGCTGGCATTGCCAACTTTGAAAAAATGGCAGAATGGTTTATTAACCGCGGTGTGACAACATTAACTTTCTTTATCTTTTCCACAGAAAATTGGGATCGCAGTGAAGAAGAAGTTGATTTCTTGATGAATTTGTTTTGCGATGTAATGGAAAAAAATAAAGATTACGCTTTAAAACAAAATATTCGTTATCGTGTTATTGGTTCGCGTGACAGATTACCGAAAAAGTTGGCAAAGTTGTGTGATGAACTGGAAGAAAAATCTGCGGAAAACACCGGTGGGACGATTGTATTCGCGTTGAATTACGGTGGTCAAGACGAGATTGTTCGTGCGGCAAACATGGCAATTGAAAATGGCGAACCTGTCACACGCGAAACATTTGAAACATTTATGGATTCGGGGGATTTGTTGCCTATTGATTTGATGGTTCGAACCAGCAACGAGTGCAGAATTTCTAACTTTATGTTATGGAAATTGGCGTATGCAGAATTATTATTTATTCCAGAACACTGGCCCGATTTGGTTCGCAGTGAAAAATTGTGGCAACATGTTTTGGACGAATTTAGCACACGCAATCGCAGATTTGGTGGCGGAAAAAAGAAAGACTATTCTGGTAAAAAAAAGGGTAAATAATTATGTCTGAAACAATGAAACGCGTGTTGGTGTCGGGTGCAATGTTGGTTATTGCATGTATTGCTGGGGTATTGGAACATTTCCATATTCCTGCGGTGCGGTGGTTGTCTGTATTGGTCGCATCGGGCATGGTTTATGAAATGACAAATCGTCTGTTTAATACAGAACGCGAAAATGTCGCACAACATGGTGTATTGTTTTTTGGATTCTTGGCTTGGTTGGTTATGTTGATTGCGGCGGCATATTACGTTGGTGCAAATGCACGCAATATGGTATTGTTGTTGGCAATTATTTGTGCGGCTGACATTGGTGCATGGTTTTTCGGCAAATTGTTTGGTGGTGATAAAATGTGGGAACGCATTTCTGCACAAAAAACATGGACTGGTCAAATTGCTGGCATCATTTGTGGTGCATTGGTTTCTTTGGCATTTGGACCGTTGGTTGTTGGAAATTATCAACCTGAATTATTATGGATTGGTATATCGATTGCATTGTTATCTCAATATGGTGATTTGACCGCCAGTTTTGTAAAACGTAATTTAGGCATCAAAGATTTCGGCACAATTTTACCTGGGCATGGTGGATTGCTGGACAGGTTTGATGGATGGATTTATGTGTTGCCTGTGGTATGGTGGATTTTAGGTTAAAATAAATTTGGATTTAATGGGGAGGATTTATAAAAATGCATATCGTGATGACTGTTGTTGCGTTGTTGATTGTTTTAGGTGTCGTGGTTGTTATTCACGAGTTAGGGCATTTTTTGGCGGCACGTTGGGCGGGTGTTCGCGTTGATAAATTTTCTATTGGTTTTGGGCCTGCATTGATTAAATGGCACGACAAGCATGGGACCCAGTGGCAGTTGGCTTGTTTGCCGTTGGGCGGTTATGTATCTATATATGGTCAAGAAGATATGTTCGACCGCAAAAAGTATGATGATTTAAGTGATGAAAAAAAAGTTGGACATTATCTGTCTGCGCCAAGATGGAAACAGTTTATAATTATTGGTGCGGGTGTATTTATGAACTTTATGCTGGCTTGGTTTATCTATTCGGCGGCATTTATGTTTCACCCACGCGAAATTCAATTACCTGTGGTTGGTCAGGTTATACAAAAAAGCGTTGCGTTTAATGCGGGTGTAAAACCAGGTGATGTTATTGTAAAAATTGATGGTAAGAAAATTTCTAATTGGGGTGAAATTATTTTGGCCAAAGAATTGGCGGCGCAACACGATGCAAGTGTTGAGCTGGTACGTGGCAAAAATACAGTGACGGTTTCTTTATCGCCTGCGGAACGTTGGGGTTTGGTTGCCGATGGTTCCAAAACAGAATTACGCAAAAAAGGTTTTGTTGATGGTTTGTATTGGGGCGCACGTGAAACATACAACCAATCAAAGACTTTATTGACCGTATTAAAACAAATTATTACCGGCGAACGTTCTTCGAAACAGTTGGGTTCGTTTATAACAATTGCCCAGGTTTCTGGCCAGGCTTTATCTGTTGGCTTTTGGGCGTTTTTATCGATTATCGCATTATTATCTGTGAATTTGGGTGTGGTAAATTTGTTGCCTTTACCGGTATTAGATGGCGGATTTTTATTGATATTGATAATTGAATTTATCACGCGTCGCCGTTTGCAAGGTAAAGCCATGGAATATGCTTTTGCGGTGGGTTGGATATTGATTATTGGTTTGATGGTGCTGACTATGTGGAACGATATTGCTAGGGTTTTTGGGTTGAATTAAAATGAATAAAAAAAATGTTATTTCTTTGATTGGTGCGGTATGTGTTGTTGGCACAGCGGGTGCAACCACGATTTCGCGCATTGATGTTTCGGGTACAAAACGTATGGATGCAGAATCTGTGCGTATTTTATCTGGGGTAAAGGTTGGCGACAACATTGGTTCGGCAACGACAAATGAAATTGCAAAAAGATTACAAGACAGTGGTTATTTTTCCAGTATCAATGTCACAAGTGATGGTGGTGTAATAAGAATAAAATTGACGGAATCACCTATTGTTTCCCAGGTGACCGTTGAAGGAAATGACGAAGTTTCAACCGATGATTTAAAAAAAGAAATTAAATTGGCGGAACGTGCGGCATACGATGAAACGGTTATTGGTGCCGATGTACAAAGATTGCTGACTATATATCAACGCAAGGGATTTTTTGGAACAAAAATAAATCCAAAAAAAATTGAATTAGATAACAACCGCGTCAATGTTGTTTATGAAATTACCGAAGGTCACCCAACATACATTTCCAATATTGATTTTTCTGGAAACGAACATTTCAGTGACAGAACTTTACGTGGTGAAATATTATCGCGCGAACATGCGTGGTGGCGTTTTATGACTCAATTTGATGTGTTTGACGAAGACAGAATCCAATACGATGCACAAATGTTGAGACAATTTTATCTGCGCAATGGTTATGTTGATGCAAATGTAGTAAATACGACTGGGAAATTTACAGAAACGCGCGAATATTATTCTGTTAATTTTGAAATTAACGAAGGTGAAAAATATAAATTCGGTGAATTAAAAATTGATAATCCGTTCCCAGATGTACCAAATGAAAAGTTATACGATGTTATAAAAATGGATACAGGGGATACATATAACATAGACAAGGTTGATGCAACGATTTCTGCGTTGCGTGGCGCGGTGGCGGACGCCGGATATGCGTTTATTACGGTGGAACCTGTACCGGTCAAAGACGATAAAAATCGCACTGTATCGTTGGAATTTAAAATTCAAAAAACCAATCGTATTTATTTAAATTCTATTAACATTTTGGGAAATGTACGAACATTTGACAGCGTGATAGAACAATCTTTGCCGATGCGTGCGGGCGACCCGTTTTCATTACAAACAATCGAAGAAGCACGTCAAAATTTAATGCACACACGTTATTTCAAAGATGTGCAAATGGTGCCAACACGAATTGCCGATGCAAATATGATGAATCTGGACGTGCGTGTTGCCGAACAGCCCACAGGCGAATTGTCGGGTGGTGTTGGTTGGTCTAATATTAATGGATTTATGGTTGATGCGGGCATTACCGAAAATAATTTTATGGGACGCGGTCAAATTGTCCAAATCAAAGGCTCGCTGGCGCAATATCAAAAACAGGCCCTGTTCAGTTTTACCGAACCATATTTGTTTGGACGTGCATTATCTGGGGGATTTGATGTTGCATACACAATGTATGATTATCGGGGACTCACCGGATTCGATTACGACCGCGACTCGCTTAGTGTGTCGGGACGATTGGGTTGGAAATTAACAGACCATTGGTCGCAAAGTATGCGTTTGTCTGCGGCATTTGATCAAAACACTGATCCGCAACAGGCCGCCGGCATGGTGCATGCGCGTTTATACTCGTTGGGAACAACACTGCGGTATTATAATTTGGAAACGAATTTTGAACAAAACACTCATACCGGATTGGTTGGTAATTTTGGTGTGACATATACCGGTTTTGGTGGCACAACAACATATATGCGTTATTCAGGCGATATGACCGCGATGGTTAAATTCTTGGACGATCGTTGGCAATTAAAGACAGCATTAGAAGGCGGATATATTGCCCCCATTGGCGACAGTTATATTCCACGTGTTTATCGATATTTCTTGGGTGGTGAATCATTGCGTGGATTTGATGTTGCGGGTGTTGGTCGTATCAGCAAGAATTCTTATTCGTTGGGTGGATTATGGAAGGTTAATGGCACAACACAGTTAAATTTTCCTGTATTTATACCTGATGAATACCAGGTCAAAGGTTTTGTATTTACCGATTATGGATACCTGGGCGACCCAGATGTTCCGGCGGGTCAAGAAAACGCGGCATATTTGAACGAGATTGGTTCTGGTTGGCGCACATCGGCGGGATTTGGTGTGTATTGGAATACCCCAATGGGTCCAATGAATTTCAGTTGGGGCTGGCCGTTGCACATTGATAAAAATGATAAAGAACGCAGATTTTTATTATCATTTGAAACACAATTTTAATATAAATATTTATAACCCGCGGAATTCGCGGGTTTTGTTTGATTATTTTTGTAATCATAAAAATTATTGCAATAAAACACAAAAATGTTTTATCATGTTTTACAGAATATAACGGGAGTTATATTCGGGGCTGTCGAAAGCCTGGCTTACCCGGTGCAAAAAATTGTATCGTTATTCCGAATCGCTGGGATATTTTGTCCCATGAGTTTTTGATATAACATTTTCAGTTTTTTGCGCCGACATATATGAATATTTGTTGGCGTGATTTTTATGCGACAATTGTTTGTATATGAAATCCAACTGATTTAAACCCTAAACCAATGTTTTGGTCAGGGTGCCATATATACGAAAGATATATGGAGTCACTTGGTATAGCTGATTTTCGAACACCCCGACCGCTTCTCTCGTTAGCGGTATTTTTTGTGTTTTTTTTAACACAAAAAATCGCGTAAAGGGCAGAGCCCGAATACGCGCATCATTGGCGAATGCCAAGGATGATGTCATCCTGAGCAAGTGAGTCCAACTTGCGCGAACGCGCAAAGCCGGACGAACGTAGCGTGAGGATCCAGTAATTAAAGATGCCGTCGGCAAAGCCGACACTCTGTTATTCACCTGGATTGCCACGTCTTCGTTTTGCAAACCCTACGCGTTGCGTAAATTTGCAAAACTGCGCTCGCAATGACAGAACACAAAGGGGAGAAAGATGAAAAAACTGTTGTTTGGATTGCTGGGACTGTTGGTAACGATTTCTGGTTGGTCAGCAGAAACAAATTCGGGGCCGATATCGTCGGTGACTGTGGCGGGTTTGGTTGAACAGAACGGCACCCCAACCCCAAACACTCCTGTTGCAATCAGCACAAACAATGGGGTGTTAAAATATGGCGTGATTGGTAAGAATTTGTTTGACCCAACAAAAGTGTTGTTTGGTTATTATAGGGGTA
The DNA here is from genome assembly GCA_902793435.1 of uncultured Pseudomonadota bacterium. Taxonomy (GTDB): domain Bacteria; phylum Pseudomonadota; class Alphaproteobacteria; order Rs-D84; family Rs-D84; genus Enterousia. The sequence goes on along the minus strand of CADBDF010000005.1, from coordinate 17,969 downwards.
GAACCACAGGGGGTAAACAGCAAAGTTCTTCAAATTTTATGTCCTCTGATGACGGTTATATCCCTTGTTTGCCAAACACGACTTACACCTTTGTGGGTACGAATAAAACATCTGGCACATATTCAAAGTATAATACGATATACTTTTTTGACAGTGCTAAAAATTACTTGGGTGCTTCGCCGTATGAAATATCTCAACCTACAACTGGCACAACACCGAATAATTGTTATTATTTACAAGTAAGAAGCAACCCATTAGATAATTCTACACCAATACAAGATGCTTTCGCACAGTTTAATTGGCAACTTGAACAAGGCTCAACAGTCACCGCATACGAACCATATCAGGTAGGCATCTACACAGACGGCACAGTGGAAACCATTGGCGACAGTGCGAATCATACGGCAACGGTGGCGACTTTGTTGGGTATTGGCGATTATCGTGATACCCAAAATATCAACACTGGCGCAATCACCCGCAATGTCGGGGTAAAGGTGCTTGATGGAACGGAAGATTGGCAATATCAAGGCGCTAACACTAATTTGTTCTCTTGTCAAACCGGAATAAACGCTGTTTATCCATCAACTGCGATATGCACACATTATATGGGGGTTATATCAAGTAAGACAACGAGTGGAATTGAAAACGGGCAGTTCAAATATGGCTACACAGCTTCATTAGACAAGATATATATAAGAGATAACACATATAATAATAACTTGGCAGGATTCAAAGCGTTCCTTGCACAACAATACGCCGCAGGCACGCCTGTAATTATTATCTATCCACTTGAAACACCGACAACGGAATCTGTCACAGGGCAGACCATGACCACCGCACCGGTTAATAATCGTACTGGCGGTGTGACCGGTATGACCATTACAACCCTGTTATCGTCGGGCGCCAGTGTTGTGACAACAATCGCCACCAACGCAATCAAAATTGCGACGACCGCATACAATACTGCGCGGTTTAGTCCGGTCGTAAATGATTTAAACGACACGATTGCAACGATACGCGATGTTGTCACGAACACAATTAATCAAACCAAAGCCATCGCGGATTTGCAGGCAACCAAACAAACCCGCCCGGACGAGAACTGCCCCGCCGGCAAAAAATGTTTATTGGTCGAAGACAACGACGGAACACCACATTGGTATGAAATTATTGAAAGTGCAGATTGACAGTTTTGATTTTGTTTGGTCAAGGCCCTGAATTCAACTCCCATTAAAAAAAGTAAGGCTGCCAGACAGAGTCAAGAAACACCGATAGAAATATCGGTGTTTTTTGTTGGCCCCGAACAACTCGCTCGGTTCGCTATTGCTTCCCTGCGCGGCACTCGTGACAAATCGCCTGACGGCTCTTTTACTCGTAGTCCCATTAAAAAAACAAGAGGCTTTTGTTTCTAAATCAAGAAACACCTGATTTTCATCAGGTGTTTTTTTTCAAACAAAAACGTGGGCGCGTTTTTGTCATTGCGAGCGAGCAAGTCCAACTTGCGTAAAACGCAAAGCCGGACGCGCGAGACACCGGGCCCCACGAAATTTGAAAAATTTTGTGGGTGGTACTGGGCAATCCAGTAAATAAAAAAGCGGTGCGACAAAGTCGCACACTCTAATAGACCTGGATCCCCACGTGTCGTCAAATCACAACACTGTTTCCACCCAAAAATTTTTTCAAAAAATTTTTGGGGCCCGGGCGTTCGTTGCGATTTGACTTCCTCGGGATGACACCAACCGCCTTTGGCTGTTGGTGGTGGGGAGAGTTCTTGGATACCCCCTCCACCTGCTTTCGCTTCGCTACAGCAAGGTCCCCCTCCCCAATGGGGCGGAATTAAAGGGTTGCGATAGGGCGGAATTAAAGTGGCAATTGATGCTGGGGGATTATCGAGTATTGTTTTATATGCTTTATTTTATAACGGCGGATTTGATTAATGTGACATCTTCTTTGATTCCGTCGATTTTTAATTGTAATTGCCCCAATCCTGTTTCCAATATTGTTGTGCGATTTTCCAATGCGGTAATGCGACTGTCGGCGCGGTCCAATTCCGCCACAGACGCATCTTGGCGAGCAACCCAATAAACAACACCGAATGCAAATGCCAGTAAAAACCAACTGTTTCGCAATACATCTAGGATATTCATAAAATCTGTTTTTTTTGGCATGTTTTACCCCCCTGTTTTGCCACGCGCAATCATTTGCTCGATTTGTCGCACGAATGCCCGGTTCGATTCAGCCCAACGCAATTCGTTGTCTGTTGCGTTTGGTCCCAATGTGCGTTCCAATGTAATTTTACGCATGTGCGCCAATACAGCCCTGCCATCATCTGTGCCAAACGTGCGCGCGTATTGTTTTTCTATTTCTGTCATTTTTATTTTCCTTTATATTCCCATGTCGCGTGTTGCAATCGCAATTGGTGCCAAATATTTTAATTCTGCATCACTGTGTAAAGATATCGGTTCAATAACACCGCGACGCGATAAAATCTGTAATCCGCGTTCGCATAATGGACGTATAAATTCATGCAACATACGACCATATGTTGCGCCCAAAATACGCATCATGTCCGCGTTGCGTGCCAAAACCTCGGTTGCGGTCATTTCGCGTTCCGATAATAAACTTAGTCTGTCCGCCAATAATGTATGACGAATCCGGTCGCGCAAATCGTTTAATATCAATTGTGACACATCAAAGTCGGCACCACTGTGTAATGGTGTGAGTCCTGAACTGCCCACCGCTTTGGGTATTATTGCCCCAGGTGTCAGGTTGATGTTTTGTAAATTTATAACCCCATCATCATCGGCCTGCCATATACCACTGACGGCGATGGTCGCATTTTTCAAAACCAATTCTACAACTTTGTTCGCCGTTTTGATGTCTGGCAATGCACGTAAAATTGGACTGCGACCGTATAATTCGCCACTTTGCACAGACCAACGAAAGATTAAATATGGATTCGTTTCAAATGTACCTGTGGCGACGATATTGTTTTCAATGTCGCCACCAACGTCCAACCATGCAACAAATTCCTTATCAATCAGTGATTGAATCATGCGTATTGGGGTGTCTGGATTTTTTGCAAATTTATTGCGCAAGTTTGATGGTGCATTCCATGTTGGATATCGTGATAAAACATCGCCAAATGTAACTGTCGTGGTATGAAAAATCGCGTTTGGTAAAATGGCTAAATCTGTGACGGGAATTGCAGTAAATGAAAATGCAGATGCCGCCCCAATTGGATTTTCCGCCATAAACATACATGCAGTACCATATATACATAAATCCATATATGCCTGATGCACAGTCGTATAAAAATTTGAATCATTTAAATTTGCACGCAACGCAGTTGTTGCAATTTCTGGGTCTGGGGACATATCACTTTCACGCACCAAATTTATCCATAATGATTCAGGTGGTGTTAAAAGCGTATATATCGATGCAGCCAAATTATCAACCGCATCTGCGGCGGTGCCGTCAAACAATGTCGCCGTTTCGTTATCTGCAATTGGAACAGTATAACGGCGTGCTTCGTCCCAACGATGCAACCATGGTTCGCGCAATGTTATTGCTTTGTTATACAATTTTGTTAAGTTTTGAATATTCATTTTTATTCCTTTTTGTTTATATTTTGAAATTTGTGTTCGCATTATATGTGCGACATGTTTGTCCCAATGGGCGTATCGGTGTTGGTGTCATATTTATTGCACCAGAAACCGCGTCCAAACCGTCATCGTGATATGAACCACCAATTGGTGACCAACCTAACATTTCAGCCATAAATGGCGTGCGCGTTATTCGTGTGTGTGCAAACATGCGCGCCGCCCCCAGCAATGGTTCAAATGTGTTTAAAATTCTTGTTTCTTTTTTGGTATTGTTTGTAATTTTTTGTACATATATTCCGCCACCACGTGACGCAATTTTGTCAGCCAATATTTCTGGCAAAGCATTTCCCAGTCCATTTGTTTCAACCGTCACACGATGCAAGTTATATCGTTCCAAGAAATTCAATACTAAATCACATTGGTATGTCAAAGGCTGGGGATGATCTGGCGGTGTCACCATATACTGTATGTCGTGCAAAAATATTCTGTGCGTTTTATCGTCACGAAAAATCAGCGCAATAACACTGGAATCTGTTTTTTTGTGTCCCAATGATGGGTCCCAATACACAGATGCGCCTGTGATTTTTTCTGGACCGATTTGACCAGTTAAATTATTAAATTCTGTGTCATATATTTGTATCATGCCTGGATCTAAACGGACACGTTCCAATGGTGTGAATTCCAGCATCATTTGCGCCATAAAATGATGTTCGCCCACAGATTTCCTTAATTCATTTATTTTTTCTGGGGTAAAAACATCTGGCCAGGCAGAGTTTCCGGCACTGTCCAAAATCGGCAGAAAAAATTTTTGAAATCCAGACAAAAAAGGCGTTGAAAATTGAAAATTTTTATTTACTATAACTGACATGGACTTTACCCCTAAAACTTTACCGACAAATTTAGAAGCCGAACAGGCTGTATTGGCGGCTGTGTTGATGAATAATCGCGCATTGGAGCGTGTTTCCGACTTTTTAAAACCCGAACATTTTTCACACCCAGCGCACCAAGAGATGTACCGTTTGGCTATGCGTAAATTTTCCGTAGCCGAAGAATTCGATATCATTACAATTAAAAATTATCTGCAACAACAAGGTATTTTGGATTCTGTCGGCGGTATCGATTATTTGACAGAATTATCCAGTGCCGGCGCAACAGTTGTTAATGTCGAACAATACGGACGCATCGTTTATGAAAATGCTATGCGGCGACAATTAATTGAACTGGGGCAATCCATTATAGACGATGCCTATATCGAAGATTTAGATAAACCGGTGGCGCGTCAATTAGAGGTCGCAGAACAAAAGTTGTTCGAAATGGCGTCCAGTGGTGTCGCAGAACACGAACCAACAACGATTGGAAATGCTTTGCAATCCGCATTAGAAGAAGCACAAATTGCATACCAAGCAGACGGTAAATTATCAGGTTTAACAACCGGATTAACCGAATTGGATAAATCTATCAGTGGTCTGCATCATTCCGATTTAATTATTATTGCGGGACGTCCCGCCATGGGTAAAACAACATTGGCAATGAACATCGCGTTCAATGCGGCAAATGCTATTTTAACAGGACGCGCAAATACACATTATAAAGGTGCGGTTGCATTTTTCTCGCTTGAAATGTCTGCGCCCCAGTTGGCGACACGTGTTTTGTCATCACAAACAAAAATTCCAGCGACATCTATGCGTGAAGGTTCGCTGACCGATGAAGAATTTTTGAAAATGACCCAATATTCCAAGGCTATTTCACAAACACCGTTGGTAATTGATGATACCGCCGGTATGTCTGTGCCAATGATTCGAACACGCGCACGCAGATTGGCACGCAAATACGGTGGAATCGCGTTGATTGTAATTGACTATTTGCAGTTGATGATGTCGCCAGGCGGAAAACGCAGCGAAAATCGTGTGCAAGAATTATCCGAAATTACCCGCGGATTAAAAATGCTGGCCAAAGAATTAGATGTGCCGGTTATTGCTCTGTCCCAGTTGTCACGCAGTGTCGAAATGCGCGATGATAAACGACCACAGTTGGCGGACTTGCGTGAATCTGGTTCTATTGAACAGGACGCCGATATTGTTATGTTCACATATCGTGAAGAATACTATTTGGATAATCGTGACCCGTCACAAAGAATTTCAACAACAACATCACAAAATAGTGTTGAAACGTGGCAAAAACGTCTGGAACGCGCACGCGGCAAGGCAGATGTTATCATCGGTAAAAACCGTCATGGCCGTCCAGAGACTGTGCATTTGGCTTTCTTGGGCGATTATTGTTTGTTCGATAATTTGGACGAAATGGCGGCGCGGACAATGGACGCACCTTTGCCGGGTGATTTTGGAACAAACACACAAAATAATGTTGATTCTGGACCGGCACCAACAGATGATAATGCGGGTGTTGATGTTTCGGCAATTCCTGATGATATTGCACTGTAATTTTTTTCATGCAGATTTTACTTGCCAAATATTTAAAATTTGACTAAACTTTTGTCAAGTATTTAACAGGAGTACCAACTATGGCCCAAGAAGAAATCATTTTTCCTAATAATATTAGAACTATCCGTTTGAATAACGGTATGAAGATGACGGAATTGGCACGCAGAACAGGATTAAGTCTGTCGGCGGTGTCCAAAATCGAAAAAGGCGTGCGTCGTTTAAACCAAAAACAGTTGCTGAATATATGCAATATTTTAGGTTGCAAACTCTCTGATATTTTCATCAAAGAATCCGATGCAGTTGCAGGTAAATGGCAAACAGAAATCAAACGCCGTTTAAATGATAATGAACATGGTGGTTTAAAGGTGTTTGGTTCGGGTCTGCGTAAAATCCGTCAAATCAAAGGAAAAACTATTGCCCAGGCGGCACGCGATGCAGGCATGACTTTGTCTGTGTATCACAAAATCGAAATCGGCCAACGCGAGATTTATAAAAACGAAGTTGAACCTTTGGCTAAATCTTTTGCGATGTCGGCAAATGAAATGTTTGATAAAATCGCAAATTTATATAAATCTGGCGAATTGACCAAACAAATCAACAAGGTCAAAGAACGCGTTAAATCTGTATTGATTCCTGACAATCCTGTATCTGGAATTGATATGCACGACGGTTTGTATGGTGCAAAATTGTATGACAGCGCGCGTCGTAAATTGGTTCCTGTGTTTGGCTCACCGGCCGGCAAATCAATTTCTTTCAAGAAAAACGATAAAATTATGATTGTTGCACCGGCTTCATTAGAAGGTCGCAAATCTATTTATGCGGTTATACCAAATTCAAAACGCAGTGGTGGATTTATTCCAGAAAAATCATACGTCTTTGTTGATGCGGCACAACCTGCAAATGTTGGCGATTTGGCATTGTGCATGAATGCGGATTTTTCAAAGTTAAATCCTGATGATGTTGTTGATGCACATATTGCGGTGGTTCATAGTGATTCCAAGGGCAAAATGTATGGCGCATTGGTTGATCCCCAAGAAAAAATCAGCGCAACAACTATGCACAAAGTCGTTTTGATTTTGACCGAATAATTTTTATACGGAGAGAGAATATGAAACCAAAAGCAAATCTGGTCGCACAAAGATTGGTTAATCTGTATCGCCAAGAGCATGTTATATTGGGTGGTTGGGCCGCGTTAAATCCGGTATTTGTCCAAGAAGCCACAGACGATGTTTTGGACGAAATGGCCGATTTGCCGACCGGTAAATTATTGGTTCAACATATTAAAAATCTGCGCAGTGGTAAAACACCAATGGATTCAATCGAACGCGATTTGTTGCCATACGGTGGTTTGATGGGCGAATCTGGTGTATCAACCCCAATGTCAAACGAACAATGGAACGAATTAAGTGATGCATTGAATAATTTTGTTCCAAACCAACAAGGTCTTGAAAATCTACAAAAATTAGATGTTGTAAAAAAATTCGGTGACGAGTGGTTGGTTGGAATAAAAAACATGCTGTCTGGACATACAGAGTTGGCTGAAAAATGGAAGGTTGTTATGCAAACTTGGCGTGCATATCATTTATGGGATATGGCAACCCAGATAATCAGCCAACCATTAACAGAACGTATGCGCGCACAAATCCAAGCCGATATGCCTGAATACGAAACATTTTTGCCGATGTTTGCAGAACCTGGCAATCAGTTGTTGGCAAAATTGCGTTCTTTTATGAGTGATAAAAAACGCCCAAGTTCAACCGAAAATTAATATTCTTCGCCCTGCTCTGTATTTTCTGTGCGATATATTGTATCGGTGGTGTGTGGTGTGCCGATATATATTATTGTGCCATGTGGTGACAAAATAAAATCTAATTCCCGCAATCTTTCACGCAGTGCCTCACGTTTTTGTGGGGTATTGCATGTATTTGGAACCTCTACGTCATCACATATTATCAAATCCGCACGCATACCTGTTATATTACCATGGATTCCTTGGCATACAACCGATGGTTCGCGAATACCAATTGGACGATTTATTGTTATTTTATCTGCCGACCATTCTTTTTTAGATTTTGGAATTAAATCTGTGCAAAATGGGTGATTTTCCAATATATTTTTTATATGCGCCACCATGCGTGATGCCAATGCGGTGTGTGCAGATAAAACCAAAATTCTGGTTTCTGGATGCAAATATAAAACACATGCTGCAAAAATTCCAACAACTGTTGATTTGCCAGAATGACGAAATGCCATCAACAAACCTTTGCGGTTATTAGATTCCAATACACCAAATAAAAATTTTAACATTTCGTAATGATGATGCGGTGTTTTATATCCCAAAATTTTGTTCCATTGGTCTGCAAATTGTAATACTGGATTCATTTGATTTATCCAACAATTTTATCAACACGCGACAACCAAGATTTTAACAAATTTGGTTTTTTGGCTGATGTGGTGGCTATTTTTGATAAATTAGATTTCTTTTTTTCATTATATGGTTCAGCAATTTCATCACGCAATCTGTTTAATACCGCGCCAGATGTGGTGCTGGATGCACTGACACCGGATGCACCATATTTTGCACGTTGTGTTGCCAACGCTTTTTTTATTAAATTTGTTTTTGCAGATTCGTCTTTGGCAATTTGTTGTAAAATTTCTTGCCGTTTATTGTTTGATGATTTTTTGTTTTTTTGATAATTCAAAACATCTGTGACATCTGATACAAGTTGTCCCATTTTAAACTCCTTTGGGTTAAATTTCATATTGTCCGTAAATTGTGACGGATAACACCGTAATTGGTTCAGGTTCGTTTCCACTGATTTGCCATGGTGATATCGATACATCAATTTGCGAACCTAAAAAATTCATAGATATATCGCCAGAAAAACCACTGGACGACGCATCATAAATTTCGTTTGGTAATTCCAGGCGCATATTGTTTATAAACGCCCCTTTGGTTTCCATCAGGCGTAAATTGACTTTGCGTAATCTTAAATGTTTTGGTCTGTGTCCTGAAAAAGACAAAGGTAATCCAGATGCGCAAAATTCTATATCATGCGTTCCAGAATCTGTCAATGCGGTGCCAGAAAACTTTGCTAATTTATATGTGCCTGTGTTTTCCAATACAACATACGTTGTGTTTCCTATGACCACAACAGATTTAAATTTTGCATACGAACTGTATCGCGACCATGCAGAAATACCCAAACCAACATTTTGATTTAATACCGCCATGGTGCCATCTGCATTTACCAAATATAATTGTTTTAACTCTTTGTTATACGTAATATCCACAGGCGAATTTAACATATGTTTTGAAAACAAACATAAATCATCAGCATTATACCTTTCGCCAAGTGTATCCAATGACAATTTGCGAATATCACGCAGTGTGCTGGATACAAATACTGTATCACCTTCGATTTTTTGTGGTGGTAAATTACATATGGTTGGACTGCCAACGGTGGTGTGTTGAACTATATTCATACTGGACGGTGTGACTGGTTGATTTGCGATTGCCCATTCACCCGCAGATGTTAAAACCTGTAATTTATCACTGCTGATTAAACTGCAAACTTGCTGGCGTTCTTTGGATAACAAAGTTGTTGAAATTGCCTCGTCATCTAAGCCAGAGCCCGCATCAAAATTATGATAATCACCAACATGCGACATCCATATTCCCCCAGGTATTGCGCGTGTTCCACCAAAAACTAATCTGTCTTGGTGAAATGTGATTGCAATTGGCCAACCATGTTTATCATCAAATGCACTTTCCAACCAATCTGTCACAGGGTCAGCCGGCAAAGTATATTCAATTGTGCTGGTGGCATAAACGACTGTGGGACTTATATATTCTGTAATTTGCCAATTTTGGTTATTAAACCGCAATGTTGTTCCAACATTGTCTGGGGTCCAATAATTTGCAGATGCGGTTAATATTGCAGATTTTATGCCATGAATTCCGGCGGTGACAGATATGTTGATACCATACATGTCATCATATTTCATAAATGGCATACGCGGATATACACCTGTGGTGTCGTAAAAATTAAATTTATCCAGAGTAAAATCATTTCCTGATTTTTTAAATACATACGGACAATAATCAGGCTGAACAAAAACCAACGAATCACTGAAACCGGCGCATTGTAAATGTGTAAGTGCAGATTCTGGCCATGGGGAACTTATTATTTTCAACAATGTATCATTTGAATATACGGATACTGTATTATTTGAAAACACCAAAATATAATGTTCTGTATTTGAAATATCATATGAAAAAATACGCGACAAACCTGGCAATATGGCGACATCAACCAACCCGGCGCGACGTGTTAATCCCCCACCAGACAATACGTCCATATTTTCCAAACGTGACAGACCATAAATATCTTTGTTCAAATAAAATTCTGGCGCAATTTCACCATGCGCAAATGAATTTTGCGTGTGTATAAATTCTGTCATTTCATTTCCTTTTTTTTAATATTTAAAATCGTGCGTCTATCAAAGAAAATTGCCTGACCCCAGTATTAATATCTGTGGTGGAATCAATAAATTTCGCGTTTTGATATTCTGCGTCGTATAAGTTAATTAATATCCGCAACATCTGTTGATTGCCGGTCAAAGGCACACAAAATTCTATTGCCAATTTTGTTGCCGCCAACGATACAAAATAACTGGGGAAAAATTCTGGTTCAACACGTTGCAACGCCAAAATTTTTACACTTTGCGACCGCGATAAGATTTTATTACCAACAATGCGTCCATCACAACGCAATATACGTAAAACATTTGATGGTATTATAAATTCATCATTTTCATTTTTTTCAATTTCAAAATTTTTTGATGCAAAATGCCAAGGGTGTGTTGATATCAACGAATCAATCGTTGTGTCGTATAAGGTTCGTGCCAATTGCGCAGATGCGGTATCTGCATTTATCGATGTTAATGGTTGTTCGCCTAATTTTAATAATGCCATAGAACATAAATCTTGTTTAGTGACCATATTGAAATCCTTTGTAAAAAAATTAAATGGGGCGCAGATAATTGCGCCCCAACTGGTTGGATTGTGTATTATATATTTTAAGCCAACGCACCAACAGATACCGCCGATTCAGAAACTGTTATTTTCTTTATGGCTGTGCTGTCCGATGCATTGATAATGATAATATCGCCAGTATTCATTAATGTAATAACATTATTGAAATAACCGCTGGTGCTAATCGCCGTCATTGTTTCGTCTGCGACATAGTGCCACAAAGTGAAACCATTTGCATACGCAATCACAGATAATTTTTTATTTTGAAATGCCATCTGTTTTTCCTTTTGGTTGTTTTGTTAAAGCGTTAAGTTTATGCATTATCTTTGCATTTGACACGAACAATACCGTCTTGGTCAATCAAGACAGCACCTTGGGACATGCTGTTGCTGATAAAGTGTGCAGCACGATCACCATGCCAAGAAATATCTGTTTTGACCTCTTGACCACATGCATGACCGATACTGGATGCGTGATATATAAAGCAACTGCGTTGTGTTGTGCTGGCAAGTGGTAAATCATTGTGCAAAATCCATGTAATGCCCATCCATTTGCGAGCCTCGTATCCGTTTATCATTGGATATGAATCACCAACATAATCAGCCGACACAAATTCATTTATGCCCAATAATTCGTTCCATTGATGCACACCAACCACAGCAAATCTGCGACCGTCATCAGGAACATCTTTTTCATTTAATTTTTCAATTGCATTTAAAATTAATGATTTGGTTAAACCTGTTGAAAAATCCCCAACATACGCAGTGGCATTATCCATGGCGCTAATAATCAATTCATCAGTTTTACGACCCAATGCATAGGCACCTGCAGATGCAACAACACGACGTTCATCGACATTGGTTTTTAATTCGTCCAAAGAATCGACCCAATCACCTGCATAATAATCTTGCAAAACACATTCCACAGGTTGATGATTCAAATTCATAACCGGGACAATACCATGTCTGGATTTTGTGCTGGCGGTGCCACGACCGATTGTTTGAAAAGTGGTTGATTGTCCAACAACACCGGTTTTACTGCGAACGGTTGGACGCAATTTTGTGCCCATTTGCTGATACGCAAGATGAACATCTGCTTCGAATTGTTTCACAAAAACTTGATCTATGGAAACAGACATATTTATTCCTTTTTGTTAAAAATTAAATTCATGTGCAAAAATGCACGACAATAAAAAAAGATTTTGTTTTTTTGATTATGCAAATGAAATATTTGCGTCATATAACAAAAATGCGGGGTCAAAGGTGATTATCCTGCAACAGTTTTAGTTAGACTTTTTTTCATCTAACTAAAATTATTACAAAAAAACCGCAACGAATTGCGGTTTTTTTAAATCACTTTAAAAGAAAAATTATTTTCTTTTAGCAGCTGGTTTTTTGCATGCGCATTTTTTTGCCGCTGGTTTTGCAGCAACTTTTTTTGCAACAGGCTTTTTAGCAGCAACTTTTTTCACAGCGACTTTTTTAGCAGCTGGTTTTTTCGCAGCAACTTTTTTAGCAACTGGTTTTTTCGCAGCAACTTTTTTCACTGCTGGTTTTTTCGCAGCAACTTTTTTTACAGCTGGTTTTTTTGCAGCAACTTTTTTCACTGCTGGTTTTTTTGCAGCTGGCTTTTTAGCAGCAGCTGGTTTTTTAGCGGCAACTTTTTTTGCAGCAGGTTTTGCAGCTGCAGGTTTTGTTGCTTTCTTTGCCAAGAATGAAAATGCCATTCTTCTCTCCTTTTTATGTTTTGGTTAGAACAAAACTTTTTTTGTTCTTGATTCTATTTTAACTTAAACAAAAAAAATAGTAAAGAAGAATTTGATTTTTTATGAAATGTTTTTTCATTTTTTTATTTTATGAATACAATTTTTTAAAACCATTTTCAATTTTTCTAACATATTCTGGATCTGCATCACGCCAATATTTTGGGTCACGCATCATGCGTCGTAATTCATCATCTGTTAAATTTTCTGTTGCACTATTTTCCATTTCAACACGTGGTTCCATTGATTGCATCATTTGATATATGCCTTGGATTCCTTGGGCGCTGGCGCATAAAGATTCAAATGCATCATGTGGTAAAAATTTTTCACCAAATGTATTTATTGCATTTAATGCATCGTTCATTTTTTCTTTGCCACCAAAAAATTTTTCCAATTTTAAAATTTCATTTGTTTCATTTTTTGCAGACATTAATTCTGTTATTACTGGTGATAAAAAATTTTCTGCCAAAGCATAAATTTGTTCAACTTGATTTTTTGTTAATCCAATATCATGAAATTTTTGCTTAATCGATTCGTCATCGAACATCGCATTTGATGGATAATCATTTGCATTTTCCGGCACACCAATTGCACGATTAAATTTTTCACGCGCAGCATCATCTGCATTATCATTTGGCACAGACACCATTGTTCCAATTTTCTTTTCCAATTCTGTATATGATTTTATCAAAGCATCAACATTAACCGAACCGTCAGTGTTTTGAAATTTTTCTGGGATTTTTTGCATTGTTATTCCTTTTTGTTTCTGTTGATTTGCGCAGAAAATAAATTCCGCCAAGTGTGAATATCGATTGCAGTGTTATAAACAAATCTGTATCACCCACCAAATAAGATGCGATGGCAGACAAAATTCCCACAGATGATATTATATATGTTCTGTGTCCTGCCAATGCGCCACCGCGAATAATTTTTTGCATTTTCATTTTTTATATTCCGTTATCGATAGAAAAACAAACCGTCCATTTCCAAAATATAACCACGTGCGATTGACCATGATGGATTAAATTCATTGCGATGAAACTTTGTTGCACCAAAACAACAATCAGGTAAATTGTTTTTTAACATTCTGTCACAGACACGCAAACACATTTGAAATGCTTTGGCATTTGGATTTACATTTAATAAATCATGATGCGTTGATTTTTTATCCAGACTTTCAAACAACCCAGATTGTGTAATAAAATCCGTTGGCGAAATTCCATTAACACGCGCACCATTTGCAATCATCGAAGCCAAGGCTTCAACAACACGCAGTGATTGCCCACATGTTTCTGCATATATTACACGTGCAATTTTATAAACATCGCGTGCAAAATCGTTTTGATGTTTAATCAGTGTTAATTGCATTGTGGTATCCTTTGGTTGAAATAAAAAAAGGCCACGAAAAAATCGTGACCAAAAAATATGAGTAAAAAAATCACGCCAAATGTGACGCGTATAATTTCTGCTCTTGATGGTTTGTATTATATCACAAATCGGGTTTTAAGTCAAGAGTTTTGTTTTTTATATCAATAATTTTAAAACATTATTTCATCGCCGTATGCCAAAACATAACGTGTTCCACATCGCAAAACCAGCGCACCATTTTCGTTTATACCAATCAGTTCTGCGGTTGCACCGCGATATTTAACGGTTGTATTTAATCCATTTGCCATTGACATCCAACGTTTGCGAATCGTTGCAAAATCTGCGCGCATACATTTATCAATATTTTTCATCAATTGCGACAAAACATCAGCAACCGACACATCTGTAAATTTGTGCATCTTGGTTGTTTTGTATTCTGGGACGGTTGGATTTGTTGCAACGTTTATACCAATACCGACAATTACAAATCGACCATAATATTCAATTAAAATGCCAGATATTTTTTTTCCATCAACCAATATATCATTTGGCCATTTAATACTGGGTTCTATACCGAAATTAATTAGTGTGTCTGCAACAGCAATCGCGACAGCATAAGAAATTTTTGCATCACGTTCAGGTGCCAAAAATATAAAACTGGCATATAAATTTCCATGATGCGACACCCATTTGCGCCGAAACCGACCACGACCATCACTTTGTGCATTTGCGACGACAACACAATGATCTGTGGCGCGTCCATTTGCAATTAAATCAACCGCAGTTGTCTGCGTACTGGGGATTTTATCATATGAAAAAACCTTATATTGTGCCAAGTTTATAAACCCCATTTTCCAATGTTATGAAATCACGACCACATAATTTACGCAGTGTATAAATTGCCGTATCAATTGGATGCGTTGCAACCCCAGGCATAAAACCCAATGCAGTTTTCAATTCAGCCCCCGTCATACCACCGGTGCGCCACAAAGATACAATTATATTTTCTTGGACATCCGACAGTTGTGGAATATTGCCACGAAACAGAGATGTTAAAATTTTTGTATTATCGGTATAACTTAAAATCAAAGACTTTAATTCCGTCACAGTTAATGGAGAACCAGGCATAATTTCATCAAAATTCACATCCAGCACATTTGGCACATCCGTCACCGTTGCACCTAATTCATTAAAAATATGGCGCCATATTGATTGCGACGAATAAATCCTGATTCCATGTAACATATTTTCAGCATAGCAAAAAATAATATTGTGTCCATAAAAAACGCAATATAACACCGTTGATTTTTTGAAATTACGGTGCTATGCTAACCCCATATAAAAACCAACAAAAAGGATAGAAAATGTATATACTTGCTTTGAATTGTGGTTCTTCATCATTGAAATATCAGGTTTTTGATGCCGATACCAAAGAACCTTTGGTCAGTGGTAATGTTGAAAAAATCGGCTTGCCGGATTCTTTTGTCACACAAAAATATCCAGACGGTGAAAAAGTCCGCAAAGATGTTTCTATGGCCGATCATAACCAGGCTTTAAATGTTGTTATTGGTTTATTGCGCGAGGCTTCTATTGATATCAGCAAAATTGCCGGTGTGGGTCATCGTGTTGTTTTGGGTGGTGAAAAATTTGCTAATTCTGTTGAAATTACAGATGAAGTAATTAAAAAAATCGATGAATTATCTATGATTGCACCTTTGCATAATCCAGCGGCTTTGGTTGGTATTATGGCGGCGAAACAGTTATTACCAAACGCAACCCAGGTTGCCGTATTTGATACCGCATTTTATAATACATTGCCAGAATACGCATTTCGTTATGCTGTACCGGCGGCATGGTATCGCGAATTAGGTGTGCGTCGTTATGGTTTTCATGGAACATCTCATTTATATGTTTCAAAACGCGCGGCGGCAATTTTGGGCAAACCTGCGAAAGACTGCAATTTAATCACTTTGCATATTGGTTCAGGTGCATCGGCGGCGGCAATTCGCGGTGGTGTTGCGGTTGATACATCATTGGGTATGACACCTGTTGCAGGTTTGGTTATGGGAACGCGTCCAGGCGATTTAGATTCTGGGGTTGTATTATATGTAATGCAACGTTTGGGATTAACCCCAGAACAAATGCAAAAACATTTGAACAAAGATTCTGGATTATTGGGTGTCACCGAATGTTTTGCCGATAGACGTGACGTAGAAGCAAACAAAGACACAAAACCTGAATGCAAATTGGCAATTGAAATGGAGGCACATGCCGTCCGCAAATATATTGGTGCATTTTTGGCGGAATTGGGACATGTTGATGCAATCGTATTTACCGCCGGCGTTGGTGAAAATGATGATTATTTGCGCGCACAATTCTGCAAAGGTTTGGAACCATTGGGTATCAAATTGGACCCAGAAAAAAATGCGGCGGCATTGGCACGCAAAGGTGTTGAATCTGCGATTATCAGCACAGATGACAGCCCAATTAAAATTATCATGATTGCAACAAACGAAGAATTGGTAATTGTCGAAGATACTATCGCAATTATGAACGGAACATATAATCCAGACCATTTGAAAATGGATTATTCGTTTGCAAAATAATAAAACGCAAAAAAATAAAAACACCCAACAACATGTTGGGTGTTTTTTTATAACCAATTAAATATAGCCTGTTTTTGTTGCTTGACCCGGTCTAAAAAAACCTAGGTTTAAAAGCAACAACTTTTTTCAAAAAAACGAAAAATTATTTTTGCCGTAAAATCAACACATTACCAAAAATCGATAATCACCGTTTGGGTGTCGCAAAAAAACCTAGGTTTTTTGTATATTTGTTATATAGCAAAAAAGCGCGGATTTCCGCCAGTTTATAAAGTCGAGAGAGTTGCGAAAATGTCTGTAAAACGTGCATTTTTTAGTGTTTTTCAAAAAATCATGGTGGTTTGCTGTGCCATATTTTTTGGATTTTCCAACGCGTTTTCCGCAAATTTGCCAAGTGGTTATACCGAGTTGGAATACATTGAAAACAGTGGAACACAATATATTGATACGGGGGTTGAAACCGCTCGAACACAACGAATAGAATACGATGTGCAATTGAACCATATTGTAACAGGTGTAGACCCAGTCCAAGTATTGGGTACAGGTGGGGCTTCATCAGGTATTTTATATTCTGCCCGTTTTGAACCTGATACAAACATAAAAATTTACACTACTAATACTCATGTTGATACAAATAATTCACAAGACTTAAACAGACATAAAATCACTCTTGATATTCTTAACCATACGTTTAGCGTAGATAACGATTCTTATACAATGGAATATAATTTAACAGGCACTAGTTACAAACAATATTTATTTGCTTATTCACGACTTGGCCAAGCCGATACTGTGTATGGTTTTAAAGGGAAAATGTATTCAGCAAAAATTTGGGATAACAACACCCTTGTTCGTGACTTTATCCCAGCCAAAGATTCGTCTGGTGTGGTTGGTATGTATGATACGGTTAATAATGTGTTTTATCAAAATGCGGGTACTGGTGAATTTACTGCGGGACCGGTTGTTCCAGAAAACCCAATCAAAATTGCGACAACGGCATATAACACTGCGCGGTTTAATCCGGTCATAAATGATTTAAACAGCACAGTGGCGACTATACGCGATATCGTGACGAATACGATAAATCAAACCGCCGCGATAGCCAGTTTGCAAGCGGACAAGCAGACCCGCCCGGAAGACGCTTGTCCCGCCGGC
>CADBDF010000004.1 GCA_902793435.1 uncultured Pseudomonadota bacterium | reverse complement strand
AAAACCAAAGCATCGGTTATGATTCCAATGGTGCGATTGCACCATTGTCCCCTTCTTTATGAAAGAAGGGGTGGACGCGAAGCGGACGGGGTAATTGTGAATTGAAAATTATTTTTTATATGTAATCTTTGATATTGCGTCATAGCCAAAATATTTATTTATGCGACGCAATATTTCATCGTTTGAATATGACAGTTGTAATGCCAATGCGGGATTTGTTGGTTTAATAACGACACTATATTTATTACCGATTGTTTTTTTTATGGCGACCAATTTTGCAATTGATGATATGTCGGGACCCATAATTTCGTTCCAACGTTCGCTCAAATCAGCCCCAGATGCAGGGCGATTAAATATTTGAAATACACTGCCAAATGCGGCGGCGATTGTTGTTGGTTTTTTTAATCGTGCGTTTAATTTGTTATCGAACTTGTTTGGCTTTTCCAACATTTGTATAAACCTTTGGCAATAATATAAACATTTCGCCAGTTGAATGTTGCCCATGGGCGAATTTGTATGCTTCATCGCCAGAACCAAAGAATATGTCTGCTCGTATCCAACCGCGGATTGCGCTACCTGTATCTTGGGCAATCATCAATCGGCGGAATTTGCGACCGTCTGATAAATTTGTGTTAATATACACCGGCATTCCAACGGTATAAATACTGTCATCGACGGCTATACTGCGGATTTTGGAAAGTGGTGTGCCCAATTTACCAATTACATGTTTCGATTCGGCTTCTTTAAAATACACGTATCTGGGGTTATTGTAAATAACTTCTTTGGCCAAAGACGGATTTTTTTTCAGGTATTTCCAAACTGCATCGGCGCTGTATCCGCCGTCGGGTTTTATTCCGCGATTGCGTAATTGTTCGCCAATAGATTTAAATTGCATGTCGTTTGTTGCACCAAAATTTAATTTTACCAAACTGCCGTCTTCCAATTTTAACATACCGCTGCCTTGGATTTGAATGTTTTGAACATCGACGATGTTTGCCCAATATAAAACGCGACCGATTTTATTTTCTACGATTTTCTTTTTATGGACATTTTTATATTGTGCCGGGTTTGAAGGCGCCGCCATCAATGGTTCGTTGCAGACGGATGTTTTTGTGCGACATGCCGGTATTGTTGGTGAATAATACCCAGTATATGTTCCGCGTGTTCGCCCAGAATCGTCAATTACCTGGTATGGTTGAAAATGTGATTCAAACCAATTACGAACCGTTTGAACATCAGCATTTGGTGATGGCATCATGTCGCATTTTTCTTTGACCAATGCAGCGTCTGGAATTACACGACCGGTATATTGTAATCTTGCACGACATGTGTTGCGAAAGGCTTGTAGTGCATAACGGACGTCGTCATTTTTCCAATCTGGCAGTGCTGAATATGAAACCGCCCGCAGATTTGATGCCGGTGCAATAGCGTTGTTTTCGGTCTTGGTTGGCGTACTAAGGTCGCAAGATGTCAATGAAAATGCAATAAATAAACCAAATAAAATACCGGAAAAACCAAAGTTTTTTAAATGAAACATAATTTTTGCCCCTCGCTACTTGTAAAATCTTTTTCTAATGCTATATTATCATAAAAGCGAATAAAAAAAAAGGAGCAATCGCATGTCGCAATTTAAAATTATTTCTCAATTTTTAAAAGATATTTCGTTTGAAAGCCCAAATGTCCCAGAATTGTTCTTTAATCAAGATAATGGCCAGGCAAAAATTGAAATCAATATCGATATTCAAATCAAAGGTGCAGAAAATAATGTGTTTATGGTTGATTTGCTGACCAAGGTTCATTCTAAATTGGATAAAGATTCAAAATCTATATTTTTAATTGAAACAACTTATTCTGGATTGGTGCAAATGGAAGAAGAAAAAGACGAAGAAGCCAAACGCAGAACTTTGTTGATTGATGTGCCGACTTTGTTGTTCCCATCTGTGCGTGCATTGGTGACACGTTTGACCGCGGAATCTGGTTTTCCACCATTTACCATGCAGATTGTTGATTTTGAAGCATTGTATGAACAAAGAAAAAATGCTGCACAACAACAAAAACCTGCAAATCAATAATTGGTTTGGGTTTTATAAAAACCGCCCGAGAAATATTTTCGGGCGGTTTGTTTTATGTCATAAAGTGTGGTATAATATATCCGCCAAATAATTTATTAGGAGAGAGTTTTGAACAAAGATAAATACATTTCTGTAAATGCAAATGTGTCTGGGTATTCGTTCGCAAATTTGGGGTTATTTACAGGTTTTGCGTCTGGTGTTTATAATGCTGTTTATTCTTTGGTTATATTGGGGATTTTTACAGAAATATTGGCAAATGAAAAGTTGGCTTCGTCTGTGGTTGGTATATATGTCGCGTTGTATTCTGTGTTTTGTATGATTGTTGGTGTTTTTTCCAAAGAATTATTACGGTGGTTTTCCAAAGCGCGTTTGATGATGTTTGCGTTTTTATTGGTTGTGGTTTGTTATTCTATGATGAGTTTTTCTGTTAAACCAACGACATTTATTACATTGGATTGGGCATCTGGTATCGGTTCAACAATTATTGGTATTTTAATTCCATTGTTTATGGCGGATTTTTCCAAAGATATCGGTATGGCAAAATTAAACGCACGATATTATTTGTGGGTAAATATTGGGTGTTTGTTTGCGCCACTGTTTGCGTTAAATATGGCGGCATGGTTTGGTAATTATCGTATTCCTTTTTTGGCGTCTGGTATGATTTATGCGGGTGGTTTGTTGTTCTTTAAACGGTTTGGTATTGTACAGATGGATAAAGAAATTAAACGCGTTAGTCCAAAAAGAACATTAAAATCTTTGTGGATAAATACATTAGTCTTTTTTAGACGGTCTGGGATGTTGCGTGCATATATTGTGAATTTTGGATTTTATGCTTTGGCGGCTATGCGTGTTTTGTATGTGCCCATTGTTGTTGTAGAGCAGGGTTTTTCAGCAAATGTTTTGGGTTGGGTTTTGACAATCGGTATTTTGCCATATATTATTTTTGATTTCTTTATTGGAAATTGGGTTCGGCGCTTTGGATATAAACCATTGATGGCAATTGGGTTGTCATCTTTTATTGCGTTGGCGACAGCCGCGATGTTTGTTCATGGTTGGGCTTTGTTGGCGGTGTTTGTATTGTGGCAAATTTCTGGCGCGTTTATGGAACCTGTGCATGATTTGGCGTTTTTTGATAATACCCAAAAAAGCGAACAGGCGCGTTTTTATGGTGTGTTTAAGACAACATCTTATCTGCCAAAGGTTGTCGCACCAATTTTGGGTGCGCTGTTCATTGCGGTTGCGGGGACAACATCGGCGGTATGGTTGGTGTCGGTGTTGGTTGGGGTTATAACTTTGGCGGTTTTATTGATGAAAAAATGATTGCTTATCGGGCTTGCAAAGTGCGTTTTTTCTTTGTATGATTTTATGGACAAATAAAGGGGAAATCTTATGGCAAAGAAAGAAAAAGATACAGCCGCCACACCGGCGAAAAATCCTGCGTTGGAATCTGCGTTGGCACAAATTCAAAAACAATTTGGTAAAGAAGCCATTATGAAAATGGGTGATGGGTCACAGCAAAATA
The DNA here is from genome assembly GCA_902793435.1 of uncultured Pseudomonadota bacterium. Taxonomy (GTDB): domain Bacteria; phylum Pseudomonadota; class Alphaproteobacteria; order Rs-D84; family Rs-D84; genus Enterousia. The sequence continues at coordinate 75,693 of CADBDF010000004.1, read as the reverse complement.
TAGAGGCTATATCGTCTGGTTCGTTGGGTTTGGATATTGCGTTGGGTATTGGCGGTTATCCACGTGGTCGTATTGTTGAAATTTATGGACCGGAAAGTTCTGGTAAAACAACATTGGCGTTGCATGCGGTTGCCGAGGCTCAAAAGAAGGGTGGCACATGTGCGTATATTGATGCGGAAAATGCGCTGGACCCAAGTTATGCTAAAAAATTGGGTTGTAATGTTTCAGAGTTGATTATTTCACAACCTGATTCTGGGGAACAGGCTTTGGAAATTGCAGATACTTTGATTAAATCTGGGGCGGTTGATGTTGTTGTTATCGATTCTGTGGCGGCGTTGGTGCCCAAGGCAGAATTAGAAGGTAATATCGGTGATTCTTTTGTAGGGACAACTGCGCGGTTGATGTCGCAAAGTTTGAAAAAATTGGCGGGTAGTGTTTCACGCAGTAATACATTGTTAATCTTTATCAATCAAATTCGTATGAAAATCGGTGTTATGTTTGGAAATCCAGAAACAACATCGGGTGGTAATGCGTTGAAATTCTATGCGTCTGTGCGTTTGGATATTCGCAGAACGGGCGCAATCAAGGATAAAGAAAATGTTATTGGTAATGAAACGCGTGTAAAAATTGTTAAAAACAAAGTCGCACCACCTTTTCGGACTGTTGATTTTAAAATTATGTATGGCGAGGGTATTTCCAGAATTAGTGAAATTTTGGATATGGGTGTTAAATATAATTTTATTGAAAAGGCTGGTTCGTTCTATTCATACAATGATGAACGTATGGGTCAGGGCGAGGCCAATGCACGTCAATGGTTGAAAGACCACGAAGATGCGCAAAAAGAGTTGTTAGATAAAATTATGGCGCGTGCAAATGGTATTGCCGAAGAAATGACAACAGGTCCAAGCGATGATGATGAAATGGTGGAATCTGTTGAAGAATAAATTTTAAAAGCGGCGTTTTCGTCGCTTTTAATAACATTTAATAAAAGCAAAAAGGATAAAAAATGAATCTGGCACGATTTTATGCAACAAGCAAAATTGTTTTATTTGGACATGTTTTTAATCCGTTATGGTGGTCGCGCGAACACAGACGCGCGCGTCGTTGTAAAATTTTGACATCTGTATTACCGCAATATTTTAAACGTTATTTGCCAGCGGCGGCGGCAATTCCAGAACGCAAAGTTATCAATAATGATTCAAATGATAAAATTTGGACTATATGGCAACAAGGTGAAGAAAAAGCACCTGCGTTGGTCAAGGCATGTTTTCGCAGTATTCGTAAAAACTGCAAACAAGAATTGGTTGTGTTGGACGATACAAATATTTTTGATTATATAACTTTGCCACAAGAAATTGTTGAAAAATACAAGGCTGGTAAAATTAAACGCGCACATTTTGCAGATATTTGTCGTGTGGAATTATTATATGAACATGGTGGATATTGGTTGGATTCAACAGGCTTTGCCACAGCACCGATTCCTGATTGGATTGAAGACCAAGATTTCTTTGTTTATTTGGCAGGGCAAAATGTTGGCAGTCCATATTCCTATATGCAAAATTGCTTTATCCGCAGTCGTAAGGGCGCATATTTGCTGGATGCATGGCGGGCGATGATTTTGGATTATTGGATACACGAAAATCGTGAATTTGATTATTTTATGCATCAATTGATGTTTAAAACGTTGGTTGAAAATGATGCTAGGGCCAAAAAATATTTTGCAAAAATGCCACATGTCGATCAAGACCCAACACATGCGTTATGGTGGGCATACGGGGCAAAACCGTTTGATAAAAAAACTTTTGATGATGTGACATCTGGTGCGTTTTTTCAAAAAACCACATATAACAGTCCATGGGCAAAAAATATTCGTGCCGGAACTGTTGCAGATGAAATGATTAACAAAATGTACAAGGATTAAGATATTATGCAATTGTCTGTGGTGGTGCCTGTATATAATGGTGCAAAGTTTTTGTCGCGTTGTTTTGATACTTTGCAACAGCAAACATTTACCGATTTTCAGGTGATATTTGTTGATGATGGTTCAACAGACGAATCGCCAAAAATATTGGATTTGTTTGCTGCCCAAGATAAGCGTGTGTTGGTCATACATAAAAAAAATGCGGGTGTATCGGCGGCGCGCAATGATGGTATAAAGCATGCAAAGGGCATATATATTCATTTTATGGATGTTGATGATGTGTTGGACGAACACTATTATGAATATATGTTAAATAATGCAAAAAATGCGGATATCGTTTGTTCGGGGTTTGTTTCAAACAGTAAATATTCTACAAATTTGGTGTATAAAAAATTGCATGTTTTAAAAACTTTGTTTGGTAAATTGTTTTGGTCCCAGGCTTTGATAAAATCTTTCGTTTGGCGGTATTTGTTTAAAACGGAATTTATTAAAAATAATAAATTGCAGTTTGATACAAATTTAATTTCCCAAGAAGATGCGATTTTTGTTTTGCAATCTTTTGTTGTTGCAAACCAGGTTGTTATTGTGCCAAATGTAAATTATCACTATTTATTTAATGAAAATTCTGCGTTGAATAAAAAAACACCTGAACATCGTGCAAAATTAAAACAGCAATATAAAATTGGAAAAAATTTCAAAAGAAAGTATGTTGCACAAAATCATGTCGCATCTTTGTGGTGGTTTCGCAAAATTATAAAATGGTTTATGTAAAACAAAGGGGTATGTAATGCCAAATAAAAAACCGAAAATTTCAATTATTATACCAATGTATAATGTTGAAAAATATTTAAAGCGGTGTTTGGATTCTGTACGTGCGCAAACTTTTACTGATTTCCAAGCAATTCTGGTTGATGATGGGTCACCTGATAAATCTGGTGAAATTGCGGAATCTTATGCAGCGTTGGATAAACGGTTTATTGTTGTTCATAAAGAAAATGGTGGTCTGTCGGATGCGCGTAATGTCGGTATGTCAAAGGCGTCAGGTGAATATATTATGTATTTGGACAGTGATGATTTTATTCATCCGCAAACAATGGAAATTGCATATAGTTTGGCACAACGTGATAACAGTGATATTGTGTCTTTTACATACGACAGATTGTATCGTCCGCAACTGATGGTGCGACATAAATTATGTATGGCGACAGATAATGTTGTGCCGTTGGGAATAAAAAAACATTATGATATAAACAAAATTAAATCACATAAAATTACAGATATTTATGAATATGCAACGGATTCTGCGCATAATATGTTTTGTAAAAATCGCAAATGGTTGATTAAACATTGTCAGGTTTGGAAAAATTTATATCGTCGTGATTTGATTGCAGATGTTCCGTTTATCAAAGGAATTGTGTTTGAAGATTTTCCATGGTGGTCGCGTGTTATGTTGAGAAATCCGCGCGTCACAGTTGCACCATTGCCTTTGTATTATTATATTCCAAATTTTGGTGGAATTGTATTAAGTGCAAAACAGTTGCGCATTATGCAGAGTTTAATTACCGGGATAAAAGATTCGTTCGTTTTGTATAGTGACCAGGCTTCTGCACATCAAATGAGTTTGTGGGCGAAAAACTTTTTATGGTTTTTTGTTGCCAAGGCTTTTTCAAAAGTTAAATATTTAAAAACAGCGGAAGAAATAACTTTGGCAAAGCAGGGCTTTACAGAATTGTATAAGTTGGGTGTCTTTCGGTCTGTGCCAAAATCTCGTAGAAAATTGGCGGTGAAAATATTAGATTTTATTGATAAATAAAAAAATCAGGGGTTTATACCCCTGATTTTTTAAATCGAGATGGAATTTTTACTACCCATTTTAATCCCAACATGCTGGGTTTATTAAAAGCATAAATTGGACGAAATATTTGTTGCATTATACGTGCATATCGCATGTATTTTTCTGGGTGTGGTGTTATGGTGCTCACCGCGTTTATTGTGCCGTTCCCACGTCTTTGCAAATGGTTTAACCAATCGGCACCACGTGCAGCAGCCTTGGTTTCCAGCATTTTTAAATCAATTGCGCCAAAGTGCAATAGATATAAATTTTTATCAATATGAAAATTTTTACCGATGATTCTGTGGAAACCGCTACCCCATGGAGATGTTGTGGTTTTTACAACCGGTTTAGTATAACGTGTGGAAAGCAGGGCGTATTCACGTTGTTCCAAAAATGGCGCGTTGCGGTCCAGTTCTGGTTCGCAATTTAAATTTTGCCCTATGTCTAATCCTAATCCAGAAAGAGATGTTTTAATTTTCTTGGTTGATAAATATTGTGCCAAAGATTGTTTGGTGTTTGTATCGACAATTAAAAATTCGTCTGTATCACAACCAATGACTATATCGTATGTTTTTAATAATTCTGTTGCCAGGTTAGATAATTTGCCAATTCTGTATTTGTCGCCCGATGCACGTGACAGGTTTTTATGTTCCAATTTTGTTATATGCGCGTTGCCAGCATTTTTTGGAATTTTTTGGTCTGTGCCGTCCAATAATATATATAAATTTTCTGTGCCGAATTGTTTGCCATAGTATGCAATCCAACGTGATAAGAAAAATTCATCATCACGAGCCATTGTAATTGCAGCGATTCGTTTTAATTTTTTCATGATTTGTTCCTTTGTTTTTGAACAATATATTTTATTCCGCGTGAAAAATATGTTAATGGGTTTGATGTTAAAAACCATGACATGTATTCAGGGCTATACGCATTGTTTCCGGCATTTTTTATAATTTTTGATGCCGCATTATCGCAATGTGATAATACATATTTTATTTGATATCCCAATGCGCCATTGTGACGTGTAAAAGATGCCTTTTTAATAAATGGACAACCGCGTAAAAACAATTTTTTAGGTTTGTTGTACGTGTATCTGCCACGAACACGATATATGCCGTCCCATGTACAATTGTTGTTGGTAATTAAATTGCTTAATCCATGTTCGTATTGAACGGTAATTTGGTATTTATGTTCTAGATGTGTTATCGATTGCATAAAATCGTTAAACCATTTTGTCATGAATACAGATTTGTTTAAACGAACAAACCAAGATTCCATAAATGCATGTGTTTTGTGTTTTGATACGATTAAACCTGCGGCATCTGTTGAAATTTGTTCTATGCGGTTAATTATATTGTTTAATGGTTTTGTTGGCCCATAAACAGAATCATTTACCAAATATAAAACATCATAATTTTTTAATATGTTGCAATCGCGTGCATATTGAAAACAACGTTTATAAGACCCAAAATCGTATTCACCATGATGTGTAGCGATTGTATGTATTGTGTTTTTTTTGACCTTGGTTATTTCGCCATCGTTTAAGTTCGAATCCATGCACAAAATCACATCGCCAAACGCAGATAATGATTTTATATAATAAATCAAAGAATCATCAATTTTGCCGTTTGGACAGAAACCTGCAAATAAAAAAAGTCGTTTTTGTTTCATGTCTTTATCATACATTGTATTTATGTATTTTGCAATGTGGTTGTTAAAAATCCCCGAATATATCGGGGAATATTTAATCAAAATGTTTTGTGCCGATATTTATACCAAACAGGTAATAACGTTTTTTGCGTGGGTAAATTTCAACGCGTGAAATTACACGATTAAACATTTTAAATGTTGTGATGTGTGATGGTTTGTCGGGTGCGTTCATTAATTCTGTTGCGCCGTATTTGTTTAACAGTTCGGCATAACGCGCCCATGCGCGTCCTGTTTCGGTGGTGTTGTGTGCTGCCTTTTTTTTCTTGTCTTTGCCAAGGGATGTTGGTTGATCGCGGACGGTATAAATTGCCCCAGGAACCGTTGCCACAGAGTCCGCCATGCAAATTGCAGATTTTGAAAATATTACATCTTGGGCACCCCAAACAGATGTTTCAAACAATAATTTTGTGCGTTGTAAAAATTCTTTTTTATACGCATATCGCCATGCGCAATTAAATGCGTTCGCGTGCGTCATAAAAATTTTATCAGCCAATTCAGTCGCAATTTCTATGTTGTCAAATTCAGGAAAAGACCAACCTGGTTCATTAACACAACCACATAAAATGTCGGCGTCTGTTCCGTTTGCTGCGATTGCCATTTTTTCAAAATATTCTAAATTTACAAAATCATCGTGATCGTGTATGCAAATATATTTTCCAGATGCATTTAATATACCTGTATTGGAAGCGGTGGATACACCGGCGTTTTTTTGTTGTATTAATTTGATGCGTTTGTCATGCTTGGCATATTGTTTGATAATTTCAGCGCAATTATCTGTACTGCCATCATCAACAATTAATATTTCGATGTCGTCAAATGTTTGATGTATTAATTGTTCAATTGGTTTTTTGATAAATTTGGACGCGTTGTACATTGGAATTACAACGGTAAATAAAGGTTGTGATTTTGTCATGTTTTTATCCTTTGCAATATTACCATAGACCTGTTTGTGTGGCATGTTTCCACCAGAGTTCAGAAAATATTGGTCGTTTATTTTTAGCATGCCATGGTTTCATCCAATTTGAAAAGTGTAATACAACCAAATGATATTGAATATCGGCAATTTCACATGGGGTGTGATATTTGTATATGTTTGCACCATCCATTGGTTGAAAATTATATTTTAATGGTAGGTATAAAATACGACCGCGGCAAGTGAAATTTAATAAATCTTGGTCTGGGTTTGGATATTGTTTGCGTTGTGATGCATCAATCCATTTTTTATACAGGTTATCTTTCCTGATTTGTTTTAAATTCATTATTAAAAATCCAGAATTTATATAACCGTTATTAAAAGTCTTTACACCGGCAATATAGTTTTTATCCATGTCTATATTATATGCTTCGATTAAATCATTACAGAATATAACATCAATATCAGCATAAATTATTTTATCAACATCAGGTAATAAATCGGGCAACATTGTGCGATAATATATTGCGCGTGTCCAATGACGAACATAAGATTTATCAAAGTCATGATTAGGCTTTAAAAATGTGATGGTTGATTTTGTGCCGTCGGTCAATTTTGATATGCTTTTCTTTTCGGCAGATGTGACATCTGTATCAATCACACAATATATGTTGTAATCGCATTTGTTTGCAGATACGTTTAACAATGATTTTATTGCCACCGCCATTAATTTTATACCGCGTTTGTCGGAGCAAAAAGCCACATTTATTTTAGTTTTATTATATATCTGTTTTGATGGTGTTGTAAAAAAATTAACATTTGTTTCCAATATAACATCGCGAAACATTAAACGGTCACGAATGCGACGACGTTGTGTGCGTGTAAAACCAGGGAGTGCAACAAGATTGCAAAAGAATTTTTTTATTTTCCAGTTCATTGATAAATCCTATTGTTTTTAGGTTAAATTAATTTTAATACATAGGATTTTAATCCGCAAGAAATAAAAAATGCCCCGAAATTTCGGGGCGGTTTTTTATTAATCAGTTTCGGCAAATCTGTATGCCTTTTTGCGTTTGCCGCTGTCTAATTCTTTTTTACGCAGACGGATTGTATCAGGTGTGACTTCTACCAATTCGTCGTCTTGGATATATGACAGGGCTTCTTCCAATGATATTTTGCGCGGTGGTGCCAAGAATAATTTTTCATCGGCTGTGACCGAACGAACATTGGTTAATTGTTTTCCTTTGACTGGATTTACCTCTATATCATTTTCTTTGCTGTGTTCGCCAACAATCATACCAGAATATACTTCAACCTGGGGACCAACAAACAAAACGCCACGTGGTTCCAGATTATGCAGGGCGTATGTTGTTGTTTGTCCTGCCTCCATTGAAACCAAAACACCTGGGCGATATTGTGTGATTGGACCGCGGTATAAATCATATTTATCAAATACGCGGTTCATAATGCCAGTTCCACGTGTATCTGTACGGAATTCAGACAAATAACCAATTAAACCACGAGATGGTGCCGAAAATACAATTCGTGTTTTTCCAATTCCAGATGGTTTCATTTCTGTGATTGTGGCTTTGCGTTTTGTCATTTTTTCAATAACGACACCGCTGAATTCGTCATCGACATCGATAACAACTTCTTCGATTGGTTCTGTTTTTTCGCCGTTTTCGTTTTGTTGCATGATAACGCGTGGGCGACTGACGCTTAATTCAAATCCTTCGCGACGCATTGTTTCAATTAAAATTCCCAGTTGTAATTCGCCACGACCGGAAACCTCGAAAGCCTCGTTGTTAGAACTTTGTGTGACACGCAGAGCGATGTTTGTTTCGGCCTCGCGGAACAATCTTTCACCAATCATACGCGATGTTAATTTCTTACCAGATTTACCCGCCAATGGTGATGTATTAACAAAGAAAGTCATAGTAAGGGTTGGTGGGTCAATTGGAATTGCCGGAATAGGTGTTGTGACAGATGGGTCGCATAATGTGTCCGCCACAGTTGCCTTGGAAAATCCGGCAACAACAACGATGTCACCCGCAGATGCACTGTCGCGGGATACTTTGTTTATACCTTGGTGTTCAATAATTTTTGTGATTTTGGCTGTTTCAATTAATTCGCCAGCCATATTGATAGCCTTTACTGTTTGACCAACTTTGACGGTTCCTGATTCAATTTTACCAGTTAAAATACGACCAACATAGGGGTCTGCCTCCAACGTTGTTGCCAACATGGTAAATGGTGCGTCGATACGACAACGGTCCCCATTGCAATCAGGTGCAGGTACATGGTCAACAATTAATTGGAATAATGGTTTTAAATCTTTGTTTGGATTGTTGATGTCAGCCAAATCACGTACAGCCCAACCGTCACGACCAACAGCATACAAATATGGGAAATCTAGTTGGGCATCGTTTGCACCCAATTTGTCGAATAAATCAAATGTTTCTGTTAAAACTTCTTCGGGACGTGCATCAGCGCGGTCGATTTTGTTTATACAAACAATAGGGCGCAATCCCAGTTTTAAAGCCTTGGATAACACAAATTTTGTTTGTGGCAGTGGGCCTTCGGCACTATCAACCAATAGCACCACGCCATCAACCATAGATAAAATACGTTCAACTTCGCCACCAAAGTCAGCGTGTCCCGGTGTATCAACAATGTTAATTTTATATTCACCCCATTGGATAGATGTTGGTTTTGCGGAAATTGTGATACCACGTTCGCGTTCGATATCGCCACTGTCCATAACTCTGTCTTCGACACGTTCGTTTTCGCGGAATGTTCCCGCCTGTTTCAGCATATTATCGACCAAGGTTGTTTTACCATGATCCACGTGTGCAATAATTGCAATGTTGCGAATTTTCATCTGTATTTTCCTATATTTTGTTAATAAGTGTATAGATTATACTATATTTTTGCAATTTCAACAAATTATATGTAAAATATGCGTGCTGTCAATAAAAATATTGACATTTAAATAATTTTGTCTATAATAGAATGTGTTATGATAAATAAAGGTGTTGTTATGAAAACAAGATATGATGATGCGGTATTTAAGTTTAAAAGACTTATGCTTGAATTGGCTGCAAGATATCAAAGTAAAGTAAATGTAAATGCGTATAGTTTAAATACCGAAGCGGGTTTAGAAAAATTGTACGTTGAATTAAAAAAAGTTGAAGACGAAAATGTACTTATCAAAGAGACGTATTTGCGTATGTACGAGAATATAAATGCCGTACAAACAAATTATGATGCTGCGAATATCAAAGAAGTAAAATGGTTTGTAAGCCATGATTTACATATAATGTTTATCACCCAAGAATTATATAATTCTATTATTCGTTATTACAGATTTTATGCAAAATATAATTTGAAAAATGTCGAATTAGAAAATGCTATAAAAGACTGGATGGATATGGCATATCCAAAACCAACATTAAAGGAATTCGTTTTAGGTTTGTTTAAGAAAAATTTACAGAAATAAAAATGAATATCGCCAGATTTTTTCAAAGAAATAAATTTCGTAGTGATAAAGATTATTATAAAATCGTCACACTTGATTCTTGGTTTGCGGATTTTGTTGATGATTCTGTGGATATATTTAATATACCAAAAGGTAAAGAATTTACAGCCCCAGAAACACCAAGAAAGTATGTGTTTTATCCCGAAGGTTTGGTAAGTGAACATGGATTTCATTTTGCCCAAGGGGCATTCGATACTATGTTGTGGCATAATACTTTGTGTTGGTCTTTTCCTGAATTTGCAATTTATAAGGTTCAACCGATTGGTTATGTAAAAAAAGAAAGATGTCATGATGGTGATGGTTTGAATCAATGTTGTGCAAGTGGATTAAAATTTTTAGGCAAGCAAGATTTGGGTCAAATGTATGATGCGGCAGTTGATGAATATTATAAAGATCCAAATAGATATTCAAATATAGAGTTCAGTGTTGATGCATGGAAAATGCATCAAAAAACGGTAAATGTTTTATTGGAACCGTATTGTCGGTATTAAAAAAACTCCCAAACGGGAGTTTTTTATTTTAATGTTTTCCACCAATCTTTGTTCTGCCACCCATTAATGGTTGTAATTTTTTTGGAATATTTACAGAGCCGTCTGCATTTTGGTGGTTTTCAATTATTGGAACCAATGCGCGTGGCAGGGCAATTCCGGTATTATTTAATGTCGCAACAAATTTAACATCATTTGTTCCGTTTTCGCGATAGCGGGTATTTGTTCTGCGTGCCTGGAAAGTCCCGATTGATGAACAAGAACCTAATTCGCGATATGTGTTTTCCGATGGGAACCATGCCTCTACATCGTTCATTTTAACTTTGTTAAATCCCATGTCGCCGGTTGAGTTTGCAATTACACGATATGGTAATTCCAAATCTTCCATAATTTCACACAGATTGTTTAACAATAATTCGTGCATTTCGTCAGATTGTTCCGGTTTGCAGAATATATATTGTTCAACCTTGTTAAATTGATGGAAACGCACCAATCCACGTGTGTCGCGACCGGCTGCACCAGCCTCTTTACGAAAGCAGGGTGAAAAACCGGCGTATTTTATTGGCAAATCGTTTTCTGATAAAATTTCGTCAGCATGCAATGAATTCAATATAATTTCGGCAGTTCCAGCCAAGCATCTGTCAGTGCCAGTTAGCATAAACACATCATCGTTCATAACGGACATGTCTGAACCCATAAAATGCCCAGCGTTAAATATTGTTTGGGGTTTTGTGATAGATGGACATTCAATGTATTTAAATCCTTTGGCTATTAATTTTTGAATAACGAAAGTTTCTACAGCCAATTCTAATTCAGCGGCTTCGCCACACAGACAGTATGTACGGGTGCCACAGATGCCAGCAATTTTTTCGGGTGCCCACCAATTATTCATATCCAGTAAATCCCATTGGGCGCGTGGTGAAAAATCAAAATTGCGTGGGTTGCCAACGCGTTTTATTTCCACGTTTGCCGAATCGTCTGCGCCTATTGGTGCGGATGCGTCTGGAATTTGTGGGACGCGGTGCATTAAATCATTTAATAAAATCTCTTTTTCCGCCAATTCCGCCATGTCAGCAGCAATTTCTTCGCCGATTTCCTTGCTACGTTTAATCAAAGGTGCCTTGTCAGCAGCCGTTGGAATTTCCTTTGAAATTTTATTTTTTTCAGCAGTTTTTGTTTGCGTGATTGTCTTTAATTCGCGAACACGTGTATCCAGATTTAATAAATCATCAACGATATCTGGAAAATTTTTAACACGACATGCGTTTTTTACGATGTCTGGATTTTCGCGAATAAATTTTATGTCCAACATTTTAGTTATCCTTTGTATTTATATATGCGATTGCGTCCATCGCGGCACTGCATCCGGAACCAACAGCGGTTGCTACCTGCATCTTTATACCACTTTTTTCGTCACCTGCAACAAATAATCCGCGGGGTAGGTTTGTCGATTCGATTCTGCCAACATCATCGCGTTTGATTGATTCTGTTAAATAATCAGTGTTGGCTTCGTGTCCAATGGCAACAAATATTCCATCACAAACAATGTTGTCTCCGGTTGTTGTTGTTGCAATCAATTCACCGGTTTCTGGGTTTTTACGGATAGATTTTAATTCGGTGTTAAATATTGGTTTGATATTTTCGCGTGCAGCAACGCGGTCGCGAACGATGGCCTCGGCACGTGTAAATGCAGATTTGCGATAAACGATTTTAACTTCGCTTGCCAAATCAGCCAGGTATAAAGCATCGTTTAACGCACTGTTTCCGCCACCAATTACCAATACCTTTTTCCCAGAATAGAAAAATCCGTCGCATGTTGCGCAATATGAAACACCATTACCCACCAATTCGCGTGCGCCGTCGATTTCCAATCTGCGTGCGCGTGCGCCAGTTGCCATGACAACTGCGCTGGCGGTAAATGTTTTCCCGTTGTCGCATTTAATTGTATATGTTAAATTATCGTCCCATGTTATCTCTGTTGCAGATGTGTATGCAATTTCGGCACCAAACCCGGTTGCTTGTTTTAATGTGGATTGTATCCAATCCATGCCGGAACCCATATATCCAGGGAAATTTTCCAGATTTGCAATTTCACCTGTTTGACCACCCAGTGTGTCACCGGCAATTATCAAAGTTTTTTTATTTGCGCGTGCGCAATAAATTGCAGCCGTTAAGCCCGCAGGACCAGAACCTAAGATTATAATATCATACATTTTTTATCCTTAATTTCCTTTTTTGTTTTGGCACAGCATAGCACAGCCCATGGCATTTACGCAACATATTAAATTATTTGTTAAAATACTTCTTTAATGTGTTATATGCATTTGTAATTTTTGTAAATTCTGTGGTTGCAGATTCTTTGTTTTCTGCTGTATCTGGGTGGTGTTTTTTTGCCAATGCGCGATATTTTGCACCAACCTCGCGCCAGGTGGCCGTAATAGGCAAATCCAATGCGCGAAATGCGTTCGTTATATTTGTTCCCAATTTGCTGGGTTTTGGTGCATGGTCAAAGCGCGAACGTCCAGTTATAAAATCGTTTAAAAATTGGACATATTCGGTCTCGTTTGCGTTTGCGGTTTTGTTGTCTTTTAATGGTGCGCCAAATGTTTGTCTTTCCCAGTCTTCTTCGATTTCTTGGGGCGTCATATTGGCATAATAATTCCAATTTTTATTGTATTCAGCGGCGTGTTTTTGACAGAAATGCCAATATTCACGCAAATCACGATTTTTTGGCGCACGACATGTGCCGGCCTTGGTACATCCTGGGTGGTCGCATTTGGTTATCATTGTTCTGTATCCTTTGATTTTTTAGATAATGGGTGATAATTTTCAACCGTTTCACGCAGTTGTTCAGGTAAAACATGGGTGTAAATTTGCGTTGTTGAAATGTCTTCGTGTCCCAACATGGTTTGTATTGCACGCAAATTTGCCCCATGTGCCAACAAGTGTGATGCAAACGAATGTCGCAGGACGTGTGGCGAAACATGGTTTGGGTCCAGACCCGCCAATACGGCGCATTTTTTTAAAATTTTAAAAAATCCATCGCGTGTTATATGTCCGGTTTTTCCAGTGCCTGGAAATACATATTTCGAATCGGGGGCATCGCGCAAATCTAACCATTTTTGTAATGCAGATATTGCGCCTGCGTGCATTGGAACCATGCGTTCTTTGGCACCTTTGCCATGAATTAGTAAGTGGTCGCCCAAAATCGCAGTCATTGGTAATTCGCATAATTCAGATACGCGCAGACCTGATGCGTATAATAATTCAATCATTGCGCGCAGTCGCACAGATGTTTTTATATCGCCAGCCGATGATATTAATAAATCGATTTCATCGGTTGATAATAATTTTGGTAATGGACGCGAACGTTTTGGTAATTCCAAATTTTTGGTTGGGTTTGTTTGAATGATTTTTTCCAACATTAAAAATTTATAAAATGTGCGCAGGGCACTTGCTTTGCGGGCAATACTGGACGCGCGTTCTGTTTGTGTCAAAGACGATAAATAATTTTGAATGTCGTTATCGGTTGCGCCCAATAATCCGTTTGGTAGGGCGTTTTCTGCCAAATTTAAATCAGATTCATAACTTGTAATTGTTTTTTCACTGCGTCCTTTTTCGGCAGATAAAGCTTCAAGAAAAACATCTATATAATTCATGGGTACAATTCCAATTCAATCGGTGTAGTTGTTGGTTCAAAATACATTATCATAAATAAAACCAATACAATTATACATAACCAAATCAATATCTTTTTTGTATTTGTTTTTTTCTTTAATGGCATAGTATTTATCCCCTTTATATCGTGTCAAAATGTTCAATAAATGCCCCAGATGCCGCGATAATTATAATCGGTGGTGCAATAATCGCCAATATTGGTGGCAGTGCGCCAGTTGCCCCCAGGGCATTAAATGTATTGATTAAAAAATACATCAAGAAACATGTAATGATACCCAGACTAAATTTCAAGCCAAAGTTAAAATTTCTGCGTTGGCGGGTTTGTGAAAATGCAATTCCCAATGTCGCCATTGCCACCATGGTTAATGGCAAGAATAATAGTGTCCAAAACTGAACCAGATGCCCACGCATTGGCACCCCAATTGCAGACATTTTATGTATAAACCCGGGTAATTCCCAAAATGAAATTTGGTTTGGTTGTAAATATCTTTCCAATACGGTTTTAGGTGTCAGTTTTGTTTTTATTTCCCATTTGCCGTTTGTTGTGTTTCCGCGTGTGTCCCATATTGTTGCATTTTGTGCAGCAATTCCGTCATTAGATAATGTGGCGGATTGTGTTTCAATACGATTTAATAATTTGAAATTGTTATCTTGGATAAATATTGTTGCGTCACCAAATATCAATGTTTCGTTGGTTTTGTGCATATCGTGTGCAGACATTGTTAAAAAATGATTGTCGGCTTCTTCACGAATCCATATTGTGTTATCGACCAATTGTAATTCTTGGTCTGTTATGTTTTTTGCACTGACACTAACAAAATATGGGTTTATAACCGTTGTTGCGAATATGCCAACCAAAAAAGCACCTAATAAAAATGGACGTGCAATTTGATATGGTGACCGACCGGCACTGGATATAATAATGGCCTCGCTGGATTTAGTTAAATTATACATTGCCAGTAATGTTCCCATAAACACTGTTAATGGTAAAAACATTGGTATATATTCTAATAAACGCACCCAGGCATCTGTTATTGCGGATATTGTGTCCGGATTTGATGGCAGACGTTCAACAAATGTGACCGCATAAATAATTCCGCACACAATCAGCAATATGATGCCAATGCCCCCAAAGAATTTGCGTAATAAAAATCTAAATAAAATACTCATAATATTGGGAATTATACCTTGTTCATTTGATAATTGCAAAATTAAAATGAAAGTGTATAATTTGGCTTTGAAAATAATGTTGATAAAGGTGGTTGTTATGGAAAAAAAACCAATTTCGCGGGCTGGATTTGATACACTGTTAAAAGAATTAAAAGATTTAAAAGAGGTGCAAAGACCTGAAATTTTGCGTGTTGTTCAATGGGCGCGGTCGTTGGGCGATTTGTCAGAAAATGCGGATTACAGTGCGGCACGCGAAAAACAAAGACAGATTGATAAACGCATACAATATATCGAAAGTATTGTTGCAAATGCTGATGTTATTGATATAGACAGTTTGTCTGGCGACAAAGTGGTTTTTGGTGCGCGTGTCATCGCCGAAGACGAAGATGGCAATCGTATGCAGTGCCGGATTTTGTCGGATGTGGAATCTGATGGGCGACAAATTATTTCTTGCACATCACCAATGGGACGCGCGTTGATTGGACGTTGCGTGGGTGATTGTTGTACTGTGAAATTACCAAGTGGTGAAAAAGAATTTGAAATTATTGAAGTTAAATTTAAAGACTAAATATACAATAAAAAGGTTAGGAAAGGGTTTTTGATGTCGGTTCGCGTGTTGCCTGATTTTTTAGTGAATCAAATTGCCGCGGGTGAAGTGGTGGAAAATCCAGCTAGTGTTGTAAAAGAATTGGTTGAAAATGCGCTGGACGCGGGGGCTGACCAAATTGTGGTTGATGTTGTTGATGGGGGACGCACATCAATAACTGTTGTTGATAATGGGCGCGGTATGGTGCGTGATGATTTGGCAAAATCAATAATGCGGCATGCAACATCAAAATTACCAGATGATGATTTAACAAATATTACATATATGGGGTTTCGTGGCGAAGCATTGCCGTCAATTGCGTCTGTTTCTAATATGACGATTGATACATATAATGACAGTGAGCCAAACGGTTGGCAATTAAATGCAACCACAGGTGAAATAAAACCGTCTAATTGGGATTCTGGAACACGAATCAGGGTTCAAAATTTATTTGGAAATGTGCCGGCACGATTGAAATTTTTACGTGGTGACCGCGCAGAAACAATGTCGGTTTTGGAAATAATCAAACGGTTGGCTTTGGCGCGACGGGACGTTGGTTTTGTTTTAAACAACAAATGGTTTTTCCCAAAAGGACAAGATTTGTTGGAACGTATGATTGCCGTTATGGGCGATGATATAAATGGTCGTATGTTGGAAATTAACGCAAAATCTGAATCTGGGGATATGACATTAACGGGCTTTGTGTCAGAACCCACATTGCGTCGTGCGTCATCGGTTGATCAATTTTTATTTGTAAATTCACGACCAATAAAAGACAAGGTTGTTGTTGGGGCTTTGCGGGCCGCGTATATGGACGTTATGCATGCGCGCGAGTTTCCGTTGTGTGCGTTATTTTTAAATCTTAATTCGGCAAATGTTGATGTAAATGTGTCGCCCGCCAAGACAGAGGTTCATTTTTTAGAGCCATCGCATGTGCGTGCATTTATTATTAAAAATTTAAGAAATCGTTTGGCGGAAACTTTGCAGACAGTTGTGCAAAATAATTTGTCCAATGATATGTCACATGATTTGGAATTTGTGTCAAAACCTCAACAGATGAATATTCCAGTTGCAACGCCAAACTATGATAATTTTAATTTGGCAAATCGTGATACAAATACTGTGCAAAAAGTGTTGTCTGTGCGGTCGCCAAATGTGAAAAACTTTTTTGATGAACAAAATTTAAATGATGAAAATGTTGTGTGCGAAAAAAATATTGTTTCGCCAGATGATGCGTTTGCGCAAAGACCGTTGGGACATGCAATTGGACAAATTGGTGATAAATATATATTGGCGGAATCTGGGGATAATTTAATTATTGTTGATCAACATGCGGCGCATGAACGTATTACGTATGAACGTGTGCGGACCCATACAATAAAGGTTCAACCATTATTGACCCCGATTGTTGTAAATATGCGTGCCGAAGATGTTGAGGCTGTGTTGGAAATCGCAGATGAGTTAAAAAATTCGGGGCTGACATTGGATTCGTTTGGTGATACCGCAATTGCAATATTTGAAAAGCCGGCTGATTGGGATTTAAATTGGGCAACATTGTTGCATGAAATTGCAGATGAGGTTCGTGCAAATGGTCATTCGGTACAATTAAATGAAAGGTTGCATTTGAAATTGGCAAATTGGGCATGTCATCATTCTGTGCGGGCAGGGCAAAAATTAGATGTTGCACAAATGAATGCGTTGTTGCGTGATATTGAAAATACCACACGTGGCGGACAATGTAATCATGGTCGGCCGGTGTATAAAATTATTCCATTAACTGATTTGGATATTATTTTTGAAAGAAGTTAAATTTTTCAATTGTCAAAATTTTAAAACTATGATATCATTATTTGCGTAAAGAGTTATCGTATAGATAAAAAGGAAAGGAAAATGAAGAAAGTTGCTTTGTTTGCTGGTGTTTTTGGTACGCTGTTTGTTGCGGCTGGGGCTAATGCGGATATTAAAACGGCATCAACAAATGTTGTTCGTAAATCTGTTTATGATATTACATATGGCGATGGAACGGTTGATAGCAGCACCAGTTCATCTACATACGATTATGGTTATAGACGTGGAACGGTTCCGCAAACTGCGAAACTGGCTTCTGTTGAGGGTACGGCGATTAACAATGTTATTACAGATGTTGGTGATACACCGACAATTACAGGGGTTGCGGTTGGAGATTTGGCGGCAACGGCCAGTACAAATATTTCCACGTCCAGTATTAAAAATAACAAGGCAAATGTTGCGGTTTTGCAACGTGATAAATTATCAACTGCGTATGCCGGAAATTGTGGGTCCAGTGATGAATGTGGTTATGTGACAATCGGCAACCATTCAAATCAGCCAGCCACAGCCAGTAGCGATAATGGCAGAACGTGGATGAAAATTGCAACTGCGGCTGATGCCCAGTAAATAAGAATTTTAATTTCTGGTTCGGCATATTTTATGCCGAATTTTTTTTGTTGAAAATGATTGTGCGACTTTCCGCTTTTTTTCTTTACTTTTTTGGGTTTTTTGTCTATGTTTCAACCATAATCAAAAGGAGAAATTATGGAAAATACAGTTGAATCTGCGAATATGATGGCAAATAACGTGGCTGCGGCCGAACAGGGCAGTTGGTTAGGAATGTTGTTATATTGTGCGGTTGTTTTTGGAATTATTTACTTTTTAATGGTAAGGCCTGCAAAAAAACGTATGGCGGAATATCAAAAAATGCTGAATTCGTTAAGCGTTGGTTCGCGTGTGTTGGCGGGTGGTATTTATGGAACCATTAAATCAATCAATGAAAAAACAATTGAATTGGAAATTGCCAAAGGTGTTGTTGTGACGGTTAGCAAGAATGCTGTGGCGGGTGTGGAATCTAAATAATAAAAAGGTGTGGTGTTATGTTTAAAAAACTGGCAATTGTATTTGTTGCAGTGTTTGGTGTTTTGTTGGCTGTGCCGACGTTTGTGCCGGGTGCAGCAAAATATTTTCCATCGTGGATTCAACCAATCAATTTGGGATTGGATTTAAAAGGTGGTGCGCAGTTATTGTTAGAGGTCAATACAGACCAAATGTTTCAGGACAAATCTGTGCAATTGTATGACGAGGTTCGTTCTGCATTGGTGGATAGAAATCGTGGAATTATTCGTTTTTCTAATTTGCGTAATGTTGATGGTGTGATTACATTGGCTGTGCGTGATGGTACGGAAGTGTCCAAGGCCAAAGGCAGATTAAAATCTGTGTTGGGTGCCGGTGTTGATGTTTCGTCGTCTGGAAATATCGTTCGTGTTGAATATACAGAAAAGCAAAAGCAAGAAATGGTTAATGATGCTTTGACACGCAGTATCGAAATTGTTCGTCGTCGTATTGATGCGTTGGGTACCAAAGAACCGTCTATTCAAAGTCAGGGTGGAAAATATATTTTGATTCAGTTGCCTGGTGTTGATAACCCAGAACGTATCAAAGAATTGATTGGCCAGACCGCAAAAATGACGTTTCATTTGGTAAATGAAAATGTTAGTCCTGAACAACTGGCATCGAAACGTGCGCCGGCGGGAACTGTATTTTTGCCATATATGGAAAATCCAGAACAGTTGGTTCCTGTGTATTCGCATGTCGAGGTTTCTGGTGAATCTTTAAAAGATTCTCAGGCGGATTTTGATCAAAACAATATGCCGGTTGTGACAACTGTGTTTGATGCATCGGGGGCGCGTCGTTTTGCAAAATTGACCACAGAACACGTAAATGAAAGGTTTGCAATTGTGTTGGACGGCAAAGTTTTGTCGGCGCCAAATATTCGCGAACCTATACCTGGGGGACGTGGTCAAATTTCTGGTGGATTTACTTTGCAGGGTGCAAAAGATTTGGCGGTATTATTACGCAGTGGTGCGTTGCCTGCGCCATTAACGGTCATCGAAGAACGCACAGTTGGTGCCGGATTGGGTGCTGATACTATTGCGTCTGGTAAAATTGGTTCGGCAGTTGGTGTGTTGTTTATCGTCGTATTTATGATATTGGTGTATGGATTATTTGGATTCTTTGCCGATATTGTATTGTTGGTTAATTTGGCGATGATTGTTGGTGTTTCGGCTGTGTTGGGTGCAACACTGACTTTGCCAGGTATCGCAGGTATTGTTTTGACTTTGGGTATGGCGGTTGATGCGAACATATTGCCGTATGAACGTATTCGTGACGAGGTTCGTGCCGGTGTGCCGACATTACGTGCCGTTGATATGGGATTTTCGCGTTCTGTCAAAACAGTTATGGACGGTAATTTAACGAATTTGATTTGCTCGTTGATTTTGTTTGAATTTGGTGCGGGTCCAATTCGTGGTTTTGCGGTCACTTTATCAATCGGTGTGATAACAACTTTATTTACATGTTTGGTGTTGTCACGTGTTTTGATTGATTGGTATATGAATGCGAAAAACAAAAAAATTGGTTTTATTAAAAATAAATAAAGGTGGGGCTGATGAATTTACACTTTATGAAATATCGTAAGTTGTCCTATTGGATTTCTGGCGCGTTGGTTTTATTGTCGATTTTGTCTTTGTGTTTTAAAGGACTGAATTACGGTATCGACTTTTCTGGTGGTATTTCGATGGAAGTTCAACCAACAAATGCCGAATATACTATTGATAAAATGCGTTCCGCTTTGGCAGAATTTAAACCAGAATTACAGGTTGTTGATGGTGGTTCTGTGTTGGTACGTGTTGGTTTGCCAAAAGGTTCTACCGATGCACAACAAAATGCACGTGTGACGGAAATTAAAAATATTTTGGGTGATAATGTGACATATTCCCAGGTGCAAATTGTTGGACCCAAAATTGGTGGCGAACTTATCCGCGGTGGTATTTTGGCGGTGTTGGTTTCTTTTGTGTTGATGAGTGTATATATTTGGATTCGTTATCGCGGTGGTTATGCGGTTGGTTCCTTTGTGTCGTTGTTGTTGGACTTTGTTTTGATGTTCGGCTTCTTTTCTGTCACAGGTTTGGAATTTAACCAAACGGCGATTGCGGTTATTTTGATGGGTATTGGTTATTCAATTAATGATAAGGTTGTGAATTATGACCGTATCGATGAAAATATACAAAAATATCATAAAATGCCGATGAATGATTTGATTGATTTGTCTGTTAATGAAATGTTGCGCAGAACATTGATGACCAGTATTTCAACCATATTGGCTATGGTTGGTTTGTATGTGTTTGGAGGAATGATGTTGCGTGATTTTGCAATTGCCATGACTTTCAGTGTTGTTATGGGAACACTGACGTCCATTTATATTTCTAATGTTATTTTGTATCACTTTAATTTGCGCGAAACAAAATATTAATAATGTCGGTCAATGTAAAGAGAGTAAAGGGAGGAATAAAATGAAAATTTCACATATAGTTTTTTCTGGGCTTTTTGCATTGACCGTTTTTTCTGCGTATGCAGATTCCGGTATGCCAGAAAAATCTGTGAATATTTTTGCAGAAATTTATGAAAAATTAGATTCTGTGCAATGGGGTGGAAAAAATATCGGTGTAGTTATCGAAGGGCTGGAAAATCTAAGCCCACATGCACATTTGGCGGCGACAGATGACAGAATTATTTTAGTTTGGCGCGATTCGATTGTTGGAAATTATCAACAGCCACAAAAGGGTGATTGGTTGCAATACGGAAAAATTACAACATCATTGATTGATAAAATGCGTGCGCGTGATTCTGAATTGGCGCAGTTATCCAATGAAGAAATTTATGAACGTGCAGTTTCGGCATTAATGCAAGGAATAGATGAATCTGGCAAATATATATCACGTGAAACAATTTTGAATAATTCTGGCAATCGTATTTTAACCAGTGTTGGTCTGTCAGGCTGGCGTGAAAATAATGGCGATTTTCGTGTTGGTGCGATTGTCCAAGGTTCGCCTGCGGATATGGCTGGAATAAAGGTTGGCGATTTAATTGATGTTGTTAATGGACGTGATGTTTCAAAAATGACAGATACAGAATTAGATTCTGTTTTCCAAGGTTTAAATAGCGGAACCGCCAAGTTGCATTTATTGACGCCATCAGGAAATCGTAATGTTGTGTTGCGTCGTGCAACAATTGTGTTGGCGGATGCAGATATTATTTATCGACCAATTGATAAGGGTGGTTTGTTAGAAATTGTTGTTAATGAAATGACAGATAATGCAACAAATATTGTTAATGAGGCATTGGCAAAATATAAAAATATTGATGGTATTATTTTGGATTTGCGTGCGGCATCAGGAACCGATGCCAAAGCTACCACAAAAATGGCTGGATTATTTATGGGGGCAAAACCTGTTATGCGTGTATCGCAAACGGCAGGTGAAGATGTTGAATTTGTGCCGGGTGGAGATGCGGTGACTGATGCAAATATTGTTGTTTTGACATCTAATACCACACGTGGTACAGCCGAAGGTTTGGCATCGGCAATTTATGAAAATGGACGCGGGGTTTTGGTTGGCACACCAACAGCAGGCGAGGCGCGTATTGCAACACGTATTGAATTGTCAAATGGTGGTGCATTGGAATTATTAAATAAATCTATTAAATCTGTGGGTGGGTACGCATTGGATTCTCGTGGGGTTTTCCCAATTGTGTGTTTGTCGAATATTCGTTCGTCAAAGCAGCAAAATGCGTTCTTTGTAAATGTTATAAATAACGATTTTAAAATTCAGGATTTTAACAAAAATGATAAAGTAAATGTTGCATCTGTGCGGCGTGGATGTCCGGTTATTACCAGTGGTGATGATGAAGATATGATGTCGATGGCGGTTGCAACAAAAATTTTAACCGATAAAACTGTTTATAACAGGTTAATCGCAGAATAGGGGATTTATATGTTTATTTCAAAACAAAATAAAATTAAATGGTTGCGTTTAATTGTTGCAACTTTACTGGTTTTGGCGACTGTGGTTGCTGGGGTGTGTTGGTTTGATATACCGGTGTATTTGTGGTTGCAAAATTATGATATTACTTTGTGGCATTGGTTCGCGAATATATTTGATGGCAAGGTCTGGGTTGCGGTGTTTTTATTGGCAACAATATTGATGTATTTGAAAAAAACGTACGAATTGCGTAATGATCCAACAACACAAATGCATTGGTTTAATGTGCGGTTTTTATTTAAAGATGCATATTCAAAATTAAAAAACAGTAATGCGTTTTTGGTTTTGTGTTCGCTGTGTTTGTCTGGGGTCGTTGTCGAAATATTAAAGGTTGTTATTGGTCGTATGCGTCCAAAATTTTTTGATATGTTGGGATTAGATGGTTTTTACCCATTTACAACAAATTATTGGTTTAATTCTATGCCGTCTGGACATACCGCGTTATCGTTTGCCGGCTTGGTTATGTTAGGTATGTTGATGCCGCGTTTCAAATGGCTGACATGGAGTTTGGCAATTATTATTGCGGTATCACGTGTGGCAACCGGGGCGCATTGGCCGACCGATGTTATATTGGGGGCGTTTATTGGTATGGTCGCCGCAGATGTTGTTTTGGCGATTGTTAGACGGATAAAATAGAAAGTCGGGGAAATCCCGATTTTTTATTTCGTCCCCCTTTAATTTTAGGATTTTTTGTGGTATAATCGGGGCATGGAAGGAAAATCTAGATTTTTACCAGAAAGGTTATCTGGGGCGTTGAAAGACCTGGCTTGGCGGTTGTTAGGCGGGGCGATGTTTTGTGTTGGTGTATTGGCGATTTTGTCGGCTTTGTTTTATAATTCCTATTTGGATGGTTGGGCGGTTTCCAGTACATATGGTAATCATGGCATATTTGGCTATGTTGTCGGTCTGTTGCGTTATATGTTTGGTTTTATTCCAATGATATTTTTGTTTTTGTGTTTGATGCGTGCCGGTTTTTACTATATGGGCGGACGCGATGAAATGGCAACGCCTGAATATAATATATTGCGTGGATTTATTGCGTTGTGTTTGGGGTGCGCTGGGTTTGGTATGGTATTTCCTGGTTCTTCGTTTGGTGGTATGTTTGGTGCGATTGCGTCAAATGATTTTGGTGCGTTTATGGGGAATTGGCAAATAGTTATTGGTTTGCTTTCGTTGGCTGGATTTGGGTTGATGGCTGGAATTTTATTGCATATAAAATGGGATTATGTGGTTAGTGTTGCGCATTTGGTTTGGGGTGCAATTCGTTGGGTGCTGTCTGCATTTCATATTTTGCCTGTGCGTGAAGAAGATGTAGAAGAAGAGGAAGAAGACGTAGAAGAAGAACCCGAAGAAGCAGAGGAAGAAGAGAAACCTAAGCAAAAGAAAACACGTGCGGTTCGTAAAAAAGTCACAATTGAAAGTGGGGAATATGAATTACCTGACCCTGAATTTTTGGAAGAATCTGTGTTTGGCAAAGGTGTTGTGACGCCAGAATTAAGGGCCCAGGCAGAATCTATGGAAACACATTTTGCAGAATATAATGTGTATGGCAAAGTGACAGGTATTCGTCCGGGGCCAATCGTGACGTTGTATGAATTTTTGCCAGAAAGTGGAACGAAATTAATTGATGTGACCAAGACTGTCAAAGATATGACACGTGCCATGGCAACAAAAACTTTGCGTATTGCGCCGATTCCATCAACACAATTGATTGGTGTAGAAATGGCAAATGTAAAACCACAGACTGTTAAATATCGTGGGTTAATAGAAAACGATATGTTTGTAAATTCGCCATTTAAAATACCGTTGGCGTTGGGTGTCGATATTGGTGGAAATCCGTTATATTATGATTTGGCAAAAATGCCACATATGTTGGTTTCTGGACATACGGGAACTGGAAAATCTGTGTTTGTTCAATCGATAATTACTTCCATTGTGTATCATTTTACACCTGATAAATGCAAATTGATTATTATTGACCCCAAGGGTGTTGATTTTGGGTTCTGGGACGATATCCCACATTTGATTACACCTATTGTGAAATTAGATGCGACGGCGGCTGTGAACGCATTGAAATGGGCGGTGCGTGAAATGGAAGAACGTTATAAACAGTTGCAGGTTGTTAATGCGCGTAATATTCAAAGTTATAACGAAATCGTTGCCGCCAAGCGCGAGGCTGGTGAAAAAATTACTCAACAGGTTGCCATTGGCACAGATGAGGAAACGGGTGAATTGTTGTTTGAAACCCAAGAAGTCGATTTGTCTGATATGCCGTATATTGTAATAGTAATCGACGAGGTTGCTGATTTGATGGCTGTGGCGCGTAAAGAAGTTGAAATGTGTGTGCAACGAATTGCACAAAAGGCGCGTGCCGCCGGAATTCATTTGATTATGGCAACCCAGCGTCCAGACGCAAATACCATTACAGGTGTTATCAAGGCCAATTTCCCAATACGTGTTTCTTTCCATGCGCGTAGTGTAATCGATTCAATGACGGCATTAGGTGAAAAGGGTGCTGAACAATTATTGGCATGTGGTGATATGTTGTACAGTGATTCTGGACATGATTTGGTACGTATTCATGGTGCGTTTATTTCGGATAAAGAATTAACGCGTATTGGTGATTTCTTGCGTTCCCAGGGCGAACCAGAATATGCATCTGGGGTGACGGATTCTGGTGATGATATGGCGTCAGGTGGTGTTGTGCCATCGGCGGCGGATGCCAAGGCCGCCAAGGACGGTGATTTATATTCCCAGGCCAAAGAAATTGTTTTACGTGATAAAAAACCGACAATTTCATATTTGCAACGAAGATTGGGAATTGGTTATAACAAGGCGGCTGGTTTTATGGAACGTATGGAACAAGAAGGGATTGTGAGTGCGCCTGATGCCAACAACAAACGCCAGATTTTATAACGGCATATCTGCTTGTTGTTTGTTCGTTCATGTAGCATTTGTACACTTCACTTGCAAACAACTGCGCATCTACACTGTTATAAAATCTGTTTTTATTTGCTGTGGCATATCTGCTTGATTCCGGCTCACTCATGTAGCTCTTTTACACTGCACTTGCAAATAACTGCGTATCTACCTCGTTCTATTTACATATTTATATTTTGTTTTTTACTTTTTAATTCAAATGTAATTATGGCTTTTTTATTGGGGTAAAATGTGATATAATTGACGGGAAAGGAGATTTTAAATGAATATTAAATTTTTTGGAATTTTCGCAGTTTTGGGCTGTGTTGCGTTTGGTGCAGATGTTAATGCGGCGGGCCGCAGTTCTATGTATTCCAGTATCAATATGACAAATTCTGATGGTGATACAATTCGTATAAATCGCAGTGCTTATGAATCTTATTCTAATGATTATGCACCACGTGCGTCGCGTGCGGGTGTGTATGATAATATCAATACAAATTATGAACCACGTCATTATAGTCAGGTAAAACCACGTGAAAATAAACAAACATATATGCGTGGCGAAACATATCGTAAATCTGCAAAGCGTAAATATTTTATTGCAAATCCTTTTTATCAGCCTTTGCAATTCCAATTTGGTTCGGTGACCACCGGTGAATATTTAGAGGGTAAATATAATTTTGGTAATGCCACAGGTGAAGTTGCCAGAAAATTAAAAGAATTGTCTTTAAAGGAAGATTTGAGTTTTGGTTTGACTGACCGTATCGCTTTGCAGGCAATGGGTAAATACAATCGTGATAAATTAACATGGACAGATACCGCAGGTGCAGGTACAGATGAATATAAATCAAATGGATTGAATTTGTATGGTTTGGGTTTGCAGGGTCGTATTGTTGATACAGACGATTGGATTGCAACGATATCTGGATATTATGAACATCAAAAACATGGTGTTGATTATTTTATTGCTGATTTAAAGGCAGGATATAAAGTCGCAACATCAACAATCTATGGTTTGGCACGCGGTTGGTTGGTGAATATGGACGGTGATGTTTATGGTGATTATATGGAAAACCTGACCACGAACGAATGGGGTATGTTGGTTTATGGTGATTCAACCGATACTGTTTTTATGGGTGAATTAGGTATGGGTGTTTGGACCGTATTGGCAGAAGATTGGACGTTAAATGTCGAAGGTTTATATGGTTTCTATGATTGGCATGACCAATTTTCTATCAAGGGCGCATTCGGTTGGCAACCAAATGATTGGTTTGCATTGAATCTGTATGCAAAAACATCTTTGTATGACAGCGCAGATGACAAGACTTTGGTTGTGCATGATGGAACTTTGCCTGCGACGGCGGCACAGTTTAATGACCCGGCACATTATGCGTATGTTGATTTGTCTAAATTCCGCGAATGGTCGGTTGGGTTGCAAGTTATGTTCCAATTCTAAACAATGGGTATAGGTTTATATGAAAAAGTTATTATGTGGTTTTGTTGGAACGGTTGTGCTGTGTGGTGCCGCATACGCAGATGACGATTATTTGATGGCAGATACATCTGATGTGTTGTATCTGTTGGACACAGAACATTTATTATCAACAACATCTGTTGATTATGGTAATGATATTTTGCGGTTGGGTCAGGCGTTTTCGTATGGTTTGAACAGTCGTTTGACCGCGGGCGCAAATGTTCATTATCAGTTCGATTTTGTGCATGAACGCAAAGAACGCGGTTTTTCCAGTATCGAATTAAACGGTGTTTATCGTGCAGGGTTGGCGGATAATAATTCGGCACATATTTTAACCGATGTTTTATTCGGTGCGCGATTTGGTGGTAATCGTCATGTGCGGGAACCAGACTTTGCAAAATCAACATATTTTGCGGGATTGCGTGTTGGACGCCAATGGGCAGGGGTGTCTTTGGCGGGAACTGTTAAATCAACATGGATTTTTGATGATACGCGTGGCATGTCATATATTGATTTTATGCCTGATTCGTATTTTCGTATGGTTGATGGTTGGCGTTTGGGAATTGGTGCGACAATTCGTGTTGCAACAAATCCTGACTTTGACCGTGAATGGTTGCGTTTTAAATTGGCGCGTCAATTTGGACGGACGCAATATGGCGCAACATTTTCGTATGAATATGAACGGGAAGAATCTGCGGTCGGCATGTATTTAAATATTCTGTTTTAAAAAAATAACGCCAAAATGGCGTTATTTTTTATTGTTTATTTTTTCACGTAATCCGTCCCAATAATCAATACGTTTTTTTATTTCACGTTCAAATCCGCGTTCCACAGGTGTGTAATATCTTTGGCGTGACATGGTTTCTGGGAAACAGTTTTGACCAGAAAATCCAAGTGCAGTATCTGGTTCATAAATGTATCCGGCACCATACCCTAAATTTTTCATCATTTTTGTTGGTGCGTTTAAAATGTTTTTTGGTGGGGGCAGGCTGCCTGTTTTTTCTGCCGCAGAATACGATGCGTGAATTGCGCGGTCACATGCGTTACTTTTTGGAGCTGTGCCCAAATATACAACCAGTTCTGTCAATGCGATATCGCCTTCGGGACTGCCCAGGCGTTCGTATGCGTTCCATGCTGCAATTGCAATTTGTAATGCGTTTGGGTCGGCCAGGCCAACATCTTCCATTGCAAATCGTGTTAGTCGCCTGAATATATATCTGGCGTCTTGGCCAGATGTCATCATGCGGGCGACCCAGTATAATGCCGCATCTGTATCGCTGGCGCGTAAAGATTTATGAACCGCAGATATTAAATTATAATGTTCGTCACCTGTTTTATCACTTAATGGCGCGCGTTTTTGTATTGCGCTGTCTAATGCATCTATGTCTAAATCGTGTTTAAAATTCGCGCTTGATAAATATTCAACGGTGTTTAATAAAAATCGCGCGTCGCCGTCCGCCATTTGTGCCAAGTGAATTTTTGCGTCCATGGTTAATGGTAATTTTTTATTTAAAAATTTTTCGGCGCGATCTAATAATATCATTAAATCATCTGTGCCGAGTGCAGTTAATACACCAATATGACAACGTGACAGCAATGCGTTGTTTAAATTGAAACTGGGGTTTTCGGTTGTGGCACCGATAAAAACAACTGTACCGTCTTCCAGGTACGGTAATAATGTATCTTGCTGGGTTTTATTAAATCTGTGTATTTCGTCTATGAATAACAGTGTTCCACGACCAATATCGCGATTCATACGCGCCGCGTCCATTGCTTTCTTTATATCGGCAGACCCAGAAAATACCGCAGACATCGGGACAAAATCCATATCAACAGAATGTGCCAATGCGCGTGCAATTGTTGTTTTACCGCAACCTGGGGGACCCCATAATATTAAATTTGATAATTTGTGGTTATCAACCATACGGCGTATCAATCCGTTTTCGCCTAATAAATTTTGTTGGCCAACAACTTCTTCTATGGTTGTGGGGCGCATAATATCGGCGAGTGGTCTGGTATCTTTTTTCATTATAATTTGACTTTCGTTTTATTTGTAGTTTATTTGTGATATAATATTAGTAAATAAAAGGATTTTTGGCAAATGGTAAATATTAATACGAAAAATAATGAATTTACATTGGCTGTTGCGAATCTGGCGGCGGCGGCAATGGCAAATAATCCAGATTTGTCTATGGCTGATGCGGTAAATTCTGCGCGTGCAATTTTGCGTGGAACGGTGGTCAGTCCCCAACAAATTGCTGATTCGGTCCAACCAGATAGAATTCAATGTCTGGAAGATGGAACGTGGCATGTTATGTTACGGCGTTATATTAAACGGCGATTTAATATGACACCTGAACAGTATCGTGCAAAATGGGGATTGCCAGATGATTACCCATTTGTTGCACCAAATTATGCAAATGTCAGGTCGAAAATTGCAAAAAAATCTGGATTGGGGAAAAATAAAAAATCCCAGAATTAATGCGTATAGAGGCAATACTATGAAAGTTTATGTGAATTATAATGATTCTCGTTGGAAAAAATATAATATAGATTTTGAAAAAATTGCAAATGCGGTTGTTGGTGCAAAATATCATGATGCCGAGGTTTCTATCACTTTGACTGATGATAATGAAATTCATGCGATGAATAAAATGTATCGTGATATGGATAAACCAACAAATGTTTTGTCTTTTGAATTGGGGGACGATATTTTGTTGGGTGATATTTATATATCGTTGGATACGGTAAAACGTGAGGCGGCGGCTGCTAATATTTCTGTGGCTGAACATACGGCGCATATGGTTGTGCATGGTATGTTTCATTTGTTGGGGTATGATCATTTGACCGATGCCCAGGCGCGTGTTATGGAGTCCAAGGAAATCAAGGTTTTGAAAAAGTTGGGATTTAAAAATCCGTATGCTGATGAAAATATTTCTGGGTTTAAGTGGTGGAAATATGTATTGGTTGGGGCGCTGGGTGGTTTGGCGTCGTTGGGTTTTGCACCTTTTAATTTGTGGTGGATAACGATTTTGTCATTTGGTGTGGCATATTGGTTGTTGTGTGTTGATAACGAAAAGATTGCTTGGTGGCGGGTTTGGCTGCGTGCAGTTCCTTTTGGCGCCATGTATTCGGTATCTATGTTTTGGTGGTCGTTAAATTCCATATATGTTGTTCCGGAATTAACAAAACGATTTGCAATTTGGACCGGGCCGGCATTGATTGGATTGGCATTGGTTGGCGCAATTATATTCACAATTCCATTTGTATTGACACGATGTATATACAATAAAAATAGTGTAAAACCAATGGTTTTTGCTTTGTCGGCAACCGCGGTGTTGTGGTTGCGTGAATGGTTTTTGACTGGTTTTCCATGGAATCCAATTGCAAATATTACTTTGGGTGGCGCAATTATTTCGAATTCTATGTCGTTGTTTGGGGCATTGGGATTAGGATTTGTGATATTGGGTTTGATTGCATCGTCTGTGCAATTATTATATAATCGTGGTGGCAAAGCGAATTGGTTTTTGTTGCTGTTTTTTTCTGTGTTTTTATTTGTTGGAATATTTGTTGGGTATAACAATATTGGGCAATCAAATACGGGTAATGGTGCAACGCGAATTCGTGTCGTTCAACCAGTGACCAGTCAAGAATCTAAAATTTCTATGACGCGTGCGGACGCATTGAATCAGGCAAAAAATCGTGTTGATGCATTGATAAAATTGGCGGGTGATGTTCGCAATATTGATGTTGTTATTTATCCAGAAACATCGTATCCGTTTGCATTGCGTCCAAATGATTTTATGCCGATTGCAAAACAATTAAATGTTCCTGTGATAATTGGTGCGCATGTTGTTGATTATGATTCGTCAGTATATAATTCATTGGTTTTGGCAAATGAAAATGGTGATATTTTAGATTATTACAGTAAATCTCATTTGGTGCCGTTTGGTGAATATGGCCCAATTAAATTTATTCCAACACCTGCAAATTTGACGGCTGGGCAAGGTGCGCGTTTGATGGATTTACGTATTGATAAAAACACCAGTTTTGTTTTTGCGCCGGCGGTTTGCTATGAAATTATATTTTCAAACGCGGTTGTAAAAAATGATTATGTTGATGCGATTGTGAATATAACAAATGATACTTGGTTTGGAAAAACACCGGGGACATATCAACATCTGGATATGGTGCGCAGGGCGGCAATCGAATCGGGTGTTCCGGTTATCAGGGCTAATTATTCTGGAATTAGTGCGTTTGTTGGTGCGGACGGTAAAATTATATCGCAATTACCCATTGGACAAATTGGTGTGTTGGACGGTGTGGCAACTGGTTCTCATATGACTTTATACAGAATGTTGGGGCGTGACGCGTGGTTCGTTATAATTGTTCTAATTGCAATTTTTGGCGGATTTATTGCGTATAGACTTGATAAACGTAATTAAAGATATATAGTGTTATTTGTAAAAAAATAAAAGGGTGATTATTATGTTTAAAACTAATGTTTGGTTGGATTATGAAAAAATACGGGCGAATGTTGATATATCACGTGATGCGTTGGTACAAAATTTAAAATCTGTTTATGATACATGGGGTGGTCATAAACACGTTTTGTTTCGTGACGGTCAATATTTTTTACATAAAGGTTATTTTGATGAATTTGTTAATAAGTTTAATTTGGTGAATTTAAAAAAAGTTCCAGAGCAAGATATTCATTGGACTCCTGTGGTTCGTTTGGTTTCATTATATCGCATACCTGTTTATAAAATTGTCAAATTGGTGCGTGATATCAAAGATAAAGATTTGGCATCTATGCGTGATGAAAAAGGTATGCCGTTGATTCAATTTCGCAGAACCGCGCATGGTCGTAATACGGCATTGTGTTTGTTTAATTCAAATGACGCACGCAGAAAATTAGCAACAGAATTGGGGGTCAATATTTATACTCCATCGTCTAAGGTTCCATATAAAATGCAATATGATTGGTCAGAAAAAAGAAAATTTTCAGATAATGAAATTCATAATACAATTATATCTTTGATGGAAAAAAATTATGATTTCGTGACAGAATCACAATGCGCAGATGCTTTGTTGAGTGCGTTGCCAAAATCGCCACAACAAATATTGATGATGCAGTTAGAACAAAATAGTAAGCAAAAAGATTAATTGTCTCTTTTTATATTATTTAAAATCCAAACGCGTATTGCAGATGATAAATTTGAATTTGCACTGCGCGTTTTGTCTATATTGGAAATAATTGCCGCGACCGATGTGTTTTGATTTTTGGCTATACGCTGTAATTCCAATATAAATTCAGGTTCCAGTGATATACTGGTTTGATGTCCAGATAAAGATACAGATAGTTTTTTCATTTAAATTTTTCCACCCATCAAGCAATCGTATAATGCGCGATATCCGTCATCATATTTGCGTAAAATGCTGCCGTTTATATTACTGAGCATATAACATGTTCCAAAAGAATCAAATGCAAACCAAAATAAATCGTTGCGACCAAATAATGTTTTGTTTTTTAATGCAGGTATGTTTTGAATTTCTGAGTTTATATCTGTGATACTGGGAATTGGAAAATTGTTTCCATTTGGTAATTCCGTTGGACCAAATATATATCCGGAGCCTAAATTTATTCCAGCCGTTTGTGTATATAAACTAATCATAAAATTAGGAAACATGGCACATTTTTTTTGCTGTAAATTAGAGTTTGCGTGTTCAATGGCGCGTGCGTTTGATGGTCCCCAAATCAATGCGCCTTTATTTTTTATTGTGTCTAAAAATTCTGTTTGGTTCATGTTTTACCCCAATGAATTATCTTTGGCGATTTGTGCGGCGACCTGGGACAGACGGTCAGATGTTGCGTTACCGCCGGTGCCACCCGTTGCCGTATGTGTTGTGACATATACCGCTTTTTCAGGATTGGGCAACCATAATGTTTCGTTGCCGGTTTGTTCCATTATGAATCTGTCTAATCTGTGGCTGTTTGGGAAGGTGCGACATAAAAACATGTTTTCAATCGACATTTCGCCACCCAGTGTAATTGGTATGCGCCACCGAATAGATGTGTTTCGTGGTAATGCACGTCCGGTTAATAACCCCATAAATTCATTTTGTGATAAATTCATAAATGCAATTTCGGTGGCACAATTAGATAAAGATTCCATAAATTCATGACATAATGTGCGATATTTTGCAAACCAATCGTTTGGTAATAATTTGGGTTTTGGGGTGTATTCTATCAGGGGCATATCGTCCATGCCCAGTTCTGATATGCGTGCAATAGCATTTGTTTCACTTATTTTCATTATTTATTTCCCAAATATGTCAAAACGGTTTCAATATATCCAGCAAAAGCGTCCATACTGTCGTTTTCGTCAGATTCAGGTTCGTTTGGAATATTTTGGATTGCGGATTCTAGTTCTTGAATATCTTTTAAATCCAAAATTGCATCTACGAAATCTGTATCTGTTGGGTTTATTATAAATGCATTTAAATCTATTTCAATATCTTCCAGTGTTTCGTTAAATACATTTTTTAATGTCAATATTATATCACTCATTTGTTCGTGTGATATATTGGTTGCGCCAATCCATAATGTTTCATTTGCACCAATTGCAATCAATGACAAAGGAATACGATTGATTGGTTTTGGTGTTAAAACCATAAATTTATTTTTTTCAAAAATTTCCCGGATTTCATGCGTATAGCGCGCAACGGGTTCTTGTTTTTTTATTGCTGGTTGTGTGTTTTGGGTTGCGGTGACAGGACGATTTACTGTTTTTTGTGGCATTTGAATATGCAAACGCGGTGGTCGTGCCATCATTGGATTTGATGATATTTGTGTGTTTGTCGGTTGAATATCGTTTTTTTGTTCCAGGGGTGCGGGTTGCTGAACCGTTTGTTCGGGTTTGATAATTGGTTGTTGTGGTGTGATTTGTTGCGTCACAGTTTTTTGTGATATGGGCAATTTTATTTTTCTAAATTTTGGACGGAATAATAAATATAACCCCAGTATAGCCATTGTTATTGCAATAATAAATGCAATATAAAAACCACTGGATATAGGCAGGTTTTGGGCCTGGATATTTGATATATATTCCCAATGTGCCCCAGAAAACATATTAAAACGGTATGCCGTATTTAACCAAAAATTCAATATCAACACTATGGCCAAAATCCATAGTGTCCCCAGTAATAAAAAATTTAGTCTTTCGTGTAATTTCATTTGTTTTAATTATATCATATTTATGATAAACTAGAAAGCATAATGATAGATATAAAAGAAATTTTTGATAATAATGTTGATGTGGCAAAATCTGTGTCTTTGTGGATGGGTGATAATCCGGACGGTGCGGAATTGGCGGGGGCGGCGGAATATATGGTTGAAATGAAAGTGCCTGCATTATCGGTATTGCCGACATCGGTTCCTGTGATTTGGCCATGGGTTGAAAAATCAAATATAAAAATATATTCGCGATTCGATTGTGTTGCAGGTGATGATATTTCAAATTTGGCTGTTAATATAAATTCTGTATTTAAACAGGGTGCAAATGGCGCACAGTTAATTGTGAAATTAAATGATTTAAAACGATTCGCTGAATCGCTGTCGGCTGTGCGTGATGATTTGTTTTTTAACAAAGATTTATCAATCGGGTTGGATATATTTGAAATATGGCCTTTGGATTGGGACGATGTGTTTGCGGATTTAAATAAATTACACGCGTCATCTGTGTTGCTAATTATGTCGCACGAAGATATGGATAAATCTGATTTTGTTGGCAGAATTTACAGTGCGTTGGAAAATTGGACGGCACAAAATATGGAATTACATGTCATGTTAGGAACCAGTTTTGTTCGAGCAGAACAGGTTTATAGGTTGGTAGAAATAAATCGTCCAGAATTGATAGATAAATTAAAATTCTTTGTTGCGTATTAATTGGATAAAATCAAATATTTTGGTTCGGTTGTTCCGGCCATGTTTTTTTCTGCATATCGTGTATGAATTAAAGATTGTGCCGGAAACGATGCGTTAAGCGCCGTTTTTTTACTTTGTTCAACAATCCAATCGAAATATTCCCAATGGTCTGTGCCAATAATAATTTGACCGTTTTTTGTTAGTCTGGTTCCCAATACAGACAAAAAATCAGCGTTTAATAATCTGCGTTTTTCGTGTCGGGCCTTGGGCCATGGGTCAGGGTGTAATACCCATATTTCATTAAATTTTGCGTCCAATTCATTAAACATTTTGCGAACATCGTCAGGCCAAATTCTTATGTTTTTATATTCGTCCATAACTTGATTGGTCGATTCGTTTGTTATTGCCGATAATAATGCCGCAACCCCGTTCATAAATGGTTCGGCACCAATAATAATAGATTCAGGATTGCGAATCGCCAAATCGCGAACATGTTCGCCATTGCCAAAACCAATTTCCAAAATTAAATTCCCGGTGTTTTTGATGTTTTTTGGCAAAAAAGCCGGTAAAACAGTTTCCAATAATAACTGTTTTCGTGGCGATAATTTTTTGCCATGACGACGACCAAATGTTCTTATTTCTTGTTTTTCCATATAATTAGTATAGAATCATAAAGTTATAAACACAAGGGAAACGAAAATGCGTAATGGATTAAAACCTGATTTGATAGAACGAGTTTTGGGTGGAAAACCAAAATATACTTTGCAGGAATTAGAGGAAAAATTCCCGGAACGTAATTTGCCAGAGGGGGCTTTTGTCACCCGATTCGCACCCAGTCCAACTGGATTTATGCATATTGGTGGTTTGTATCAGGTTTTGATAAACTCAAAATTAGCACAACAATCGGGTGGTGTGTTTATGTTGCGTATTGAAGATACGGATACTAAACGCGAAGTTGCCGATGCTGTAAAAATTATTATAGATTCATTAAGTAAATTTGGGCTCTCTTATAATAACGATGAAAAGTATGGCCCGTATTATCAATCCAGACGTCGCGATATTTATCATTCAGTTGCGGCGGATTTGTTGGCACGGGGATTGGCATACCCTTGCTTTTTAACTGCGGACGAAATGGAAGAAATACGTAATCGTCAAACCGCGGCGGGTTTCCCAACCGGGATATATGGTGAATTTGCACGCGACCGCGATTTAACAGACGAAGATATTATTGCGCATTTGGATAAAGGTGAGGTTCCATCGATTCGTTTGTATTCAACAGGTAATCCGGCACAACGTATTTTTTGTAAAGATGCGGTGCGCGGTTCAATTTCTTTTCCGGAAAATAATGAAGATTTGGTTTTGATAAAATCAAATGATGGTTTGCCAACATACCATTTTGCACATTTGTGTGATGATCATTTTATGCGGACAACACATGTTGTGCGTGGGGCAGAATGGTTGTCGTCTTTGCCATTGCATTATCAGTTGTTTCGTATGATGGGTTGGACGCCGCCACTTTATATCCATACATCGACATTGGATACAATTGATGCAGATACAGGAAAACAACGTAAATTATCAAAGCGACATGACCCAGAATCCAATGTTGCAAATTTGTTGGCGGCGGGGTGGCCGACCAATGCGGTGTTGGAATATTTGTTTAATATTATTGCATCGGGTTATGAAGAATCTAAATTAAAAGGTGCGGTTAAATCTATTTGGGATTATGAGTTTCGTCCAAAAAAGATACCAATGTCCGGTGCATTATTTGATATGAAAAAATTAGAGTGGTGGGCCAAAGAAAATATTGCACAAATGCCTGTGGATACATTGGTTAAAAGTATTATTGACTGGGCGCAAAATTATGCAGATTCTGTGCGTAAAGACCAGGTTGCCGATGTGCAATATTTACGTAATGTTTTGTCTATTGAACGCGATAATCCAAAACGTATTCGTAAAGATTTTATTACATGGCAACAAACTTTGGCTGAGGTTGAATATTTTTGGGATAATTTGTTTAATGCGAATCGTGAATTTGAATTTAACAAAGATGCGTTAAATGAATTTTTATCCACATTTAATATTGCTGATGATAAAGACACTTGGTGGAATAAAATTGTCGCTATTGCAACAAAATTAGGAATTAAAAATGGTGATGTCGCAATGAATTTGCGTGTTGCATTAACTGGTCGAACAAATACACCTGATTTATATTCTGTGATGCAAGTGATGGGTGAAAATCGTGTAAAGGAAAGAGTGCAGGGGGCATTAAAATAATATGACAAAATCAAAGAGAGAAATAAAAGCAAAATTGCGCGCAGTAAAAAAAGATTCACATGCATCAACTTTGTTGCGTGTATTGCGTGCGACTGGTTTGTTCCGTTGGGAAAGACCGGTGACGCATAGTGAATCGGTATTGAATATTTTAACGCATGGAATTGGTATTGGTCTTGCAATTGCGGGACTGGCGATGTTGGTTGCCTATGCGGTGTTGTATCATAATGTATGGGCGGTTGTTTCTTGTTCTATATTTGGTGCAACAATGTTCTTTTTATATTTTGGTTCAACAATGTGTCATGCGATGATTGGCGAAAAGAGTGAGTGCTTTTTCGAGGTATGGGACAGTATCGCTATTTATGCCTTAATCGCCGGAACATATACACCGTTTTTATTGGTGAATTTAAATAGATGTCATCATATGGGACTGGGGTGGTCTATGTTTGGTGTGTTGTGGGCGATTGTTATTTTTGGCGCAATAATGAAATTTAAAAATCCCAAACAGCAACCAAAATGGGTTGTTGTGTTATATTTGATTATGGGTTGGGCATTGCTTTGGATTTTACCAGCCATGATTCAAACAATATCTCATCGTGGAATGTGGTTTGTGTTGGCGGGTGGTTTGTCTTATTCGATTGGTGTAATATTTTATCTGTGGCGCCGTATGCGGTTTTCTCATGCGTTGTGGCATTTGTTTGTTATTGGTGGGTCGGTGTGTTTCTTTTTTGCTGTGTTGTTTGGTAGTATCATCGATTTCCCAACAGTTGCGTGTTTAATATAAAAAAAAAGCGGTTTTCCCGCTTTTTTTTATATCATGGTATTGACTTTTAATATGTAAAGTCTTAAAATAGTGGTATGTTGTTGAAAAAAATATTCTTTACTACTTTGACTTGCACAACCCCCGCGGGGGTCTAAGGGTTCTGCTTGCACTAAAAAATGGTGCGTATTATAATCAAAAACAGTTTCAAAAAAATTAAACAAATATAAATAAAGTTAGAGGTAGTTAATATGTCTTATCCTATTGAATTGATTCGTCATTCGTTGGCACATGTTATGGCGGCTGCGGTTAAAAAATTACACCCAGATATTAAATTTGCGGGTGGTCCGGCTATTGAAAACGGATTTTATTATGATTTTGATACCGATTACAGATTCAGTGAAGATGATTTTGAAAAAATTGAAAAAGAAATGCGCGATTTGATTAAATCAAATGGTCGTTTCGAACAAAGAATTGTTAGTTTGGATGAAGCCAAAGAATTATTCCATGATCAACCATATAAAATGGAATGGTTAAATGAATACGATGCCAATGGCGAAAAATTGTCTGTGTATTCTTTTCGTGATTTTACGGATTTGTGTCGCGGCCCACATGTGGAAAGTTCCAAAGATTTACCACGCGATGCTTTCAAAATTCGTTCCGTTGCAGGTGCATATTGGAAGGGCGATTCTAAAAATAAAATGTTGCAAAGAATCTATGTTGATGCATTTGCCAGCAAAGAAGAATTAGACGAATTCTTGAAAATGCAGGAAGAGGCCGCAAAACGCGATAATCGTAAGTTAGGTCGTGATATGGATTTGTTCCATTTTGAACCAGAATATGCACCAGGTGCAGTATTTTGGCATGACAAGGGATATAAGATTTATCGTCATTTGATTGATTATATTCGTCATCGTCAGGAATTGGCCGGCTATATGGAAATTTCTACGCCGTCTGTGATGGACAGATGTTTGTGGGAAAAATCTGGTCACTGGGCAAAATATGGTGCGCATAATTATTC
This sequence comes from uncultured Pseudomonadota bacterium, assembly GCA_902793435.1. Taxonomy (GTDB): domain Bacteria; phylum Pseudomonadota; class Alphaproteobacteria; order Rs-D84; family Rs-D84; genus Enterousia. Next base: position 36,587 of record CADBDF010000004.1, on the reverse strand, counting down.
AGGAACAACCCAAGATGGTAAAGTGTTCTGTGTGAAACCTATGTCTTGTCCGGGTTGTATGTTGGTGTTCGGTCAAGGTATTCGTTCGTATAAAGATTTACCATTATATTTTGCTGAATTCGGCAAGGTTAATCGTTACGAGGCCGCAGGTGCTTTGTCTGGGTTGATGCGTGTGCGTGAATTTACCCAAGATGATGCGCATATTTTCTGTACGGAAGAACAGTTAGAAAGCGAAGTTGTAAAAATATTGCGCTTTATCAAAGATATTTACAATAAATTTGGATTTGAAAAAATCACGATGAAGTTGGCAACACGTCCTTTGTCAGAATTCCGTATCGGTTCTGACGAAGTTTGGGATAAAGCCGAGGCTGCATTAAAGCATGCGTTGGATGCAAATGGTATTGAATATGAAATTGCAGAAAACGATGCCGCTTTCTATGGTCCAAAAATCGATAATTATTTGAAAGATTCTATGGGTCGTGTTTGGCAGTGCGGAACGGTGCAATTGGATATGAATTTGCCAGAAAGATTCGATTTGTCTTATATCGGCGAAGATGGTGAAAAGCATCGTCCAATTATGTTGCATCGCGCTATGTTGGGTTCCATTGAAAGATTTATGGGTATTTTGTTAGAATCAACAGGTGGTAATTTGCCATTGTGGTTGTCGCCGGAACCGGTTGTTGTGGTGCCTGTATCCGAAAAATATCGTGAATATGCGGAATCTGTGGTTGCGGATTTGCGCGGCGCGGGTGTTTGTGCGCGTGCAGATTTGCGTGACGAAAAGGTCAATTACAAGGTTCGCGAATTGTCTTTGGCAAAAACGCCGATTATTGCCGTTGTTGGTGAAAAAGAACAAAATGATAAAACGGTCACTTTGCGTAAATTGGGTATTGATGCCCAAGAGGTTGTGGCATTAAATGATTTTGTTCGCCAAATGGGTGATGCGGTAAAGATGCCTGCATAAAAGTTATTGCCCCAATCGATTGATTGGGGCATAATTTATTAAAATAAAGGGCATCTGCTTGTTGTTTATTCGTTTATGTAGCAGTTCTACACCGCACTCATAAACAACTGCGCATCTGTCTCGTTATTTTTTTAAATGGTTTTAAGATTAAAAGGAAAAGAGATGAAAAAAGCTTTGTTGATTTGTTTGGCGGTTTTGTCAGTGGCGGCGGTTGCCGGTTGCTGTAATTGCGAGGTTGAACCGATTGTAGAACAAAACCAAAAATTGATTGTGCCGCCACATTTTGGAGCACAACCAAAATAAAAATGATATCTGTATTTGTTTTAGTGTGTTTTTTGTGATATAATATCCCTTAGATAAAAGAATCTAAGGGAGTTTTTTATGAACGAAGATAATACAAATTTAGATTTATTGGATTTAGATGCAGACGCATCTGATTCTTTGCCAGAGGCCGCGTTTGTTAGCCCACGTCCCCGGAAACCTTGGTTGTTATTGGGAATAGGGTTGGTTGTTATTGCGCTGGCAACATATATTATTGTGCGGACTGTGTCTGGCACGCCGTCTTCGTCCGTAGAAATTGATTTAGATGCCGAACCAGAGGTTGTCGTTGATGGTGGCGATATGCCAATGCCATCGGCCCCGGTGATGGACGCAAATCAGCAACCTTTACAGGTGCCTGATAATGTGCGTGTGGAACCAAAACCTATGCCAATGCCACCTGTTCAGGTTCAGTCACAACCCCAACCCCAACAGGTTGCGGTCAATCCAGAACCAGATGTGCGCGTTGTGCAAGATAGACGCGAGGTTGTATTTAATCCAAACAAGGTTGATGCGGCACCTGCGCCAAAACCTGTTGTTCAACAAAAACCAGTGGCCAAACCTGCACCAAAGTCAGTGAATAAGCCGGCGGCTCAAAAAACAGTCGCAAAATCTGGGGCGGCGTGGTATGTGCAATTTGGTTCTTATGCTACGCGTGATGCGGCAAATGCGGCGGGCAAAAAAATTCGCGCGGCGCACAGCAGTTTGTTTGCAGGCAAACAGTTCGTTGTTTTGGCATCGGTGTTGAAAGATGGACGGACAACATATCGTTTGCGTGTCGCGTTTAATAACAGCAGTGATGCAAATGGTTTTTGCCGTAATGCAAAATCTGATGGATTGGATTGTTATGTGGCCAAATAACAAAAGGAGGCAAATATGGGAAGATTAGGTTGGATGGAAATACTGGTTATTGTTGTTTTGCTGGTCATTTTGTTTGGTCATAAATCTATACCAGGTATGATGAAAAATCTGGCAGATGGCGTAAATGTGTTTAAACGCGAAATGAGGGATTCTGCCAAAAAAGATGATAAAAATGAAAAATCGCATGTAAAAAAAACGACCGCAAAAACAAAGACTTATAAAAAAGTCAGTAATAAAAAGCAAAAATAATATTTTTGTGCTTGCGTCAGTTTTATTATTTTTACTACCCTTGTGATTAAGGGGAAAAAGTAATAATGAGACTGAGAGCAACAATATCCAAATTTTTGTTGTTTTCTTGCGTTTTTTGCGTGGTTTGTGGTAATTCTGCCATGGCTGCTACGGATACGCAGCTGGCTTCTACGTCTTATGTCGATAGTACGATTAAGCGCGAGTCAGGTAATGTCGTCATTAAAAATACTGGTACTAATTCCTCTGTAACTCTGTCTCAAAATCCCCAAACAACCGCAGTTCAAACCTCTTCTAATAAAGAGGTGGCGACTATTGGTTGGACAGATGCAAACAGAACATCCAAGGTAAAATCAGGCACTGGCTCTAGCGCCACTCTGGTTGATATGTGGATTGAATAAATTCACATTCCTTGGGTGTTTCTGTTTCTTTTTTTATAAAAAAACGGGTTATAAAATATAACCCGATTGTTTGATATCACATAACGATTGTTTATTTTCTGGATTCGTATTCTTCCTGTTCTTCGACAGTCATTGTTGCCAATGGACGTGCCAACATACGCGAAATACCAATTTCTTCGCCGGATATAACACTGAATCCAAATGTTCCGTTTTCCAATCTTTCCAATGCTGCATCTATTTTCTTTAATAAATTGTTGTCGCGTTCGGTCATGCGCAGATTCATTGTTAATGCCTGTTCTTGTGATGCGTTGTCTGCATCGTCGCCACCGCCACCGTTATCATTTGAATCAGCACCACGAACGGTGTTCAAAACACCCGAATTGCCATCGGTTATTTCTTGTTTTTGTGCCATCAAAATTTGATAGAAATACGCGCGTTGTTCCAAGCACATGTATTCTTCGCTTTTCTTTGGAACGTATTTTGCAGGTAATTCCAGTGTTTTGTAATCTTGTTTTGCCATTTTTTTACCTTTTGGTTTTGTTTTTCCTTAGGATTGTAATTCTTTAATCCATGCGATAACGGTTTCTTCGTCCATTAAACCTGTGCGGGCCTCAATCAAATTGCCATCGCGGAATGCCAGGACACTGGGAATGCTGCGGATACCAAATTTTGTTGGGGTTGCGCGATTTGTTTCATCAACCTCGAATTTAACGAAATTGACACCAGGAACCTTTTCGGATACAGATTCAAAAATTGGACCAAACATACGGCATGGACCACACCATGTTGCCCAGAAATCCACCAATGTTAATCCATTTTGAATTGTGTTTTGAAAATTCTCGTCTGTTGCATGTTGTAAAGCCATTTTTTTCTCCTTGGGTTGTTGATATTTGGTTTGAGTGTATTATAATCTTTGTGAAATGCAAGGATTTTTGTATATGAACGAAATCGTATATTTTGATGCCGCGGCAAGTTTTTTAAAGCCTGAATCTGTAATTCAAAATCAGGCGGATTTCCTGCGTAATCGCTATGCTAATGCGGGGCGGGGGGTCTGCGCACGTGCGGTGGCGGTTGATGATATGGTTGCAATTTCACGCAAAAGGGTGGCCAATTTTATAAATGCAACCGAATCACAGATTGTTTGGACGGCAAACGCAACCGATGGTTTAAATAGAATCGTTAATATAATTGCACGTAATTATAATATGGCTGATTTTTCTGTGGCGGTGTCAAATTTAGAACATCATTCGGCGCGGTTGCCATGGCAAGATGCGATAACAAATAAAAAAATTAAACAACTATCTGTATATGATTTAGATGATGATTTTAATATTAAAATCGATTCTATACCCACAACAGACATATTGGTTATAACTGCGATGTCAAATGTATTAGGTATGCCCCAAGATGTCGCGGAAATTATTCGCGTCGCTCGGCATAAAAATCCAAATGTTATAACCATTGTTGATGCAACACAATATATCGTGCATAAAAAAATAGATGTGGTGGATTGGGATTGTGATTTCTTGGTTTTTTCAGGACATAAAATTGGTGCGGATACAGGTATCGGTGTTTTATATATCAAAGATGCTGATAAATATATGCCGGACAAATTTGGTGGCGGTATGGTGTTGCGTGTCGATGATAATATTCCAATCTGGAATAATGCGCCCGACAGATTCGAGTCAGGTACTTTGCCATTGACCCAGATTTCTGGGCTGGCAGTTGCAATTGATGAATTGGAAAAATCACGTCCTGATTTGAAATTAATTCAATATATGTATGATGAATTGCAAAAAATTAAACGTATTAAAATTTTATCATCACGTGATGCGGCGGTTTTGTCTTTTGTAATTGATGGTATGCATGTGTTGGATTTTGGAACTTTGGCGGGGGCAAATGGTATATGTTTGCGTGTTGGTAATATGTGCGCATCGTGGATTCATCATGCAATGAATATTGATGGTTCAATACGTGTGTCTGTTGGTCCATGGAACACATTGGCGGACGCAGATAAGTTTATATCGGTTGTAAAAAAGATTATAAAATGACAGTAAATCGTGATGATGTTATAAATGCTTTGAAAACAGTGTTTGACCCAGAAATTCCTGTGAATATTTGGGATATGGGTTTGGTGTATGATATTAACATAGATGATGATAATGTTGCGATAACTATGACTTTTACCAGTCCAACATGTCCAATGATGGAAGAATTATTGGCACAGGTAAAACAGGTCTTGTCAAATGTTCCAGGTGTTAAAAACGCAGATGTTAAATTGGTTTGGGAACCTGCGTGGGATTTATCGCGTATGACAGACGAGGCGCGTTTGGAATTAGATTTAACAAATATGGGTTGGTAATTAGTTATGCAATATGAAAAAATAAAAAATCTTTTAAATTCGTTGGACAATCCTGTGGATAAATTAGAATTGGTTATGGATTTTGGTCGCGAATTGGAATCTGTGCCACAAAGTGCCCAATGTCATGAAATTACGGGTTGTACATCGCATGTTGAAATATGTGTTGGCCCAGATGGTCGGTTTTATGGTGTTGCTGATTCGGCGATTGTGCGTGGTGTGTTGGCGATATTGTTGGCAATGGTTGATTCAAAAACACTAACCCAGATACGTGAAATGGATTTAATGGGCGAGTTTTTGGGCCTGAAATTGAATTTGGGTGCCGCAAGGTTATCTGGGGTAAATTCTATGATTAGTTTTTTACAAAATTTATGATAAAATACTATTCTGGCGAGGGGACGGATATGAACGAAGAACAGAAAATGTTTAAAATTGGTGTTTGGGCATTGGCTGGGTGCGTTTTTGTTATGGTCGCATTACAGGTGGCAAACAGAATACAAAGACGAACATTAAATTATACCAATGCAGAAATTGTAAAAACACAACAACAAATTGCAGTGTCCCAGGCAAAATTTGAATCTATGATAAATGCAGAATATTTGCAAAATAGTGTTATGGCGGTTGTCCCACGTGTTGAAATAATCGGTTTTAAAAAATACACAGATGTTGATGATTTACCATTAAGGAAGCAATAATATGTTCGAATTAGGAAGCGATGTTTATAAATCTAAAAGACGCGTTGCAAAACGCCGCGATACAGAACGTGTTAGATTGGGGTGGCTGTTGGGTGGAATATACCTGGTGTTTGCTTTGTTTTTTGCCAAGACTTTATATTATGGAATTATTGGGACCGACAAGAAAGGTGGCACATCTGTTGATGGTGAATGGGTTGTCACACGCGCAGATATCGAAGATAGAAATGGTGTAAAACTGGCAAAAAATGTTATGAGTGCCAAGGTGCAGTTGGTTTCTAAATTTGTTGTTGATGCAGATGCGGTGGCACAAACAATTCATAATGTTTTTCCATATCAATATTCTGTGAATCAGGTGTATGAATTTATTCGCCAAGGTAAGTATGTTGTTTTGCGTGAAAAGGCAACACAAAGTGAAATTGATGCTTTGAAAACGGCAATACAACAATCAATTGCGGACGCGCGATTAAAAAAACAACCTAAACACAGTTTGAGTGGTTTGGAAATGGTCACAGAACAAAGACGCGTTTATCCAAAACACAATTTGTTTGCGCATATCGTTGGTTTTGTCGGCAAAGAAGGCGAAGGCTTGGACGGTGCCGAACAAATATTTGATTCGTATTTGCGTGAAAATCGCGACCCTTTGCGTTTGTCTTTGGACGCCAGAATTCAAGAACAATTCCACAGTCGTTTATCCGAAGCGGTACAAAAATATCATGCCAAGGCCGCAATGGGAACTTTGATGAATTCACGCACAGGTGAAATTTTGGCTATGGTGTCTTTGCCGGATTATGACCCAGAACATGTGTCGTGGTACCCGATTGAAAATCGCAGATTTAAACAAATGCGCGATGTGTTGGAAATGGGGTCTGTGTTCAAAATATTTAATACCGCGATTGCGTATGAAAATAATATTGGTGGGCGGTATTATGTCGCAAAACCATATATTTTAAGAACCAAAAGTGGTAAATATATTCATACGTTTCATGATGTCACAAAATTTAAACAAGATTGGATGGATGTTGATGATGTGATGGTTCATTCTTGTAATGTGGGCAGTGTGCAAATCGCAGAAAAATTTCCCGAAGGTGCCCAGGCCAGATTTTTTCATCGTTTGCATTTGGACGAAAAATTAAGTTTGGATTTTGGTAAAACGGAACATCCTATTTTTCCAAAAAAATGGGGAATTACCGATATTGCATCTGCTTCGTTTGGACATACGGTGGCCGTCACACCTATGCATTTATTGTTGGGGGTTAATGCTGTCACAAATGGTGGTATTTATATCAACCCAACAATACGAAAACGCGATGTTGGTCGTATCAAAGGCGAACGCGTTTTGGACGAAAATATATCTGCAAAATTGCGCGAAAATATGGTGCGCGTTGTCGAAGAAACCAGTGGAAAATTAACGCGTATTAATGGAATTAAAATTGGTGGAAAAACAGGAACCGCAGAAAAACGTATAAATGGTGTTATTGATAAAAAACGCAATATGACAACATTTGTTGGTATTTTCCCAGCCGATGCACCACAATATATTATAATGGTGACTTTGGACGAACCCCAGGCTATTGCAGAAACAGGTGGTTGGCGAACCGCATCACAAAATTCTGTGCCGACTGCTGAAAAAATACTTGATGGAATCCTGCCGTTGATATTTGAATAAATTTCCGCTATAATATATTTGATAAGAAAAGAGTATAGCGTGAAAAAGTTAGTTGAAAAGTCCCTGCTGGGTCAAGCATGGGTGATGGATCATAGTATAGATTTTGGTGAAACTACGAATTTTGCTGATGCGTTGGTTAAAAATATTTTGGCAGGTCGTGGTTTGGTTGGTGATGTGGAAATTGAAAAATTTTTGGCACCAACAATCAAAGAATATATGCCAGACCCATTTGTTTTAAATGATATGGAACGTGCGGCCAAGATAATTGCCGAGGCAATTTGTTCGCATCGTAAAATTGCGGTTTATGGTGATTATGATGTTGATGGAATTACATCAACCGCGATATTTGTAAAATTCTTGCGTTCTTTGAATGTAGATGTCGTTTGGCATGTTCCAACCAGGGACGGTGAAGGTTATGGGTTAAATACGGGTGCCATTGATGAATTGATAAATTCTGGGGCAACGGTTTTAGTGACTGTTGATTGTGGTATCAGTTGCGTGACCGAGGTTGAATACGCAAAATCGCGTGGATTAACGGTTGTTGTGACAGACCATCATTCGCCTGATAATGTTTTGCCAAATGCCGATGCGGTTGTAAATCCTAAACGTGTTGATGATACATCTGGGTTGAATTATTTGGCGGGTGTTGGTGTTGCGTTTTTGACTTTGGTTGCGGTTAATCGTGAATTGCGTAATTGTTCAAATGGAACTGTTTGCGAATTACAGTCACAAATAAACTTGATGGATTATATGGATTTGGTCGCGTTGGGAACAATTTGCGATACTATGCCATTGGTTGGATTAAATCGTGCGTTTGTATCAACCGGATTGCGTGTTATGGACGGACGTAAAAATTTAGGTTTGCGTATATTGATGGATGTTGCCGGGGTCAAAGGTGCATCTGTGTATGTTTCGGGTTTTGTATTGGGGCCGCGCTTGAATGCCGCCGGTCGTTTGGATTCGGCAAAGCCTGCGTTGGAATTATTACTGACTGATAACCCGTTGGTGGCACGTGCGCTGGCAGAGAAATTAGATTTTATGAACAAAGAGCGTATTGATATTCAAAATGCAATCATGTTGGGTGCGGTTTCCCAGGCGGAACAATGCTGTGCAGATGGTCGATGCAGTTTGTTTGTATGTGGCGATAATTGGCATGGCGGTGTTATGGGAATTATTGCCGGACGGTTAAAAGATAAATACAATCGGCCTTCGTGTGTGGCAACCAAGATAGATGGTGTTATAAATGGGTCAGGGCGGTCTGTTGCAAATGTTGATTTGGGACGGATTATCCATGACGCATTGGCACGTGGTATCGTGACCGAAGGTGGCGGACACGCAGCGGCGGCAGGATTTTCTTTGCCGGCGGACAAAGAACAAGAATTTCGTGATTTTTTAGAAGCGTCTGTTATAGAACAATTAGGAAATAATAAAATTGTTCCAGAAGTTATGGTTGATGCAGAAATAGATGCCAGTGGTGCAAATATGTCTTTGGTACAGAAATTGGCTGTGTTGGCGCCATTTGGTCAGGGAAATCCGGAACCAGAATTGGTGTTAAATGGTGCGATATTGCATTATGCAACGATTATGGGAAATGGTTCGCATATTCGTGGTTCAATAAAAACTTCATTGGGGACATCTTTGGCATTTGTTGGGTTTAATTTGGTTGGAACGCCGGTTGGTAATTTTTTACTGGACGATGCGAATACAAACACTACAATATCTATGCTGGGACGGTTAAAAGATAATGAATTTAACGGACGGCATACGGCACAATTTGTAGTAGAAGATATTGCGGTTAGATAATATGAAACAAGAAACTAAAATCTTATTAGAAAAAATTAAAGCGGCGGATTCAATTTTGCTGACGGCACATAAAAATCCTGATGGTGATGCGTTGTGTTCTGTGTTAGCGTTGTACCAGTTGATTTATTTAAATTATGGCAAAGACAGTGTTTGTATTTATGATGGTAATGTACCAGAGGCATTTAGGTATATTCCTTTGCGTGGGCGCGCACATTATTTTGAACAGGTGGATTTGTCTAAACCGTTTGATTTGGCAATATTGATGGATTATGGAACAACACGCAATATTGGCGGAACGCGCGGTGCGCTGGATACGGCAAAATTCTTGGTTGAAATTGACCATCATTGGAATGACGAAAAAATTGGAAATTTATGTATTGATGATGAAACTGCGGCGGCAACAGCATGTTTAATTTATGATTTGATGATTGATGCCGGCTGGGAATATGATGACAAGGTTTTAAACCTGTTGGCAATTGGAATTTTAACCGATACAGGTAATTTTAAATATGCCAAAGATGGTCGTTCTTTGCGAATTATGGCTGAATTGGTTGATAAAGGTGTTGATATCCAAAGACAATTAGAATTATTAAGTCATAAACCACGTAAAACAATTCAAACCGAGGCGCGTGTTGTCGCAGATGCTGAATTTTATTATCATAACAGATTGGTAATTGCGACCGTTGATTCGGCGGCATATAAAAATCTAGATGGACGTGGCGAAACGGCTTTGTCTTTGTTGGGACAGATTAAAGGTATCGAATATATCGTTTTGTTAAAACAACAAAAAGAAAATCAAATCGGTGTATCGTTGCGCAGTAAGTTTTTGCCGGTAAATAAAATTGCTGAAAAACTGGGTGGTGGTGGTCATATATGCGCATCTGGGGCGGTTGTTAATGACAGTTTGGAAAATGTAAAACAACGTGTAATAGAATTATTCAAGGGGGCTTGATAGAGATGAAAAAATTATTTGTTGTGATTTTTGCAATGTTTGTGGCGGTGTCTGCAAATGCAGAGGTGGATAAAAAATATGTCGCGGCGGCTGAAAAATATTTAAATTCTGTGACCGGATTGACGGGCGATTTTATGCAAACGTCCAAAGGCAAAGTTGCACGTGGTTTGTTTTCTATGTTGCGTCCAGGACGCGTCCGTTTGGATTATAAAAACGCACCAATTCAATTGATTGCAGATGGTAAAGATTTATATTTTTATGATAAAACATTGGACCAAATTACAACTGTGCCATTGACCAGTACGCCCGCGGGAATTTTGGTGCGTAAAAATATAGATTTGCAAAATGCAGATATTGTTGTGACAGATACTTTTGAAGAAAAAAATTCTTTTGCGTTAAATATGTATATGCGTGATAACAAGGGTTTGGGACATATGACGGTTGTTTTTGATAAATCGCCGGTTAAATTAAAATCTTGGACGGTGACAGATGCAACCGGGGTCAGCACTGATGTTGTGTTTCGTAATTTAAAACCAAAAACAGATTTTGAAAAAAGTTATTTCCAAATAGGTCGGCATAAAACAATCAGTAATGCCGCCACAGATGATTTTTATGATTAAAAATGTTTGGTATCAGTTGGGCTGAATTTTTAGTAATTTTAATTGTCGCAATTTTGGTTGTGCCGGTAAAATATTGGCCGGATGTGGCACGTTTTTTGGCGCGTGTGATAAAATATATTCGTAAAATTATTTGGCAAATTACAGATGCAACCGATAAAATCAAAGACCAAATAGATTTAGAAAAACCTATAAATGATATAATAAATACAACAACAAATGATATATTGAATGATTTTTCAACACCGATTAAAAAAACACGCGGACGCAAGAAAACAGCAAAAAAATGAATAATAAAAAAATGACTTTGATGGAACATTTTGCAGAATTGCGCCGGCGATTTTTGTGGTGCGTTTTTATATTTTTGGCGTTCTTTGTTTTGGGGTGGTATGTTGCACCAAGTGTCCAAGAATTTTTAACAAAACCATTGCTGAAAATTTGGAATGGAAATTTGTTATATAATGGGATAACAGACGGTTTGATGATACGATTGTCATTATCTGTGACGGTTGCATTGTTGTTGTCGATACCTGTTATGTTATGGCATGTGTGGGCTTTTGTTGCGCCTGGATTAAAGAAAAACGAAAAGAATTTTATTTGGCCAATAATGATTGCATCGCCGATATTATTTTTGATTGGGGCTGGATTTGCTTTCTATGTTTTATTTCCGTTCGTATTTGGATTTTTTATAGAATTAAACCAATCGTCATCTGTGCCGGCAATTATTTTACCGGCTGTTCGTGATTATTTGACATTTACAATTCGGTTGTTAAAGGTTTTTGGAATCGCGTTTCAATTACCTGTAATTATGATTTTGTTGAACAGAATAGGGGTGCTGTCGCGTGCGCGTGTTGTGGCTATGCGCCGATATGCAATTATTTTAATAGTTATTGCCGCGGCGGTTTTGACCCCCCCAGATGTTGTGTCCCAGATTTTGTTGGCTGTGCCAATGTGGGCTTTGTTTGAAATAAGTGTTTTGTTTATGCGTGGGGACACCAACAAATAATTTATTTGTCGATAAAAATATGATATAATCGTTAGCGATGAAAAGGTTTTTTGGGATTTTTTTCGTTGGTATAATCGCTGTTGTTGCGGGCTGTGATTTACAGCCAAAAATAGCATCTATTCCTGATGATGTTGGTGATTTTATTTCCACGCGGTATCCAACATTGTTGGCGGAACCAGACAGTGAAATTTATAAAACGGCTGTGGCGGATTATGGTGTTTATGCATCGGCGACCGAATATGGTAATGGTGATGTGACCGAACAAGATTATGTTTTATATTCGCCGGCTGATGATTACACAATGCCAGCCCAAGACACAGATGTCGCGGACGATGATGTCGGTATGCCAGATGATGAAGAATCTGTCGATGAACCAGATAACAAAGAAGAACCTGATACAACAGATACAGAAATCAATGAATATGGTTATGCGCCGGATACCGATGTTGAAGATTTAAAAATCCCAGATTATGTTGCGGGAAAACCAGTTGTTGATGATAAAGTAGAAACAAAGGCGGAAACAGAAAAGCCACAATCAAAAAAAGTTGAAGATAAAAAAACAGAATCATTGCCCCAGGTTAAAAAATTAAATGATGATGATGAAAAAGTGCTGGAAACAATGCGTGCGCCGTTGCGTGATGTGACTGTGGCGGCGGGTGATACATTGTATTCTATTTCGCGTAAATATTCGGTGCCGGTAAATGATTTGGCGGTGTTGAATAAAATATCTGCGCCATTTACTTTGTCGGTTGGGCAAAAAATAAAAGTTCCAGATGTTTTGTCTGTGCCGAAATATAATGCGCCTGTGCGTGCGGTGGTTAAACCAGAACCCAAAATTGAATCCAAGGCGCAATCGTCAAAGCCGACGACGGCAAAAGTTAATAGTAATAAAACAGACATGAAAAAAACTGTGCCGGAATCTGTGAAGAAAGAGACACCTAAGAAAGTCGATGTGAAGAAGACAGATGTTAAAAAGACAGATGTTAAAAAAGTAGATGCGATCAAAAAGGTGGATACATCAAAAAAGGTAAATGCAAAAACAGAAAAGGTTTCAACAAAAACAATCGCGAAAAATACCAAGGCGACTGTGAAAGATACAAAAACTGGGACAAAAAAACAAACATCTAAAACAGCAACCAAAACAACATCTGGGGTGGATACCAAAAAAACAACCAAACGTGCAACCAAGACATTGGCGGCGCGGTCAGCATCTAAATTTTCATGGCCTTTGCGTGGCAAGATTTTATCTGGGTTTGGTTCAAAGCCAAATGGTTTGGTTAATGATGGTATTAATATTGCAGGAACCAAGGGCGCAAAAGTTATGGCGGCGGAAAATGGTTTTGTTGCGTATGCTGGAAATGAAGTCAAAGGTATGGGAAATTTAATTATTATTCAACATAGTGATGGTTTTATGACGGTCTATGCACATATGGATACAATGAGTGTGCGTCGTGGTGCAACCGTTGTTGTTGGGCAAAAAATTGGGACGGTTGGTCAATCAGGCAAGGTTGATAGACCACAGTTGCATTTTGAAATTCGTAAGGGAACACGCGCATATAATCCAGTGAATTATTTAAAAAAATAAAGTAAAAACTTGATTTTGTGATATTTTATAATATAATTTTGTCTGTTTTAAGTTTTGGATGCATAGCTCAGTTGGTAGAGCAACTGACTCTTAATCAGTGGGTCCAGGGTTCGAGTCCCTGTGCGTCCACCAAAAAATAACCCCGCATTTTGCGGGGATTGTTTTTTGGTTGATGGATATGATTGGATTGAAATAGTTGGCAAACAAAAGTTTGCCGGTTGGGTTCGAAAACAAGTAGATTTGATAAACATCGTGCAATCAAATCGTTACGGTTTCCCCGTAGTGTCGGCTTTGCCGGCCGAGGGAGTCCCCAAAGCGTCCACCAAAAAATAGCCCCGCGTTTTGCGGGGATTGTTTTTTTATTACTTTTTTACATGCTGAAATTTTCGCCCAGATATACTTTTTTTACCTGTTCGTCGGCGGTAATTTCGCGTGCGGTGCCATGTTTTAAAATTTTTCCATCGTGTAAAACATAACTGCGGTCGGTAATGCCTAATGTTTCGCGAACATTGTGGTCGGTGATAATTACGCCTAAACCTCTGTCTTTTAATTGTGATACTAAATCACGAATTTCATTTACGGCAATTGGGTCAATGCCGGCAAATGGTTCGTCCAATAATATAAATTTTGGGTCGTTTGCCAATGCGCGTGCAATTTCAACACGACGACGTTCGCCACCAGACAGTGCAGTTGCAGGACTGGTGCGTAAATGAGAAATTGAAAATTCGTTCAATAATGATTCTAATTTTTGAATACGTTTTTTGCGTGATGGTTCAACAACTTCCAATATTGCCATAATGTTTTGTTCAACGGTTAATCCGCGAAATACACTGTTTTCCTGGGGCAGATATCCAATATGCAAACGCGCCCTTTGATAAAATGGCAGGTGTGTTATATCTTGGGAATTTAAAAATATTTGCCCAGATGTCGCATTTAATTGACCGGTTATACAGTAAAAAGCCGTTGTTTTTCCAGCACCGTTTGGTCCCAATAATCCCACAGATTCGCCTTGGCGAACAATCATTGATATATCGCGAATAACTGTTCGTTTGCCGTAATTTTTAGATAAATGTTCAACGCGTAATACAGATTGTTTCATAATTTTATCACCATTTCTTGTGTTTGAGCTTTGTCGCCGTTGCTGGAATCAATATGGACATTTCCAATCAGTCGCAAATCACGATTCGATTGATTGAATTCGGCCGTGTTTGCGCGAATTTTGTCAGTTATCTTTTTGCCATCAACAATACGGACAGTTGTTCCATTGACCGATTCCATAAATATTATATCAGGATGCGAATATTCTTGGCGACCTGTTTTTGCATGAATTGAAAAAGGGTGGCCTTGATGGTCAATACCGGCAAAGTTCGCATTTGTCATTTTGAATTGGTTGCTGGTAATATCAACCATGTTTATTGCGGATATAGGTGTCCAAATTAGTTGTTTTGTAAATACCGCACCCGCCGCCAATGCAGCAACCATAACCAAGCCCCAGCCTGTGAATAAAAACTGCCACAGACGGGTAAAACGCCGGTGCTTTTTAAAAATGATAAAAGTTCTGTTATCTTGTGCCATCGAGTAAATGTTTGCATAACATAATTAAAAAAGCAATTTTTATATTTATTCATGAATTTTTTTATGATATAATGTTTGCATACGGAGATGAGAAAAAAAATTTCTTTTTTAATGGGAATTATTGTCTGCATGTGTGGTGTTGTTGCCAATGCGGCTGATTTTCAGGTCAAAAAAGCATCAAATGTTAAAAAACAAGAAACATCGGGTTTGGAAAGTATAACATCGGGGTCATTGTTGCCGGGCGTTATTGGATTGGTGTCCAATGTGTCGGCTTTGACCAAGCAACAAAAAGAATTGGCGGCAGAGTGTGTGCCGACGGCCACAGAAATTAACTGGGTTAATAATATGGTCAAAGAATATGCCAAGGTTGGGGCGGTGTCTGCGGAAAAAATGCTTTCCAGTGTGGCTGGAACTGGGCGGAAATGCGAAACTGCGAATGGCGAAACATATGCCACTGATTTAAAGGTGACGGCGACCACAAACAGTATTGATACATGTACTGAACTTTTTGATGGCGCAGGGGATAAAGATATGATTTGGCAAGATTATCCCAAGGCTTCGTATGGATATTATTGTGCCGATGGCATGCCAACATGTGCATCGTCCAAACAAAAATATAAATCAAATATATATAAAGTTTTTGGTGCAATTGATTTTACCGTTGTAGATTATACCAATGACGAGGCCGCCATGTATGGTAAAATGATGGAAAAAATGGAAAAGTGTTCGCCTGAAAATATTTCCAAACGTAATCGCGAGGCGTATGCTTCATTTTTAACCACAACGATTTCTAATGCGGGTCAAACCACCAATACTGGCAGTATTATGCAGGCGGTTGGGGGGCTCACCAGTGGTGGTGGATTGTCTGGGATGGGGTCACTTGCACCCACAGTCACCCAATTTTTAGATAAATAATGGCACATCTGCTTGTTGATGGCTTGTTTATGTACGTTTTGTACATTACGCTCGTTTTTATCTTCGCATCTATACTGTTCTTATTGATTTTGGTAAAAGCTGATAAAAATATTTCTTTAAACAAATTATTTTCGTCTGTTTTTCTGCTTTACTGACTGACAAAAAAATAGTATAATACAAGGGATTAAATACAAAGGAAGGAATTATGGCAAACAAAATATTTTCACGTGTTTTTGGTTTGGCTTTGGTGTCGGCTTTGACGGCATGCGCAGGAACCGATAATCGTTATGAGGATGTATCAACCCCAACAGTTGATTATGTCGAAGGTTTAGATGTTTATTCGGCACCGCATCAGGATTCTTTTTTGAATCAGTTGGCGATGAATTATCGGTCTTATGCAATTTATAATGCGCGGACATCGGGTTATCCGGAAATGGGTGAATTGTTTGCGCAAAAGGCTGTGACGGCTTTTTCAGGGGAAACACCGTTCCCGGAAACTGTGGGAAATTGGCCAATCGATGACGAGGCAACTGCTGAAATGTTGAAAATGGCATATAATGACATGATTGAAGAATTCAAAAATGATGCCACAGAAAATCGTCCAGATGTTGCAGCCGAGGCACAGGCGAAATTTGATTGTTGGTTGTCTGCGGAATCAACCGCCCAGGAGGAGACTGCGCATCAATGTCATGACCGTTTTATCGCGGCAATGGACGTGTTGCGTAATTGTAAAAGTGGTGGTTGCAAGGTTGCAAAACGCGCGGCGGCAAAACCTGCGACAATTGAAATTAATAAAAAAGAATTTTATCCAGATACACGTTCTTTGAAAACTGTGGGTGGGGCATCATATCCACGTGACGGTATCGTGATTGTAAATAATGTTAATATTCCGGCAAATTTGGTGCAAACTGTGCCTGTAGGATCGGCGCCAATGGTATTTAATCAAAATATTTATGGTGGCGATAAACATGTTTCCAATAGTGGCAATACAGTTGCAGTAAATTCAAGTAATGGGTCAAAATGTGACTGCAAGACGGGTCGTCCAGTCGTAATAAATGTTCCAGACAATGAACCGGCGGTGGAAACATGCCCATGTAACCAAGATCCAACATTAGGTGAAGAAGTTGTCACTCGTGACGAGTTTATCAATATGATGATGGCTATGCGTGCAGAAATTAAGGCCATCAATGACCGTTTGGACGCATTGAAACCAAACGATGAAAAGGCTGTTATTAAAGTCCAACAGATTCCATTGGAACCAACACAACATGTAATGGAAGAGATATTCGAAGTTCATTTTGACTTTAACAAAGCCATTATAAAGCCTGAATATGATGCGTTGATTCGTGAATTGGCAACCGCAACCCAAAATAACAAGAACATCAAGGTTTCAGTGGTTGGTCATACGGATACATCTGGCAGCAACAGTTATAATTATGCATTGGGTGGTCGCAGAGCCGAGGCTGTCCAGAAAATGCTGATTCAATACGGAATCCCTGCAAGTCAAATTGTCGCAGTTTCCGCAGGTGAAGAAGATTTGAAAGTTCCAACGGCTGATGGTGTGCCAAATGCCCAAAATCGTCGTGTGCGCGTTGTCAAAGAAACGCATTACACCGAACCAGGCAAGGTTGTCCCAATCGCTGTTGTGACCGATGGTGACGCAGAAATCCAGGAAATAGGGGAAGAATGTCTGGATTGCGGAATGTAATCGTAATAAAAAACTAATAAATACTTGACAAAAAGAATTTATTAGTGTAAATTAACGGTTGCCAGAGAGATTTTTTTAAGAGGCAAAAAGATGACAGACGTAAAAAAGAAACTGAATTTGGCAAAGGCTACGATGATGGTAAAACAACAAGATTTGGAGCCTATCAATTTGGTTGAAATGTTCAAAGACCGTGGAATCGATTTAACAGGCTCTGACAACGGTTTATAAAGAACAAGGTTAGTTTTATTAAGGATAAAAAGGCCGGTGGCGTTATTTGTCACGGCCTTTTTTTGTGTTTATTGACTCTTGCTTTTGTGATAAAATGTGTTTGTTAATTTTTGCATGGGGGGATATATGAAAATCGTTGGTTTGACATCGGCACAGGTTGCGCAAAACAGAAATAAATATGGTGAAAATGTCGTGCCTGGGGTAAAACCCAAGACGGCATGGCATTTTTTGTTGGAAATGTTTGATGATAAAATCAATGTGATTTTATTGTTTATGCTGGGATTGTTTTTGGTCTTGGCAATGGTTGGTGTTGGTGGCTATGTGGAACCAATTGGTGTTGGGGTGGTTTTGGTTTGTGTTGGGGTTATTGGTACAATTACAAAGTTGCGGGCGCAAAAATATTCAATCGATTTAAAAAATAAAACGGCAATGCGACACGCAATTGTATTGCGTGATTCCAGAAAGAAAACAATAAATACAGTTGATATTGTCGTTGGTGATATTGTGTTTTTGCAATCTGGGGAAACTGTGCCGGCCGATGGTTATATTATTGATGGTGAAATAAATGTGAATAATTCGGTATTAAATGGTGAAAGTGAAGAATGTCCAAAATCGCCAATAAAAAATTTTCGTTATAATGGTGCGGCACAAATTACCGCCGAAGATTATGTCAGTCAAAATTTGTTGTTCAGTGGTACAACTGTGCAAAGTGGTGAATGTTATATGCGGGTCACGCGTGTTGGTGTTAATACGGAAAATGCACAAACTTTATTGGCTATGCGTGATATAGATGAAGTAAAAACAGATTTGGATATTAAATTAGATAAATTGGCACAAAAAATAGGTTGGTTTGGTTATATCGGTGGCGGGATTGTTGCAATTGTGTTGTTGGCTGATTCTGTGGTGCATGTGGGCGGTATAAATATGTTTTTGTCCCAGGGATTATTGGTTGTATTGCATCAAATTTTAATGGCATTGGTTGTTGCATTAACGATTGTTGTGGCGGCTGTTCCCGAAGGATTGCCGTTTATTATCACTATGATTATCGCACAAAATGCGCGTAATATGATACGGCATAATGTGTTGGCAAAAAATACGCATAAAATTCCAGAAGCTGGGAATATTCAAATTTTATGCACTGATAAAACAGGAACTTTGACATATGGAAATTTAATTCCTATTACTAATTATCTGGGCGATGGCAGTCAGGTTGGTTTTGATACTGATTTGCCGGTGGCACGATTTATTGCCGCAGATATTTTATTTAATACGGGTGCAACATATGATGATAATGGTAAAATTTCTGGTGGAACCAGCACTCAACGTGCTTTGTTGTCGGTGTTAAATCCAAAATCACATTTGGTGCATGCGGTTTTTCGTGATATTAAACCTTTGGATAAAATTCCGTTCGACAGTGCTAATAAATTTTCGGCGGTGCGTATTATGCGACGCGTGGATTCAAAACAATTTACTTTATACACAGGGGCGCCAGAAATTATTTTAGAACATGTGACAAAATATATCGATGTTAATGGTGTTGCGCACAAGATAAATAAAAATAAAATGATAGAAATTATACGCGATAATGCACGCCAGGCAAAACGTGTTTTGGCATTGGCATATTGTCCAAATAAAACATTGAATAAAAAATTGCCGGATAATTTGACTTTGATATCCTTGGTCAGTATTCGTGATGATGTTCGTCGCGAAGTCCCCAGTGCTGTGGCGCGTATGCACAGGGCTGGAATTCATGTTATTATGATGACAGGTGATATTTTGGATACGGCGCGTGCGATTGGTGTGGATACAGGGATTGTCGTCAATCCTGATGATATGGTTTTAACTGCACATGAATTAGATTTGATGACAGATGCGGAAATAAAAAAGAATCTGTATAAAATCAAAGTTGTTGCACGCGCTGTGCCACGAACAAAATTGAGATTGGTTAAAATTGCCCAAGAAATGAATTTGTGTATCGGTATGTGTGGCGATGGAACAAATGATGCACCCGCATTAAAACGTGCAGATGTCGGCTTTGCAATGGGCTCAGGGACAGATGTTTGTAAAGAGGCGGGCGATATCATAATTACAGATGATAATTTTGTATCTATTACAGACGCGGTGTTGTTTGGTCGAACTTTCTTGAATAATGTGACTAAATTTTTACTGTTTCAAATGCCGATAAATTTAATGTTGGTGATTTTGAGTTTGTTTTATCCAATTGTTCTTGGTTTCCCAGCATTTGTCGCAGTTCAAATTTTGGTGATAAATATTGTTATGGACAGTTTGAATTCTTTGGCATTTGGTGCTGAACCCGCTAAACCAGAATATATGATGGTGCCGCCATCAAAAAAAGGCGCGTCATTGTTTTCATGGAAAACATCATTGCGAATTTTTGCCAGTTGTATTGAATTTGGAATTATTTTTGCGTTGCTGTTTGTACCGTCTGTGGCAAATGTATTTGGGGATAATGAATTGGTAAATTTAACTGCGCGATTTGCGTTGATTATGTTGATGGCGGCATTTAATGGGTTTAATGTGCGTGTTGATGATATGCACTTGTTGCGTGATTTACATAAAAATCCAATGTTTTTATTTATTGGTGCAATAATTGTTTTGGGGACGGTTGCAATTGTTGAATATGGTGGTGGTGTGTTTAGTGTTGTGCCTTTGACATATGCACAATGGCGATTGATATTTGAATTGGCTTGTTTGGTTATACCGTTGGATTTGATTCGCAAGATGTTTATCAAATAAAAAAAACAGTCGCATTTGCGACTGTTTTTTGTGGTTATTTTTAATCCAAAAATCCCCATGCGGCACGATATCCTTTGTCGCGTTCAAAGAATATTGTTGCGCCTTGTAAATGATTGGTGTTTATGTTTTTGATGATAAATGTTTCTTGCAGCATTGGGGATTTTTTGTTTTTACGTGTCAAAGGCATTTCCAAAGACATTGTTGTTTCTTTGCAACATGTGTCTGGGTTGGTGCATTTCGCATCTTTGCATTGATATATTTTTGTTGTGTAATCGATATCATCGCGCAATTTATCAACATTTACGACCATTTTTACACCGCTGTCGATGTCATAGAATTTAACATAACCGATTTCACTGGCTTCGCCATGATTGTTGCGAGTGTACATTTTTGAATATAATTTGTTTTTATGTTTGTCGTTGTAATAATGTTTTTTGTGTTCGCAATTTTTCTTGCCACATTTTGTGCAAATCTGTTCGTCGTTATAATAATGTTTTTTATGGTTGTATTCATTTGTATTTGTGCAGCCTGCAACAGTCACTATCACAGCCAATGCAGATAATAGTTTAAGTATTTTTTTCATATTTTTCTCCTTTGGTTTTTTATATGAAATACAAAACTATTTTATAATAAAAAATTTAATTTGCGTTAGGTATGATTGCCTAGAAAGTCCCAGAAACAATGCGTATAGCGATGTTTTTTGAATAATGTCCTGTTTTGTTTTATATATAAAAGGTTTAATTTTTTTATGTGTAAAACACAAAGGAGGAAAATATGTATGAATTGATTCAGCATTTAATTGCATTAAAATATTCTTGTAAAATAAATCATTGGACCACAGATGATTATTCGCGTCATTTGTTGTTCGACAGATTGAGTGAAGATATTGATGATTGGGTTGATAAAATTGCAGAACGTTATTTTATGGCAACCGAAGATAAAAGTATTTTCAAAGCTGGAATTTTAAATCCAAAATTTGTTGAATTGGATATTGTAAAAAAATGTGTTCAGTTGATTGAATATATTGAACGCGCGGTTGCCAACGAAGAAGTTAATCAAGGTATGGTATCTTTATTGACCGATATAGAATCTGGGCTGTTGAATAAATTGGCATTGGCCAGATTATAAAAATATATTGATTAAATGTTATGCCGACCAATTTGGTCGGTTTTTTTATTTTGTGTTTTGTATAAAATAAAAACCCATACAAATCTGTATGGGAAAATATTTTTGTTTTATGATGTTTTTTTTAAAACATAAATCTGACACCAACATCGGCACCAAAGTTATGCAATCCAGCCTGGACATCAACATATGTGTATCTGGTTGCAACATCAATTGCAAATTGGTCCATGTCAAAAGTCATACCCAATATTGCACCAGCGGCAAAACCACCTTTGTCATCGGTGTGTTGTTCGATTGTTGCACCGGAACGACCGATTTCTGTAAATCCAACACCGGCACCCAAACCAATGTATGGGCGAACAATGTTATAAGAACCCAAATCCATGTATGCGTTCATCAACAATGTTTGTAATTTTGTTTTTACTTCCACATTTGTTGCGGCACCAAAGTCTGCGTTGTCTTTGGCATCGCCATAGATTGCCCATTCAAGTTCTGTCCGGTATAATTTGTGCATTTGAATACCCAAAGCAACACGTCCGTCCAAAACCATATCGGCGATAGATTCTTTTTGTCCATCAAAATTATAGTTTGTATTGGTATATCCAATACCGCCACGCAACGCAATATATGGGTCTAAATCACTCCAAAAACTGTCGTTGCAATGTTGGCCCGCAAATGCAGGGCATGCGATTAATACAGCAAGTGTAGAAATAGCAAGTTTTTTCATGTTTTCTCCTTTTTGAGTTTTTTGTTTGTTTCTTTCTGTGTCGATACTTTAATCGTATCAAAGAAATGTCGTGTTTTATATAGGTTTAGATGCCCAATGGGTTTTAAGAATTTTTTCCTTTGTTTTGTGATTGTGTTTTATTAGACTTTATTTTATGAGATATGTAATGTTGGCATCTTGTATGGCGGTTGAATTATTTATCACACGTGCTGTGTTTGGTGTCGTTCCGCCAATTGAAAGTCCAGCAGATTTAGATTCGTTGTCTTGGCCAGTAAATGAAGAGGTTGTTATCATAGGTGGTAGTGGATATTCATTGAGTGCTCTGGATAACATTGGTGCGACTGTTTTGAAAATAGATGGCGGTTCGCAAAGAATTGCATTGTTGGTTGATGGGTCGTTTTTAACAGATAATGATTTTAATACAAATTTATCAATTCAAAATGATAATGTTGTGTTTCGATTCCAAGAACCTTTCTTGAACGGGATAAATGGCAAACAAAATGATTTGGTTGTTTTTCATAATTTAAGTTGGAATAGGGCGCCTGATATAGAAGAAGAAAATCCATCAAACGATTTTGTGTATGAGTGGGGTGCATGTGACGGTAGTTCGGGTATGTGTATAAATCGTAGCTATT
Source organism: uncultured Pseudomonadota bacterium (assembly GCA_902793435.1). Classification (GTDB taxonomy): domain Bacteria; phylum Pseudomonadota; class Alphaproteobacteria; order Rs-D84; family Rs-D84; genus Enterousia. The sequence continues at coordinate 13,444 of CADBDF010000004.1, read as the reverse complement.
CGGCAGCATATTTGGCATCACATCAGGTGTCTGCGGGTTTGACAGGTATTGATTCAATGTTGCAATATACACCATCGGTATTATTGCGACCTGTATCGGCGATAAATCAACACGAGTTATTTGCAAAGTTTGATTTTGTTGATGATTATTTTTTATCTGTGGCACCTGATTATTATAATGCATCAGACTTTAACGGTGTTGGTTTGCATTTGAATTCTGGAGCCAAAGTTGCCGGTCGGTTGTTTGTTGGGGCAACGGCATATTTATCTGGGGCAGAATTCAAGTATGGGGTTGATGATTTTGATTATGCGATATATGGTGGAAATCTGCGTGTGTTATATGAATTAAATGATGTTATGTTTGTGCGCGGTGTTGGTGGTTTAAGTTTTGCAAAAATAAAAACATCATCAAACGATAATTCAAATGTGTTCGGGTATTATTTTGGCACAGATATCGGTGCAAAATTGAATTTTGAATCAGGTTTGTTTTTATCACCGTTTGTTGGAATTGGTGCAAATGATGTAAAAATTTCAAATGCGCATGATAATATGTATTTGTTGCATACAGGAACGGATGTTGGATTTAAATATTTTATGGACGGTGTATCATATTCATATAATTTACGTGGCGGTATAAATTCAGCAGGGTATTTAGATGCCGCTATTGATTTAGCAATATGGACGGTTACGGATAAAATTGGTGGTGGCATATCAATCGGTGTGATTGACACAGAATTTGGTTGGGCTGGTAAATTTTCTGCAAATGTTAAACTTGCTTTTTAATCAACAATTTTTCCATGCAGGCATGATTTGTTTCCAGATGTGATTTTTATGCGTGCCATTGGGGTTGGATTATCCGTTTCAACAATACATGGCTGCATATATGGGGTGCGATAAATTTGTTTTGTGCCAGTTTTATCAGCGCCTTCGTATAAGCAATCAAACACTTTATCTTGGCATGATAAATTAAACTCGCGTTGAATATCGTTCAATACCGCGTCCAGTTTTATTAAACGTTCGCTTTTAATGTTTTCTGGAATTTGATTTTGCATTATTGCCGCCGCAGTATGAGGGCGGGGTGAGTATTTAAATGAATAAGAATTTATGTATTTGATACGTTTTGCGATATCGACAGTTTGTTCGAAATCTGCATTTGTTTCACCAGGAAAACCAACGATAAAATCACTGGAAATTTGTATGTCTGGACGTGCGATTTTGAATTTATTTATTATGTTTATATATTCGTCCAGATTATATTGACGATTCATTTTTTTCAAAATATCGTTTGAACCACTTTGAATAGGCATGTTCAAAAATGGTAATAATTTCGATTCGGTTTTGAATAATTCAATTAAATCGTCTGTCATTTCGGTTGGATAACTGGACGTAAAACGAATTCTTTTAACAGAATCGATTTTTGATGTTTGTTTTATTAAATCAGATAAACGATATGTTTTCCCATCATTATCGGTGAATTTATATCCATTTACATTTTGACCAATAAAGCAAATTTCAATTGCACCAACGGACGCTGCATGCATTGTTTCCGCCAAAATATCGTTATATGGTCTGGATATTTCGCGACCGCGTGTGAAAGGCACAATGCAATATGTACAACAATGATTGCAACCTTCCTGGACAGGAATATATGCGACATAAGGTGATTTAGTTATTGGTGGTAATTCATCAAATTTTTCCAAACCGCCCAAATCAATGTCCAGTAATTTGCTATCTGGATTTTTAATTATTTCAGGTAATTTATGATAACTTTGTGGTCCCAAAACAAAATTCAAATCGCGGATTTTACGAAATGCGTCGGCACCAGATTCACGAGCAACGCAACCAACAATTCCATATATTGCATCTGGTTTTTTTGCGCGTCGTATGCGTCCCAATGCAGAATAAACTTTGTCGGTTGCCTTGGCGCGAACCGCGCATGTGTTTAATAAAATTATGTCAGCATCGGCGACATTGTCTGTGCTTTCGAGTCCATGATGTTCCAACATTGCGGCGATACGCAATCCATCATAGACATTCATTTGGCAACCAAAAGTTTTTATATAGAATTTTTTCATTTTTATTTGTGCTTTGTTCGATTAAATACGGTTTTATTGCGTATTTTGTTTATGTAATTAAACTGTTTTTTTGATGCGTCGTACGTATGTGTTTTTTTATGGTACGATTTTTTGGGTAATGCTGTTTGTGCTGCTGAAACTTCTGGGATTACCACATTTTTTATATATTCCATATGTTCCATATGTTGTTTTATTTCAAAAATTTCGCCACGTGTTTGGTCTATTACTATTTGTGCGATATCCGCCAAAGTTAAATTTTGGGGTGCATTTTCCAAAACCATGCCAATAGTTTTTGGCGTTGTTTTTTTTAAACTGGGTTCCAAAATAGCCGTTGCGACATTTGGGTCGGTTGTTGTTTCTATTTCATGTATACGCATGGATTCTGCGATTTTTTCTTTGTCGGCATCAGTAAATTTTGGTGAAATAAATACGATAATATCAGACATGAATTTATCCTAACTTCTTTTTCAAAATTTCATTTACAACAGTTGGGTTTGCCTTGCCACCGGTTGCACGCATGACGGCACCAACAAAGAATCCAAACAATCCAACCTTGCCAGATTTATATTGTTCAACCTGAGATGCATTTTGTGATAAAACATCATCAATGATTTTTTCAATGGCACCAGTATCGGTCATTTGTTTCATACCAAATTTGTCGGCAATTTCATGTGGTGTGCCGGTTTCGCCGTCCAACATTTTGATAAATATTTCTTTGGCCTGTTTGCCGTTGATTTCGGATGCCCCAATCATATCAACCAATTCGGCAATATTTTCAGGTGTGATAATGCGTGGTTCGTCCGCATCACGTTCGCGCACCGTATTTGTAATATCATAGTTTTCAGGGTGTGCAAATAATTCACTAATCATCCAGTTTGCAATTGGTTTGGCACGTTCGGCTTTGTTGCCAACCGCTGTATCAAACCAATGTGAAATATCGGTTGTTTCGGTTAAACGTGCCGCATCATATTCGTTTAATCCGTATGTGTTGATATAGCGTGCGCGTGTTGCCTCTGGCAATTCTGGCATTGTTTTACGGATACGTTCAATGCGTTCGTCGGTTATAACCAATGGCAATAAATCTGGGTCTGGGAAATAACGATAATCCAACGCGTCTTCTTTGCTGCGCAGGACAGATGTGGTCCCGTCGGCTTGGTTATAACGCATAGTGTCTTGGGTGACGGTGCCGCCGGATTCCAACAGTTCTACTTGGCGGTTTGCCTCGTATTCAATGGCGTTTTTGATGAATTTAAAAGACACCATGTTTTTGGTCTCTGTGCGTGTGCCGAATTTTTTATCGCCAACGCGGCGGACAGAAACATTGACGTCGGCACGCATGGAACCTTCTTCCATATTTGCCTTGGATACGCCCAGGGCGCGCGCAATTTCACGAATTTTGCGCAAATATTGTTCGGCTTCGTCAGGGGACGAAATATATGAATTGTTTTCTGGATTTTTTACATCTAAAAATGTCACGATTTCCAACAGTGTGACCCCAGAACGATTCAAATCAACAAATGATTTTGTTGGGTGCATATCATGTTTGTTTTTTGCCGCGTCCTGTTCCAAATGTGCGCGTTCGATTAAAATCTTTTTGGGATTACCGTCATCACCCATGATTTCAACCCAGCCGCGACCGACAACGGGTGGTTCGTCCGCCGGTTGCGAAATTTGATATCCTTGGGGCAGGTCAGGGTAAAAATATTGTTTGCGGGCAAAACGGCTGATGCGTGAAATTTCTGCATTGATACCCAAACCAAATTTAATGGCCTGATCAACGCAGTATTCATTTAATACCGGCAACATGCCTGGCATAGCCGCATCAACAAATGATACCTGGGTGTTGGGGGCGATTGTTGGATTGTAATTTGCGGACGCACCACTGAAAATTTTACTGTTGGATAAAACCTCTATATGAGTTTCCAAACCAACAACTACTTCCCAATCACCTGTTTTGCCTTTTATTGTATACATTTTTTGCCCTTTATTTTTTATGTATAATCTATATTAACATATTTTTTCTTGCATTTTAGTTTTTTATACCGTAATATGCTTCTCACGGATGGCCAGATAGCTCAGTTGGTAGAGCAAGGGACTGAAAATCCCTGTGTCAGTGGTTCGATTCCACTTCTGGCCACCATTTTTTTATACTCATTTTTTCCCAACATTTTTTTCATTTGATTATTCACCCATGATTTTTGTTGGACGATTATCAACACCGCTGAATCCTTGGATATGTTTTGCCAGTTGTAATGCGCGTAAATCGTCGAAACGGCGGCCTACAACCTGCATGCCCAATGGCAAACCATTTTCCGCCATGCCAGCCGGAACGCTGACCGCAGGGACACCTGCCAAATTCATGGCGACGGTAAATAAATCCAATGCGTAATATTCCAATGGGGACAAATCTGCGTCCAGTGGTTGTGCGGTTGATGCGCCCGCCGGACACACGATTAAATCGCATTGTTCAAATGCACGATTGAAAGCATCTGCAATTAAACGACGAACACGTGCAGCCTGCATAAAATATACATCGTACGATTCCGAAGATAAAACCGCGGTTCCAATAATCATACGGCGTTTAACCTCGGTCCCGAATCCTGCAGCGCGTGTTTTTTTGTATGTGTCATAAATATCTTTGCCTTCGACGCGCAAACCATAACGAACACCGTCATAGCGTGCCAGGTTTGATGAAGCCTCGGCAGGAGCAATTATATAATACGCCGCCAATGCATCCAATATATTTGGAATAGAAACTTCAACAATTTCTGCCCCAGCGGATTCTAAATCTTTAACACGTGCATCAAATATGCGTTTCATGTCTGGTGAAATTTCAACATCTTTGAATTCTTTGATTATACCAATGCGCAATTTTTTGCCATTACCCAAGATTGGTTCCAGTTCGCCCGATATATGAAAATTTTGATTTGGACTGCTGGTTGAATCTTTGGCATCATGGCCCGCCATAATGGATAATAACAATGCAGCATCATCAACGGTGCGTGCAATTGGACCGGGGGTATCAAGACTTGATGCAAATGCGATACAACCCCAACGAGAACATAAACCGTATGTTGGTTTTACACCAACCAATCCTGTGATTGACGCAGGGAAACGAATCGAACCACCTGTGTCGGTGCCTGTGCCGCCCATGGCAAGACCGCCAGCCACAGCAGATGTTGTTCCACCCGATGACCCCCCGGCGGTGAGTCTGCGACTGCGTTGCCATGGACTGACCGGGGCACCAAAATAGGAAGTTTTTGAAAATGTGCCCATTGCAAATTCGTCCAAGTTGGCTTTACCCAACAGGACCGTTCCAGCATCAATATATTTTTGCGAAATTGTGGATTCATATTCTGGAACAAAATTTTCCAACATGTGCGATGCTGCGGTTGTGCGGATACCACATGTTGCGAATAAATCCTTCATCGCGATTGGAATACCGTCCAAAACGCGCGCAGTGCCATTGGCATAACGTGCGTCGGCTGCAGCGGCATCAGCCAAGGCGCGTTCGGGTGTGACAGTAATATATGAATTTAATTCGGTGCCGAATTTTTCAATTCTGTCCAAATGTGCGCGTGTTAATTCGGTCGCAGATATTTCGCGCGATTTTAATTTTTTTAATGCTTCAACTATTGTTAAATCAATCATTTCGTTCTTCCTATTTTTTTATTGTCCGCGTATGTAATCTTGTAAACATTCATTCATAATTACATTAGTCAGCCAGCAACCCATATTTACAGTCACCTTGGGCTGTACATCAACTTGGCTTCCAATTTGGTAAGAAAATTTACCACTATATTTTGCAATTGCACCGACATTTTTCTTTGGTGATTTATCTGTGTGATAGATTTCCAGTTGGAATGGGGTGTTTGGACCTTTTTTGCATATGTTCAAAAAGGAATCCAAAGGATGAATTGAAACTTGTTCTGTGATTTTGTGTTGCATTTTTATTTTCCTTTAATCGGCATCCATAACCTTTGGTACTGCGAAATAACCGCGTGATACGCCGGCCTTGTCCGGGGAATTTGCCAAAATTTTATCACGCATATTTGGTTCGGTCACAACATCGGCGCGCATTGGTAAATCGTGTTCGCTGGGGTTTAATAATGGTTTAACGCCCGTTGTATCGATTTTTTGTAATTTGTTTAACCAATCAACGACACTGTCGATGTTCATTTTTTCAAGTTGTTCGTCAGAGATTTCAATTTTAATCAGGTCTGCGAATTTTTGTAATTGTTGCTTGCTAAATGCCATTTTCAATCCTATATTGTTAAAGTAAAGGAATTATACTATGATTTTGCCTGATTTCAAGGATTTTTCTAAAGACGGACGAATTGTTGGTATTGATTGGGGCGCGCGCAGAACAGGGGTCGCGGTCAGTGATGAAAGTCGTGATTTTGTGTTTGTGCGACCCGTTGTTTTGGCGGATGGAAATGATGATTTGGTTAAAAAAATAGCATCAATTATAAATACCGAACATGCAACTGGGGTTGTTATTGGATTACCTTTGCGTATTGATGGCACAGATTCAGATACAACAAAAATGGTTCGTGTATTTGCGGATTCTTTGTCACAAATAATTGATATTCCTATTTGTTTGTTGGACGAAACTTTGTCTTCGGCATCTGCTCAAGAGTCTATGGGGCGGGTGCGTCGTGTGGATATTAAACAAAATTTGGATTCGCAATCTGCACGTGTAATTTTGGAAAATGCGATTGCAATGATTAAACGCATAAAATAAAAACCGCAATATAAAAAAATATGCGGTTTTTATGCGTATAGAAATTTTTTAATCTTCTGTTTTTTCTGGAATTTGACCATCGGTTGATAATAATACTGCAATCCAACGGGTTGAATCAAATTGTGCGGTGATAATGAATATTGCCGCCAAAATTGGAACACTGAAAAACATTCCGGCGATTCCCCATAATAATCCCCAAAATACCAGGTTTATCAATATTGCCAATGTGGATAAATTTAATGTTTTTCCCATAAATTTTGGATCCAAAATATTGCCAAATAATATTTCCAAAGCAATCAATCCGCCAGCGGTTAATATTGGTAAATTTACAGAATCTCCCGAAATCAATGCGTATAGAATTGGCATAGTACATGCAACAATTGAACCGATTGTTGGTATGTAATTCATGATGAATACTAAAAATGCCCAAACACCCGCAAATTCCAAACCGATTATTCGCAACCATATATATGCGCCAATTCCAGTTGCTGCGGCGATAATGGTTTTTACAAATAAATATTTTTTCATGTTTTTGTCGAAACTGTCGATAATGAATTTGAATTTATTTGTTTTAGATTTAGATTCAAACAGATTGTTTAATTTTTTATGAAATGTGCTTTGCTCCACAAATAAAAACAAAATGTAAATCAGTATCATGCCAAATGATGTCGCAATGTTTGCCGCAGATGAACCAACGGTTTTTACGATATCTGTTAAATTTGGAAACATATTGATATCAAATGTTAATCCCAGTTGATGAAACAGGTATGTACTGAATGAAATTAGTTTAGTTTGAATTTCTGGAATTCGTGTGACGAATTCTGAAAACATTGGATTTATTTGTGTCGCAAATGCATAAAATAACCAACATAAACTGGTTGCGGATAATAATATTGATAATATGTTAAAAAATCCTGGCCAAAATGTTGGACAATTTTTTACGCAATAACTAAATGGTAAAATTTTACGAAAATATGCAGCGATTGCATTTATTAAATACCATAAAAATATTGCCACCAATAATGGTATTAGTATGGAACGACCGAACCATAATAATAACACAATTCCTGTGAAAACTATTATTCCGTTCATCATGTTGATGCCTCCTTTGTTTTTTTGTTGGTTTTTATGCGTATAGCGCGTTTTTTATGAAACAAGTTTTATATTTTTATTTTTCCTTTTTCCAATGTTGTTATATCTGTTGGTGAAATCAGTTTTGTAAATTTTTCTTGGTGACTGATAAACATGAAAGTCGTATTTGGCATATCATGAATTGTGTTTGCAATTTGTTGTTGCGTTTCCATGTCTGCCCCAGAATCAGGTTCATCCAACATTGCAAATTTTGGTTGTGTTAAAATTAATCTTAATAACATCAAACGTTTGCGTTCTCCACCAGAAAATCCAACGTTCATACTGCGGTTTAACCAATCGCGTGGAATATTTAATTTGGTGCGTGCATTTTCCAATGTTTCCATAAATTCGCCCATGGATAAATCTTGACCTGTATTAAAATGTTTGTGTGCTGAAACGCTGTGTTTTAAAAAAGACATAACGGAAAGTCCCGGAATTTCAGGAACATTTTGTGCACCCAAGAAAATTCCTAATAAAGCGCGATGTGTTGTGTTGTCGTTTGTTATGTCGGTATTATTAAAAATAATTTGTCCGTTGTGTATTGTGTATTCTGGGTTTCCTGCGATTGTTTGAACCAATGTAGATTTACCAGAACCGTTATGGCCACTTAACAAATGGCGTGCGCCATGTTCAACAGACATGTTGATATTTTCCAGTAAAACTTTGTCGCCGTATGATACAGATAGATTTTTTATTTCCAGCATTTTTATTCCCCTTGGTGTATTGCCATTTGTATCAGTTGTTTGGATTCAACCAAGAATTCCATCGGTAATCTGTTTAAAATAGGATTTGCAGTTGCACCGATAATCAATGCAATCGCGGTATCGGTGTCCAGGCCTGATTGTTCCAAATAGAACAAGGTGGCTGCATCAATTGTACCGGTTGTTGCCTCGTGTGATTGGTTGTTTGTGTTATTACCATGCACAATTGTTGGAATTGTGTTTGCTGTTGCGTTTGTTCCAATAATTGTTGTGTCGCATTTTGATGCGTTTGTGCAGTTTTGTCCCGAGAAACTTACCAGACTGCGAAATGTTTGATTTGAATTATCCAATGCCACACCGTATGACACAATGTTGGATACAGAATTGTTCCCAATATGAATCATTTTAGTTCCTGTATCAGACTGTTGTGCGCCACGTGTAATTGTTAATGAATAAAAGTCGCTATGCGCATTGTTTCCGGACAAAATCGTTGATGGGTATTTCCATGTCATGCTGGATCCAATTTCAACCTGGGTCCAATCAAGTGTTGCATTATTTTCACACTTTCCGCGTTTAGTGACAAAGTTTAAAATTCCACCCACAGATTTTTTACCAACGGTTTTTCCGGCATACCAATTTTGGACAGTTGCATATTTAACATGTGCATTGTCCATTACAATAATTTCAACAACCCCGCTGTGTAATTGATGATTTGGACGGCGCGGGGCACTGCAACCTTCCATATAACTGAGTTCGGCGCCATGGTCTGCGATAATCAGTGTGCGTTCAAACTGTCCAATTTTGGCGGTTTCAATTCTAAAATAACTGGCCAAGTCAATAGGACATTTTGTGTATGGCGGAACATAAACAAATGTGCCGTCTGAAAATACAGCAGAATTTAAAGCCGCAAAAAAGTTATCGGTTGATGGAACAACAGAACCTAGATATTTTTTTACTAAATCTGGGTATTGGATTACGGCCTGGGAAAAAGGTAAAAATATAATCCCCAGTTTTGATAATTCGTCACTGTATGATGTGTGCACAGATTGGCTGTCGATAACCGTATCGGTTGCCATGCCCAACAAGGCGCGTTGTTCGGCATCTGGCAAATTCATTTTTTTGTATGTGTCTGCTAAATCTGTGTTATCGATTGGTTTTTGTGTTGCGTAATAATCAAAAGAATCATAGTCGATTGGTGCATAATCTATTTCGGCCCAATGTGGCTCAATCATTTTTTTCCAATTTTCAAATGCAGCAAGTCGCCAATCGGTCAGCCATTTTGGTTCATGACGTAAAGCAGATATTTCACAAATAAGTTTTGTATCCAGTTTCAAATTTAATCACCGCTTTCTGCAAGTTGTTGTGCCTGACCAAAAAATGTTAGTGATTGTCCCAACAGGCCGTCTGTAAATGTTGATGATAAAATACCATCTGGTTCTGTGGTTGTTAAGTACTGTAATAATTTGTTTGCGCGTGCAATATAGTTATTTACATTGTGGGCGATGTTGCTGTCCAGTTTAATGCAGCGACGTAATTTTTCTAATGCAAATGGATTTTTTGCGTATTCGTCCATGATGCCACCTAGCGCGCGCCATAATGGGTGTTCGGTTGTGTTGCGTGGCATTGTGTCCAGTGCCGCCATAATTGGAATTAAATTTTGCAATAAATCTGAATAAATAATTTCAGCATTTTCAGCCACCGCATTTGTTGCGTTTTTATTTTTCAATGTCGATTGAATTTTCATAATCATATTATATTGGTATGTCAAAGTATTGGTAATATCGCTGATTTTATTACTTAATTTCATCATTATTATAAATGTCGCGATAACCCCGATAAATGTTAATGTGGATAAAGTTAAAATTATTGTATTTTGCATATCAAACTCCTGAAATTACAACATAAGTATAACATACTTTTTTCGATTCGTGTGTTTTTATGTAATATATAGAATAAAAACATAATTTTAGGCTTTTTTGGTCTTGCACAGATTCGGTGAAGTTGTTATAATGACAATATCTAGATTGAAAGAAAGGACCTTTAAATGTTTCGTAAGTTTTTGATTTTTGCAATGTTTGCAACTGCGGCGGGCTATTGTTTTGCCGATGAATATTTACCCCAGGTCACCACGTCTGAGGTTTTTACAAATGAATATCGTACTGCTGATAATTCTGCACGACAGACCGAACGCAATAATGTGGCGCCGGTCGCGAATTCATATGAAAATGTTCCTGCGTGGCCTTTGGCGGGTTCTGATGCCGATGTGACGGTAAATTGCGATGATGCACCAGGGGCAAAAAACAGTGATAATATTCGTATTGTTTCCAAAATTGGTGATGATATGGTTGTTGATAACAGTTTCGATTTTAATGGAACTGGTTGGACCGGTGGTGCAAATATGTTGCATGGAAATAATATCCCGATGGGATTTGATGATGAATGTGAAAATGGGGCAGAAATGCCATTGTTGCGTCGTGATGTAATGGAAGATGATGGCGGTAATGTTTTGGCGGTTTCGCGTAGCGGTCGTAAAAATTGCACAAAACGTAACAAGGCAATGGACGCGGTGTTTAATGAAATGGATAGCGAGGCCGAAATTACCGAGATTGGCGTGCAAAGTGATGCCGAGGCACCAAAATCACAACCTGATGCGGTACGTTCATGGGTGGTTGCCAGTGGCCAGACACTGCGTGAGGTTTTGCAAGAATGGTGTGACAAAGAAGGTTGGGATTTGGTTTGGAGTACATCACGTGAATATCCAATAGAGGCATCTGCGGTATTCAAGGGTCGTTTTACAGATGTTGCGTCCGCGTTGGTGCGTAATTTTGGACGTGCGACACCGGTTCCATATGCTAAGTTCTATAAAGGTAATTTGGTTTTGGTTATTTCTACAAACGAAGAGTAAGAATTATCCGCTGACCTTGGGTTTCTTTTAGGGGAGTATAAATATGAGAGCATTGTTAAAAAAAGTTTTTGTTTTCGCATGTTTGGGGTTGATGCTGACCGCGTGTGCGCGCGAACAGTCTGCCAAGGTTTCGGCGACTGTGGATCAAGATTTTGTTAATGCGTATGATGCGTTTGAAATGGCAAAAAATCCACGTGCCAAGGTTGCCAGTGGCGATACTGTTTCCATGTCCGAAGGTGTTTGGTTGGGTAATAAATCAATTTCGTTGGAACATCGTAATAATTTGCCGGCGCAATTTGAAACCGATACAGGTATAACAATTTTGTTGGATGAACCTGTGACTTTACAGGTTTTGGCAAATAATATTAATTCTGTGACGGGAATACCGGTTAAAATCGATAAACAAATTAACGGTGAAAAATTAAAGAAAACTATAAATGTTGCATATACTGGCAAATTGTCTGGTTTGTTGTCCCAGGTTGCAACAGATTTAGATTTGCTGTGGTATTATGATAAAAATGCAATTGTATTCTATGAAACAGAAACACGTACATTTACATTGTATGCGTTGGGTACAGATATTTCATATCAAACGGCTGTGCAATCGGATAATTCTGGTCAGGTCGTTTTGGAAACAACAATGAAAGAGTGGGACGAGGTTGAAAAAGCCCTGACGGCGATTGTTGGTAAGACAGAAAATTCTGGATTTACGGTATCGCGCAGTTTGGGAACAATTACTGCAACCGCGCCACCATCTGTGTTGTCGCGTATCAGTGAATATGTCGAACGTCAAAACAAACGTTTGTCACAGTTGGTGACAATCGATGTCAAAGTGTTGCAAGTTTCGATTTCTAATGATTCGGCATTTGGTTTGAATTTGGCGGCGGCGATTAATTCGACATCTGGGTTGAATATTGTTGCAAATCCAAAGAACAATTTGGCGGCGGTTGGTGCCAGTTCAATGAATATTGCGGTTTTGTCAAATACGTTGTCGGCGACAACCGGTGCAACACATATGGAAAATGGCAGTGTTGTTTCGGGTGCATATACCAACGACCAAATTATGAATGGTTCTTTGGCGCGTGGCGCGGGCAGTGCCGGATTGATTGAGGCTTTGGCAAAGCAGGGTAAGGTATCTTTGGTGACAAATGTTGGTGTGACAACGCGTAATAATCGTGTTGCACCGGTCAGCAATATGACATCAACCGGATATATTAAACGTTTCGAATCGCGCAACTTTACAACCGTTGAATCCAGTACCGTTGATCAGGCGGATTTACAGACAGGTTTTTCGATGCAACTGTTGCCGAATGTTTTGGAAAATGGCAAGATTTTGTTGCTGTTCCGTATGTCTGTGCGTGAATTGGTAAAAATGTCCACACAAACAATTGGCGAAGTCACATTGCAGTTGCCAGAGGTGGAAGAACGTAGTTTTATGCAAGAGGTTATTATGGAATCTGGGCAAATGTTGGTTGTGTCTGGGTTTGAAAAGCAAAAGAATAATGACACGCGTTATGGTTTGGGTGATCCAGACTTTATGGCATTGTCTGGTTCTCGTTCAACACAATCGGGTCGTGATGTGTTGGTGGTTATATTAACACCGCAAGTGTTGATTAGCCCATTGGACGCGGAACGCAGTATCCAACAGAATTGGGGCGCACCATTGAATTAAAATAACCAGTTTGTAGGAGAAAAAGCCGACGGTAATATGTCGGCTTTTTTTTGTTTTTTTGCATAATGGAATCTGTTAGAAAAAAGTATTTAATTTTACTGTGTTTTTATTGATTAAACCGGTCTAAAAAAAACCTAGGTTTAAAAGCAACAACTTTTTTCAAAAATTTTAAAATTCACTTTTATCGTAAAATCAATATGTTATCAAAAACCACAGA
>CADBDF010000003.1 GCA_902793435.1 uncultured Pseudomonadota bacterium | reverse complement strand
TAAACTGGCGGAAATCCGCGGTTTTTTACTATATTGTGATTATACAAAAAACCTAGGTTTTTTTTCGACACCCAAACGGTGATTATCGATTTTTGATAAGTTATTGATTTTACGACAAAAATGATTTTTCATTTTTTTGAAAAAAGTTGTTGCTTTTAAACCTAGGTTTTTTTAGACCGGTTTAATCAATAAAAACGCAATAAAATCAAATACATGCCATTAACAAAAATGCAATACATTTTTGTCATCACGAGCGAGTGAGTCCAATTTACGCATCTGCGTAAAGCCGGACGAACGAGACGTAGTAATCCAGTTTTTTTTTATTAAAATTCTAATTTCATTGCGGCGGTGACAAATGGGGTTTCGGTGATTAAACCAATCGATAACCACATACTGACATATTCGTCATATTTATATCGCACAGAACCAACAACGGTATGTTCGCGATATTTTTCCATATATTCGTGCCACAAACCTGTATGGGAATAAACATACGATAACGACACAGAATAATTTAATAAATCATAACTGATGCCTGTCCCGGCGGAAATTCCGTCGCCCGCAGTGCCAATTGGGTTTTCATCATATATCACAACCGCCGATGTTCCCCAAATCCAACTGTTATACTGTAAATTATATCCAACAGACCCCTGGACACGCCAATCGGCATAAATATCTGGTGCGTATGTTGCCGCAGAAAAACCATGTGGTTTATCCATAAACGATGCACCCAATGATAATGCAGATTTTAATTTGCCGTCTGGAAATCTAAACTTTACACCACCATCAATCGCATAATCATAATCATCACCAAATGCCGCAACCGATAATCCGTATTGACCGGCATCTGTCGCCGCAGTCACAACATTTACACGTGGTGCGTCATGTCCGGTTGTCACAGATGTATTTGGAATAATATTTCCGCGTGGCGCAATCTTTTTATAAAACAATGGTTTGTTATATACCTTTAATCCACCAACATCAGGAATCCCCACACCCAATTTATGTGCCACAGATTCGGTTAATCCGGCCTCGATTCTGCCGATACCACGCATTTCCCACAAAGCGAACGCATCATGTGCAAAATCATTTTCATCGATTGAATCCGCATCATATGCATATACCAAACCTAATTTTTGAGAATCTGTGATTGCGTATGTGTATTTTGCACCCAATTCAAAATCACCCAAAAATAAAGTATCTTTAAACTTTGGTTCTATAATCCCAGCCGACCCAGATGCGTTTAATTTAAAATTGCTGTTTCCGTATGAATATTGCAAAGCATTTGCAGAACCAATAAAAGTTAATCCAAATATAAATGCATAAAACGAAATTTTTTTCATTATTTCCCCCCATCTGCGTCTTGCAAAATTGCATCGCGTAATTTATTGTATGCGCGTTCTTCAATTTGACGCACACGTTCGCGCGAAATACCATATTTTTGTGACAAAGATTCCAATGTTGCCACCGGCTCGCTAAGTCTGCGTGCAACCAATATTTCGCGGTCGCGGTCGCTTAAATTTGCCAAATGTTTGCGCAATAACGCATAACCTTTCTTTTTTAATTCTAATTGTTCGATGCTGTCTTCGATACCCATTTTGTCATCGGTCAAATTAGATAAAATATCATGAGAATCCGGGTCGTTGTGCGCTGGTGCATTCAAAGAAACATCACGTGCGCCAATACGTTGTGACATGCGGGAAACATCGCCTTCGCTGACATTTAAATAATCGGCAATTTGTTTTGTTTGGTCTGTGTTCAGCGTGTTATCCATAATCCCCAGTGCGCGTTTTGCACGGGCCAGATTGAAAAATACACGTTTTTGATTCGCCGATGTCCCGATTTTTACAATCGACCAGTTATTTAAAATTGTTTCATAAATCTCTGCCTTGATCCAAAACATTGCGTATGTAGAAAACCGAAAACCGCGTTCTGGGTCAAATTTTTGTAATGCCTGCATCAAACCCATATTCCCAGATGCAATCAGGTCAGCCACCGGCACACCATAGTTTTTAAAATCATACGCAACCGATACAACCAAACGCAGGTGTGATGCCACTAATTTTTCCGCGGCAACGGAATCTTGGTGTTTTGTCCATTGGGTCGCATATTCATATTCTTGTTCTGCGGACAATATTGGGTATTTTTGGATACTTTGTATATATTGTGCCAACCCAGATTCATCACTGACACCGCGTGCCTCGACGATACTGGTATTTGCTGATATTGGCAAAGTATTCTTGATTTGCTTTTTCATAACTTTTATAGTATATCATAAATTATAAATTATCAAGAACAGGAGATTAAAAAATGGCAAGCATTTTGGATAGAAAGAAAAACCTAAAACCCGCAACCCCAAAAAAAACACGTGAAGATTATGCCCAAGACGCCCTTTATCGCGAGGTCTGGGAAGATGTGAATAACGAAAAAACAATCGCGTTTTTTAAAAAATATTCCAAACAGATGATTGGCGCGGTGTTGGGAATTTTAATTTTGGTTGCCGGATATCAAATTGCAATTCGTACATATCGTGCAAATCAAACAGCCCAGGCGGTAAATTATGAAACTGCATTGGAAAAAACTGATGTAAATGCGTTGGCGAATATCGGCGAACATGGACGTGGTGCAAATGCAGATTTGGCATTATTCCAATCATATTCTTTGGATAAAGACAAAGATATTAAAAAACTGGAAAAATTGGCTGAACATGGAAATACACGTGATTTTCGTGACTTGGCGCGTTTGCATGTTGTTGGTGCCAAGGGCGATGATATGACGGCACAGAACGTTGAAAAATATTTGTCGCCATTAAATACAAAGTCATCTCCTTTTTATTATACTGCGATGCTGACAATCGCACAAAAATATTTGGCGGCGGGCGATAGAGAAAACGCAGACAAATGGTTGGATAAAATTTTGAAGGATACCGATTGTCCTGGTGAAATTTCTGGTGTCGCACAAACTTTAAAGTAAGGCTGATTTTATGCGCAAATATATTTTAATATTTTGTGGTTTATTGTTGTTGGTGGCATGTGATAAACACGACCCGATATTGCCTGGAACGCGTACGGCAATTTTTGATTCTGGCACACAACAAAATATTTTAAATATAAATGTTGAAAATTTACCTGATAATCTGCCTACGCAAGATAAACAAAATTGCGATTATACAACGGACAGTAACGATATCGTTCGTAATGGCAATCGTAAAATATTTGTTGGTTTTCCTGCATCAAATTCTATGGATATCGAAATCAAACCAATATGTGATGGCACACATGTTTATTCTGGATTGCACAGTGGCAGTGTTATAAAAATCGCACCAAAAAATCGTCAGGTTATGTGGATGGCTGATGTGTATAGTGTTTCTAATATGATGGGGGGCGCGGCAACTGTGGATATCGTTGCACCATTGGTGATTGATGGTACTTATATCTATGCGGGGGGCATGGGTGACGCGTTTTGTAAAATTAACAAGCAAACCGGTGCAAAAAAATGGTGCAGTTTGATTGGAACACGTCATGAATTTGTTGTGTTGAAAAATGTTGCATATATTACTGGTCTGGATAAAGTGCTGTATGCGGTTAGATTAACTGATGGTGCAATTTATTGGCGTCGCGATGTAAAATATGATGTGGCACCAAAATATGAAAACAAAATTATTAGTGTTGGCAAACAAAATTTTGATGCGGCAACCGGACAAGAAATCTAAAAAAATCTGACATATTTTATGTCAGATTTTTTTGTAAATACCGATACAAAGCATCTGGTGTTTGAATCCAAAAATTTTTTATATGTAGTGCGCTTTTTGCATAATTTACACACGTTGTCGCGTGCGGATTAAATTTGTCTGGGCGCACCTGTGTTAAAAAAATAAAAGCCCAACCTTTGCGTTCCAGTTGGGTAATATTACGTTTGGTAATATCAATTTTTACGACATTATTTCGCTTTACAAATTGGTGCAAAACAAACTTATGCCCAACAGGTATTATAACTGCACAGTGTTTAAAATTTTTGCAAATATGATTTACAAATTTTAAATGAGTTTTTTTTGAAAATCCAATAATTAACATAATTTGAATCCTTTGTTTTTTTAATCCAACCAGTCTTTTTTGCGTGCGGCAGAATCCAATTTATCCATTGCGCATTTCCATATATATGCATCGTGGTTTTCTGCCCAAACATATTGATGTGGTGCGCGCCGTTTATCGCCATATTTTTTCATAATACTTAATTCTTCGGTTGTTAATTGTCCTGATAAATACAGTTTTGTAATCATGGTTTCTACGTCCAACAATTCACACACGCGTTTTGATACAGTTTTAGATCTGGGCATGAATCCCGATTGCACAGATTTAGAATACACAAACCAAAACCACATTTGTTCGGCGTTGTGAAATTTTTCCATATTTTCATGAACTATTTGTTGAGCTTTATTCATAATTTTTTCTCCTTTATATTATATTGTTGTTATAAACCAAAATGTTGGAATTCGCTAACCTTACAACTTTCGGTTGTAGCTCGAATCGAAAAACAAAGAAAATATCAATATTTTCCTATTTGACCGCGAATCGACGAACAATTTTGGTCTTAAATAAACATAAAAAAAACACACATCAATCGATGTGTGTTTTTTACACTATTTCCCCCATTAATTTAAATCTAATGGTGGAAAACAATCGCCACCACCGTCTGGGCAACAATTAAACCCTTGGTCACCCATATCGGTATATGTTTCCCCCGGACAGCAACCATACTGGTCAGGTGCCGCCCCATCACAATCTAAACTGCCCACTGATTCTGTGGCTGGGGCCGCTACGGCAGGTTTTTCAAATGGATTTTTGATATTACCTTCATCATCATATTCCAATCCTAAAACCTGTTGGTTGTAATCTTGGTTAGAATAATCTGTCACGATTTTCTTGGCATTTTCATCGTACGTTGATGTGTTTGTCGCACCGTTTTTGGTCAGGTTTTGATAGTACGCTTCGTATTTTGCTTGTGTTTTGCCCTGATAATTTTGCGACTGACAATATGCCAACGCGGTTCTGTAATCATGACCTGCCGCGATAATATCGTTCATCATACTTTGATTAACTGTCCAAATACCTTTTGAATCCTGAATGCAATATTTTGCCATGTCAAAAGACCGAACCTGACCAGTCCAAGAAGGATCATCTGGATTCATAACAACTTGACCTTTTAATCCAGACCAAGAACGACGAGTGTTTTTCGCATAGGTATGGAAAGCGCATTTTTTTCCGGCGTTTTCATCATCTTCGCCACCACACGCCGCAATTAAATCCACAGGTGAATATACGGTAATGCGTGTTCCTGCGGCAATAGAAAAGGGTGGGGTAGTATTATCCAACGCATCAACAATCAATTTTTGTGCAACCTTGTTCCATGCAGTAATAACTTCGTTCTTCGCCAATTCAGACGAACGCACAGTTCCAGATTGAACAACGGTATTATTATCCAAATCAATTTGATTTACAAATGTATCTGCGATTGGTGCAATCATATTAACCGCCGCCGGTATCATTGCAGTAATCAACGGCATCACCATTTGTTCAATGTAATCGGTACTGCCGTATCCTGGAACCCCAACACGACCTTGGGCATCCGCAGAATATGGATCAGACCCATCTTTAAAATTAAATTCAACACCATCTGGACGAATAAATTGATACCAATTTATTTTCATACGTCCCACAGACTTGTACGGTCCAGGTAATTCGCCGGTTAAATATCCCATCAACAATGTTCCTGTGGGGATAATAATGTTGCGACCATTGTCGGAATAAACATTTCTATCAACGGTTGCGCGCACAGGAATACCGCTGCTTTTTGAACAATCACCGTCTGGACAATATACCGACGGGTCGGCACGAACCTCGGACACAATTGTCGCAGGAATTGGTTTAAATTGACGCAATATAAATGAACGATCGTATGGGCGACTTGCAAAAATCGCTTCACCTGTCCCAGAACCTTCATACACCTCGGCTGGTTTTGTTGGTGCCGCAATCAATTCCATACCCGCACCAGATTCTTGGAATTTTCCCTTGAAATCGCCCATGCCGCCGATTTTATCTGTCGAAGAATCTGCCACACGTGCCGCAACGCGTTTTGATTTTAATGATGGTGCAGACGTCAAATCACCGGTCCAACCAATATGGTCTGCATCTGTTCCAATTTTTTTGCCCTTGCCATCAATGCTGGTGATAATACCTGTGTCGGGGTTATAAATCCCAGTTGGATTTTTGCAATCCTTATCGGCAAATGGGTGAAATTCATAACGTCCATCACTTGGTTTTATCCAACCAATTTGTGCGCCAGATGTGCTGTACCCAGGCATTGCAAAATCGGAACATTTTTCCGGTGCGCGTTGTTTTTGAACCGGTGCCGGTGTGGGTGCCGGTGCGGCTTTGAATACATTTGTCGTATCGGTTAAATCCGGCATAGAATCCGCATCATCACTGTCATCATAATCGACATCATCAAATAAATTCGCGTCAATATCGTCTTCGGTGTTTGTTTCCACAGGTACGGGTTCTGGGATTTTTTCCTGCACAGGTTTTTGTGCGGGCTGACTTGCACTTTGGGCACTAAATGGAATCACGATATTACTAACTTTTTTACCGGCATCACGTGAATCTTTTTTATCATGCCATGAAATCACAATGGTTGCATCACCAGACATTTTTTCATCACTTGGCGCAAAAGTCACATCGACCAAACAAGGAATACTCTTGTTTATATCGTACGATTTGACATTTGCATTCACGCAAGATTTTGTGATAGAAAATCCGTCAATTTTTTCTTTCAATGCGACCGAATCAATCACGACATTATATGTTGCGTTTATTTTGAAAGTCTGTTTTGCTTTGTTCCCGATTTTCGTATCGACAAAACTTGCAGATTCCGGTGCGATAATCAATTTTACATCGCGGTCTTCTGGAACGACATTTGTTGCATTTTGTTTTGGTTTGTTCAGCAATAAAAACAGCAGTATCAACACGACAATAAAAGCCGCGACCAACAACAGCCACCGAAAAGCAACCGGTGTTGTATTCAAAGATTCTTTAATTTTATCTACTATTTTATTAGCCATAACAATCTATCCTGTTTTTTCGCACTTATTTATTGGATACGCACAACCTTGCATCCAGACACCTGGAATTTCATTAATTTATCGCACAGGGTTTGTGCGGTGTCGATATCTGCGATTGGACCGATGCGCAAACGATACAAACGTGCCGCCGATGCATTAGAACCCAATTCGCCAACACCTTGTTCATCAACCGCATAGAATACACTATTTTGATACGGGGTCAGCAATCCAGAACCACTATCGCCACTAAATTTTGCCAACAACTCTGACCAATAATCGTCCAAAGCTTTGACCGATGTATCGGACGCAAATTCAACCGCAACCCCGGTTTGATTTGAAGAAATCAAAGGAATATTTGATTGTGGCAAATATGCACCCGCGGTTTCGCGTTTTGTTGGAATCATAGATGTTGTTGATGTGCCACCGCCAACAGTTCCTTGGGTGACAGGCATACTGTATCCAGCCGGCATATATGTTCCTGTGCCAAACGCATTTGTTGTATTTGACATATACATTGGTGTTGCCGAATAATCCATTGGCGCGCCATACATTGCACTCATATCCGCATTATACGCGACATTATTTAATGATTGTCCAGACATCATACTTTGTGCAACATTTGCCTCTGCCAAAGCCATAACCGATGCAGTATCTGCAATCAAGAAAGGTTTTTCACGTTTTTTAATACATACAATACGTTGGCCACTGCGTAAAACCATATCGCCCACAGCCTCGACAATCAACAAACGTCCATCTTGACCGTCTGTACGGAAACCAACGGGCGATTCGCCACCTTCGATTAACAGCGAAACCACAGGACGTTGAGTCATAGCAATAACTTTGTCACCGAAATCAATATATGTGAAAATCTTATCACGCCATACGCGTTCAGGTGCAATCACATAATCATCAGGATTTGGAACGAAAATATCCAAATCGAAACGAAATTCTGACGGGTCGATTTTCATAGATTTAATCCACGCATAATCTTCGCCATCAACACCAACGGTGCTGGACGCAGGCTTTTCTGCAGCGAATATAGAATTCATACCACTGCCGGTGCGAACATTTGCCGATGCATTACCAACGGATGCGCCATTATCCAAAACAACATCAACTTGGGAATAAGAAATATCATTTGAATCAATACCGGCATTTGTTAAATAAAAAATATATTTATTTCCAGATTGTCCAGTCACAATCATATTTGTATCGGATTCTGTGGCCTCCATAGGTGTTAAATACAAAGTTCTGTCGCCTTGGGTACCTTTGATTTGGAATAAATCTTTATCGCCAACAACGGCATCAGCAATCTGTTCGCCATTTGGCAAAGACACCATTGTCACCATGCCATTACGCAATTTCAACGGTAAAACCGTTCCAGGCGACCAAGACAGTTGTGCATAACCCGGTTTTGTACTGCCCGCGGCCATATTTGCATTTGGATTTTCCCATGCAGCCTGCACCTTGGCATCGGCAATATTAAATGATGCCAACACCAATAAACATGCCAATCCATTTGCTTGCAAAATTTTTAACATCTTTCCTTCCTTTGTTTCTTTTTATTCCTGTATCACACCAGACCAATTTAACGGGTCAGTATTTAAAACTTTGTTCTGGGCATCAATAACATCATAACCACTAACACGAATACCCAGCGGGTTTTCCATGCGTTCCGCCCACTTAACAGAATTTTCATCGCCAGGTTCCAACTGCACACGAATAATGTATTCTTGGACATAACTTTGGTCACCCAACGGTCCATATTTACAGTTGTATTGAAAATGCACACTGTACGTATCGGCATTACCGCTATTTACCGCATGAATAACAGAATTATACAGCGGAAATTCGACAACACATTTAATATCAAAAACCTCTGTCAAATCTTGGTTAATGATATTAAACATTTCTGTTTCTGTAAATTTACCGAAAACATCGTCGTTTGACCAAGTTTTAACGATGCCATCGGCATTATTTGCCCAACGTGCGCGCATAATAGACAGGTTAGGTTCGATTTCATTACGTGCGCGAATATACTCTTTGATAAATTGTTGTTTATACAATTCCAAATTATCTTTTGGTATTTCGGTCAAAGTTAATTGTTGATCGTCCATCATTTGTGATGTCAAGAAAAACACCTGGGGACGATTTAAAGGAAACATTTTATCCAATGTCCAAACCAACACAGCCAGCACGACCAACGAAGTGGCCAATACAAAGGTCATTAAACGCGACATTAAAATTGGCGGTTCTATGCGGTCTTGCACAGGATATCTCCCCCTTTTATTATAATGATTGTATAAAAATAAAAAACATATACGCAAGTAAAAAACGCATTGAAATATTTATTGTTTTTAATTTTTTAACCAAACAAAATATATAGGTGATTTTTTATTCTTCTGGTGCCTCAATTATCGGGAACCAGTGTGGAACAATAACACCGTTTTCTTCGGTTTCAACCAATAAACATTTTTTGCCCGCAGGACAAGCATCTTCCGGACGGGTCTGCTTGTCCGCTTGCAAACTGGCGATTGCGGCGGTTTGATTTATCGTTTTTGTGACGATTTCACGTATAGTTGCCACCGCGCTATCTAAATCTGTTTTCACCGGGTTAAATCGCGCCGAATTGTATGCCGTCGTCGCGATTTTTATATTCGGTGCGCAATATGTTGTTCCAATGTCTTCTGTGGTTTCCGTCGCCAAAGGATAATAAACCGTCACCGGTGTTCCATTGGCCTCCTGTTCGGCAAGCCATGTTTTCCAATCTTCCGGGCTTTCAAATGTTGTTTTTAAAAATTCAAAGAAAAATAAATTTCTAGCACTGGTGATACTTACCCCATTATGAAATGCTTCCGCCCTCACAGGACTCCATTGCCATCTGTACGGAAAGTGTGTACTTAGCCCAGTCTGTGAATCATTAGAATATTTTGAGTCACCGGTGCTAACTGTAGTTCTATAATAATCACCAACTTCATCAAACGTATAATTAGCCGTACTATTCAACACTTTCACACCCACTCTTCGTGTAATCTTGCCTGTTGTCGCATCATAACTGTCGGCATAGTTGCCGACTTTGCGTAATATCATATCACCTTGTTGATAAAAAGTTGGCTCAACCGGATTCGTTGGGGTTGGTGTGCCGTTTTGTGAAACTGTCCCCACCGCCGATTCGTATGTTTTTATTATCCCCTGGCATGTCGCACAGAGTGGATTGTACGGAACATAACTGGTTGCTGTGGAACCACGTTCCAGTTGGGTTGTGTTCAAAAATTCATTACGTACCAACATACGCATATATGCGGCACCAGATGGTACAGTAACTATACCCCTAGAAGAAAACCAATAACGACTTGAAATCCAATTTTTATTTGCATCATAAAACACACACGAGTTTTCACCAGCAAACATATCGCCTTGTTTTACATATGTTGCGCCAGGAATCACAGGTATAAAATCACTTTCATTATAATTAGAAGGGACCCAAGAACCGCTAGTGCTATCAATATAACCACCAGTTGCTATGGTGTTTTTATCAAATAAATTTTTGCACAAATCATCGGCAAACGCGGGCAGGGCGCACATTGTCGTAAACGCAAGCAGTAAAGATGATAAAAACTTTTTCATACTCCCCCTTGTTTTTTCATTTTGTGCTACGCACAAAATGAAAAAAACCACCAAATTACATAGGCGGTTGGAGGTTCAAGACAATTTAAAACAGAAAATTGTGTGCTTATTTTACCGGTCGGGGTATTATTCGCAACCCTCCAACCAATTTTACGGTTGGAGTATTTCGTTCGCATAATTACGAACGCTGTTTTATTGGCAGGTCTTGACACCTCATCAGTGGAACACCCACTGACAAAATTATTATATCACGATATTAATTTTTTATGCAAGGGTATTTTTTGTTGTCAAAAGGGAATTCATACAGATACAAAATGTTGCGCCCAAAATTTATAATATTTATATGTATAACCAAAGGACGAAAATATGATTCAAAAAAAGAAATCTACATGGCATAAAAACAAAACTGCGCCACACAAAACGCGCACAGAAAAACAAGAATCTAAGAAAATTGCAAACGCAAAGCATTGGGTTGTGTCCCAGGCTAAATTGGTAAAAATTATGGAATCTGCGGGAATAACCCCAGAAAACAATATAAAAATGTTGCCGCGCAGTCGTGACCGGTAAAAAACGAACCGCCAACAATTACTTGTTGGCGGTTTCTCCTCTCCTTCCGGTAATCCGGAAACTGTGTTTTTTTATGCAGCCTTTACATGACGTTCCATGGATTCTGTATCGTTATCCATGATTTTCTTAGCCTCGGCAAACACCATTTCTTTGACCTTTAATGCCAAATCATGTGTTTCCAATGTTTCAGCCGCAACATCAAAATTGTCTGTTCTAATTTGTAATGATACATATGCGCCGACCAATGATGCGCGTGGCAAATCTTCGATAGAACGTGGTGCATTGTTGTTGCCAACATGCAATTCATCACTTAATGAAATGATTTGTCTATCTTGATTTACCCAAACGGTTGTGCTCAAAACCTGGTCCAGTGCAATCATTATCTGTTTGATATTCTTTTGCATTGTGTGGGTCCCTCCTTTCTTGGGTTTGTTGTGTGTGTTTTGATGACTTTTTCCTGTATTTACAATCGTATTTACAAAAAGTCGGCCATCGTTTGGTTGTTTTTTGTTTGTTTTTTACCAGAAATCCGGGCGATTTTGGTAATTTTAGACGGGTGCCTTTTGTCTATACAAACATCTTAAAACAAAAACGAATCGCAGGTCAAGAGAAAAAATAAAATATTTTAAATTTATTTAAAAAAAGTGCAATTTGTCTTGTAAAACCATAAAATCCCATAAATTGATTATGAAATGTCATTGACATATAAAAAATCACGTGCTAGACTGATTTTCGTGGTGCGGTTGATGCCGGTAAAACCCCAAAAAATTCAAAGGATAAAATGTCATTGTTTCTCTCGTCTTATGAAAATCGTTTGGATACCAAAGGGCGTATTTCTGTGCCGGCTTCTTTTCGTGCCGCACTAAATAATGAAAAATTTGCTGGTGTGGTTCTTTACCGTTCTTTTACAAATAAATGTATCGAAGGGCTATCTATGTCACGTATGGAACAATTAGCGTCTGCAACCGATAAAATGGGTGTTTTTGACGGTAATTTGGACGATTTATCTGCTATGCTGTTTGCAGATGCGCGTCCATTGCAATTTGATGTGACCGGACGCATTATTATCCCGGCGGATTTATTGGCGCATGCGGGAATAGGGGATACGGCATTGTTTGTCGGTCGTGGTAATTCTTTTCAAATTTGGAATCCGGCGGATTTTCGTGTGGCACAAGAAAAATCTTTGGAAAACCTGCGTGCAACCCGTCCAAATTTAATCATATAATATTTGCCAAACCCCAAGGTTGCGCCGTCACCTTGGCCGGGGCGGAATAAAAAAAATCCCCGATTTTTTCGGGGATTTTTTTTTGCAAATATTTTATTTTAGTTGCATGACACACTGCCTGATCTGCCACAAGTTCCGCCATTAGGCAGGTTGGAATTTGTTGTCCATGTGCACATACCCGCGGACAATGTCGTTCTGGGTGAACCATTAGAGCTGAGGCAATAACCCCATTTTTGTCCGCATTCTGTGGGGTCAGTAATCTGGGCACAGTCGTTGATAATTTCATTCGTAGATGTATATGTTTCAACCGAACCATAATTACCCGTCACCCAACTTTGCAATACCGCAGGTGTCACAGAACCATAAATGTTACCATTCACAGACAAACATGTTTTGATTTGTGAATAACAAGCATTGATTGCTGTTCTGGATTTTGTACCCTCTGGGTTTGCAGAATCATAGTTATTGGATGCCAAACAACTGGAAACATCACTGATGCAACTTTCTGCATACGATGCCAACAATTCATCTTGGGCCGTTTTAATTTGAACCAATGCACGTTGCAAGAATTGCTTTACAACCTCGTTTTCTGGGTCGTATTTGCCTTTTTTATCGTATGTATAGTTTTGACATTTATTCAAGATAGACATGCACATACCAAAGTCTTTATTTGTGCTGTTATCATGATAGCCAATTTTGTTCTGCAAATATTGTGACATTTTGTCCGAAGCGTTTTTGGCCGCAGAATTTGTCACCGTGGCATCGATATAATCAACCAATGTTATGTATTTAGGATCACTAGAATTTGAAGTCGCCCATGGATTTTTGGTTCCATCAGGTGCGGTCCATGTGCTGAACAAATTTTCATGTGAATATGTAGAGCTGATATCGGATCCCTCGGTATTATTACCAGGCATACTGCCGATAACAACCGAACCATTTACGATATATTGGCCGGTTGGATCCAGACAGCTTTCGTAACTGTTACCACAAACATAATCGTCTTGCATACATGATTCCAACGCACTGACGCAACCGCGCAAATCATAAGAATTTTTGTTTTGCGCAACCATCAAACGTGCCTTTTTCAAAACTTCTTTGGCGTTTGCAACTGTTTGTGCCATTTGTGCGTTTGAATCTGTCAAAGCGCGTTCGTATGCCAAACATGATTTATCGATTTCCAAATCGTATGAATTTGTCACGACCGCGGCATCAACACCTTGGGCGGTGCAAGAATTCAATACTGATGCCTTGCAACGTGCGGTCGCTGTTTTATACAATGATTCACCGCGTTGATTTGAAATACTGTTAGTGTTTGATGTTGTTCCCATAAAGCTGGACAAATCAAATCCTGTGCTGCCGATATCAAAATTCAACAATCCCGACAAATCAAAATTCATCGTACTGTTTGTTTCAACCGCAGATGCCGTGCCAGTTTTAACATCGACAATCATACGTTTTACTTTATCCAAACTTGAACGAATTGCAGAATTATCTTTGGAATCTTTCATTGTTAATTCTGCCTCGGTTTCTGTGAATAATGTATTAATTTGATCCGCAGGCAAACCAATGTATTGAATACTGCGTGCGACATCTTGTAAAGCCTCGGTCGCGTTTGCTAATGCAGCCTCGGTCTTTTCATAGTTAGAAATGTTTTTGGAACATGTGCAACGACCTTGGTTGTCGTCCAAAACATTACAATAATTATCCATACAAGACGCATATTGTGCTTGGCAATATTCGGTCAAAGATTTAATTGCGTTCAATTCAGCCGTTGTTTCCACCGCAGATTCCGCTGTTGGAACTGTTGTTGTGGCGGGAACAATTGTTGCCGCACGCATGCCACGTGATGTCACAGATGCGCGAACACCACTGGTTGTATTGGGATTATAAACTGTTTGGGTGGAATTCAATGTTGATGCACGTGCCGCAACACCTTGACGTTGGGTGGTTCCAATGCTGTCGGCGCGACGTGTTGTCACCGATGTTGTGCGCACAGGTGTCGTTGCACTGCGGACAGAAATACTGCGTGACCGCACAGAATTTGTTCTGGGACTGGCCACATTGCTGGCGCGACTGATGCCCGAACGACCCGCCGCCACACGTCCCGCGGTACCTGTTCCAATCATACGGCCAGATGTGTTTGCCTGTGGTTTTGCAACCGGTGCAGATACTTCTTCGTCTGCAACAATTTCTTCGACCGCACCAGTTGTCGCATCGTCAAATTCAACCCCAGAAAACATATTTTCTGTATCAATTTGCGACGGTGAAACCTCGGCAAATGCGGGTAAAACCAACAAACTGCTTAAAACAACGACTAATCTTTTCATCAATATCACTCCTACCTTTTATGATTTATTTTATCATATTCGGTGGCATAAAACAAATAAAAAATAAGTCATATTGACATCTGTATAGGGTGGTAAAAAGTTGTTGGTCACATACCGACGTATCAACTGAACTTTGCACACTGAAAATTGAACGTTGTTAATGATGTGCGATAATGTGCAAAACAACACTAACAATAAATAAAATCGTTATAACAGATAAAATGATTTTTTGTGGGGTGTGTTTTTCGTGCGTGTGGCACATGTCACAATCGCAATGACAATCGCGTATAACAAACACCCAAGACAACCCCAACATCAAAGCCGAAATCACAAACAGCCATGGTTCCAACCAATCTGGCATAAAATACGATGAATGTGCAACCTCTGGTGCGAATAAACTTAAAATAGCCAACACAATCGGTAATACGCAACAAAACAGATGTGGTAATAATGTTGCGATAATCCCAAATTTAACAGCCTTGTTTTTCATACTATTCTTCTTCATTAAACTTTGTTTGGTATCCCCAGCAGGAATCGAACCAGCATCAGAGGTTTAGGAAACCCCCGTTCTATCCAGTTGAACTATGGGGACATACACAAACATTTTAAACAAATTAAAACACAAAATCAATATTTTGCAAAAAAACAAATAAATGTTGCTTTTTTATTGCGCGTCGATATAATAATCAAGGAAAAACAAAGGGAAATTAAAAAATGGCAACAATTACACGAAATGATTTGGCAACTCGCTTGCGTGATAAATTTGGTTTAACCGCAACCGATGCATATAAAATGATAGATGTTATTTTTGCAGAAATTGGTGAATCGTTGGTTAATGGAAATGATGTCAAATTTTCTGGTTTTGGAACTTTCAAAATTTTGACAAAACCGGCGCGTATTGGTCGTAATCCTAAAACAGGTGTTCCTGCGGTTATTTCTGCGCGTCGTGTTGCAACATTTCGTCCAAGTACAGAATTTAGACAGCGTGTTGGAAATAAAGATTAAAAAAACACCCGCATTTGCGGGTGTTTTTACCAAATCTTTACGCGTTTATTCGGTGCAATATACATTTTCGATTTATCGTTTATTTTAAAAGCATCATACCACGCGTCAATATGTGGCAATATTCCATTTACGCGCCAACGTCCCAAAGAATGTTCGTTTGTTTTGGTTAATCGTAAAACCTCGGCATCACGAATATTCTGTGTGAATCCCATTGCGTATGCAATAAAGAATCTTTGTGCATCAGTCAATCCATTGATTGGTTCTGTGCGATTACCAAATTGGGTAAATGCGGTAAATGAAACAGTCACACCACCATAGTCGGCTAAATTTTCGCCCAATGTAAATGTTCCGTTTGCACGTGTGTCTGTTGCAACCGTTATATTGTTAAAGAACTCGCGTAATACATTTGTTCTTTTGTTAAATTCGCGTGTGTCATCGGCATTCCACCAATCGCGCATATTGCCGTCTGCGTCAAAGTGACGACCACTGTCGTCAAACCCATGTGTCATTTCATGACCGATTATGCTACCGATTGCGCCATAATTAAATGCGTCATCTGCCCGCATATCAAAGAACGGGTATTGCAAAATACCGGCTGGAAAACATATTTCATTTGTTGATGGGTCGTAATATGCATTAACCTCGTGTGCGTTCATATACCAAATGTTTGGGTCGCGTGGTTTGTCGATTTTATCCAACCAGAATCTGTCATGAAATTTCCAAATACGAACCATGTTATCATACAGCGAATCGTTGTTTGATATTTCCAGATTTGAATAATCGCGCCATACATCTGGATAACCAATTTTTGCATGGAAAGTGCTTAATTTTTTCAAAGCTTCTTGTTTTGTGTCGGCGGACATCCAATCCAGTTTTTCAATTCGCATCTTTAATGCAGATTGTAAATTTTTTACCAAATCTTGCATGCGGTGTTTTGCATCTGCATGGAAAAATCTTTCTGTGAATATTTTACCAACCAAATCACCCAAAGAACCATCGACAATACCAATGGCGCGTTTCCAACGTGGTTTCTTGTCGTTTTGACCGGTTAAAACCTTGTTAAATTCAAATGCAATATCGTATGTTCTGTCGTCCAGATATGATGTTGCCCCAGAAATCATACGAACCTTTAAATAAGTTTTTAATAAATCTATATCTGTATTGTTTATAATGTTAATAGCCTCTGTCAAAGCCTCGGGCTGTGCAACACTAATTGATTTCGGGTTGATTTCGCGTGCTGCAAAATATTTATCCCAATCAAAACCAACAAAAGTATCGTTGAATTCTTGGATTGACATTTTGTGGTAATTTTTCAATGGATTGCGCAAATCTTCTTTTCTATAAAAAGCCTTGGCTAATTTTTTTTCCAGATTAAATATTTTTTGTGCATCGCCAGACACACCAAATGCGGTCATCAATTTATCCAAGTATTCAATATATTTTTCGCGAACCTGTTCGGATTTTTCATCTTTGTCAAAATAATAATCACGTGACAAACCGGTGCCAGATTGCACAATGTGATATAAATAATATGAACTGTCTTTTTCGTCTAACTCAACAGTATCGGCAAAAAATCCATCAACAAAACTGTGCAATTTTCCCAACGCACTTGGCAAATCGGCAACAGATGTTATTTCGCTGATATCTGCCAAATATGGACGCACAGGACGCACAGTTTCGGTGTTTAATTGTCTTTCGTTCATAGCAATTCTAAACAATTTACCAACTTTACCGGTGTCTGTTTCGGCGATTTCACGAACGCGTTTATCGTTTTGTTCGGCCAGTAATTCAAATGTCCCATATCTTGCATAGTCGTTTGGAATAGGGTGGGCCACGCGCCAGCCACGTGTTGCGTAATCATAAAAATCTGTCCCGGGGGCAATCCTGGTGTCCATATTTTTAATATCTAAACCTATTGTCATGCTGTTCTCCTTGTGTATAAAACCGGCCAATGCCAAAGTGATGGCAACTGCACAGATTCCAATTATGTTTAAAAGTTTGTGTTCCATTTATTCTTTACTTTATTATATGTAAAATTAAATTGTCTAATGTCAATAATCCTTTTGGTGTTGCGATTATGTGATTATCTTTGATTTGGACCAATTCATTATTAGAATTTATAAAATCTATATCAACTATATTTTTTATTGTATCATCAATTAACACACCACGTGTTGTGCGCAATCCTGTAATAATGCGTTCTGTGGCACGCGTATTTGTATCTATCTTGGTTGTTTTTATATCTCCCCCAGATTGTTCAAACCAATCGCCGTCAATCAATACGCGTCCCATTGCACCGTTGCCCAAACCAATATAGGCATCACCGTCCCATACGTTTTGATTGTGTCTGCATTGTTGATTGGGTGCGGAATAATTAGAAACCTCGTATCGTGATAAATTTAAATGACTTTGTATGGTTAAATACATTTCTGCCATTTCATCATTGGACGGCATATTTAAATTCATATGTCCAAACGGAGTGTTTGGTTCGATGGTTAATTCGTACAAAGATGCGTGTTGTAATCCAATATCATTTATTTGTGTGCATAAATTGATTACATTTTTTACATTGTGATTTGGCAGTCCATATATAAAATCTGCACTGACCCTGATACCAGATTTTTGTGCATCGTTTATCAAATCTATTGCTGTTTGTGCGTTGTGTTTGCGTCCCAAGAATTGCAGTTCGTCATCATCAAACGATTGCACGCCGATTGATAAACGTGTCATGCCATTTGCAACAAATTCTTGTAATTTATCGTATGTGATTGTCCCAGGATTTGATTCAAGTGTGATTTCATCGCAATGTGATAAATCAAAATTGTGGTTTAAATGTTGTATGATTTTTTGGAAAACATTTATTGGCATTAAACTGGGGGTGCCGCCACCAAAAAAAACAGTTGGAACATTTATGTGTCCCAGTTTATTAAACCAATAATCTATTTCATTACAAATTTGATTACAATATGAATCCCAATCTGGTGAAATTGCACGTGAAAAAAAAGCACAATAATTGCACTTGGAAATGCAATACGGAACATGAATATAAATGTTGTGTGGCGCAATCATACGGGTCATATTAAAACAAAGAATAAAAAAATCCAGTAAATCATTTTTTTTTAGTTGCATTAAATATTGAAATTGTTTCATAATAAAACCAAATGAGGAAGGATAAAATCACGATTTTGCTTGGAATCTGCGTGTCGCTGCCGGCTTGGGCCAGCAACGAAGGTGTTCCATCATACTATCAACAACAATCCACATCGATGAATCGTGCCGCATACGGTTCGTATCAAAATCGTGGTTATCAAAATTATGTTGGGTCTGGTTCTAAACAAGTTGTTTCGTCAAACACATATACATATCGTGTGCCTGCGGCGCCCCAGGTTGCATCATATCCTGGAACAATGACGGCAAACGGTGTGTCAATACCAACGGCTGATGAAAATGGTTTTTATATCTATGGCGGGTATGGTCGTCGTTTTGCAGATTTCCAATTTACAACATCTGTAAATTCCGTTTTGGAATGGGACGATATGGTGTTTA
Organism: uncultured Pseudomonadota bacterium; assembly: GCA_902793435.1. Taxonomy (GTDB): domain Bacteria; phylum Pseudomonadota; class Alphaproteobacteria; order Rs-D84; family Rs-D84; genus Enterousia. The sequence continues at coordinate 80,036 of CADBDF010000003.1, read as the reverse complement.
ATGAATTAAAGGCTGGTGCGCGTTATAATTTTACATTGCGCAACTTTGATATGATGGCATTTGGTGAATTTACATACGGTAAAATGGAAAGTGGCGGTCTGTCCATGGATTATGATTTGTTGCCGTATGATGTTGCGCGTCCATACGAAGGAATTTTCACGATATCTGTTGGTGACCAATCTGGTGACACAAATCACATGAAGTTTGGAATCGGTGCGCACAATATATGGGATATTGCGGGTTGGAAATTAACACCTGTATTTGGTTATGAAATATTTAAACATAATTTGCAAATGGCCGACCATTATTATCCAAACCAGGGTGTATATATTCCATTAATGACCCAGGACGGCGATTATGTTTTTGGTGACCCCGAAGATTTAGGAATTTACTATGATGTTCCTATTGATCAGGCCGAAGCGGCTGCTGAAAAATGGTACCAGGTATGTGTGTCGCCCGAACAAATCAATGTTGGTTCGGTTGATCCATTAACAGGTGCATTGTCGATAAATGATTATGTTTATGATGCGGCAAATCCATATGCACCATGGGGTGTTGGCTATGATGAATGTGTTATAATTGGCGGCGATGGCCCAATATTGGTGTCTGGCAAAACACATGAATATAATACAACATGGTCTGGATTTTATATTGGATTGGAAATTGAAAAACAATTAACATTAACTGATAAATTGCGCTTTTATGGCCAGGTCAGTATGCCGAAATATTCGTCCGAAGGTATATGGCCAAACCGGACAGATTGGCAACAACACCCCAGTTTCTTGGACGAGGGTGATAATGATGCCTTTGCGTATGAATTGGAAATGGAATATTCGATGCGTTTATCTGACCGTTTGCAATTATCGTTAAAGGCGGACACAAATTATTTCCATGTGGGTAAAATCGGTGGTGAAATTTATTGGGCTGAATACACCGAATATACCGAGGTTCCCAGCAATGTTGATCCCAATGCATTTGATTATGTCGCAAAAACATATCCGGCATATACTGAACGTGTGACAGATGCTTTGAAAGAGGCAACATGGCAATCATTTAGTTTGCATTTGGGATTAAAATACGCGTTTTAAATTTAATAAAATAATGGGGTTATGGTATGAAACATTTTGGCGTAATGGTTTCGTGCGCATTGTTTTCGGTTGTGTCCAATATGGCATTTGCATCGCGTGGTGAATTTGATTTTGAACGTTGGAACGCAATACAATCATCTGTACGTGCAACCGCAATGGCGGACGGTATTTCAAATGCAACAATTGATGCAACTTTGAAAAATTCTGTGTTTATTCCGCGTATAGTTTATAACGATAAAAATCAATCGGAATTTAAATTAACTTTGCGTGATTATTTGTCGCGAACGGTGAATACCGAACGTGTGCGCAGTGGTCAAAATATGGCACGTAAATATCCAACTTTGTTGGGAAAAACCGAAACAAAATATGGTGTTCCGCGTCATGTGATTTTGGCGTTTTGGGGTATGGAATCAAATTATGGAACTGTCAAAAAGGCATATAAATTAAAAGACGCGTTTTTTACATTAATGTATGACGGGCGTCGTGAAAAATTTTTCACTAACCAGTTATTGGCATTGATGAAAATTGCAGATAAAAATAATCTGGATATAAACAGTATTTACGGCAGTTGGGCTGGTGCAATGGGGCATTTTCAATTTATCCCAACAACATTGGCATCATATGGTGCAGACGGCAATGGTGACGGAAAAATTGATATAATAAATAATATCAGTGATGCAATGTTCAGTGCGGGGAATTATTTGAATAAATTGGGTTGGCGCCCGGACGAAAAAATTGTCACACGTGTTTTAATTCCATCGGACATAGACGATGATTTAATAAATGGCGATAAAAAATATCCTGTATCATATTGGGCAACCTTGGGGGTCTTAAATGCTGATGGCACGCCTTTGATGACTGATGATACGGTTGTTGGCTTAGTTGCTGATACGGATGATAAAGCGGATACGGTATATGCAATATCTCCCGATGCAGATATTGATATGACGATGGTTCGCATTGCGTATTTAACATATCCAAATTTTTATAGAATCAAAAAGTGGAATAATTCAAATTGGTATGCAATCGCCATTGGTGAATTATCTGGTAAATTAAAATAAATCTGTTGATATAGTGGTTTTTCTTTGTTATCCTTAACCCCAGTATATAAAAGGATAAAACAGAAATGAGTATAAAAGTTCGTGATTTCGAGGTGCGTATGACTCGTACCAAAGAAGAACGTCGCCAGGTGCGCGCACTTCGTTATCGTGTTTTTGTCGAAGAAGAGGGTGCATCTGCAACCGAAGAACAAAAAAATTTACGCGAAGAGTATGATTCTTATGACAGATTTGCTGAATATCTGGGCGTTTTTCACGAAGGTCGCGTTGTTGGTACATATCGCATTATCAACCGTGATGCAGCGGAAAAAATGGGCGGATTTTATACAGAAACCGAATTTGATATTTCAAAAATAAAAAAATCTGGTGCAAATATTGTGGAAATGTCACGCGCATGTGTGGCACCGGAATATCGTGAAAATGCGCTGGTTATGCGTCTGTTATGGGCGGGATTGGGCGAATATATTATGCGTCATAAAATCGGTATAGTGTTTGGGGTTGCGTCATGGACGGGGACAAATCCGGCGGAATCGGCACAGGCGATTTCATATTTGTATTATAATCATTTATCACCACTCAGTTTGCGTGCAACGGTTGAATCAACAAAATTGGTACCTGGGGTAAATCCAAAATTGACACGCATGAATATCTTGCCCGAGGTTTTTGTTGATGCGAATATTGCGCGTCGTCAAATGACACCATTGGTAAAGGGGTATTTGCGTATAAATGCAACGTTTGGACGTGGTGTATTTATTGATAAGCCATTTAATTCATACGACGTATTTGTGATGTTGCGCACAAAAGATATGGACGCACTTTACAGAAAACATTTCTTTGGTACAAATGAAAGTTTCGAAGGCGAAGATTTTGAATTGCCATCTAACTTTATTCAAACATTGGGTAAAATTATTGCGTCACCTGCCAAGGGCGCAATGCGTGTAATGCGTTCTGTATTTGCATTTTTATTACGCGAAGATGCGGCTGATGCGGAATTAATCCAAGACCCAGATAAAACAGACGAAGACGAAAGGCAAGAATAATGAAAATAATGGCGGATAAATGTCGGGTTAATATTTTTGATACTGCAATTGCGCTGGTTCGTGCGATATTATTCGTATTTGTTGTTTTAATCCAGGTTCCAATAATTTTTTTAATTCCACGCGGACGTTTTTCTGTAAAATATATGCGCTTTTTCATGTGGAGTTTGAGTGCCACCACAGGTCTGCGTATTCGTCGGCATGGTAAATTATCGAAAAACCGTCCGTTGTTGTGCATCTGTAATCATATTTCTGTATTTGAATTAATGACAATGCCTGTGGCGTATGGTTGTTCGTTTGTTGGAAAAATTGATATCGCATCTTACCCTTTGGTTGGTTGGATTGCAAAAAAATTCGGTGTGGTTTTTGTGGATAGACGTCCATCGCATGCCATCGAGGCGATTGATGCAATGACAAAACAAATGAATTCTGCATCATATCCCGTTGTGATTTTCCCCGAAGGAACAACCACCAATGGTGCGTATGTTCGTGAATTTAAATCTGCAATGTTTAATATGGTCGAAGAAATTGATAATTTAACAATTCAACCGATGGTCATTACATATCGCACGCGTCGCAATAAATGCGTTAATGACCAGGTTTTGGCAAACGATTATGCATACTTTGATAATGTGAAACAGACCCAGGGTCCAAAGTGCGAGGTCGAACGCAGTGCGTTTGGTCAAATATTTCATATCGCGCAACTGGGTGGAATGACGGTGCATATATGGGCATTGGAACCCGTTTCTGTATCTGGTATGAATCGTAAAGAAATTGCAACAAAATTGCATGAAATAGTATCGAACAAATATATGGAATTAAAAGATAAAGAGATAACGAGATGAAAACAGCAATAACACCAACACGTGAAGAAAATTTTAGCGAATGGTATCAAAACTTAATTGTTGCAGCCGATTTGGCTGAAAATGCACCTGTGCGTGGTTGCATGACAATTAAACCGTATGGTTGGGCAATATGGGAACTGATGCGCGACCAAATGGATAAACGGATTAAGGCCAATGGTGTGCAAAACGCAAACTTTCCATTGCTGATACCTATTGCATATTTTAACAAAGAAGCAGAACATGTTGCCGGTTTTGCAAAAGAGGCTGCCGTTGTCACACATTATCGTTTGAAAATGATTGACGGTAAATTACAACCGGACCCAGATGCCGAATTAACAGACCCTTATGTTATTCGTCCAACATCTGAAACCATCATTGGCGAGGCTATGTCGCGTTGGGTGCAATCTTGGCGTGATTTACCGATGAAGTTGAATCAGTGGGTAAATGTTATGCGCTGGGAAATGCGGCCGCGTATGTTTTTGCGCACATCGGAATTTAATTGGCAAGAAGGTCATAATGTTTTTGCAACCCACGAAGAAGCAAATGCTGATGCGAAAAAAATGCATGCCGTTTATGCAGAATATATGAAGAATGTTTTGGCGGCGCCTGTGATTGCCGGGGAAAAAACACCCGAGGAAAGATTTGCCGGTGCCGACCACACATACACCGTTGAACAAATTATGCAAGACGGCAAGGCATTACAGGCTGGTACATCGCACGATTTGGGACAACATTTTGCAAAATCTTTTGATATTAAATATTTAGGAACCGATGGAAAATTGCAATATGCATGGACGACATCTTGGGGAACATCAACACGTATGATGGGTGGTTTGTTTATGATTCACAGTGACGATGACGGTTTGGTTTTGCCTCCGGCGGTTGCACCGTATCAAATTGTGATTATACCAATTGTTCGTGAAGAAAACACAAACACTTTAAATGAATACGCTGAAAAATTAGGCGAAAAATTGCGTGCGTTGGATTTACGTGTATTGGTTGATACAACCGATATGCGCGCCCCTGACAAAATGTGGAAATGGATTAAACGTGGTGTGCCGTTGCGTGTCGAAATAGGTGGTCGCGAAATGGAAAACGGCACTGTCACAATTACCCGTCGTGATTTGGGCAAAGATTCTAAACAAACTGTATCTGTTGATGAATTGTTGAATATGGCGCCTGATTTAATGAAAAAAATCCAAGTTGAAATGTACGAACGTGCATTGGCACGTCAAAATGCACAAATGCATGATGTTGCAACATTGGCGGATTTGGAACGCGAACTGGAACGCGGCACAACTGGATTTTTCCGTATCAAATATGATTTAACATTAAATGCGGAATTTGATGGCTTGATTGAAAAATATAAAATCTCTCGCAGATGTTTGGATAAAGATGACCCAACATTTGTGTATGTCGCAAAATCATATTAAAAACACACAGGGGAATTATCCCCTGTTTTTTTATTAAATAAATCCCACTGAAATATGATATAATAATAATAAAAAACGAGATAGGGGGATTTTAATGAAAGTTGCAATTATTGGTGTTGGGACGGTTGGTGCGGCTGTGGCGACCGCAATTAAAAATTCAGGTTTGGTTCATGAAATTGTATTGTTTGACCGCGATGCAGTAAGAAGTCAAGCCGCAGCATTAGATTTGGGGCATGCATCTGTCTTTTCTTTTGATGTCAAGATTACAGCCGCCAGTAATTATCGTGAAATCAAAGGCTCTGAAATAGTAATTGTTGCCGCAGGGGCAAATCAAAAACCTGGGCAAACACGCACAGATTTATTATCGGCAAACGCGAGTGTTATTCGCGATATTATACCGCGTGTCATGGCAAATACAGACCCCAAGCGCGTCAAAATAATTGTCGTCACCAATCCTTTGGACGTAATGGTAATGTTGGCACGCGAATTATCTGGGTTGCCGGCAAATCGTGTAATTGGAACCGGTACAATGTTGGATTCTGCACGCCTGCGTACAATTTTGTCGCGTCATTTGGACGTGTCGCCATTATCGATAAATGCGTATGTATTGGGCGAACATGGTGATTCATCTGTGGTAAATTGGGAATCTGTAAGTGTTGGTGCGATTCCATTAAACGATTTTTGTAAATCTACAAAATTACCATTACCACAAACAACGCGTCGCACAATTGAACATCGCGTGCAAACGGCCGCGTATGAAATAATCCAAGGTCGCGGTGCAACATGGGACGGAATTGCGGCGGCTGTAAATGATTTACTGCGTTGCATAATCAACGATGAAAAAAGAATTTTAACAGTATCAACATGTGCGCCGAAAACAAACCTGGCGATGTCTTTGCCGACAATTGTCGGTATGGACGGTGCGATACAGGTTTTAACCCCTCGTTTGTCGTCCATGGAAACTGTGGCATTGCGACAAAGTGGCCGTATAATAAAAAAGAATTATAACAATATTTAATGGATTTTAATCGTATTTATTAACGATTATCGGTTGTTTATAGTGATGTTAAAACAAAGGGCAACACTATGAACAACATTGAATACGAAAGTCTGCCAGGCGGGTGCGGATTCTGTGCGAAGTTTAATGGCAAAAATATAGGCGAAATAACTTTTATAAAAATCGGTCTGGATAAACTGATGATTGACCATACTTTTATAGATGTTGCATATCAACGATTACCAATTGAATTTCGGTTGGTCAGTATGGTTGTAAATTTGGCACGCGAACAACACAGAAAAATTTTATCTATTTGTCCATCAACATTAAATGTATTTGCGGGACACCCTGAATTTGATGATGTTCGTTTGATGAATTCGCGATAAAAATAAATGCAAATTTTCATAAAATTATCTTGCGAAAAATATATATGTTTTTCTATAATCAAATCATTAAATTTGTATGAAAGGAGATTATTTATGAAAAAAATATTTTTATCTGCGATTGCGGCTTTTGGTTTTATTGGTATGGCAAATGCGGCGGACATCACAATTTATTATTCACCAACATGTCCGCATTGTCATCATGCCCAAGATTACACAAAAAATAATTTTATTTATGAATATCCAACAATCAATGTGACATTTGTAAATGTGGTCGAACCGGCGCATCGTGCGATGTTTATTGATGTGTTAAAACAATGTGATTTTGCATCTGGTGGCGTGCCTGTGATAAAAATTGGCGACAAATGTTTCCAGGGCTTCGCAGAAAGTATGGCGGACGATATGCGTTCCGCGATAGAGGTTGATATGGACGATGCGGCAAAACAATCTGCGGCTGATGTGAAAAAATCTATTGCAGAAAATGGTGACGCGTATCGTGCTGAACATCCAACACCTGTTGCGACGGTGACGGAATATTCTGCCACTGGCGATGATGCAACAGATGAAAAAAAAACTAATGCATCTGACAATAAATTAGCATCATGGATTTTGATAGTTTTAGGCTTGATAATTGTTGGATTCAGCATTTCATCAGCACGTAAGAATTCTAGAAAATAAATTGATAAAGGCTTTTAAATTATGTTTGATTTAACAAGTTTAGATTATGTCTATATCATCGTGTTGTTGGCATCAACTGTGTGGGCGACAATTCGCGGTGGTGTATATGAAACAATTGCGACTTTGTCGTGGGTTGTGGCGGCAATCGCGGCGCGTTTTACATCGCCTTGGCTGGACAGTATGTTTCAATCATGGTTTAAATTACCTGATTCAACGGTTGTCACATTGGTTGCGTCATACTTTGTGGTATTTTTCTGTATATTATTGTTGGTCAGTTTTGTGAATCAAAAACTGCGCGATAAAATCCAAGAATCTATGATGAACGTCACAGATCATACACTGGGGGTTATATTCGGTATAATACGTGGAATCGTGGTTATGGGAATTGTGTATTGGGTATCTTTGTGGTATTTTTCGGATATGCCACGTATGCCACGTTGGATGGAAAACGCGCGCACGCGTCCAATAATGCAATTGACAGCCGCAAAATTGGATTCATGGTTTGTGCCTGGACCCGAAAATAAATTGTTGGCGCGTGATATAGCCGGAACCAAACAGGCCGATGAGATTTATAAAAATTTAATTAATCCGGCGGTATCGGCTGTAAATGATATAAAAACAGGAGAACCGCGCAAGCCAGATGATAAAAATGTGACACAGGCAACCGTCACAAAAACATCAAGTCCGCGGACCGATGACAGTACCGGTTATAAATCATCGGAACGAACTGCGCTGGAAAACCAGTTGTTGCAAATTGAAACATCGGCACGTGCGGCTGATAAAGAATAAACAAAAAACCGATTTAATTCGGTTTTTTTGTTTAGGTTTTTGTTCTTGGTGCGTATTTATAACATTTGTGTCAAAATAAAATCAAATAAACCAAAGGATACACAAATGTTATTAAAACCAAAAATTTATATCACAGTTGTTTTTTTATATGAAATTATTGCTGTAATGTTATTGCATTGTGAATATACATGCGAATCTATGTTTGGAATGACGGCATGCCAAGATTGGTTTCGTTATTTTGTTGCATGTATAGTTATTCCAGGTGTATTGTCGTTGATATGGATGTGGATAGAAACAATTATATCAATGTATCGCAACAGATTTTTTAATCGTGCGCGTGGGGCGGTTCATGATGCGTGGGGGCATCTGCGTGAAAAATTGGCTGAAAAAATGACACGTGATGACATAGAACGTTATATAACAATATTATCATTGTATGGCGTGCGGTATTATATATCTAAAAACCCAAAGTTAAAAGAATTGTTGCGTGAAATGTTTCCAGAAGTCACAGATTGGGAAACCGAAGATTCAAAATCTAACCGAAAAAGAAAACGTAAAAAATAATTGTTTTGCCAAACAAAAATCGCCCATGGTTATGGGCGATTTTTTACATTCCTTTTTCTAATCTGTGTTTTACAATTTCCAATGCAGCCAAACGCAAATCTTTTTTTGTCCCTTGTATTTTTGTGGTTTTGGATATTTTATCTAACTGTGCGTATATTTCTGTAATTGCATTTTCTAAAATATTTGCAGTTAATTTCACATCAACATAACCGGCGTTTATGCGTTTGCGTGGGCGATGTTGTTTAACGGTTTCTGTGATAACAGTTGTTGTTGTGATAGTTTTTGTTTTTATAACTTCGGTTGTTTTAACAACGACATTATCTTTTACTTTTAACTCTTTTAACTTTGCATCAATATCAATAAAATCCCCAGATTTTATTAAATCGCGTGTCACAGGTGTTTTTCCGTCCATCAATAAACCCGATGCCGCATTAGGAATTGCGATGTCATTATATTTTTTATCGTTTTTGCTGTTATTAACATGGTCGGCAAAGAAAGCCGTTGCGACTATGATTTTATCATCTGGGTTGATGGTCAAAACAATTCGTCTGTTATCCAAACTTGTAATAGATGTTGTTGCGGCCTTGTAAAGTTTATGTGTTGTATTTGGTATGTTGTGTGTTTGACCGTCTTTATCAATGTATTGTAATGGAATATTGTTTTGCGTTGTTGAATAATTTGTGTTTATCATGGAAATCCGTTCCAACACAGAGATAAATAACTGCATACTGTCGCCACATGCAGATTTAATTTGTTTATAAACAGATGTCGGTATATATTTTTTATATTTAATACCTTTTAATTTTTTTACAGTTGCCTGTTTTGGTTCGGCCTTTTCGACCGATTGTTTTTTCTGGACATGTATTATATGTTTAGGTGTTTTTGCATTAATATCGCGAATATTTTCCATTACTTGATGAACAGAATTTTTATGAACACAAATAACCTGTATGCCATTGTATTTCATTGTGCTTTTTTGAACTTTGCTGTTTAAATTGCGTGCGCGTTGAATCAGTCTGTCCAAATCATCAACAGATTCTAATTCAGGATATAATGCCAACAATATTTCTTTTAATTCTTCGGGTGCCAACCAATCATCTGTTTTTTCAGGTATTACTACCTGTGCAGGCACAGATACATTTTGTGTAGTATCTTTTACCTGTGGCAATGCGCTTTGTTTGTTTTCCAATTCTTGTTGTAAAATTAAATTACGTCCATGATTTACAACCTGTATTTTTGGATGTTTTTGGATGAACTTTTTGTAAGCGATAATTTCTGGGTCTGTATTATTTTTGTTTTCTAATAACTTTAATATATTTTTTATTATTGCCGTATCCAAAACCACTTCTGTGGTTGTATCAGGAAAATTGATTGTCTGTAAATCGATAAAGTTTTTAATTGTTGTATGTGATAAATTAACGGTTGTTGCGCCATTTGGAATACGATTCAAAGTAAATTTGCAACCTGTTAAATCGAACGCGCCATTAATTTGCTTAGGAAATTTGATGGTTGCTTTTTTGGAATTTATACAAATAAAATCACCATTTATATCAAACGTGGAAAAATCAAAATCTTGTCTTAATTTTGAAGCATCTATGGAATGCATAATTTTGTAATGTTTGTCTTTGTTTAAGCCAAACAAATCAGCATATGTGCAATCACTTAACAAAACTTTGCAAGTTGCAGGTATGGTTTGTCTTGGTTTTCCTAAATCTTCAAAAAAAGAATCATGTTTTTCTTTTAATATTTTATCCAAAATAATGGTGTGATTCATCAAATTATCAATCATTTGATTTTGTAATTCTGGACCAGATTGTGATTCGATGTCTTTTATTTTGGTTAAAATAAATTTTTGGAATATTTTGTAAGATAATTTTACCCAGGGGTCTTGGGACACAGTATTTATATCATTTGCAGCCAACGAATAAATAAAATTGATTTTATCGCGTATCAAAGTAAAATCTTCCAATACCAATTTGTTATCCATTTGTGCATCATGGTGCATTTTTTTAAAATGGTCCGTATGTCTCAAACTGTAATCAAACAATTTTATATGGTTGGTAATTTTTGGATCGGAATTTTTTAATACGGAATATATTTGTTCTGCATCAGCAATAAAAACAAAGTCGGTATTTTTTTGTCCGTTGGAATATGGTAAATTCCCAGGACCGCAAATCACAGCGTCGGTGTCGATTAAAAATTTAACCGCGTCATCAATTGATTCAATATCGTCAGTAAATTTAATAGCGGTTTTTATCTGTATAATTCGTTCTAAGGTTTTTGTGACAAGGTTTGTAATTTCCTCGTTGCTTGGTAACCCCAATAAACTTATATCCTGTAACAATTCTTTTGAATCACCCATGATATCCTCTTAGTTTTTATTATGGTATAATAGTAATACTAAAAATACAATTTGTCAATTATTTTTTGCATAAAAACAAATAAAAAATCGCGGGATTCCCGCGAAATTCTGGTGCCAGTTGTCGGACTTGAACCAACGACCCTCTGATTACAAATCAGATGCTCTACCAGCTGAGCTAAACTGGCAATGTGAGTCAATAATATATTTTTTATTTGATAATTTCAAGTATAAAATTATAATTTGGTAAAATTTATATGGAAAATATTATGAATACGAAAAAAATACCTGAATTGTTGGCGCCGGCGGGCACTTTGGATGCTTTTAAAACGGCAATTTTATATGGTGCAGATGCGATTTATGCTGGACTGCCGGGTTTTTCTATGCGCGCACGTGCCAAAATCGATATAGAGGGCGTGAAGCAGGGTATTGAATTTGCTCATGAGCATGGCAAAAAGGTTTATTTGGCTTTTAACCTGTTTGCACATGACCGGGATTTTCAAAATATGCCACGTGTTCGTGAAATTATCGAATATTTGAAACCTGACGCGCTGATTGTGGCGGATGCCGGGGTCATGATGTGGGTGCGCGATAATTTTCCAAATATGCCAATTCATGTTTCGACCCAGGCGAATATTTGTTCGGCGGCATCTGTAAAGTTTTGGCAAAACGCGGGCGCATCGCTGTGTGTCCTTGCGCGTGAGGTTTCACATCCTGAATTTTGTAAAATCCGCGCCGCATGCCCAGACATAAAATTGGAAATCTTTGTCCATGGCGCAATGTGCATGGCGTATTCTGGCCGTTGTTTGTTATCGAATTATATAACCGGTCGTCCATCAAATCGTGGTGCGTGTGCGCAACTGTGCCGGTGGAAATATGATGTAATCTTGCGCGAGGTTGAATCAGGTATTGAAATGCCAATTGATGAAGACGAACATGGTGCGTATATTATGAATTCCAAAGATTTGTGTTTGATGCCACGTTTGGGCGAAGTCTTGGAATCATCGCCGGATTCATTAAAGATAGAAGGTCGTAACCGCAGTGAATATTATGTTGGTTCTGTGGTTCGTGCATATCGCAATGCAATCGACGCGTGGGCGCGTGACCCAAAACACTTTAATCCTGATGAATTTATGGCGGATTTAAATGTGTTGGAAACCCGCGGTTATACAACGGCGTTCTTTGATGGTGGGTTGCCTGCGACGGCACATAATTATGAAACGACAAAATCGGATTCGATGTACCATGCCGCCGGTGTGGTGACGGATATTGATGATAAAAATATCGCATTTGAATTGCGTAACGAAATTCGTGCAGGTGATGAAATAACGTTTTTATTACCACGCGATAAATTTACATTAAAATTAGATAAAATCATCAATGCTAAAAACGGTACAGAAATGCCCAAAATGTCCGCAGGCCAGGGAAATGCATGCCTTATATCGCGTGAATTAATACCTGCACAGTATTTACCACAAATGGAAAAATATATTTTGGCATACAAACATAAATAAAAAATTGCCCAAATACATGGGCGATTTTTTTGATTATGCCGCTTTGGCACGCAGTGCCATAATTTGCATCAGTAGTATTTGATTTGGTTTTGCAAATTTGTTTGCCTGTTTTTCGTTTGTTTGAACGCGTTTGGAATCTTGCATAACCAATTTACGTAAATCTCGCATATTTGTTTCCGCCAAACCTGTGCCATGTTCTTTGTATTTTTCAGCCAACTTTTCAGGCACAGTCATTTCGGAGGTTTTTGATTCCATAATCTGTTTTGAAATTTTCTTTTTTAATTCCGCCACAGTTCTAGATATTTCTGCAACCACCGCATTGTTGTTGTTTTGTTTTTTGTTATCGTCCAATGTTTGTGCAAAAGTTTCGACTTGTTCCAATGCTTTTAATTTTGCGGTCCCTAACTTTGTACCGCGTTTTGCCCAATTTACCAAAGTCAAACCTTTATACATCAATTCGATTTGTGTTTTGATATTTTGTTTTTGCTTTTCGGTCAGTGGCATTGCATTTAATAACCATTTTTCAGGATTATATTTTTTATCAAAGGTGTTTGTTTGTTCCATCGTCGCCCCCTTTGGTTTTATTGGGCTTATTACCCATCACACAGTATATATAGGAAACAAAATTTAATTTTCAACCCACCTGTCAAGTAAAAGATTATTTTGACATCGGTTAATGTATATAACATAATTCGTTTGTTATACCACAAAGCGTGCTATTGCCAATAATGGGTGGTACGGGTATAACGCTGATCTTGCCAATAATGGGGGTCAGTAATTTCATCAAAAAAATATAAGGAGTATTCGATGAAAAAAACTTTGAAAACTTTGGCGATTGCAACAGCGTCAATGATTACGACTGGGGCGATTGCTGGAACAACGAACATGGAAAATCCATTGTTTGCGCCAAAATCTGGCGAATATTTTTCAAAAACTGGCGCGGCTTTGATGTATAAACGTGCGGATCATACAGATGCGTTAAAACTGAAAAATCATGATGGTTTTGATGAATTCCCTGTATGGCGTGCAACCGAAGATTTTGGTTATGGTATCACAGACAGATTAGTAACATATTTGTCTTTGGGTTATACGTATAACGGCGATATTGACCGCAGGGGTATGCATCGTGGTCGTTTAGGTTTTGGTTATCGTATTTTTGAAGACGCAACCGATTTTGTTTGGGACATCTATGGCGAATTGTATATGTCGGGTGTTTCCCCAATGAGAGGTTCGTATGACGTTGATGGTTTTACATACAAAAACTTCTCTAACGGTCGTTGGGGCGGTATCGCTGGAACACGTTTTGGTAAAACATGGGATAAATTCACTGCATCTATGTTTGCTGAATATTTACAAACAATCGGCAATCACAACAATGAAATCGAATTAAACAGATTTGATATTCCAGGTGTTGGTGCGGTAAATGCCACAGACTTAGGATTTCCAAAATTGATTTCTGTTGATTTAAAATCTACAAACGAAACAACTATTGGTTTGTCTGGTTTCTATGAGGCAAACGACAGATGGTCATTTGGTGGAACATTCAAATTCGTAGAACACTCTGACAATGGTGTAAAATCCATTCATACCCCAATGGTTCAATTGCCTGCTGCACAACAAGCGCAAAGACAACAGGTTATTGACGGCTTGTTGGCTCAAACCGCAGATATGGACGATGGCTGGCAAGAATATGTTTTGACGGCTGTGGTTTCTAATCAAATTACAGAATCTGTACAATTATCGTTGGTTACAGAATACACATTTGATAAATCGCATCCAAATTCTCAAAATGGTACAGATGCGAAATTAGAAATGGGTGTTCGTGCGAACGTTCGCTTCTAAAAACTGAAACAGAAAATAAACTTTATATTGGACATTTCCCCCGGCAATATGTCGGGGGGATTTTTTTATTACAATAAATACTTTTTTATGGGGCTTTTTTATGGTATAATAATATAAAATAAATATGGACAGAGAATGAAAAAATTCAAGGTTTTTGGGCTTTTTGCCACTTTGTTTGCGGGATTGTCGATATCCGGCCATGCCGCATATCCTGTATATTCTGGTTATAATGGCCAACCGAGTCTGGGGGCTGCCAATGCCAATCGTGCAATATTATTGCCGACCGCAAATGGTGGGGTTGTTATGACGAATTCTGTGGCGGCATCTGCGCCAACGCGTGTGACGGGGGCATTGCCACGTGTTGGAAATTCTGCGGTTAATGCGGGTCGCCGTTATTATCAATCGGCGGATTTTGACAGGCTTGCCGACAGCGGTTTGTACATCGGTTTGTCTGCCGCATATTCGGTCAGTATTATGGGCGAATTTTCTGCGGATTATTCCGGGGAAGATGGTGCATATTTGGTTCCTGGTTCGTTCCAGTTTTCTGGTTTTGAATCGGATACAGTTATTCCGTTGCAATTATCATTGGGTGCCACAATCAACAGTGATTTGCGCATAGACTTTTCTTATACCCGTTACAGCAACATTTCATACCCACAAAGTGTTCAAACGGCGGACGGTGCCGGTGGTTTTGTGACCGCGCGTGCGACCGGTGGTGCGGTGACGGCAAATGCGGCGATGTTAAATTTGTATTATAATATTGATTCTTATACTGGATATATGGCGGGCGGTTCGTTGCGTCCATATATTGGTGCCGGTATTGGTATTTCGTTAAATACGGTCAGTGATTATAATGTTTTGGATTCAACATTTTATTCCGAAGCCGACCCATCAACATCAAACCAAGGCGATCCAACCGCGGTATCGAACATAAACGCATATCATAATGGCGGAACATCGGAACGTTTGGCTTTGGCTTTGGAAGGTGGTGTCAGTACAGAATTGGGTAATGGCATGAAATTGGATTTGTTTGTCCGTTATATGCACCTGGGTAAAGTTCAGTCATCTGGCAGTATCGTTTTAACCCAAGACGAATGGATTGCGGACGGTTTGGGTGGTGAAAATGCGTATCCATCGGTTGCACATTATACAAATTGGACAGAAAGCGCGAATCTCAGCACCGTTGATGTTGGTGCGCGGTTGCGTTTGCAATTCTAAAACAATGGTTTATGAATAATGAAAACATCGAAACTGAATTATTTAATTTTGTCTTTACCGGCGTTGGCGACTGTTTTTCATGGAAGTCCGGCGGTTGCGGCATTGCGCATAAATAATTCTTCTTTGATGCAATCGCAATCTGCAGCGGCGGCATCGGCGGCGCGTAGCGCCATGCAGGCATATGAACCACAACCGGCGCGCGTTATCACAAATGATAATGGTGATGTTCAAACTATATCAGCCTCTGATATGGACGCATGCAGTGCAATTTATCCAAATGGTGTATTTGATTGGATAAAACCAACAACGGGCTCAAAACGTGGTGGGCCTGCGACATGCGCGGCATTGGTTGAATTACGGTCATACAAAAACACTGATTATAATGTTTTGGCATCTGCATATTTGGCGGCAGGTGACAGTATTAAATGTAATGTGGATAATTTCCATGATTTTACACCTAATGGTAAATCTTTCACGTACCCAGCAGATGCGGCACCAACAGTTGAAGATGTTGAAAAAGTAATGGCGCAAGAACAAAAAGCAAATGCCGGAATGAAGATTTTGGCAGCGGCTGTGGTTGGTGGTATTGGTGGAAATTTGGTTGGCAAGGCTGATGCCGGTTCTGATTCTCCATTGGGAACAAATAAAGAAAAATTGGTTTCAACTGCAATTGGTGCGGCGGGTGGTGCGGCATTGATGACCGCCAGCACACAAAGTAATAATTACAAAGTTGGCTCAACAATTATGTCAACTGGTATAAATGCGGCGGCGGGTGCGGTTGCGGGAAATTTAATGGCATCTGGCGATGATGTATTAAAAATAGATAAATGTATATTAAAACCATTGAATTCACAAAATACAAACCAATCAAGCGATAATACAGATAGTAAATCTGGTGAATCTGGTGAAAACACAAAAACACCTGTTCAAACTGGTAATGAAACGGTGTGTTTGTATGGTGCGTATGATATTGGTGGCGATGATGGTATTGATAACACTGTGACGGATAATGTGTTTTATGATTACAAAACTCATCAATCATACAAATGTACAGACCAAAGCGAGAATACTTGGACAGGTTGTACAACAATATCATTAACACAAATACAATTCACTGATGTTGATAGTTCCAATAAAACATGCGAACCAAAACAAACTGTTTCGGACGATTGCGAAACGAAAGTTTTAAAGGCAGAAAGTGTAACAAAATACAGATATGAAGATAAAAAGATAACACGTGGTAATGGTGTGGGTGATTTGGTTAAGATATCGTCTGCACAAAAGGTTGGTCGTCATGTTCCTGCGATGATAGAATTTAAAGATTCCCAGGGGATGTTTGGTATTAAACATTTGGATTGGACGGCAAAATTTAGTTCAAAATATGCGGAAGCTCGCATATATGATATCCAGGGCAAACCTTTGACCAACAAAGATGGCGAAGAAGTTAAAATAAATATAGATAATTTCTATCCGTCTGCACAAAGTGCCGAAGATGGCGATATGGTTGATTTTTCAAATCGTGCGCGCGCAAAATCAACTTTGATTGGTGCGGGCGGTGGTGCGGCATTGGGCGCTTTGTCGGGGGTTAGTGGTGCCAATGCGGAAATTCAAAATCGTTGGATTGCGGCATCTCGTGAATACGAAGATTCTTTGAATAACGTTGTATGTGAAACGGGACAGCGCTTTTTATCAAAATATAATGACCCTGTGATTATTCCAAATATGTCTGTGGTCAAGGAAAATCAATAAAAATACCGTCCGTTTGGACGGTGTTTTTTTATTACATGCTCACAATTTGTCGCAATTTCATTGGGACATCCGCGACAGGTATGCGTTCTTGTTCCATTGTGTCGCGATAGCGCAACGTGACGGTATTATCTTCTAATGTTTGATGGTCAATCGTGATACATACCGGGGTTCCAATCTCATCGTGACGGCGATAACTTTTACCGATATTTCCAGAATTTTCCATTTCAATTCGTCCAATTGCCAATTTGCGCAAAGAATTTTCAACCTGTGATGCGATATCTTGTAATTCCGGGACGTTTCGTGCCAATGGGATAACTGCCGCTTTGACCGGTGATAACCATGGCTTTAATTTTAACACAATACGTGTTTTGCCGTCCCCTAAATCTTCGACAGTATATGCGTTTAACATAACTGCTAACATTGTTCGATTTACGCCCATTGCGGTTTCAATAACATATGGAATGAAATTTGTTCCTGCTTGGGGGTCGCTGTAAGACAGTTTTATGACACTATCTTTATTTTCCAAAACATTGGCATGTAATTTGAATTCGTTTTGTGATTTTGTATGCGAACCCAAATCAAAGTCTTGGCGATTGTGGATACCTTCGACCTCGTCAAAACCGTCAGGGAATTCGTATTCAATATCACATGCGGCCTTGGCATAGTGCGCCAATTTATCATGTGGTTTGAAACGTAATTTTTCTGCCGGTATTCCCAAAACATTTACCCACCAAGCCATGCGTTGTTCTTTCCACATTTCAAAGTATTTTTCATCTTCATCAGGATTTACAAAATATTGCATTTCCGCCTGTTCAAATTCGCGCATACGAAAAACAAATCCGCGTGGGGAAATTTCGTTACGAAAAGCCTTGCCAATTTGTGCGATTCCAAATGGCAATTTGTGTGGTTTTGCGTCTAACACATTTTTGAAATTGATATATGTAGTTGTTGCGGTTTCCGGGCGCAGATAGGCGTTTATTTCGCCACCGGCAACCGCCCCAATGGACAACCCCATCATCAACTGATATGCGCGTGGTTCGGTTAAATCTGTGGAACCACAATTATCACATTTTGTTGCATCGCGCATTTTATCCTGGCGCATGCGGGCACCACATTTTTTACATTCGACCAATGGGTCGGAAAAATTCGCCTCGTGTCCAGAATATTTCCACATCATGCGATTTGTAATAACCGCCGCATCCAATCCTTCGATATCATCGCGGGAATAAATCATAGTGTTCCACCACGCATTGCGAATATTGCGCATCAATTCCACACCGTATGGACCGTAATCATACGCACCAGGCAATCCCCCATAAATTTCGGACCCTGTAAAAATAAAACCGCGTCGCTTACACAGTGCAACAATATCGTTAATGGTGACATTTGACATTTTTTATTCCCTTGTAATTATAATTTTAATTATTTGTTTTCTGGAACAATCGCACCCATTGGGCAAACAGATGCACATGTTCCGCACGACATACATTTTGCTGTATCAATTACGCATTTGCCGTCTGCACTTGTGGAAATCGCACCCGCTGGGCACATACCCATACATGTATGACAACCAATGCATTTTGATGAATCAATTTTATAAGCCATTATATAATCCTTTTGTTTTTAATCGCGGTTAAATAAACTCAGCAGATATTGGAACATCGCAATAAACGAAATGTATAAATGTAAAGCCCCCAACACAGCCAACTGATTTTTTTGTGTTTCATCATTACCCAATGTGTTGTATGCGTTCTTTAAATTTTGCATATCATACGCAGTGAATAACGCGAATACCAAAACGCCGATATAGCATACAATCATAGAAAATGTCGAACCCAATGGCCAAATCATTGATGCAATACCAACCAAAATCAAACCAATCATTCCCATGAACAAGAATATACCCAATCCAGATAAATTCTTGACGGTTTTATATCCAAACAATGCCATACATGCAAACATAGCAGATGCCAATATAAACGCATATAAAATCGCCGCAGGGTGAATTGCCAAACTAACCGCAATCAATGGTGTCATTGTAATTCCAATAATTGCCGCATAAATCATCAGCATCAATGCCGCCGTTGCAGGCTTCATCGAAAATGCACGCACCTGGGCCCAAATTGAAAAAGCCAAACCACCAAACAGCAACACATAATATAAAACCGAAAAACCACCATCACTGATTAAATAGCGCAATCCGCCACCCCATATTGTTAAATATGTTGCAACCGCGGTCAAAGCAACCGCACCAAACATTAATGCAAATATTTTCTTTAAATACCGGTCCATATTATTTACAGCCTGTTTCATGTTTTTTTTCTCCTTTGTTTATATCGTGTGATATATAATACAATTACCCCAAAAATTCAAGAATAAAACACAAAATTTAGTTATTGCACACGAATTGCATAACTAAGAAATTTTAATACTGTGGCTCGGTATTGTTTGTGTTTCTGGCTTTTTTTGTCGGCAAAGGCATATTGAAAAATTTTTTATTCAACTAATGCTTGACAAAACAAATATTTTGTATTATATTACGCTATGTAATAACAAAAACCAAGAGGGAAATAAATGGCAAAAGATGCAAGAAAGTTTAGGGGGATAACTCCGGTGACACCGTTGAATACATTAAAAGAAAATATTCATACGCATACATCTGGGGACAGAATCCGCCAATTTTGTGATGCAATGGAATGCGTATCTGCATTTCACGCAAAATGGAACGAAATCAGGAAATCCGGCGACACACAAAAGGCCAAAGATTATGAAAGTCGCGTGTTGGGCTGGGTCGAATCCGCACGTCGTGCTCGTGATGAATTGGTGCGTTTGGGTATCAACTATAAACAATATATGTAAAATATGATTTATAAAAAAACACCGAATTTTTTCGGTGTTTTTTTATTGTGTTTTTATCTGTATATTTTTACACTTGTGGCAAGAAAGGAAATAAAAAATGGCAATCGTTATAAATCCTATATCGCCGGTCGCGTTTTCTGTATTTGGTATTGATGTTCGTTGGTATGCGCTGGCATATATCGTTTCATTTATATTGGTGTTTTGGTTGTTTGCAAAATTGGCACGCGCCCCAGATTCTGGGTTGAAATTATCCAAAAAACAATATGACGATTATATGACATGGGTGATTTTGGGTGTTGTTTTAGGGGGCAGGTTAGGTTATGTTTTATTTTATAATTTGCCATTTTTTATTGCACATCCATTGGAAATATTTGCGCTGTGGCATGGCGGTATGAGTTTTCATGGCGGGCTAACTGGTGTTATATTGGTCACATTACTGTTTGCATATCATGAAAAAGTCAGTTTTTTACGCATGCTGGATTTGGCGGCCGTGGTTGCGCCAATGGGACTATTTTTTGGTCGTATTGCAAATTTTATAAATATGGAGGTCATGGGTCGCGAAACCAATATGCCATGGGGAGTTGTTTTTAACGGACAAAACGAAATTGCGCCCCGTCACCCCAGTCCGTTATACGAGGCCTTTGGCGAAGGCATAGTTTTATTTACAACGATGTTGTTGTTGTATAAATATACAAACTTAAAAAAACGTCCTGGCGCAATTGCCGGTATAATGGGCATGCTGTATGCGATTATACGCGTTGTTTGCGAATTTTTCCGGGCGCCTGATGCACAAATTGGATTTTTGACATCGTGGGGATTAACCATGGGACAATTGCTCTCTGGGGTGTTGTTTATGGTTGGTTTGGCTATATTTATTTATTCAATATTTTTATATAACCAAAACAAACATAAATCGCATTTTTAAAACAAAAATTATTCCATCAATTGAATCTGGGGAATTTAATATTCGCATGTTTGTTGATGGCGATGTATCAATATTGACTGAAAGGCTACGTATAAAATTAAATGATTTTGCCAAAACTAAAACTGATGCAGATGTTGCCAAGAAAATAAACACAATCACGATAAAAATATACGAAAACAGTCTTACAGAATCCCATACAGAATTATGAAATAATGATTAATGGACAAAGTAAGTATGCTTTGACTACCAAATTATAGGGATTCTTTTTTGTAAAGGCTTTTTAAGGTTTTGGCCCCGAATACAACTCCCATTGAATCCTGATAAAAAATAGTCCGCTTTATGCGGATTATTTTTTTACACTGTCCCAACAACTGGATAATATTTTTTTATATTCATCAATTAATTCTGTGGGTGCGGTTGGGACAATTTTTCCGTTCCATGTTATCAAAAACCAACTGATTTCCCGCAATCCGCCGGTATGCATTTTAATTGTTAAACTGCCATCTGGATTTTCGATAAATTGTTGTGTCGGGTGAAACATATATTGTTTTGCAACACTAATGATTTGTGGGTCTGTGATTAACCAGTCTATATCATATGTTTTCCCATCATTATACACCCCAAACATAGAATTTGCATATTCTTGTAATGAAAAATGACGGTCATCTGGGAACCATTGTTTTGTATCAATTAAATTGGAAATTTCGGCCAGTTTATAATGTCGCGGTTTGTCTATATCTTTTTTTGCGTTTTTTTCAAATGCGATTAAATATACATTGTTTGAACTGTGTATAATTCCTACGGGCTGAACAGTGACATTTTTGTTGTAATATTTAAATTGAACCTCGTGTCGTTTAGAAATGGCATTATCTAACAAAGTTTTAACGCTTTCGTCAAATTTTACAATTAATTGCGGACCAACAATTGCATAGTTCGAATTTATATTTTGTTCGGCATCATATATTTTACGGATTGCACTGGTGGGTTCGGTGTGTTTTATTTTTCGGTATAACCTGGTTGATAATTTTGCTTTTAAATTTTCTAATGATTTGCGTGCATTTGTGTTGTTTTTCATTTTTTGTAAAGCAACATCCAAAGCCTGAATTTCTGTTTCATTGATAGTGTCTGGAAAATCGTGTAAATCCAATTTGTATGTTTTAAATTCAGGGTTAAAATCTAATTGGTCACCATACAATTCATCAATAGAATCAATTATGCGTTTTACGGTTTTATCGCTAACTTTGTATTTTTCAGGATTCATACATGTCACAGGAACTTTGCCTAACATCTTGCGTTGGTTTGACAAGAATGTTTTAATATCATTACGTGTCATACTTCTGGAACGTAATTCGTTAATAAGTTCCAGTTTTAAATCTGTTTTTTTATAGTTATCGCGTGCCTCTGCCATAATTGCCTCTTTTAAAAGATATGCTATCAAAAAATTTTTTTATACACAAGTTGTATCTGGACCAATTTTGTCCAAATAAATTCAAAAATAATAAAACAAAAAAATGCCCCAAAAGGACATTTGATTTTTCTGGCGGACTATAATTCTGTTGCACAAATTTCCATACCTAAATATGCGAATTTTGTTGGATGATGCTTTGCAATACAAAACCATATTTTACAATAGGTGTTTCATTAGACGCAGCCAGAAAATCGTTTTTTGTAATATCGATATCTGTTGATTTATCGGCTGTAATTTTTATTGCACGGACAGAAGTATGTTTATCCATTAACAAATCAAGACAATCTTTTGCGTTTATACGAACCAATCCAGCAACTTCATCGGGCTGAAAATGAAAATCTGTAAAGTCAATCGGCAGTTTATTTGCATAAATATGCGCAAATGCACGATCGTGCCAGTTTTTTTGTGGTTTATCTTGACGCCAAAATACGATATCTAATGCGACAGCATTTGATGCATCGGTGTTAATACCGATTTCTTCGAATATTTCGCGACGGAAAGCATCTCGCACTGTTTCCCCCGCCAATACATGCCCAGATGCGGTAGTATATAGCTTACCAGAATCTGCACGAATTTGAAAATATACATTTCCATCATCGTCATACATCCAACAATGAACAGTCTTGTGCCATAAACCATTTTGATGAACTATGTCTCGGGTCTCGGTGCCGATTTTATTCATATATTCGTCATAAATATCAAGATATTCCATAAAATCTCCTTTGCCCGGTATATGATAATAAAACAGAAAGAAAAATAAAATAAAAAAACACCCTTGGCAATTTTTTTAAATTTTAATCTGGCGGATGGTGAGGGATTATCTTGGCTCTTTGTGCCCGCGTTGCAACCGTAACGATTTCACAGCATTAACATTTGTGAAATCTACTTGTTGTCGAACCCAACCGGCAACTTTGTTGCAGTGTCCAACCCAATGCCAATCACGATAAAAATAAAATGCCCAAGCGGGCATTTAATTTTTATGGCGGTGTTGTAATATTTGACGGTGTTAGATATCCAATTTACAGGGTATTTACAGGGAATTTTTATGAAAAATATGTTGTTTTGCCGTAAATCATGCTACTGCAAGGCTTGTAACACGCCACTTTTATTCAAAATTCCCTATTCAAAAAGCAGAGAATTATTTTATATTAACAGGGAATTTGCCACTATTATATTTGACTTTCTTTTTTAATTTGAAATATCATGTTATTTAGGCAAGGCAGATACCAAAATGTTAGGAATTTGTAAATTTTGTGGCGAAGAAAAACAATTGGTACAATCACACATTATACCAAAGTGTTTACATGCAACAAACCAAGGTAGAATGGTTGGGATAAATGCAACCACAAAATTTGATATGAACCCTAATGCACAAAATGGTTATAAAGAATGTCTTTTATGTGCAGATTGTGATAACAAACTCGGTGTTTTTGATAATTATGCCAAAAAATTCTTTTACGATATTATACCAAATGCATCAACAGATATAAGCGATGGATTTAATATATATAATATTCAGTCCGATAAATTTGATTATGAAAAACTTTATAAATTCTTTGTGTCTGTTTTATGGCGTTGTGGCATTTCTTCTAAAAGAGTCGATTTAAAAAAATATCAACAAATTGCATTCGATATATTAACAGATAAAGTACAAATACAACCAGACTTGTTTTTGCCAATAATTTGTAAAAAAGAGGTAGAACACCCATCAAATTATGCAACCGGTATGTCCCCAGGTAGATTTGCTGGAAAATATGCATATTGTTTGAAAATACCTGGTTATGAAATAACAATAGTTGTAAACACAAAAGATTCAAATGACCCCAAAAGTATCGATATGTATAAAACATACTTTTGTAAAAATTGTATAAAGGTCATAAAAATGGACATGTTATCAACAGTTGATAAATTATTGTCACATAAAGTTGAACTTAATAAAAAAACAATGCCAAATTTAAAATATTAACAAATAAAAAGTCACGAATATCTGTAAGTGTCATATATCTTTTGCGTAATTCATTGATAAGTTCTAAATGAATATCTGATTTTTTATAACTATTGCGTGATTCTGGCATATTTACTCCCGATTTAGGCTTTTTATATTGATTTATTATAACAGTATCAAAATTTTTCTATACGCAAGGAAAAAATGGACCGTTTTTGTCCAGCATGGTATTTATATTACCCACGAACCCCGAAAAAAGGCGTAAATATGAATATAAAAGACAGACAACTGGCGATGCATTATTTGAAAAATGTAACGAGTAGCGAATACGAACCAGATGATACAGATATGTTCTTTCATCATCTGTCAAGGCATTCGACCGATTTGTTTGGGTTTAATTTGCGTGACCTGATTAATAGTGGTGAAAAACGTGTTTCTGCAAACGAAAAGGCTGAATTCCTTATAAATTTACTAAATGGCAAATTATGTCGGAACAGTTTACTAGCCGAAGATGCTTTGTATGAACGTGTGTCTAATATTTTTGATGTCCGCAAATCAGATTTTGACACCGATATTACCAATCCAGATTTTGATAAAAATTTTACCATAATTTGTGATACTTTTGATTTGCCGAACGATAGTCGAATTTTATTGCAATTTTTGGTGTTTATTAAAAAAAATTCTCAATTACGCAGATTACTTTGTTGTTTCAATGATGGAATCAGTAATGATTTTATGGACGATATAAATGCAGATTTTGTATCTGCAATATGTAAAATACCGTCGGAAAAAGTCAAAGAAATCATGTCTCAAACTGGCGTATTGGCAGAATCGGGGATATAAAAACATCGCTATGGTGATAATTCATTCAGTTCAATGTTTTTGAATTTACTAACCATGAATTTTGACAAGTGCAAGGACGTTCGCGATGTCTTGATTGGTGCCTCTTTATCCGCGAATTTAAAACGCGACAATTTTGATTATATGGTCGATGATTTTGACAAGATATCAGATATTTTAACGGGTGGTATTAACTCAAAAAAACTGGTATAAACATTTTGTTATACGGCAAACCAGGAACAGGGAAAACCGCATTTTGTGAACATCTGGCTGATTTGTTGGGCATAAACATAATAAAAAAACGTGCCAGCGATATAAACGGTATGTATGTAGGTCAAACAGAAAAGAATATTGCCCGTGCGTTTGCGGAAGCACGTGCAAAAAAAGTAATGCTGGTTTTCGATGAAGCAGACAGTTTCCTTATGGACAGAACCCGAGCAGCGCGTTCTTGGGAAGTCTGTTCTGTAAACGAAATGTTGGCTCAGATGGAAAATGCGGACTATCCGTTTGTTTGCACGACTAATTTGATGGACAATATAGATAAAGCCGCGCTTCGCAGGTTTTCGTTCAAGGTTAAATACGAATTCTTAAAACCTGACCAAGTCATTATGGCTTTTCAAGATTTTTTTAATCAACAAATTTCCAAGGAAGAAATTGCTGATTTAACGAATTTAGCACCTGGTGATTTTGCTGTTGTAAAAAAACAAGCAGATTTACTAGGAATTACAGATAAATCTGAACTGTTATCCAGATTACGTCAGGAACAACAGGTCAAAGATTTACATAAAAAACAAACAAAAATAGGTTTTTAAATTAACAACCAAAGGGGAAAACAATGGCAACTTGTACAGCATGGAAAATTATATTTAACAACTGTGTTTTACCTGAAATTTATTTTTCGTATGACGCAGCCAAAGAGCAATTGCGTAAATTAGAAGAAACAAATTGCGCAAGTTTCGGCCGCATAGTATTGTATGATAATGAAACAGGACAAATAGGAAATTAGTTTTTTAAATAAAAGGATGCATAATGAATATGTTCGTAGGTGATTATAAAACGTTTAAAAAATTTTTTGATGGATATGCACGTAATAAAACACGAGATTTAACACAAAAATATAAATCTGGTATTTGTGCATGTTGTGGTACAAAAGAAAAAGAAATTCAATCCGCACACAAACATGGCTTTGAAAGAAAGGATTTAGTAAGAAACTTTTTTGAAGAATCAACATATTCAAAAGAAGGAGATATTTGTCATGTCGATTTAGATAGATTCGAAGAATCTTTTGTAAATTTTTCAAAGGATCTTGCAAATTTTCATTTTTTATGTGAAGAATGCCACAGAAAATACGATGATGGCAAAATAGATGAAAGTTTTTTTGTATACAAGGCAGAAAGCATCAAAAATGCAAAAAAACGAACACACACAACAAAAACGGCCAGTATAAAAAATGTTCATGAATCAACAGCTCTAGACAAAAAATACTTTTTACACGGTCGCGAATGTTCTGGTAAAGAATTTGAAAAACATCTGCGCGACACCTCCATATGCACGGTTTTTGTTACTTTGTTTTATACGAATAAATCAGCAACCCAACATGTATGGCAAGTTAACAATTTTAAACCAACTTCCAGTTTAAGCGGTAATTTGCACACCGGGTATTTAGGAAATTGGCGTGAAAAAGGAATAACAGGTATTAAACTGGAGATAAAATAAACGGAATCATTATGATAAAAATATCAAAGTCTGATTATGTAACTGGAATTAAATGCCCGAATGCGTTGTGGTTCAAAAAATATCGTAAAGATATAGAATCCGACAAAAATCAAGCAATATTGGATGCTGGAACTGCTGTTGGTGAATTAGCATGTGACAGATTCCCTGGAGGCGTTCGCATCACTGCAAAGCCTTGGGAACCAGAAGCCATAGAACAAACCCAAAAAGCCATCACACAAAATGCGTCATACATCTATGAAGCGACATTTTGCACCGATACTGATGAATATTGTGCTGTTGATATTTTACAAAACAACAATGACGGAACATGGGATATTATAGAGGTAAAATCGAATCCAGAACCACATGAATATCACTATTTAGATGTTTCTTTTCAGAGGTATGTATTAAACCACTGTGGAATCAAGGTTCGTAATTGCTTTGTAATGACACTAAATAAAGAATATATTCGCCATGGTGATTTAGATTTGGCACAGTTGTTCGCTTTGCACGATGTAGCCGGTAAAATGCAAGATATGGAAACGGTGCAATCGGAAATAAATCGTATACGCGCATTTCTGTCTGGTCCAGAACTTGGCATCGCTATTTCTAAGACGAAATGTAACAATAAATTCTATAAATGCGAATATAAATGTCATTGTTGGAAAGATTTGCCACAGTATTCAGTTTTTGATGCATTCAAAGGAAAATTGGCAGACGAAATTTATGCAAAATATGGTGCTGATTTGCATAATGTTCCTGTCGATATTTACTATAAACAACAGCATTCCGGGGATATAGAAGCGTTTTTAGATAATATAGATGTAATCAATCTAAACATCTTGAAACAATTTACGAATAATTTGCAATGGCCTTTATACTTTCTTGATTATGAAACAATTATGTCGGCGGTGCCGATATTTGATAATTCGCACGCCTATCAACAAATTTGTTTTCAATTTTCATTACATGTGCAAAGGACGCCTGGCGGCAAATTGGAACATTATGAATATTTACACGACAACCCAGAAACAGACCCTAGACCAGGACTATTGAAAAAGTTATGTGATGTAATCGGTGATACGGGTTCAGTAGTCGTCTATCACAAAACATTTGAAAAAGGCCGTAACTGTGAAATGGCTTTTGATTTTCCAGAGTTTGCCAAAAAACTATCATCAATAAATGAACGCATTTTAGATTTAGAAGAACCATTTAAAAATCGTGGTCTGTATTGTCCTTGTCAAAACGGTAGTGTATCAATCAAAAAAACATTGCCCACGTTTGTTCCGGAATTGTCCTATGAAACCCTGGGGATTCATAACGGAACAGAAGCCAGCAGCCAATTTTTAGATTTTATGAACAGAAATCAAACGCCACAGGAAACAGAAGAAATGATGAAAAATCTGCGTGAATATTGCGGGCAAGATACCTTGGCAATGGTTCGATTGTTGGATGTAATATTTACCTATACGAACAAATAAATTTATGGTATATTGCCGAATAAAAAGGGGGTGTTATGAAAAAAATATTTATAATATTATCTTTGTTTATATGTGCTTGTGATAACAGTAACGATACTAAAAACGCCTGGAATAAAATGATTGATGATATAGCTAAACAAGAATACCAAGATTGTGTAAAACATGCGGCACAAGAATTCAAAGACATAAAATTGGCAGACAACAAAAAAACTTGTAAATGCGTAGTGGATTACATTTTTTCTGATGAAATGCCAGATGATGAAAACGTAAATAGAGATATTCCAGACAGATTTGCAACAGATTTTCGTGCTATTTTAAAAGAAAAATGTGGCAATAATATACCAGAATATACATTAAGAGATATTCCTGAAAAATAGAGGAAACACAAATGGAAAAGTTTTTTGAGTTATTTGGTCATAATATAAAAACAGAGCGTTTGGAAATGCGTATTCTTGAACCAAATGAAGAAAATGCACTATTAGTGTGGAACGTATTAAAAAATGAAAATCCAGATGATTTTATTTATTCTTCAAGACTGGAAAGTATTTTACCAACATCACAAGAAGACACATTGCATGTAATGCAATATTATCATAATCGTTGTCAAAACAGGGGGATAGATTGGTTTGTGTTTTTTAATAATGAACTAATTGGCTATCAAAGAATATATTATTGTCCGGATAATAAAACACTTGAATGTTCATCTGTTTGGTTGGCGCGAAAATACTGGGGAAACGGGTTTAATCAAGAAATCCACAGAACAATAGAAAAAATCGCCTTTGAACAACTGGGGGCGAACAGAATATGCCGCCAATGTATCAAAGACAACATCCGTTCATATAATTCTATAATTAAATCAGGCTATCACCTTGATGGAATAAACCGCCAATATTTATTGACGCCCGACGGCATATACCACGACGAATGCTTTTTCACCAAATTAGCAAGCGAATACAACTGATAATATTATATTAGTTAACCTATGTTATGTAATGCTAACCATACCCTTAATTTGGGTTCACATCTGGCATACCATTCCTGACAAACATACCAATCAGCACCATTAATTCGTATTGGTGTAGCGTAATAACGTGGACGACCATTGCTATCAAATCTATTTTTAGATAAAAGAGGATAATTTATATCAAAAGTATTCTTGGAATACTGTTTAGTTTGCAGTTTTTTGATCTCTGCCGACGGAATTTTGTTCAGACCAGGAATTAGTGTTTCTCGTACAATTTTCCCTATGCCTGATGAACCGCTAGATTTTTTCAATGTTTTAATTTTTTTTGTTGTTTTTTTAGATTTGTTTTTTCTAAAACCATTTAAACCATAAACCGCATTTATAATAATGTTTTCTTGCTCTGTTTGTTCGTCATCGATACGTTTAATTAATGCAAGATATTGATTATAAATTGCACCGTATCGTTGTTTGATTTTTTGTCTTACATATTTAATAAGGGGTTCGTATTCGCCAATTTCGTATTTGGTTTCACCCTTATCATTAACAAAGGAAATACAAAATTGTTTAGGAACCAAGAAATAATTTATGGGATGAACCGTTCGTAAAAAATGCGCAACCAGAAACTGTTTTACAAGTTTTTGGTCGTCTTTTTTTATCGATAAATTTCTATAGTGATAAGGTCCATTTTTATCTTTTTTTATGGCTTTCCAATCATCATATTCTCCTAATGGGAAAAACAATTTACAAAAATCACCAACTGTCTTGATATTTGATATATTAAAATCACGACCAGCGTCATGAATATGTGCTATTTTATAACCTTTATATTGAATACGTGGATCTTTTCCTTTATGAAATGCGGCGAGTGCAGTTTCTGTTTTGGTAACAATATAGCCACACGGAAATTTTCTAGAGAGCATCATTTCTTTGAAATCATTATAATCAGGCACATAACCATCATAAGCCATTGAAAAGAAATACGATGTAAAAAAATTATCAATAAAAAATGCGTTAATACCAAGATTTGTTAGGTTAAGGAACCCGCGCCTCAACGTTTTGCGATCTTTTGTTTTGTTATCACGATAACTACCAAACTTCCGTATCGAAAAAATAGCATTTTTTTCGTTTATATATTTCTTCAAAATTTTATGCCAACCCTCAACTGCTTTTTTGGGCGGAAGAAAAGGTTCTATAAATGTGGTCCAAAACTCATCCAAATCAACCGACCGGCCGTCTTTCAATAAAGATAATTTTGATGTTTTTGAAATATTATTTAATTTTTCTTGCAACTTCATTCAAATTGCCTATTTTTTTCGTAATAAGAATTCATATACTTTTCTATCAGAATTTATATCATTTGGATTTTTAGAACCTGTATAATTATAATCTATCAGAGCGTATTCTCCTTTGTACATCCATTTGTTTCTTTTTTGAAAAATTTTAAAATACGAAACCTGGCCGCCCTTTTTAAAATTATCAATCGCATCACAAAATCTCTCATTCTCTCCGGTTCGTGTTTGATTAAATTTACCTCCATGATCGTTTACAATATTATGTCCCAAATAATGTAATATGCCGTCTCTTTCTTCATCCGCATAAGCAGAAAATTTAGATATTAAAATTATCTTTTGTTTAAAGTGCATACCTCGTTGAATATTGATTTTAAAATGATCACGTAAAAAATGATGATCTACTTCATCACCAATTTTTAAATTATCTAGTGTAAGTATTTTATCTGAGTTTAGATTTGTAGTGTTTTGCGTATATTTTTTATCGATATTATTAATGAGATATCCATCAGGTTTTAAGTTGGCTGCCCTTATCAATTGTTGCATCATCGGTTTAATAATTGCAGGATCCGACCTATGAGTATCATTATGAGCGTCATTATTAAGAGCGGCTTTCAAATAGCTTAAATTATTTAACGACATTGCGTCTCGCCAAATATTGATGTCCTGTAAAGCGCGAGCATGCATAGTCAATTCCGTATAAAATTGTTGTGTCCTTGGATCGCCAGCAGTTTTACAATACTTCTCTTTATAATACAATAAATCACAAATTAACCGAAAATCTCTGTTTTTGCTATATTTTTCTAAAACACAAACAATTTCATTTGGCAAAATGTCATTGTGATAAATTAAATCCAAAAAATCCTTGAAAATATTTTCATAATCCATAATGTCAAAGCCTTTATATTAATATTTTTATCGCTTTCTTGTATAGTATCATACATAAATATTTTTGTAAAATAAAAAACAAGGGGCTTATTAACTTGACTTTCGGCAACTTTAGAGCGGTAATTGCGTGACGTTATAAAGGAGCCGATATGTCATATAAAGATAACATGCCAAAGACGATGGATGAGTTGAAAGCATTGTCTTTTGATGAACGAGTTCGATTATGGGCAAAATACTCACAATATCCATTTAAAAGGCAACTGCGGTCGCTTTGGTATTATATTCAATGTGATCGCTTAAACCTACGAATTGAACATAAATATTTGGTAAAAATTCGAAAATACAAGGATAATCCAGAACAATGTTTAGACCATGCATGTCCAAATAAATATAACTTTGTCCCAGGCACAATTTTAACCCGATATTTCAAGGGTATAAAATACACCATCTTAGTCAATGATGATGGCAGTTTTTCATATAACGGTGACAAATATTCAACATTGTCGGCAGTTGCAACTAAAATCGCAGGCATGAAAATGTCTGGTAATTTCTTCTTTGGTATAAACAAAAGGAAAAAACATGACGATTAGATGTGCTATTTATACGCGTAAATCAACTGAACATGGATTGGAACAGGAGTTTAATTCTCTGCAAAACCAAGAAGAGTCTTGTAAAGCGTATATTGCTTCCCAATCGTTTAATGGTTGGCAATATTACAAGACTTACAGTGATGCGGCGATTTCTGGCGGAACGATGGCCCGTCCAGGTTTACAGGAAATGCTGGCCGATATCAAAGCTGGTCGAATACAATGTGTTCTGGTTTATAAAATCGACAGATTGTCGCGTAGCATATATGACTTTAAACGCATGATGAAGGAAGATTTTGAACCACATAACTGCAATCTGGTCAGCATAACGCAATCATTCGATACTAGCACTGCCATGGGCAAACTAACCCTGAACATGCTACTATCGTTCGCAGAATTTGAACGCGAAGTGTCTGGGGAACGTGTGCGTGATAAAATCCGTGCCACAAAAGCAAAGGGGATGTGGATTGGTGGAATACCACCGCTTGGGTACGATGTTATCGATGGGAAGTTGGTGGTAAATGAAACCGAAGCCGAAACAGTCCGCCGGATATTTAATACATATATGATAAGTACTGGTATGTCAGATTGCCGCTTGCGACTGATTGATATGGGAATACGCGGAAAGACATGGACAACCAACAAAGGCCAACAAAAAGGTGGTACAATCATAGCCACCAGTTCATTGGACAGAATCCTGAAAAATCCGGTATATATTGGCAAGATTGCAAACAAGCGAAGCAAAGAGACATTTAACGGATTGCATGAAGCGATACTTGATGAAAAATTATTTAACGATGTGCAACAGAAACTGCACGATGGCAACAATCACAAAAATGCGGGTTACACCATCGGTAAATCATTGTTGCATAATAAGATACAAACACCGGATGGCCAGATATTCAAGAACCAACAAAGCAACAAAGATAACAGATTGAAAAAATACCGCTATTACAAAGCCGATAAAATATCATTACCGGCTGGCGATGTGGAACAGATTGTTACAGATACGATAAAAAGATTCTTGGATTCTGATATGATTGCTATACCGGAAGCCAAGCGATTAGAATTCAAACAAACTTGTTATTCAGACGAATTGATGCAACAAATGGTTGATAAAATAGTGTTTAACAAAAATGCCCTGGCAATATTCATCAAGATTGACGACATGGGTTATCTGGAACAATTCAAAACAGACACCATAAATTCAAAAGTAGAACCTATGCATATGTATATAACCAACGATGGTAAATATGCGGTTGTGGAAACACAGTTCTATGTGAATACGCGAACCTGTATAAACCACCGATGTGATGGTGGCGAAGTATCAATACATACAAAAACAGAAAACGCACAGATATTGACCAAGGCACTGGCATTCGGATGGAAATATAAAAAGCAATACGAAGCCGGTGTTCCGGTTGACCAGATTAAACGCACAGAACATCGTGCCGATAGAACGGTATATAAATACATGAACCTGGCATACCTGTCACCTAAAATAATTGGCGACATACTGGAAGGCGAAGTACCTGCACACGTGAACCTGCAAACCTTGTTCGGTATCGCACAAAAATACGCAGATTTTGATAAACAAGAATCTGCGTTTTATGGATGTTAAATCAAAAAGCAATTATTCCTGTGGATATGGTAAACAGTGTCCCGTACACCAATCATGTAGTGCTCGGTCAAAGATTGCATCGTGCTTTGCAATTGCCAACATGCCTCTTAATCTGATATTATATTCTGTATGCGTGCCACTATTCAAGACAGCATCTATCAACATAAACGCAATTTGTGGTGTGTTTTTGTCAAATGTTATCAATTTACTATAAAATTCTGTTGCGACTATTATAGCGCTTTCTGATGAACATGCTCTCATTTGGTTTACTAAAGTTTTTATGTCCGGTCCCCCTTTGATAAAAATTTTAAATAGATTGGCAGAGTTAAAACTTATAAAGCTATGGTTATTTTTTATAGAATTTACAACGTATTCCACATATTCATTACTATTGGCAAAAGGGCTGTACATGAATAATCCTTGAAGCCATAGTCCATCTATTTCAAATTGTTTTTTCGCCATTGCCCGCAGCATATAATCGTCAGACAACAAGTTTAAGTTTTTATCCTTAGCTAACCGTATGACAGAAGCTGTTTCTAAATCTTTTTCTTGAAAAAATGAAAGCAACTGTTCTTTGTTGTCAGACAATTTTGATGCACCAGATGGAATTATAATCTTTGCGTTCTCACCTAACCATGTAAGAATATCATCCAACATTTTAATTTTATTTTTTTGATAGTCTTTCAAGTCTTCATGCGATGCAAATGTCAATTTTTGGTCTTCAGAATTAGTTTTGAAAAGCCGTCCACCGCGCATTTTTAAGAATCGCATTTCCTCTTCTTTCAGCGATTTGAAAATATCTATGGTTTTTTGTGATACGTAAAGATTATCTTTAACAACATTTGCCAACATGGTCTCCACATGGAACCAAAATGCATTAAAAATAGTAATCGCATCTATAATGTATCCGGCTTGTTTATTAACCAGTTTTTGGGTATCCTTTTGCTCTACTACGCTCCCTTCCGATACAATCAGTTTTTCCGTAGCAAGGAATTCCATTAGACTTATTACATCTTTTCCCAACATATTTGCTAACGTGGATATTGGCAAATATTTTTCTTTATAATAATTTTTAATTAAATCCTGTGTCTGATTTTGAAAATTAAACAGTCGTTTTAATTTTTCTACGGCTTCTTCTGGTGTTTTCCCATCAATTCTAATTATATCACAGTCAGGAAATTGTATAAAAATTTGGTCGCGAATGATACATCCTACAGTTACGTATTTATTGTTAATATTAATAACTTTGCATTCAATTCCATTTTGTCCGAGTTGGATATTGGAATTTTCTTCCGCCATCATTAATTTTTTTGTGAACACATCGGAACTTCGCAATACATTAAAGAATTTGTTGGTTTTTATATTTGGGTCATCTTCAATAATATAAATTTCGTTGGTATTGGTTGCTTCGTCGTGCAAAATAAAACCTGTTTTATTGTTTACGATTTTGAAATCAGCTAAACATGTCATAAACCACGTAAAATAGTTTTTCCAAGATTCTTCATCATAAAGATTTTCAGTTATTAATTCATACGCTTTTTGTGGGAGAGTTTCCATTGCAAACTTGTGTTCGTACATAAGGTGAAGCAACTGCCATTTAGCTTTGACATCACCAAACATTTTATTTAAATTTGATGGTAATTTATCCAATAGTTTTAACAAAGCTTCTTCATTATCGTTCCGGTGATACATAATAGCCAGATTTACTGCAACTCTCGAATTTTCTGGTTGTTGGTCGAATACTTTTTTGAAAAATAATGTGGCTTTTTCATTGTCTCCCATAGTCTCATGATAAAAAGCCCAATATTGCAATATAGTATTATTAATGTATTCATTGGGAACAGATGATAATACTTTATACATGCCCGAAACATCAGATGTCCTATGTAAACAATCTAAATAATGTGATAAAATGACATCGTGTAAACCAACAATCTTGATTATTTCTTTGTACACAGGTGATGCTTCTGTATATAATTGTGCCTTATATAATCTTGTCGCAATTTCTGTTTTGATATATACACAATCTGTGGGTTTCAGAAATCGGCGTGCTTGAATTAAATCTCGCACGTTGCCAGTTTTTATATGCATAAGTAATTTCTTTGCAGCGACCGATTTTTGTTTTTTAATAATATTGTCAACCGCTGTAATATTATTTAACTCTTTGTAACATATGCAGGTTCTTAAATCGATTTCTAATTGGTCGTAATTCGCGTCGTGCGGAGCTTTTTGTAACACAGATAATGCTTTATTATATTGCTTATTATTGATGTATGATATCGCTGCCAATCCTGCATAATAAAAGCCTTTATTGACATCAAGTTTGTCTGATAATTGTGCCGCTTCCGCACAATCATCGGCGTTAAGGATTTTTTTTAACAATACATCTGGATCTTCAGGGAAACGTGAATATAGATTTTCTATAAGGTCGCGTTCCTCTTTTTGCATGTTCAGTAATCTGTACGCACTAGCTAAGTTTATGGGGATATATAACAATTCGGCAAACGGTACATTGGTCTGATTTTTAATTAAATTCCATGCTTTTTCTAGTGAATCTTTGGCTGATCTAATCGCACCTATGGGCTGTTTTTGTGGCTCATCTCCCATATATCGCGTACCTTCCCAAGCCAAAATCTGCCAATCGTCAGGATTTATATCTTTCGCTTGATTAAAAAATTTCGCGGCATTGGTCTCATCTCCACGTACAGAATAAAATTTGCTTGCTATCAGACAGTTTGCAACATCGTCAAAACACACTTCGTTTATTTCTGCTGGCATTGTGGGGAAGTTTTTTATGTCAAGTTGAATTGCTTCAAGTATACGTCCAGCGATTACCCTGCTTGTACGATGAATTTCGGGAACTTCAGAAATTGCTTTTTTTAGTCCTGCAATATCTTTTTTGATAAAATATGCTTTTATACGCAATGCGTTAGAAAGTTCATTGTCCGGCGAACAGTAATAGCCCTCCAAATAAGAATTTGCACCCTCTAATGGACGATTTAATAGAATTAATGCAGTCCCTTTATTAAGTAACAAACGTCTTTTTGCATCAGGTTCCTTTAATTCGCCCTCATATATTGTTTCAATTTTTAATATTTCATCCAAAGCTTTGTCCGGTTGACCAGTATTTAACAATTCTTTTACGACATCTATATTCCTATGCAAAATTTTGTTAAATTTACAATCCCTTGAAGACGAATCTTCCATGATTGCAGGGGTCGGATTTGCCGGCATTTGTACGTAAATATTGACATCGCGACCTGCTGCAACAGCCAGTTCACCATTGGCCACTACACTATCTTGTATCTTTTTGGTAGATAGAAGAACATCTGCGTGATTTTCGATTTTATCTAGTGCCAAATTACACACCTTTTATTTAGCAAAATATTTTAAATACTCGTGATACTGCCTCTATTAACGAAGCCCAAAAAGATTTTTTATTTATGTTTTTTTCTGTTTTACCAATAGCAACTGCAGTATCACCATTTGCGACAACAGAGTTTTTACCCACCTTATTGATGTTTATTTGATTTTTTACTGTTTCTTTCATAATTGTCCTCATAAATTTTCATGAAAAATGTAATACAAAAACCTTGTGTTTTCAATGAAAAAAAGCGATTTTTTCTCCTGTGTTTTATAATTTTATTACGGTGTTTATATAGGGTTTTCTGGCTATTTTTCAAGGTATTGACTATCGGAAAATGGGGGGTGTATAGGAAGCAGGATATTATGGCGTAAAAAAGGGCAATTTTCGCCCATACCGAAGTCAATGTATGAAAAATCCCGCAGAACCGCGGGCGTTTCATCTGTATCGGCATACATGCCAGAATACTGGCGGATGGTGAGGGATTCGAACCCCCGGACGAGTTACCCCGTCAGCGGTTTTCAAGACCGTCGCATTCGACCGCTCTGCCAACCATCCAAAACCTCATAAATCGTTCTTTCTCAAACGAACAATGCTGTCATTATATATTATTTTTTTGACAACGCAAATGTAAAATTATCATACGATTCCTTTTTATCAAATTTTGTGATATAATTACCAGACATGGATATAGAAACAACTTTTTGGGCGGTTGCCATTGTGGTTTTCTTGATTTGGATGGCTTTTGCGTCGCCAATTCGTGGTGATATTGGCGAAGGAACTGTCGCGCGTCGATTAAAATCTTTGCCGTCCAATAAATACGCCGTATTCAACGATGTTATGTTAAAAACAGGGCGGGGCAGTGTGCAAATTGACCATATTGTCGTGTCGCAATACGGTATTTTTGTGGTGGAAACTAAAAATATATCTGGCATTATTACCGGAACGGAACACGGTGAAAATTGGACCAAGACTGATAATGGACGTCGCTATGAATTCTTTAATCCAATCACACAAAATGCTGGGCATATAAATGCGTTGTCGCATAAATTAAATATACCGACATCAAAATTTATATCGGTAATTGCGTTTTCCACGCGGGGTCGATTAATGTTTCATCAATTGCCGTCGTCGGTTGTATATATCCCCCAGGTCGCAGGCAAAATAAAGTGTTATCATGACATAAAGTTATCGGCAAAACGTGCCAATGAAATTGCAGACCAAATTCAAAAAATAAAAAAATATAAATTGGTATCTAATCGTCAGCATATTCGCGATGTAGAAGATGCGGTTGCGGCGCGTCATAAAAAAATATCAGCAAACATTTGTCCTGTGTGCAACGGTCGTCTGGTTTTACGCCAAGGACAATACGGGGAATTTTTTGGTTGTTCAAATTATCCAAAATGTAAATATACTCATCATAAATAAAATGTCAAAAATTTGCCTTTGTTAAATTTTGTTTTATAATCACAGCATGAAAGTTTATATAGCCAATATTAATTTGATTAGTCAAAATCCAGATTTATATGCGGAATTATTATCGCCGCGCCATCGCGCACGCGCATTGAAATATAGGGATAATCGGCAAAAATCGCAATTTGTTTTGGAACGTTTAATGGTGGTGGCATCTGGTAAAAAATATACATCACACGCTACATGTGATGATATTGTTGTGGTTGCTGCGGCATCAAATGGACGTGTTGGTATTGATATTGCCGATGCAAACCAAGATTGTGAAATTCCAGAATCGCGGGATTTGCGCATAATAAATTTGCCCGAGGCTCGTAATAAAAAAGAAAGAATTCGTACGCGGACATTTATGAACGCGATATTTCGGTTGGGGGCATTTGCGCGTTGTCGTCAATTTATGCGTCATGGTGATTATGTTATATGTATCGCATCGACGCGTTTTTTTGACATGCCACGGTTGCGCAAATTTAACATTGAAGCAAATTTTCCAGAAATAAAAAATAGGATTTAGGTCTAATTGAATAAATACTTATCCCTTTGTTAAAATACCTATTGTGAACGGATAGCTATAACCAAGGGAGATAAAAATATGTTTACTCATGAAGACTTATGGAATGCTATCGAAATTCTTGCGCGCAAGAACAATATGACGTGCAGTGGTCTGGCTCGCGCCAGTGGTTTAGATCCAACAACATTTAATAAATCCAAAAGGGCATCTAAATATGGTCAGCCACGTTGGTTGTCCATGGAAACAATATCCAAAGTTTTGACGGCAACACATACAACCGCCGACCAATTTGCAGATATGTTTCCGGATTCCAAACAAATTGAAAGATAATCTTTTGCCAAAGGATACTTGACATACACCGTCAAATTAGGCGGTGTTTTTTTATACTTGTTTTGCAATTTAATGTAATTTATGCCATAATTTTATAAAAGGAAAGAAAATGCAAAAAAGTAAAACATTATCTGTGATTGCTAATAAAAAAATCGATAAATCTAAATTGGATAATGCCAGTAAAATTATATTGGAATTACAACACGAATTAAAAAAATATATTAATACGGGGCATGGTCCATTTTTGGCGGCAATTTATGATTCAAAAGGTAATTTGATTGCCAAGGCTGCCAACAGTGTTGTCAATAAATCTTGCAGTCACAATCATGCAGAAATGAACGCGATAAAATTGGCAGAAAAGAAACTGAGGACTTATGATTTGTCAAAGTATGATTTAAGTATATATGTGACATCGGAACCATGTATGATGTGTTTGGGGGCGATTATATGGTCTGGAATCAAAGAGGTTTATTATGGTGTGCCTTCTAAACGTGTCACCAAAATTACCGGATTTGATGAAGGATTTAAACCAGATTGGTTTAATGAATTTAAAAAACGCGGTATAACCGTATATGGTCAAATCGAAACGGATGCAGGCGAACAGGTTTTGCAAGATTATGTGACCCAAGGCCACATAATTTATAAACCAAAAAGAAATTATTTTGCCAAGGCGACTCGTGCAATTCACAAGTAGAGTTTATGCGTGATTTGTTGCGATTTGGGAAAGATATTACAATATTTTTACAACTTGCAATTGCAGATAAGTCTTGCTACAATGCCAAAAAAGGATAGCGTATGACACCAGAAGAAGAAAAACGAAACATAAAATATAATCGTTTTGGTATTGGTGCGATTGTTGTTTTATCTGGTCTCAGTGCTTATATGATATTTGGTGTTTTAATACCAAGGGGTATAAAAGAAGATAAAGAAAAAGCCAAACAATCTGTTATTGATAATAAAGTAAAGCAATATGAGCAAGCTTTGCCATATTATAAAGAATATCTACAAACAAAAGAACAAATCAGGCAATATCGTGATAGTTTGCAGTCTACGATGAAATGAAAATTTCGAAAGTCAGCAAAAAGGTGTCTGTTTTCAACACCTAACTTACGAACTTGTGAAAGTATTGAAAAACAAACAAAAAACCGACCAAAAGGCCGGTTTAAATTTTTGGCAGGGCCATCTGCGCAATTCACGAGATGATACTATGCACGATTTATTGTTATTTGGGAAAGATGTTAAGGTGTTTTTGAATACTTATTTACAATAAATACCTGACATCACAAATTGGTTTATGTTCTTTGGATGATACAGATTCTATTTTATTATTTATAATTTCAAGGTTTTCAATTTTTGCTTTTGTGGGTTCTGTATAATCAGCACCAACATTTCTTGATGCACTTGTTATTACGAACGGTTGTATTTGGAATTTATAAGCGCGCAAAACACAATCTGCTCCCTCATGAGTTGTTAATCGTGCAAGTTTTTCACCATTATCCAAATATATATCATAATAAGTGTAAGAGTGCGCAGTTCCCGTCACAAAACGACCACGTTTAATTGTGTCTTTGATACCGTTATTATTAACATCAATATAGAAGGTATCTATTTGTTTTATTCCGTATTCGTCTGACAAATCAAAATATTCGGTTTTATCTGGTGTTGGCAGACCGTCAGAAAAAACACCAGTATATTCAACTTGTCTTGAACAAGCCGTACATAATAACAAAACAAAAAAACTAATCAGCGCTTTCTGCATGGCACCTGCATCCATATTCTTCTCCTGGATGTGGTGTATCATACCATGTTCTTATCTCTCCGTCCAGTATTTCATGTTCTGGTCGAACTTTATCATCACCAACTGTGACCCAAATATATTTTTCGTTTCTAGGAACCAAACGTTTTTTTCCAGACATATTTCCTTCATGTTTTGTCATTGCTTTCGCCAATTTTAATAAATTATCTTTGGAAAGGTTATTCATTGGTGTAGAACGCGAAAAACCAGTCTGTCGTTCTATAGATTTTAAATAATCTTCAACATTATTTTCGTTTGGTGGGGCATATCTATTTATTGCTTCTTCTATTGTTAGTTTTTGATAAGCATTTGTTGATAATAAACCAGCCATAGCATTAAAACCTGTCGCAGTATCTGGGAATATTGCAAATCTGCCGTCTGTTCCAATCGCTCCATTATCACGTGCAAATTTGCCATATTCCAAATTGCCGGGATTATTATTACGCCATGCTCGACTTCCGCCACTAAACTCATAAATATTTCCATCGTTTCCAACATACATTCTGGTTGTACCAATTCCTGGAAATGCGGATATATAGATAGGTTCCATTTATAACTCCTTTGTTTAAATAAAAAAGACGGCAAAATGCCGTCTGTCAAATTGCCTATATTATATCATAAATCGCATAAAAAAGCAATATCAAAACACCGCTTAAGCAATTCACGAACTAATTACATACATGATTTGTTGTTGTTCGGGAAAGAAATAAGAATATTTTTACAGAAATGTTCCACACAGAAAATAAATTTATTTTTCCAGTGTCTATATTAAATCGGTATAATATAAAATCTGTTTGTTTTTTTGTTTTGCGTATTCTATTTCCGCATTTGTTGAATCGCCGATATAGTTATTTACATTTACAACCAGTATCGCATCAGACAAATCAATCTTTTTTAAATGTGCGGATTTTAGTTTTTGTCTTTGTTCTGGTGTATAATCTCTTTGTTCATCAATTGAAAACACAGGTGTCAGTACACAATGCCCGTTAAGGGTCATGTCCTGGGTGATTTTCATCATTTCTTGTTTGAATCGCATGCTACCGCAGATTGTTATAATCATTGCATTCCTTTTGTTCAGAATAAATTTTAATATGAATTAAGAAAAACGCAAGTTCGTAAATGTGTGAAATGGTGTCTGTTTTCAACACCTAACTTACGAACTCATGAAAGTATTGGAAAACAAACAAAAAAACCGCAAAAATGCGGTTTTGTTATTTTGGCAGCCCCACTCGGATTTTTCACTCGCCTCTTCGATACGCAATAATAAAAATCTATAAAAACTCGTGGGGACACAAACTCCGTTTTTATGATTTTTCTAATTGTGTATTCTCGTATTGGTCATGCGCACCCATATTTCACAAAAACTTCGTTTTCGTGTGGCGCGTATCCGCGCCAGGTGCTCTGACCCATCCCGGTTCAAATCCTTCGTGAAAGGTTTTAGCAAAATAAAAAAATCACCAAAAGGTGATTTTGTTTTTTTGGCAGGGCCATCTGTGCAATTCACGAACTGAGTTTATGCGTGATTTGTTGTCATTCGGGAAAGAAATTAAGGTGTTTTTGGATACACATTACTTTGTTTCAGGGTGATATTGTAAATATGTATTTTCAAAAACACTCTCTACAACCGCTTGCCCTTGTTCATTTAGATGTATTCCATCTTCACAAATGTAATCACTTAATTTATGAATGCCTAATAAGGTTTCACGAACAGGCACCACAGGAATATTGTTATCTATGGCAATTTGTTTAAATGCAACTGCATACAATTCTTGATGTCTGTATATAAAATTCACATCCCCCAAGAATTGCAAAATATTTGCGGCACGTTGCTTATCACCCTTGGAAATCCATTTAAAATATTTATTTGCATCAATTGGTGGCAAAGACATTATAGCAATACGTTTTCCTAATTTGCGTAATTTATCAATGATAGTTTGAGTATTTACCTTAAACTGTTCTAATGAAACACTTGGTTTAATATCTTTGTTGGTCGGATTTTCTGCAACAATATCCCAATTAAAATCGCAATCGTTTCCACCAAATTCAACCAAAAACAAATCGTTTTCTAATCCGTTATTAAATACACCATCTGCTATTTTTACAGCTTTATCTGTTGTACAACCAAATCTGGAATAATTTTTTACAGAAACAGGCATATTACGACTAAACACAT
Organism: uncultured Pseudomonadota bacterium; assembly: GCA_902793435.1. Taxonomy (GTDB): domain Bacteria; phylum Pseudomonadota; class Alphaproteobacteria; order Rs-D84; family Rs-D84; genus Enterousia. The sequence goes on along the minus strand of CADBDF010000003.1, from coordinate 36,259 downwards.
CTACGGCATTGTTATCTGATATTTTATATTTTTTAGAGTCATCATCTAAAACAATTCCTTTTGACAAAGAATCACCAAACACATTGATATTATCTATGATTTTCATTAAATATCCCCTTTTTCAACAAACAAAATATTGAAATAAAAACCAGAAAAATTCAAGCAAAAAACAATATATACAAAAAAAGGTTAGATTTCTAACCTTTTCTTTTTAAAAGTTCGTAAATGTGTGAAACGGGTATGTTTTTTGATGCCCGACTTACGAACTGCTGAAAGTATTGGAAAACAAAGAAAAATCGGGCATAAAACCCGATTTGTTTATTTTGGCAGCCCCACTCGGATTCGAACCGGGATTCTCGCCTTGAAAGGGCGGTGTCCTAACCATTAGACGATGGGGCCAAAACTCTATTGCCGACAAATTTTATATAAAAAAATTCCTTGTGTCAAGTATTTTTGCCGAATATTGACTTTATCTATTTGTTTGATAATATAAAAAATTGAAAAGTATTTGTTATGCGCAGATACACAACAACCATTAAACAAAGTGGCCGAGTTATCAAAGTCAGCGGTCCAAAGAGAAAACGCAAAGTCAAAGTCGATACAGATAATAACCAGTTTCATAAAATTAAAAATATTTCTGCACGTGAACAATTATTGGCGGAATTGGCTGCCGCCGAAAAAGAACGCAAAAAATAATTATTTTTGCAAATTTTGGCGTATATCCATCAATATTTTCCCAATACGGTTTGTGCCACTGCCGATTCCAAATCCGCATTTATAGCATACCGGACAAGATTTTATTAAAATCGCATCGCCTGTGGATTTTAATAATTCTGCGGCGTCGGGATTTTGTGCAAACTTTGCACGCAATCCGCGTTCCATAATATCGAATTTATCATTATCAAAATTTTCCCGACGATTAACCTTGTATTCTGGTGTCTTGGTCAATAACCGCGCATCATCAGGGTTTTTTAGTTGTAAAATAGTATTAAAACGCGGGTCAGATGCGTAAAATTTCATCGCTTGGTAATAATGCTCTACCGATGGAAAAACAAAATCCTGGCCATCTACATGCATTTTGATGGGGAACAAAGCCAGCGGTGATAAAAACCAATAAGGTCCAGATGGTGTACAAAATTTAATTTCTTTTTGCATATATTATTCCCGCCAAATTACAGATTCAAATTTTGAATTTATATAATTGCGTAAATCGTCATCTTTGAAAAACTGGTCGCGTGCTTCTGGGGTGGTTGCGTGTTCTGCATCTTCGAAATGTGGTTGATATTTTTGTATCGCGATTTTTTTTACACCACGCACCGCACAATCGTCAATAATTTTACGCAAATCGTCCAGTGTTATAAAACGTGGGTCACACGTCACGCGAACCTCTAAATCTTTGCCGGTTCCAATCCAAAAATCCAAAGATTTTATCATTTGGTCGTATGCAATACCTTTTCCCACCAAAGATTCATACTTTTCGCGTGTGGCCTTGTAATCCAATCCAATCCAATCGACCAATGGTTCGGCGCGTTTTAACAAATCTGGATAAAAACCGTTTGTATGCAATCCAATCGCGAACCCTAAATCACGCACACGTTGCATATAACCAATTGTGGCATCACCTTGCATTAATGCCTCGCCACCAGAAAAAACGATGGCCTCTAAACGACCGACACGTGATTTAATCCAATCAAACATCTTTTCAGGGTCGTATGGACCATCGCCAACATCAATTAAATGAGGATTGGAACAATACGCACATCTTAACGGGCACCCAACCAAAAACAGCACAGCAGCCAATTTGTCAGGATAATCGATAGTGGTAAAAGAAACCAATCCCCCAATTTGAATTTCGCGCATAATATTAAGCCGCTCTTTTCATCAGGTCAGAGTGTCTTTGACCAGCCGTCAAACTGTTTGCTTCTGTAAAAGTCTTGCGTTCGCAAAATTCGCTATATTTTCCAATGTTAAAGTTCGATACAGGACGAATAAAGCCCATAGAACGTGAAAATACTTCGCATTTTGTTCTGTCGCAGTTGCAGTTTGTGTTAGTCATAATTTTCCTCCTTCCTTTGGTTGTGTTTTTTTTGTTAATTTTGATTGTTTTTATTTGTCGTTTGCGCCGCGTTCCGCATCGCATTTTGGACAAAACTCATGACGTCCAGGCAAATAACCATGCTTTGGACATATTGAAAATGTTGGTGTCAATGTCATATATGGCACTTTATAATTTTCAAATATAGTCCGTACGATTTTCTGTGCCGCTTCGCCATTTGATACAGGTTCGCCCATATACAGATGCAACATTGTTCCGCCTGTATATTTGCGTTGTAATTCTTCTTGGTGTTCCAATGCCACAAACGGATCGTCTGTATAATTCACAGGCAACTGGGTTGAATTTGTATAGTATGGGGCATCTGGGGTCCCAGCGGTAATAATATCCGGATAGTTCTTTTTATCTGTTTTTGCGAAACGATATGAACATCCCTCGGCTGGAGTAGCCTCTAAATTATACAGGTTGCCAGTTTCTTCTTGGAAGTTTGCCAAGTTTTCACGGATGAAATCCATAACGTCCAAGACCAGTTTTTTACCAAACACTGTTGCGATATTTTCCGCACCGTTTGTAAAGTTTGCAACCATTTCATTTGCGCCATTTACACCGATTGTAGAAAAGTGATGATTCCAATTACCCAAATAACGTTTGGTAAATGGATACAAACCGCGTTCCATATTCTTGGAAATAATTTTGCGTTTGATTTCCAATGCATCGCGCCCCATGAATAACAAAGATTGTAATTCGCGGAACAAACCTTCGCGGTCGCCTTTGTGTAAATAACCCAAACGTGCCAAGTTAATTGTGACCACACCAATAGAACCAGTTTTTTCCGCCGAACCAAATAAACCGCCACCACGTTTTAACAATTCACGAACGTCCAAACGCAACCGGCAACACATAGAGCGAACATCTGTTGGGTTCAAATCGGAATTCAAGAAGTTTTGAAAGTTTGGAATACCGTATTTCGCCGCCAAATCAAACAAAGGTTTTACATTTGGGTGATTCCATGGAAAATCAGGTGTGATATTGTATGTTGGAATAGGGAATGTAAATGGACGACCCATTGCATCACCTTCGGTCATGACTTCCAAAAACGCTTTGTTAATCATATCCATTTCTTCCTGCAAATCACCATATGTGAAATCAACCTGTTTGCCACCGACAAATGGACGTTGTGGGCGCAAATCTGTTGGGCATGTCCAATCAAATGTAAAGTTGATAAATGGTGTTTGTGTTCCCCAACGGCATGGCACAGCACAATTAAATATCAATGTCTGCATAGAATTTTTAACATCTTCGTATGACAACTTGTCTAAACGAACATACGGTGCCAAATATGTATCAACAGATGAAAACGCCTGAGCACCTGCGAATTCATTTTGTAATGTGCCTAAGAAATTCACCATGTGCGAAATAGCTGTCGCCATGTGTTTTGCAGGACCACATTGTAAATAACCTGGGACCCCATTGAATCCTTCGTATAACAATTCGCGCAAAGACCAACCCGCGCAATAACCAGACAACCAACCTAAATCGTGAATATGTATAGATGCGCGTTTGTGTGCCGCCGCGATTTCTTGGGGGTACAGGTGCAACCAATATTCTGCGGTCACGCGTTCGCTGGTGCGTAAAATTAACCCACCAATAGAATAACCAATGTTTGCGTTTTCTTTGACACGCCAGTCAGCCTCGGTCACATAACCATCGATAACATCAACGGCATCAATGGACGCATCGCGAATTTCACTGCGTTTTTGGCGATATATAACATATGCCTCGGCTGTTTTGTATGCGCGTGAATCCATCAGGGTTTGAACAACTGTATCTTGGATTTGTTCGACAGTTGGAATTTTATCAACAAACGCGATATCCAATTTATTCAATACAAATTGAGTAATTGTAAAAACCTGGGCATCATTTAATTCGCCAGTTGCAGCAACGGCCTTGGAAACCGCATTATAAATTTTGTTGGCATCAAAATCGACCGTTTCGCCAGAACGTTTAACAATTTTTGTTTGTTTTGTAATAAAATTCAATTCACCCATCTTTCTTTCCTTAAATCTATATATAGTGTTTTTTGATTTTGTTGATAACAATATATAGTATATAGAAAATAATCTCAACCCAGAAAAAAACAATTTTTTATATTTTTTTACTTGCATTAAAAAAAGGCATAAAATCCGCCATTTTTTTTACTACGAATCGTTATAAAATTGACACAAAACACGTATTTGTATGTAAAAATACAAAAAAATATAAAAAAACACGATTCGAAATATGTAAAAAAACACAAAATGTAGTGTTTGGTTTTATGTTAAAACACTATATCTTGACAAACTAAGAATAAAAAGAAATAATATATTGACAAAAAGCGCAAAATGTATTACATATAATGTGTAAAGTGATAAAGGAAAGAATCGTGGCAGATACAAACAAATTTAATGATACAAAAACAAAGGCGTTATCACAAAACGTAATTGTTGATAATGTGCAAAATTTGATTAAATATTTTGAAAAGCGCGTGTCTCCAAATATTCAAGATATTAATAAAAAAATAACTGCGTTGAAAAATAAAAAAGAATTTTTGTCTGGCAAAATGATGCAGATTATGCACGAATATGACAGATTTGTTTTCAACGGTGATGGTGAATTAAATACTGTGCGTGGCGATAATAAATTGGTTGGGTTTTATACAGACCAATATGATAATTTTTCTAAACAACACCAAGACATACAAAACCAACTTGAAAATTTATACAATATCCAACAACAGTCTGTTATTTTGGGTTTGTTAAAAGAGGTTTTTCAATTGTTATTAAAAATACATGAAGTCAATGAAGCTATTAGTTGGCAAACGTCTGCGGCATATCAATCTATGTCCAGGTATGAAAAAGACGAAGAAGTTGATGATTATAACCGCATATTGGAAATGTACAATTCTCGGCTGAATAATTGTTGTGAACAACTGTTGGGTTTTGTGGATTTTAAAAATTATTTATCTGTGTTAATCGCAGAAAATAACAAAAACAAAATGCGTGGTGACGCGAATACAAGGCAACACTAATTACACACTGTCACAAATGGCGGAAATGATAATTCTGTATCCACACCGCGTTCGCCACAATCCATACAATTAAACTTTCTGTTTTGTGAATGTTCGGTACCCATAATAATTGTTTTGCCAGCAACATCTGGGACAAATGTAATATATTTTGTATCAGGAAAACCAAAATATAATCCCATGTTTTCGCCAACACATGTTGTCGCATCACCTGGATAACAGTTGGCATCATTTACCTTGGTCGTATCGGGCACACAATGTGCGATACATGTGTTTTCATCAACAATCATTTTTTCACACGATGTGCATGTTAATTTTCTAAAACTCATCGTTGCACCACCACGACCAGGACTAACAGGCATCTTTACATGCGAACATTTTGTGTTTGTTGCAGTTTTATTTGGGTCTGTCACACATTCCCACGTCATTGTTGTATAATTTAACTTGGCCATAGTATTTGCATCGCATTTGCGACTGGGGAACGGATCAACACATTCCCAAATTCCATCAACCATAATAGCCGTCTGTACAGAATTACATAATGGCTTTGTTGTATCATCTGCAACACAAGAATTTGTTGTATAATCCCATACCGTATCCCCGGGGCAACTGGTTTTTGTATTGTATCCAACACATTGCCACCGACCAAAACGCAATATTTTTGATGTTCCAACCGGACACACAACATCATCAACATTTGGTGCGATAAATTGTGCGGCGGGGTCTGTTTGCGCAAATTGTGTCACATATACCAATTGGCCGTCCATTATGTGCATTTGATTTATCAAAGATTTTGGTATTGCGCGTTTAGTGACGGTTGAACCAGATATAATATATCCATCTTGGAAAATACCGAAACTGCCGGCATCGGCAAAATTTTTTTCCAATATAGTCATTGTATTATTGAATTGACTGTTTGGTATTACCCCAGATGTTGTGACAACATAATTATATGTTGTGTTTCCTGCACAACCGGTAATATTCATACGTCTGTCTAAACAGATAATATCAGATTGAATACCGTTTTGTTCAACACATACATCTTGGAATACGGTATTATGCAAATTTGCATTATGCACCGCCGCGGTACATTCAATAATCGCACGCAAGTCTGCATATTTTACCGCGTATTCGGCCTCTTGTGCGGGGGTTCGCACCGATGGCGCAGAAAATATGTAATACGCCCCCAGAAACAAAGCAACCAAAAGCGTTAAAAAAATATTCATCATTCCCCCTTGCGATTTGTAAAAAGTGTAGGTAATATAAACATAAAAAGCAACAGGAAAACCATTTCAAAAAAACAAAAGTAAAATTTATGAAAAAATTATTTGCATTTTTATTGTTGTCTGGGTGTGGTTTTACGCCAATGTTTTCTGGAAACGACACAGACATTTATGTTGATAAAATAAGTGGAATAAATGGTATAGAATTGCGTAATGCGTTAAATGCAAAGTTTGGTGGTGCGCATCCTGATAATTCTATGTATAAATTGGTTGTGGATTTGGACGAACCTTTGAAAACATATAAAGGTTTGGATACAACTGGAACTGCCACATGGCAGGCGGTAAAATTGACTGCGCATTATAAACTATATGCGGGTGATGAATTGATTGCATCTGGGAACGAGTCTGCGGGTGAATCATATACATTTGTGCGTTATTTGGTTGCAGCAAACGCATCATATAATAACGCGGTTCAAAACGCGGTGTCGGTGTTGGCTGATAAAATCAGCAGTCGCGCAATCGCAGAAACAAAAGGGCGCCAGACCAACAAATGAAATGGAAAGAAGCCGATTTTAAAAGCGGAATAAAAAATATTCGCGCAGTTTTAATTTATGGACCTGATGCCGGTCAGGTTGATGAGTTGTGCGATAAAGCAATCGAAATTTTACAGATTGACCGGGATAATTTATTTTCTTTGGACGCCGATGAATTTCGTGATAAACAAGATGCAATATTTGCTGAAAGTTGCAGTCCATCTATGTTCGGTGGTCAAAAAATGGTTGTTATTTCCAATGCTGGCGATGCAATGGCTAAAACAATTGGCGAATTGGTGACACATGCTGGTCTGTGTGCGACTGTTATCGTATGTGCGGGTGAATTGCGTGCCGGCGGTGGATTGCGTGCTTTATTTGAAAATGATGATAATTTGGCGGCGTTGCCATGTTATACTGATGATGCACGCACATTGGCAAATTTAATACGCGAAACATTGTCTGCCGCATCTGGTATAGATCAAATAACCCCAGACGCCATGGAATATATGACAACACACATGGGTGGCGATCGCGGTATTACACGTGGTTTTTTAACAAAAATTGCACTGTATGTTGGCGATAAAAAAATCGTAGAATTGGAAGATGTTGAAAAATGTTTGCCTGATACATCTGGGTCGGATATTGATGATTATTTGTATTCTTTGACGGCGGGTTATGTTTCGCAAACAATGACTGCGCTGGACAGGTTAATGTATGATAACATCGAACCAAATATGTTAATTCGTATGTTGGATATTCATTTTAAAAGATTATTAACGGCGGTCGTTGATGGTCAGTTTCCACGCCTGTTTTGGAAGGTTGCTGATAAATTTCAACGTGCCACAAAAATATGGACAGAACCCGATATAGACTCTGTCTTAATCAGGTTAAATGAACTGGAACGTCAGTTGCGCACAACTGGTATGCCACCAGAAATTTTATTGCGTGACTTTTCATTAAAATTGGCATTAAAAACAACCAGAATGGCTCAAAAGAGGAGGAAATAATGCTGGCATCTGTATATGCACCCAAAGATTTTAAACGTTTGCGTGTGGTTGGTGATTTGGTGGCGCGTTGTTTTGATTATATTACACCGTATATTCGCGCCGGGATTTCAACCGGTGAAATCGACAGATTGGTTGCAGAATTTTTGCATGCAAATGGCGCGCGTTCTTCGGATTTGGGATACCAAGGATACCCAAAAAACATTTGCACATCGGTTAATGATGTTATTGTGCATGGTATTCCAAACGATAATGAAATATTAAAAGATGGTGATATTATTAATGTTGATTTAACCGCAGAATTCAAAGGTTTTCATGGTGATGCGTCGCGTATGTTTATGATTGGTAATGTGTCACCAGTGGCTCGTGAATTGGTGCAAACATGCCAAGATGCGTTAAATGCGGCTATTGCGGTATGTGCCCCCGGGGTGCCTTTGTCTGAAATTGGAAAAACCATAGAGGCTGTTGTTAAACCACATGGATTTTCTATATCGCGTGATTTTGTTGGACATGGTATTGGTAAAGTTATGCACGATGACCCACAAATATTTCATTTTTACGATAAAATGTGGGATAGGGTTAAAATGGTTCCCGGATTGGTATTTACGATTGAACCAATGATAAATACAGGTTCGCCAAAATGTAAAATTGATGCAGATGGTTGGACGGCGCGTACTGTTGATGGTGGATTGTCTGCACAGTGGGAACACACATTGGGAATCACCGAAGATGGTGTGACTATATTTACAGAAAAGATGGTGTAAAGCCAAATGGCGACATTGAATTTGCAATTTCGTAATGGACACAGGGAAAGATTACGGCAAAAGTTTTTAGACAACAAACTTGCCGAATATGAAAAATTAGAATTAATGTTGAGTTATGTTGTTCCGCGTCGTGATATGCGACCATTGGCGCATGCTATGTTGGAACATTTTGGTTCATTGTCAAACATATTGACGGCACAATATAATGATTTAATTGCGTTCCCTGGGGTTGGTCGCAATATCGCGATATTTATAAAATTGATACATGATATAATTTTGACCGGATACAGAAACGAATTGGTTGAACGTCCAATATTTCATAATGATACAGAATTGCGTAATTATTGTATGTGGATGTTGGCAAATAAAAATATAGAAGAATTCCATGTTTTATACATGGACGATGATTTACGTTTGTTACAAGACGAGGTTCATAGTGTGGGTACCATTGATGCTTCATCGATATATACACGTGAAATTGTCAAACATGCATTGGAATTAAATGCAACAAATATTTTACTGGTTCATAATCATCCAAATGATATCGGTAATTTTTCAGCCCCAGACATAGATGCCACAGAAGATTTATATAATACACTAAAACCATTGGGTATAAATGTTCGTGATCATTTATTGGTCACAAAAAACAAAGTTTCATCAGCCAAAGATTTAACTTTATTTCATTTTTAAAAATTAAATTCTGGATCATCTGTTGCAGAATCAATAACTTCAAAAATTTCGTATTCTTCGGGTTTTTGCGTAAATTCGCGTGCCTTTGATAATTCTTGAACTTGGGACAAAGATATTTTCATAGTATTACATTGATTTACAACAAATTTGCCACCACCCAAAAAATCTACGGCGGGCAGTGCCAATGATAAAAAACCAAACATTAAAACCAACGTTTTTAAATTTTTTGCATAATCGTTTGTTGCGCCACGCAATAAAACCGCTGCCCATCCGGCCAACAAAACACCTGTGATAGTGGTTAAAACAATCCATGCATTTTTTATAAAATCCATCAACGGTGGCCAAATACATGTTGGATCAACGATGCAAATAAAACCTAACTGACAGTCTTTGACAATATATCCTGCCTTGGTTAATATTCGTGCAATTTCAGCCAAGTCTTGCATTGTTTATTCGCCTTATTTTTTTGCGGCAGTTGGGAAAAAGTCAGGTATGCCAAATTCTTCATCGTTTGCGGCAACACCCGCCCAACCAAACAAGTCACCCATTAAACCAGAGTCATTATGTTTAACTTTTTTAAATGGTAAAATATTTTTTAACTTGCCAATTCTGCCACCACGCGCAGAACTTTTCGTGGTATTGACAATTTTGTCTTGGTTTTCGACAAATTCATTTGCTAATTTTTCCAATGTCAAATCTGTTTCGTCTAAATTGGTCGCCACAGGTTCAATAATGGTTTCATCTTTATCTTCGTGTAAAGATTGCACCGATTGTAAAAGTTTTTCCAAACTGTCATCTTCTTCATTGGTATTGATTATTTTTGTGGGTTCTGGTTCCACAGTTGGAATTTCATCATCTATATCAGCGGCATCAAAACTGATTGGTGCTGTGGGTGTTTCGATTTCATCTGTTTCATCGGCTTCGTCAAAGGCATCAATTATATCGTTTTGTAAATCTGTATCATTTAATACAGTTTCCGGTTCAGTTGTTTTTTCGCCACCCAATACAGATAAAATAGGAATAATTGCATCGTCCGGTTTGTTATCTGGTTCTGTAATATCAATCTGGGGTTCTGGTTCGACAATTTCTTCGATTTCAGGGTGAATTTCAACAACTTTCTTTTTTGCGCGTTTGGGTTTTGCCTTTGGTTCCACTTCAACAATATCTTGTTGAATATCGACAACATCATCAATCGGCGTTTCAATCGTTGATGTTGATTCTGTATCCACAGGTGAGACATTGACAGGGGTTGTTTTTACGTTTTCGAATTTTTCCCCTAATGCATCTTCTTTATCGACAGGCACCCCAAACAAAATGGTATCGCGCGCCAATCCTAATTCTTTGCGCACAGTTTCAAAAGCATCGCGCACATCGTTCATATTAAAAATTTCACTGCCAGAAATATAAATAATTTTTGTTTTCATGAATAATCCCCAATTCATATGTTTAAAAGTTTTTTGTCAGGCATATTATATCACATTTTATGGTTGAACGCATATAAAAAATGTCGTAAAATATGAAATATAATGACAGAATTAAAACAACAGATTTTTCAAGAGTTAAATTCGCTGGAAAACGCGGTGGTGGGGCTGCGTTCGGACGCATCGGCATCTGCGCGCCAAACGGATTTAGAGGTCGCAATTTTGTCGGAACAGGTGAAAAATCTGCGGGCTCAACGCACGCGGGCGGTTGAAATGATTGATAAAACTGTATCTATTTTGGAAAAATTAAAGAGAAAATAAAGAAATATGAGTATTGTGACCATACCTATTGTGAATAAAAATTATCAAATGGGCTGTGAAGATGGCCAGGAAGAACGTTTGATGGAACTGGGGCGTATTGTTGATGCGCGTGCGCGTGAAATTTTGGATAAAATCGGTCCATTACCCGAAAATTCGTTGCTTGCAACATTGTGTATTGTGTTGGCTGACGGTGTTCATAATCGACCGGTGGCGGCGGCGACCGAGGCTGACCTGCGTGAAATATTGGCGCGAATTCGTGAAATTAAACATAAAATAGGGGCTTAAAAAATATTGCCCCATTTTTTTATCTGGTTTTGACGGTTTTTTGCCGGATTATATTGCGTTGATTTAATAACGGTGATACAAAACTGGCAGTATGGATTGTTGGTGGCAGCACTGGTTCAAAGTTTTTATCAAAATATTTTTGTGTTGCCATGTTGCGTAATGCCTGGGGCCCAGGTGCCATTGCATATAAATCACTTGGTACATTATACACATAATCAAACATATCATCATATTCCATATTTTGAATTTTGTTTAACTCTTTGGTGTATTCTGCCACCGCGATTCCATAAATATCGGCAACAAATAATTTGTCGGTTCGATATGTTCCAAAAATATCTGCGATTGTTTCATTATTGTATCCGGCGTATAAATGTTTGCCGTTTGTGTCTGGCACAAAAGAATCGTTTTCAACACGACCACGTCCCAAATATACAACAGCATGTGTATTAGATGGGGTATTGCTTTTTTGGATAATCACAATTGCGCCTGGGTGTAACGATTCCACAGAAAAATTATTTTTTGCAAACTGTTGAATTAAAGTTTGACGCACACTATCGGGCGTGCTGTCTGTGACGCGTTTTGCCTTCAAAAACGCACTCAACGCATTGTTGTAATCTTTGTTAGATTTATACATTTTGCCATTATAAAGAGTTCCCTTATATTCAGGCGCATTATATTTATTTTTCATCAATCTGCGAAATTCAGGACAAGAATGGCGCGCCTCAAATGGAATCAAGGATAAAGTGTCACCCAAGTCCGCAACTGCGCGATTTAACTGTGTATATTGACCGAATATACAATACCAGCGCACCATCGCCCCAGGAAATTCATCTAATACGGCGCTGGCATGTCTTTTTTTACTGGTTTTAATGTTTTTTTGTCCTTGTAAAACATTATCGATGTATGTGTCGCATAATTCCTGTGCCTTGGCATCTATTTGTTCTTGGGTATTTGGTATGGTTTGTGTTTGAACGATTTGTTGTGCATGCAAAGAAGAGCCTTTTTCCTGAGTGTCAGTCGCACCCTTTGGTAACAAAGTCAAAGAACCAAATAATAAATACGGAAATATAGATTTGAACTTCATTATGGTTTCTCCTTTATGCCTTGTAATACAAAAAGGCGCAAAAACACCAATTTGTATTATTGGTTCGTTGCCTTATCGCAACGTACATTCAAATATACCGAACCCGGCATATCCCGACTTGTCATGACTCTCGACAGCCCGCCCAACATATCAGGGAACCAAATTTCATTATACTTTTTTTATATCACAAAAATAATTTTGTGTCAAGTGCAAATTTTTATGAGGAATTCATACTTAAAAACACTTGAAAACCCCAAGAAACCTTTTATTATGAACAAAAAAAAGGAGTCCCACACATGTCACAAGTAAAAATTACCCCAATTGCTGAAACAAATGTTTCGCCGACTATGTTGGCATCGCATGCCGCGCGTATGTGCTATACGGCAGAAAGTCCAAAATTGGGTGAAACAATCGATGTTAAAAAGCGTTTGTTTGATACCGGACATCACTCTACATTGGAACATAATTATTGGACGTTTATGATTGAAAATATCCCGGTATCCAGTGTTGTGTTTGGTTTGCACCTGACGGCACCTTTTTATGATACGGACCAACGGTCGGGGCGTTTTTCAAAAATGTATGATAATCCCGATATGGCTGACATAAAAAATACATTGGAAACATATTATCCAGATGCGCCACAAAAACATATAAACAATGCGTATAATTTTATCGAACGCGGATTAAATGTTTATGCCGATAATATACAACATGTGACGGAATTGGCACGTGATGCTATCCGTTATGAACGTCCAAACGCAAATGACAAATATGTTGAATCAAATGCACCAAAATTGGCGCAGGAACAACTGCGTATGTTTGTTTCAATGATTGCGCCAACGGCACTGGATTGGACGGTTGATTTGGCGACAATTTGTGCTTTCTATCGTACCGCATGGACACCATTTATGCGTGATGTAATGGATAAAATTACGGCACAAATTAAAACAGAACACCCGGATATTGCATATATGTTTGATGAAAATATGCGTAATACAGAATATTGGTCACCAAAATTTGCACCTTGTTATATGGGTGCCAAAACACGTCCAGGATTTCAATTGTTAGACTATAAATATGATGACAATTTGTTTAAAGACAATAAATCATGTGATACTGTTGATACTTTGCAATTCAGTCCAGAATATATGGACAATTCGTTAATGTATGTGCGCAGTCGTATTCATATTGATGCGGGTGCCACAATGGGTCAGGATCAACGTCACCGCAGTATTAAACGTTCCAAACCAGTATTCACCGGATGTTTCTATTTGCCACCATTGTTGGACAAGGCCGGATTGAAACCGGTTGCGGATAACTGGATGCGTGATTTTTATGGTATGGTCAAAAATCCAGAATTTTCACGTTCTATGGCTACATCCATATCCCCATACGGCGCGATGGTTCGGTATGATAAACATGCGGATTTGAATGCACTGATTCACGAACAAGGCAAACGCACATGTTGGTGCGCTCAAGAGGCGATATACCATTTGGCATGCGATTTGCGTCGTGAATTAGCAGAAAAAATCGGCGAAGATGCAGCGGTCCTAAAATATTTAACCCCGCCATGTTTATCAATGGGTAAATGTGTCGAAGGCCCCCGTTATTGTGGCCGCAGTGTTGCGCTGGATAAAATAAATGGATATTTCCGCGACAGACAAATCTAAAGAGATGTAAGTATGAATACAAATGCAAAACAATTTCACGAATTACGTCGTATATTCATTATAAATCCCGATTTAGGATTAGTGATTGCACCATCAAAGACCAACATATCACATGTGGATATGATATACAATATGGGGTTCTATGACAAGCAGTATGCCAATGTTGTTTTGAATAAAATACCACGTGGATACTACATGAATGGCGAATTATGTGTATATCAAGGTGTTTATAAACCAACATGGGAATTAGCGCAATCTAACTATCAAATTGTGCAACAATATATACCGGATTTATGTGCATTGTTTAATTTAAAAGATAATTCAAATATGTTCCTTGGGGTGCGTGTGGGTCGCATTGGTTCGGTTTGGGAAAGAATAAATCAAACGACCATTGGTGAATTTATGCGTATGCGATAAATAATTAGACTTGCGAAAATTTTTGAAATGTTTTAATTTGCTGTTGATAAAATAAAAGATGGCACTTATGAAAGAAAATGCAAAAATTGTTGAAAAAATTGATTTTGCCCAGTTGGGCGAGGCTTTGTCTGAACGTTATTTATCGTACGCGGTATCGACCATTGTATCGCGCGCATTGCCGGATGTTCGTGACGGATTAAAGCCTGTACATCGTCGTATTTTATTTTCTATGTTGCGCCAAAAATTATCACCAAATGCGTCTTTCCGTAAATGTGCGACTGTGGTTGGTGATGTGTTGGGACATTACCATCCGCATGGGGACTCGTCTGTTTATGATGCAATGGTTCGTCTGGCCCAGGACTTTTCTGTTCGTTATCCATTAATTGATGGTCAGGGGAACTTTGGTAATATCGATGGAGACCCCCAGGCTGCATACCGTTATACAGAATCAAAAATGACCCAGGCCGCCATGTTAATTATGGAAGGTATCGACGAAGACAGTGTCGATATGATGCCAAATTTTGACGGAACAACCGTTGAACCAACTGTTATGCCGGGTGCGTTTCCAAATCTGCTGGCAAATGGTGGTATGGGTATTGCGGTTGGTATGGCAACAAATATTCCAACACACAACGTGGCAGAGGTTTGTGATGCATTGTGTTTGGTGGTTGATAAACCAGAATCCACCACTGCGCAAATTATGAAAAAATTGATTGGACCAGATTTCCCAACGGGTGGTGTGCTGATTGATTCTTTTGAAACGATTGTGAAAAATTATGATACCGGTCGTGGCGCTTTTCGTGTGCGTGCCAAATGGGAAACCGAAGATTTAGGCAGGGGGCAATCTCAGGTTGTTATTACTGAAATCCCATACGGTGTTGTAAAATCTAAATTGGTGGAACAAATTGGCGAAATGGTTGATTCTAAAAAATTGCCATTGGTCGAAGATATTGTTGATGAATCCACAACCGATATTCGCATTGTAATCACACCTAAAAATAAAAATGTCCCAATCGATAAAATGATGGCGCATTTGTTTGCCACAACGGACCTGGAATATAAATTTAATATGAATTTTAATGTCATCGATACGCATGGCGCACCACGTGTTATGCCGATTGGTGATGTATTGCGTGAATTTATCGCACATCAAAAAAATGTTTTAATTCGCCGGACTAATTGGCGGTTGCGTAATATAGAACACCGATTGGAAATATTGGGCGGATTATTGGTTGTATATTTAAATCTGGACAGGGTTATTGAAATTATTAGAAATGAAGACGAACCCAAACCTGTTTTGATGGCTGAATTTAACTTAACCGAAATTCAGGTTGAATCCATTTTGAACACGCGCCTGCGTTCTTTGCGTAAATTGGAAGAAATGGAAATCAAACGCGAAGATGCCGAATTACGTGCCGAACAAGAAAAATTGCAAGGTTTGTTGGCTGATGAATCTGCACAACGCGAACAATTAAAGGCGTGGTTCTTGGATATCAAAAAAATGTATGATAAAAAGACCGCGTTGGGTCGTCGTCGCACAACATGGACACCAACAACTGGCGATGTTGTTGTAAATGTTGATGATTTTATTGAAAAAGAACCAATGACTGTAATTTTGTCTGAAATGGGTTGGATACGCGCGGCCAAGGGTCATTTGGATTTGAATAATTTGGACATGAAATTCAAAGACGGTGATGCACTGCTGACCGCATTTCATGTGATGAGTACGGATAAAGTCAATATATTTGGTGCATCTGGAAAAATGTTTTCAATATCAGCGGCAGATTTGCCATCGGCGCGTGGTTTTGGTGAATCTTTGCGCATGATGGTTGATTTGGGTGCCGATGAAAATATTGTTCGTGCATTTGCGCTGGATATAAATGCAAAATATTTGTTGGTATCGCGCCATGGTGCCGGATTTATCGTCAGTGGTGAAAATTGTTTGGCACAAACCAAAAATGGAAAACAGGTTATGAACACAGACGCGGCAAACCCTGCAATTTTATGTGTGCCCGTCACCGGTGATATGGTTGCAATATCTGGGTCAAACGATAAATTGTTGATGTTTTCAACCGACCAGATACCAGAGATGTCGCGTGGCAAGGGTGTAATTTTGCAAAAATATAATGCGGAACGGACATATGTTTTGGATGTTATGTTCTTTAATATGGCGGACGGTTTTGGTTGGACAACCGGTCGTGGCACAACAAAACTGGACGATATATCGCCATGGATTGCAAAACGCGCGTCCCAGGGTCGAACAATTCCTGTTGGTTTTCCACGCAGTGGCAAATTCAACAAATAATTCCGCCCCGCCAATTTTCGTTATTGCGCGTCAAGCGCAATTAAGAAAATTGAGCGCCGCGCCGTAGCAAACGCGTTCAACGAAAAATATAAACAAAATTCGTTCTTTGAAATAAAGCACTGGCGCAGGCGGGCAATAAAAAAAGTTCAAAATTCAAAGTTTAATTAATGCTGATTTCAACCCCGCCCTTGCGGCGGGGTCGACGAAACGATGCAACGCACTCGTTGAGTCGGGGACGGGTAAAAAATACAATCGTGAAACACCCGCCCCCGCATCGTGCTTCACGCTGTTTGCACTCTGCGACCCCGCCGCAAGGGCGGGGTTAAATTCGACATTATTTGCACTTTGCTTGTCGCACGAAGTTCATCGTCTCGGCGTAGCAAAGCGAAGACGGATTAACGAAGTGGGAAACTTTGAAAACTTGTCTCGCTGTAGCGAAACGAAAGCGGATTATTCCACTGCCCAATCCATGATTCGTTGGCGGCGCGATGCGTTGGTGCGGACGCTGTTCGCGCAGTTGTACGCACAGTAGGCCGCACAATCGAAAGCCGAACCGATCGTGTCGTAGAAGACCCACGGGGCCCGGGACGAATCCCGAACAGGTGTGAATTCACCATCAACACCAACCCCGGTCATTTTGCAATAACACTGTACATACCATTGAATATTTTCGGCGTCATTTACAGGGTCGCTGTTTTCTATTGTTGTCCAACCCTCGGTCCCAACCGCCGTTGATGACGGTTTTGTTTCTGCACAACGTGATGTCCCATATATTACACCGGGTAAAAAACTGCCCGCGGTGCCGGTTTCATTGCCGTTCCATGTGACCGCCCATTCTTGGGGGTCCAATGTTTTATATTGACCACCGTTTGTGCCGTTCAGCATAGCGGATGTAAATTGACGGGTATGTACAGACGTTGAACCGTCTGCCAATTTACGCATTGCAGGGTATCCTTTGAAATAACGACTGTTCGTTGGGCCGTTCGCGGCATACGCCGTCGTCGTGGTTTCACCGGCATTGTTGATTTTGTTGTCGCGCAATGATTTAACCAAATCGCGCACAGGGTCTTTGATTAAATACCAATGCGGAGTATTACTATTATCTTCGACCAGCAAGCATTGCCGGAATTTCGGGCAATTTTCCGTATTTGTTTCATCGGTATAATCGTCCGGAATTTCGGGCAATTTTCCGTATTTGTTTCATCGGTATAATCGTCCGCCGGGCGCGTTTGTTTGGTTGCCTGCAAATCCGCAATCGCCGCCGTTTGATTTATTGTATTTGTGACAACATCGCGAATTGTCGCAATCGTGGTATTCAAATCCGTCACCACTGGACTAAACCTCGCAGTGTTATATGCCGTCGTGGCAATTTTGATTGCGTTTTCTGGAACAACAACCGGTCCCGCAGTAAATTCACCAGTACCCGCATTTTGATAAAACACATTATTAACCGTATCATACATACCGATTTCATTGTCGGAGTTGCGTTTTGCAGGGATAAGGTTGCGGACAAGATTACCTGACTTCCATAATTTGCAGTAACGCACTTTATATCCGCCAGCAGGTATTATTTGTCCTGCACTATTAAATGCAAACAGATAAATATTATATATGCTGCTAAAAGCACTTTGTGAGAAACTGACACTGTCCAAAACAACACCGTTTCTATACGCAGTAGCCGTCAGTGTTGTATGATTAAATGTAATTCTATCATATGTTCCACTAAAATTAAATCCGTAATTGCTGATGCCATAATCAAAGCGTGCAAAATTTGAAGTAGTTGTTATTAGTGCAAAAGAACTATCATTTAGAGCAACACGTGAACCAAATCTCACAGAACCTGATGTTTGTGTTAAATTTATACCCAGCAAATCTAAATCCATGGTTTCATCAGGTGCTATTCCCGTATCAATATACTGTGTTCCGGTGGATTCTATATATTCCAACTCGGTATAACCACTTGGCAAATTTGCGGAAAACGCGTTGGCAAAAACCAAAAACATAGCGCAACAAATTGCCATGACTTTTTGTAAAACACCAAAAAATGCACGTTTTGCAGACATTTTCGCAACTCTCTCGACTTTATAAACTGGCGGAAATCCACACCTTTTCGCCATATTTTGATTATACAAAAAACCTAGGTTTTTTTTCGACACCCAAACGGTGATTATCGATTTTTGATAACCTATTGATTTTACGACAAAAATAAATTTTCATTTTTTTGAAAAAAGTGGTTGCAAAAAAACCTAGGTTTTTTTCGACCGTTTTTTGTTAAAAAAATTGGGGGTATCGGGTGCGCCTGACAACACAAAATGGTGTATAAATTAACCCTATCTTTTCGTAATGATTGATATGATAAAAATCAGTTTTTCCAAAATAAATATTTGACAATTATGGATTCTAATAATACCATATCGCCCAAATTGTTTTGTAAGAATAAAATCACAGGGGGTAAATGAAATTGTCTGGGAAAAAATCAAATATCACAAATGTTATAAAACAAATTGTTGCAGAAAACTTGGAAACAATGCCTGAAAATATCACAAACAATACAACAATGAATTATTATGCAACAATGGCGGTCATATACGATTTGCATCATGAATACCCCGAAGTTCATTTTCCCGAAGATAAATTTGATAAATATTGCAAGTTTAGCACATTGCGCAATTATGTTCGCGCCCATGTCCAGGGTGGTAAAACCAAATAATTAAAAAAGTTAATTTGAATATAAAAAAAATCCGCCGATTTGGCGGATTTTTAAATCTTTTAGTGTGGCATTTTAGCCTCGGTAAATACGACATGTTTGCGAACCTTTGGATCGTATTTACGGAATTTCATTTTACCCTTGGTATTTTCAGATTTGGTGTTTTTAGTAGTTGTATAAAAGAAACCTGTTTCTTTATTTTCCAACTTGATAACTTCAATTGCGCCTTTTTTAGATGCCATTTTAATAACCTTTTGTTTTATTGCACACCGTATTCTATCGTTTTTTTTCGACAAATCAAGTGTTTTTTATTTGGTGGGGGTAAAGAGAGTCGAACTCTTACGGGTTGCCCCACTGGAACCTAAATCCAGCGCGTCTGCCAATTCCGCCATACCCCCAAAAAAAACATTAATAAACCGGATAATTACGTGGATATGTATTTCCAGGGTGTTGTAAATCATTTTTTACCCCACACCCAGCCAACATTACGCATAATACCAGTAAAACAGATAAAAATACTTTTTTCATGCCATTTATTATACAGCCCACATAAACTTTGTCAATAAAACAAAAATCGCCATCAAAATTGACGGCGACAAATTCTGGCGGGATGTAAGGGGCTCGAACCCTCGACCTTCTGCGTGACAGGCAGACGCTCTAAACCAGCTGAGCTAACACCCCAAAGCGTTATGTATATTATACTGTTAATAATCGCTTTGCAAGTATTTTTTTAAATTTTTTTAAATCAGTTTCCCCATTGCCACCGCGGTATCACACATACGGTTAGAAAATCCCCACTCGTTATCATACCAAGCGGTCACATGAACCAATTTCCCATCAATCACATGTGTTTGGGTTGCGTCCAGGTTAGCACTATGCGCATCATGTGTAAAATCAATTGAAACCAATGGTTTGTCATTGTATCCAAATATTGCGGATTCTGCGCGTTTCATTGCGGCATTAACTTTTTCTGCGGTCGTTGCCTTGGTTGTATTTACGACCAATTCCACTACGGATACATCTGGGGTTGGAACGCGAATTGCAATTCCGTCCAATTTGCCGGCCAATTTTGGTAACACCAATCCAATTGCTTTGGCGGCACCTGTGGTTGTTGGAATCATTGACATGGCCGCTGCGCGTGCGCGTCTGGGGTCTTTATGTGTTTTATCCAACAGTTGTTGGTCGCCGGTATATGCATGCACAGTTGTCATCCAACCATTTTCGATACCAAATTTTTCACTTAAAACCTTTGCAACTGGGGCTAAACAATTTGTTGTGCATGATGCATTTGAAACAATCAGGTCTGTTTTCTTTAATGTTTTTTCATTTACACCAAATACGATTGTTTTATCTGCGCCCGCGGACGGTGCAGAAACCAAAACGCGTTTTGCACCTGCGTCTAAATGCACGCGTGCCTTGTCCGCAGATGTAAATAATCCAGTACATTCCATAACAACATCTATTTTCATTTTGCCCCATGGCAATTTAGACGGGTCACGTTCGCAAATGCATTTTATTTTTTGGTTGCCAACAATAATATAATCGCCGTTCTGTTTTACGTCTATCGGCAATTTCCCATGCACAGAATCGTACTGCAACAAATATGCGTTTTGGTCAATTGGTGCCAAATCATTTATTGCAACGAATTCTATGTCACGACGGTTTGATTCTAACGCTGCACGCAAAACCAAACGACCAATACGACCAAATCCATTGATAGCAACTCTTACTTTTTTCATGTGTATATCCTTTCATTGTTATATCACGATAATGATACCACTTTTGTTGCAAATCAACAATCAGATTTTTTGCGCATATCCTTGAAATTGTAATATTTGACGGTATAATTGAAACGATATGAATACGCGTGATTATATTATTGTTGGACCAACGGCATCTGGCAAATCTGGATTTGCAGACCGCTTGGCGCGTCGTATAAATGGTGTAATTATAAATTGTGACAGTGTCCAAATATACCGCGGAATTGAAAATATATCCGCCAGTCCATTTGCCGAAAATATCAATCAAATACAATCGCAAAGTTTAAATGGCGTGCCATATAAATTATTTTCTGTATTGGATTTATCCGCGCAACAAAGTGTCAGTGATTATTTAAAAATGGCGCAACACGAATACGATACGGCAAAACAGGCTGGCAGACCTGTAATTTTTGTTGGTGGAACGGGATACTATGCAAATGCGTTATTAAATGGTATTTCCCAGATTCCAAATATTGATGAAGAATCCCGCCGCCGTGCGCGCGAATTGGTGGCACGTGATATAAATGCGGCACGAAAAATGTTGCCTGCGGATTTTCGTTATACCGATGCGCAACGTGTTGCGCGTGCTTTGGAGGTATTTTTTCAAACAGGCCATCATATCACAGAATATCAAAAAAACGCGCGTGTTGGGGCGGTTTTGCCAAATGATACGGTCAAAATTTTGATAAATCCTGATGCAAAAATTTTGCGCGAACGTATTGCTGCGCGTATTCCTGAAATGTTATCTGGTGGTGCCATGGCCGAGGCGCGCATGATAATACAAAATAATTTGAATCCATCACGTGCAATTGGTGCAGTTCAATTGGTTGATTTTTTAAACGGAAAAACAGACCGCGATACTGCAATTCAAAATTGGATAACAAAAACAAATCAATACGCAAAACGGCAACGTACTTGGTTCCGGACTCAATTTTCGCCAGATATAGTTTTTGACCATGTCCCAACAGATGCAGATACAGAATTGGTATTGCAATATTAAAAAAAATCAATTATTTTACAGGTATGTTTAATCCTGGAACTATCGTTAAAGTTTTAATTCCAAATGTTATAAATACCGGATACGATTATCGTTTGCCGGCATCGGCGGATATTGGACAATTTGTACGTGTGTCTGTAATGAATAAACCGTATATCGGTGTGATTATTGGTTTTGGCGACAGTGGATTGAGCCCACAAAAAATAAAAGATATTGCAGAAATATACCCATCAAAATTGTCGATTGATGATTTGACATGGATAAAAAAAATGTCGAATTGGACATTGATGACACCGGGGGCTGTGTTGCGGTTGATAATAAATGTTCCAGACGCGTTTTTGCCACCAAAAATGGAACCAATGTATAATTTTAATTTTTCGGCAACTGGCAAAATGACAGAAAATCGTCAAATGGTAATGGACGCATATGCTTCAAACGATAATACACCAATGACTATAAATGATTTACGCAATATTTCCCATGTATCACCGTCTGTAATAAATACAATGATAAAGCGGGGATTATTAACATTAACTGATACGCGTGTTATTGAAACCGATGAATTTAACTATAAATATTTTGATACTGGCAGTGTTTCATTAAATGAAGAACAAACCATTGCCGCAAATATGATTGGCAAAGCGGTGGAACAGGGCGGTTTTTCTGTACATGTTTTGGACGGTATCACTGGCAGTGGAAAAACCCAGGTTTATTTTGATTCTGTATTACGTGCATATAATGCAGGCAAATCTGTATTATTAATGATGCCAGAAATTGCATTAACTGCGCAATTTATGACACGTTTTGAAAAACGTTTTGGTGCGCCACCTGTGGTATGGCACTCTAATTTAACAGCGGCGCGTCGTCGTGAAATTTGGCGTGGTGTGTTAAATAAAAAAATTCGTATAGTTGTCGGCACACGCAGCGCTTTATTTTTGCCATGGCAAAATTTGGGGTTGATTGTCGTTGATGAAGAACACGATACATCATATAAACAAGAAGATATGGGAAATTATCATGCGCGTGATATGGCGGTATTGCGTGCGAAAATTGCTGGTTTTCCGGTTGTACTGGCATCTGCAACGCCGGCGATGGAAACTATGCGCAATGTTGAAATAGGCAAATACAAGATATTAAAATTAACATCGCGTTTTGGTGGTGCGCAATTGCCAAAAATATCGACAATCGATTTGCGTGAAAGTCGCCCAACTGATTACACAATTCCAGACAATGATAATGCGCAACATGGTTGTCTGTCGCCGATATTATGTGATGCGATTGATGAAACATTGTCCTCGCATCAACAGGTTATGCTATTTATCAATCGTCGTGGTTTTGCGCCAATTACCCAATGCAGAAAATGTGGATGGGTTGCGACATGTCCTGATTGCTCGGTCGGTATGACATATCACAAAAGGTTGGGAAAATTATTATGCCACATGTGCGGTAGGCAAATGACGTTACCGACAAAGTGTCCTGATTGTAATAACGAAATATCAATGTTTGGGGCGGGCCTGGAACGCATAGAACAAGAAGTTCATAGTCGTTTTCCAAACGCAAAAACCGCATTAGTATCCAGTGATACAATCATGACGCGACAGACATTGGAACGATTGGTTGCAAAAATGGAAAATCGCGAAATAGACATAATTATTGGAACGCAGATTTTGGCCAAAGGACATCATTTTCCAAATTTAACATTGGTTGGCGTGGTGGATTCTGATATGGGGTTATACGGCACAGATTTTCGCGCCGCCGAACACACATTTCAACAATTATTTCAGGTTGCCGGCAGGGCGGGTCGTGGTGAATTGCCCGGTCGGGTTTTATTGCAAACATATCAGCCAGATAACCCGGTGCTGACCGCAATTTGTAATTGTGATCGCGACACATTTTTGAAAAATGATATGGACGCGCGCAGGCTTGCAAAAATGCCACCGTTTGGCCAGTTGATTGCATTGATTATAGAGGGTGAAAAAGAATCTGTTTTAAAACAGTTTTGTGAAACATTATCTGCAAATGCACCTATTTTAAATGGGGGAAAAATATTGGGACCAATCGCCGCCCAGATTTATCAAATTCGCAACTGGTACCGCATGCGTTTTTTAATCACCGGCGATGTAAATGCGAACCTGCAACCTGTTGTTGCGCGGTGGTTGGACGGAATCAAGGTTCCCGCAAACATACGGATAAAGATTGATGTAAATCCTCAAAATTTTATGTAAAAAAATACCCCAATTTTTTGGGGTAAATTTTTTAATGTTGCAACCATTGCCCAAGTCTTTCGCGCAATATAATGCCGGTAATTCTTAATCTTGGAAATAAATTTTTCTTTGATTTTTTTGGTAAATCTTCGTGTGAAACAATAGGATTTTCTTTTAAGGGTTCAATATTTTTTGTGTGTTTTAACAAATTTTGTAAATATTCCAATTCTCCAATCAAACACGCATGATGGATTCTGTCAATAACGACACTATCGGGGGTAGTGTTTTCATCCATTTCTTTATTAACTTGGTTGATTTCTTTGGTGACCGCAGCATTGAAACGTGCCAAATCCAATATATTGCCATCTTGGTCAATAACATTTTATAATAATAATTGATTGCGCATATACGTTTTGATTCTGGTTTGTTTATCTGTCATTTCTGTACGGTCTTTTCCCATATCAATTACCCCCAAAGATTGTTTTTTGATACAACAAAGATACCGCAAATTATAGACAAGTCAAGGAATTATACAACTTCGGTCACTGCACGCAAACCGCCGTCACGCGATAATTGAACAACGCGAATTTTCTTTTTCATTTCTGCAATTAAATCAGACCGATTATATGCGGGTTGGGTATGCAAAATTCTGTCTGCAAACGCGGCGTATGCGGCCTCGGCAGACTCTGCGTGAATAGTGGTATAAAAATGGTCGTGTCCGGTGCCCAACATTTCCCATAAAACCGAAGCATTACTGGTTGAAATTTCACCGCCGATAATAACATCTGGGGTCATACGAACAACCAAATCCAGCAAGCGCGCATAATCAAAATCGTTATTTTGTTCGGTTCTGGACAATATAAAATGAACGCGATTTTCTTGGGTGACCTGGATTTCACGTGCGTCTTCGACGGTAATAATACGTGCGTTTTTATCAATCAATGTCAGCATGTGATTTAAAAAAGTTGTTTTACCTGTGGCGGTTGCACCAGAAATTAAAATGGGGCTACCATCGTTTATCGCAGACATCAACCTGTCATACGGGTCATCAGGTCGTACCTTTTCGCGTGGTTTAATTTTCAATAATTGTTTTCCTTTTTCCAAATGGTAGTTTTCGAAACTGGTATCTTTGGCACCGCCACCACGAATACTCATTGCGACACCGCCCGTCAGGTCATTATCGTCATATTGAACATTTGGGCCGGCAATAGCAGAAAATCTGTGATTCCCTGGCAACGAAGCATAAACAACCGGCACACCATGGTATGGGTCAAACGGTTGTTCATAAACATTTGCCACCGTATGAATTAAATCCACCAGATATTGTTTAGTTAATTGTGGTGCCGAATAAGACACCCATGGAACGCGTGCGCCATGCAGACGCATCCACACCTGACCCTCGTGATTTATGGCGATTTCTTCGACAAAGTCAGGTCGATAAAATTCCGCCAACGGTTTTAACAAAGATTCCAAAACAACATTTACCATTTTATTTAATTTTATCACAAATCGACTCTTGAATCAAAATAGTTTATTTGCTAGAATCAAAAAAAAGGAAGAGAAAAAATGAAAAAATCACTGATTTTTGCACTTATTTTGGCGCCGATATTTGCGGCATGTACATCTGGTTATAATGCGGACGATTATGCCGACGGTGGCGATAAAGCGCCATATTACAACGAACGGACATCGACATTTATGGATGCGAATAACGAATATGGCGAAATCGATTCGATGCGCCCACGCAGTGACGCGGAAAAAGACGCATCGCATAAACGTTGGAATTCATCGCGTATGGAAACCCGGTGGCAAGAATATCGTGGTGCGATGGTTCGAATTCAAATTTTATTGGGGGACAGTGAATTACGCGAAATGCGTCTGCGCATGATGCAAAGTGCCGATGGTATGGACATTGATGGTGATGCGCGCACTGTATTGGCCCATGTTGCAGATTACGAAATGAAACGTGTATGCGGTCGCAATGTTGAAAACATTGTGATTGTGTATGATGAACCATCGTTCGAGGTTATGCGCCCAACGCCTTTCTTTGATTACAGGGTAGAGGCCCAAGGCCCCACAATGCGCGAATACGGATTTCGTTGCGTATATAACAAAACAAAAAAATAATTCCTCTGCAATTCCGCCCCATTGGGGAGGGGGACCTTGCTGTAGCGAAGCGAAAGCAGGTGGAGGGGGTGCTATAAAAAGCACGAATTTTTTAATCGATTAACAAAAAAGGATAAAAAATGAAAAAATTGGCTTCTGTATTGGGAATAATTGGTGCATTTGGATTGGCGGCATGTGATTCACACGCGCGCACAGCGGAATTGGGTGATACGGTAATAATTGATTTTGCGGGTTTTGATAATGGTGTTCAGTTTGCAGGTGGCACTGCGGAAAATTATCCATTAACATTGGGCAGTGGCGCATTTATTCCTGGATTCGAAGATCAATTGGTTGGTGCCAAGGCGGGCGAACAACGTGATGTAAATGTTCGTTTTCCTGACGATTACGGTGCCACACAACTGGCAGGTCACGAGGTTGTTTTCAAAGTGACAGTAAAAGAGATAAAGTAATATATTATCATTAACTAAAAAATACCGCAGAACGCGGTATTTTTTATTTGCCAAACCGGACACGAGCATCGTGTCATCCTGAGCGAAGTCGAACGGATCCAGGTTTGGCATTCCACAAAAACGCGCCCGCGTTTTTGTTAATCTGTCGCCATTTGCCTGCCACCCGAAGTTTTAACGCAGGGTGTCATCCCGAGGGAGTTTTTACACCTTGGCGCATAGTGCCAAGAACGTAAAAACGACACGTGGGGATCCAGGTCTATTAGAGTGTGCGACTTTGTCGCACCGCTTTTTTATTTACTGGATTGCCACGTCTCCGTTTTGCACACCCTAGGGCTTGCGCCTAAATGTGCAAAACTGCGCTCGCAATGACAAAAATGCGACCCTTTAATTCCGCCCCAAGGGCTTTGCCCGAGGGGAGGGGGACCGCGGAGCCGTCTTGGCGAGCGGTGGCGGGGGTATCAGGAACCCTCCCCACCACTTCGTGGTTCCCCCCTCCGCCGGAGGGGAATTATTGCCACATCTGTGTCCCCTTCTTTATGACTACGAGTAAAAGAGCCGTCAGGCGATTTGTCACGAGTGCCGCGCAGGAAAGCGACAGTGAACCGAGCGAGTTGTTCGGGGTTTTCTAAATAAAAACTAGTTCCACTCTATCGGGTCCCGCAAAAATGAAATTTTTGTGGGTGATTCTTGGAGGGGTGGCGCGAAGCGACGGGGTGGTTACTGTACCACCGGCCCAGCGGATAAACCTGTTGCAGTTTTAAATGTATTACTTACTTTGTCATAAAATCCTGCCGTTGTACCTTGTTTGCAAGGGACATAATCCATTATATAATTGCCATCTTCTTTGATGCGTGCAAAATATACATTTGAATCAATAGCAACGTAGTTTCCTCCCGTGTTGCCGAATAAGCCTGTATCAACGGATTGACCTGTTGTTACAGTATAAGTTCCAGTTGCAGTTTCTTCCGTACCTGCGGTTTCATCTTTTACATATAGTGTTAGGTTGCCATTATTTATAGTGCCTTTTATGTAATATATATGTCCAATTACACGCGATGTTTCAGAAGCTTGTATATAAGTTCCATTAAAATTTAACCCGATTTTATTACCTGTCATAGAACCCGAAACACCACTAATCGGTGCGCCTGAAAACTCTCTAGCCTGTAATATATACCAAGAGCCTGTAACACCACTTGCTTTAAGTTCAATCTCATAATTTTTAGAGAAATCAAACCTAACACCTGTGTTTATCATTGTTTGTGCAGTATTTGTCACATAATCGACCTGCGTATATCCACTTGGCAAGCCGTATACGTTTTCAATAATTTCATACCAGTGCGGAACAATAACGCCGTTTTCCTCGGTTTCAACCAATAAACATTTTTTGCCGGCGGGGCATTGTTCTTCCGGGCGGGTCTGCTTGTCCGCTTGCAAACTGGCAATAGCGGCGGTTTGATTTATCGTTTTTGTGACGATATCACGTATCGTCGCCACTGTGCTGTTTAAATCATTTACGACCGGACTAAACCGCGCGCTGTTATACGCCGTCGTCGCAATTTTTATCGTATCAGCGCAGTATGTTGTACCACCAGTCCAATCTTCCTCCACAGCCTCCGCCAAAGGATAATAAATCGTAACCGGCGTGCCGGCAGAGTATTGCTGTGCAAGGAATTGTCGAAATTCTCCTAACGTAGTAATATTCAAGGCTGTTTGAAATTGGGTGAAATATATATATTTGTTGTTTCCAGAACCAAATCTAACACCTAAATTATTAATATTAGTAACCCGTTGTCCGTGAGAAGATAAACCGATGCCATTTGTTTGATTTTGCATATCATCAAATATGATATAAAAACCATTAATCGCATCATGCTGTCTCAGACCCTCCTCAGTTCCATTCAAAACTTTCACACCCACACGTCTTGTAATCTTGCCTGTTGCGGCATCATAAGAATCCGCGACATCGCCAACCTTGCGCAATACCATATTACCTTGCTGATAAAAGGTTGGTTCAATTGGGTTTGTTGGGGTTGGTGTGCCATTTTGCACACCCGCCGGAACGTCCGCCGCAGCAACCGATTCATATGTATGCAAAATTTGACCCGCCGGACAGGTGATTTCATCGGCGCGGGCAGTGTAAAAAACACCCGTCATGGCGACGCAAATCACCATGATTTTTTGAAAAACACTAAAAAATGCACGTTTTACAGACATTTTCGCAACTCTCTCGATTTTATAAACTGGCAGAAATCCGCGCCTTTTTGCCATATTTTGATTATACAAAAAACCTAGGTTTTTTTCGACCGCTTTTGGGAAATCTGCAATTTTTTATAACTTATTGATTTTACGACAAAAGTAAATTTTCATTTTTTTGAAAAAAGTTGTTGCTTTTAAACCTAGGTTTTTTTTATACCGGGTCAAGCAACAAAAACAGGCTATATTTAATTGGTTAGAAAAAAACACCCAACATGTTGTTGGGTATTTTTATCTTTACAAACGTAAGCCCGAGGGTGTTTTATTTTTCAATAAAACGTTCATACACTTTGTCGTTCATTTTTACTGGGTATTTGCGTTGCAAAAATTTGTTGTAATCTGCCTGAATTTGATATTGCATCAATTGTTCCATTTCACGACGCAAATCGGCTTTCTTTTTTGCATCTGGGGTTGGTGTTTGAACAGATTTTATCGACAATACATAAAACGCATCAGGTGTTTCAACAATTTTATTTGTGCCAACTGCGTTGTTAAATGCATCACTCAACACCGCCACCGGCAAACCGTTGCCACGCGTGATTGTCTTTTTTGTTGCACCATCAAATTTATTATTTGTATTCAAATCCACCAATATTTCATTTGCACGCGCATACGCAGATTTACGTTTTTCGGCGCGTGTCCATTGTGGCACCAATTCACGCTTTACATCGGCAAATTCAGCACTGTGTGCAGGATTTATTTTATCAATATGTATAATCATAAATCCTTTTTTTGCCTCTATGATTTGACTGTCGCTGCCATCTGCCATGCTGAATATTTCCGCCACGATTTGTGGTGTTATATTTGCATCGTTTGCCACACCGTTACGCGCAAACTCACGCAGTTGCACAAATTTTGCACCATGTTTTTTCGCCGCGTTTGCCAATGTTTCACCACCAATAATTTCATCTTCAACATGTGTCATACGTTCCATACCCGCATCATATTCATCAGGTTTCGACATATCTGCCGGAACAAATGCATACGATATACGACGTGTTTCTGGTAATGTTTTTGGATTCTGGGCATAATATGTTTGCAATGCATCATCTGTGGGTGTGGCAACCTTGAAATCATTAAAATTGACAACCTTGTATTCAACATTGCGTGTTGCATAACGTGTGTTATATGCCGCATCAACCGCAAATTCAGGAACCTTAACCTTTTCCCCAATTGGTCCCAACAACATAGAACGCGCAATATCGGTCCGCAAAACATTTGCCAATCTGTCTTCGGTCAAACCGTTTGCAGCCAACGCGTTATCGAACAATTCTGCATCGAATTTTCCATCGCGTTTGAATACAGGCATATCGCCAATTTGCTTTGCGATACGATGATCGGAAATCACAAATCCCAAATCAGCCACACGATTTTGCACCATTTGCTGACTGGTCAATTCGCCCAAAATATAACGATTGAAAGACTTTGTCGCATTGGCATCGGTATAAATCGCACGTTGCTGATCGCGTGACATATTTGCCAAAGTCTGTGATTTTTGGTTGCTGAACTGATTAACAGAAATTTCAGCATCGCCAACGCGAACCAATGTTGTATCACCGGTGGCACCGCCAAAAATCCATTCGGCAACACCCCAACCAATAAATGAAAACGCCAAAATGGCAATTAAAATTTTAGCCAGTGGCTTTTCAGACGCATTACGTAAATATTCTAGCATTTTTTTTCCTTTTGCATTACCATAGCAAAGGTGCTATTTAAATTGCAACGAAAAAAATAGGGGAAAACACATGAAAATAATTGCTGGCAATTGGAAAATGAACGGTGATGTAAAATCTTTGGACAATATGATAAATACTTTGTCCGGCTTAGATACTGAATCCAGGGTAATTTTATGTGTGCCATATACTATGTTACGAACCGGAAACGATGTCGTGATGATTGGGGCGCAAAATGTCAGTAAATTTGAATCAGGGGCGCATTCTGGGGAAGTTTCTGCGAAAATGGTGCGTGATACCGGTGCGGTCGTGACATTGGTTGGACACAGTGAATGTCGTGATGCGTTGCATGATAAAAATACAGATGTCGCTGAACGCGCCAAAATGGCGATTTTAAATGATTTAATTCCTATTATTTGCGTTGGGGAAACCGCCACAGAACGAGATATGGGATTAACAATCCGCATTGTTGAAAATGGCGTGCGGGAATCTGTGCCTGATAATGCGACCGACGGCGGATTTATTATTGCGTATGAACCGCGTTGGGCAATTGGTGCGGGTATTACACCAACAAACGAACAAATTGGTGCAGTACATAAAATTATTCGTGAAACATTAAATAATATGGGATTTACAGATACTCCAATTTTGTATGGCGCGTCTGTGACGGGCGCAAATGCACATGAAATTATGTCTGTGCCAAATGTTGATGGCGTTTTGGTTGGTGGTGCGTCCTTGAAATTAGATGATTTTATACCTATAATTAAAAATGCTGAATAATATAAAATGATACATAACAGGGCAGGTTGATATGGAAAACGATAAAGAGATAAAAAAAGAAGTAGAAGTTGAATCTGTATCTTTGAACGACGTGGAAAAGACAGAAAAATCTGGGAATACAGATAATAAAAACAACGAAACTGATAAATTGATTGCGGAATTGCAAACCCAGGTCGCAGACATGACAGATAAATATATGCGCGTTGCAGCCGAACTGGAAAATACACGTCGTCGCAGTCTGCGTGATGCGGAATCTGCGGCACGCACCGTTGGCATGGGAATTGCAAAAAAATTCTTGCCTGTGATGGACGCGTTGGACGCGGCATTAAAACAAACCCCCGATGACGATGGTATAAAATCTTTGGCAATGGCATTGAATTCTGCATTTGCACAAATTGGAATTGTAAAAATCGAAAGTTTGGGACAACCGTTAAACCCTCAATTTCACAGTGCAATATCAACTGCGCCGGCGGACGATGAACATGCACCAAACACAATCTTTGCAGAAATGCAGTCTGGATACATGTATGGCGATACGGTTTTGCGTCCTGCGATGGTTGTTGTTGCAAAATAAAAAACGGGGCAAATTGCCCCATTTTTTTTACGAATATAAATCTAGCAACCACCAGTCGCATTACCAATCCATTTAGAAATGGAAATGTCTTTGTGCAACAAGAAATCATATTCACAGCTGCCAGATTTATATGAACCTGTGCATGCCGCCAATGTTAATACGGCAAACAATGCCAATAATACTTTTTTCATAATTTACTCCTTTGCAAAGTATGTATGGATACTAAAATATATTAGGAACTTTTTCAAGTATTAAAATGCGTTTTTCGCCCAATAAATTTTCCAACCGCAAACGGCAATTACATCAAATCGTGCATCGCCAATCCATTTCTTTTTTGCCAGATATGTATCTGCGGCATCGCGCAATCGCCGAATTTGTGTTGGTGTGATTGCGTCCCATGCAGATAACAAATCAGGGCGATATTTAACCTCTATGAAAACGATAGTATTGTGTTTTTTTGCGATTATATCAATTTCTGCGCGGTTTGTATTGCGCCCCGTCACATAACGCGTTTTTAAAATACTGAACCCATGCAAACGCAGAAACTGTCTGGCATACCATTCACTAATAATTCCCTTGCGATATGAATTCATGATTAAAAAGCATACGGTTTTGCGCGGAAATTTTCACGCGATTGTTGTGCAGAATTTGCCGCGTCCATGGCGCGACGACCTTCATCAATTAAATCCAGTGAATCATAATACGCAGTCATTTTTGGGTCATACGCATTTGTTGATGTTGCCCATGTATCGATACCTGCATTTGGTTCGCCATATTTTTTTACAACATTTTTCCAGAAAGCCAAACGACGTTTTTCGCGTTGGTCTATGAATTTAGGATTTTGGCTTTCCAATTTTTCGACATCATTGTTATAAACAATTCTATAAACAACATTATCGGTTGCATTACTGGTCAAATACACATCAACCGTTTCGCCAGTTCGTGGTCTTTCCAAATGAATTTCGGATACATATAATAAACCACGACTGCGTGCCAGACCGCGAATACATTTGTCTAATTTATTTGGTTGAATTACACCAGATTGCCGACATTCATAATCCAAATTATATTTCCAATCTGTTGGAATAGTATAAACCAAACTGTTGCGTTTGCGAGGTGCATACAGGTTGCTTTGATTGTGATATAAATTATAAACATCTTCGAAAGACATACCCAACATAATGCCTGCAATATCAAAACCACCAACATTTACAACACCGGCACCTTCGTTCAAACTGATGTTTCCGCCACCCGATAAAGAATCATCGTCACCCGAATCATCCGCATACATAATATCAGGATTTGAACCATCAACAAAAGCATCTTCTTCTTCACCAAACAAATCAAAATCATCATCGGCACATGCATAATTCATGCACACCGGCACTGACAAAACCAAAACAAACAAAATATTTTTTAATTTTTTTAGCATATTAAACCTTTTATTGTTGCGGAACGTCCAAGATATGGAAAGTATCAGCAAACGCAGCTGCAGGATCGGTGCCATTACGCAGGAAATCCAAAACCTCTTTTGTTTGATTAACATGTATTGGGTCGCGTGTGACATTTAAATACATACTGCCGTATGTGACATCAGGCATTGCCAAAACATTATTAGGTTCGTTCCAAGTTTTTAAACGATAATTTACAACCAAATGTCCGGTTTCTGCATCAGTAATTTCTAAAACTTCGACTTGGCGCATGGCACCACGTGCCGCCATATCTTGAATTTCAGGTGCAACGGTATTGCGCCATTTTTTTGCAACAGATTCACGTGATAAACCACGCAATGCGGTCAAAGTTCCATCGGTGTTTGTAAATTCTGCGCGTGCATTTGCATTATTTGTATCTGGAATTACATAAAAATATTCGTTCATAAATCTGGCAATCAAACTGTCGCGTAAAAATTTATCGGGTGTATCATCGGCGGACACCGGTGCCGATACACGATTTTTAGATTGCGAATTTGGTTCCCAGAAAAATGTTTCAATCGTATGTTTTTCTTGTGAATCATAAATTGCACCTGCAAAAAACAACAGCCCCAGCATAGACGCCAACATCAATAAACCGACCAAGAATAATAACAATTTTCTTAACATCAATTCATCCTGTACGTGTAAAATTCTGCGACATAATATCCCATTGTTTTTGGATACGCCTGAATATCATATCCAACGCGTGCAAATCCGGTAAAATACAAAGTATCTGTATTTGTTTGAACCGCAATATCTAATTTCCAAAAACCACCATTTACCGTTATAGAATCCACAGAATCCACCGGTTTCATAGATAATGATTTCACAGCCCAAACATCACCATCAACATTTGCAACCTGGGTCAATGTGGGTAAAACAACCTGTTCAAATGTATCCCAAACGGCATCGTCACTGGGGCAATAAATTGCACAAGTTATATCATCATTACCAATATTTTGTGTGCATGCCGGCGAATCGCGATTGCATTTTGCCCAACGCGCATTATTTTCATTTGCATCACTGGATACAGAAAACCAATTTCGCACAAATTTATTCAGCAAAGATTCTTGTAAAACATAATATGCCGGAATAGTGCTTTTATGATTATCATGTGCCACAACGGTCCAACGTTCGCCGTTTGGGTTTATAGAAATTAAAAAAGGACTGACATTTTGGGTCTGTTTAACCCACAAAATGATTCCACATACACAGATGATAAGAAAAAACACACACATCACCGCCGTTCCCATAAACCGAGATACCGCGACAAACCTTCCCGCAGGAAAGGCAGGTGTATTAAAATCATCTGGGTATTTCAAATATTGCCCCCGTATGTTTTAATTTATGCCTGATATACCATGATACATGCGCATGGTGACAATTTTAATTCGTTATTGTCAAAACCAACGCCAACCGGTTCGCGATCATAAACCTGACCACAGCCAGCCAGTACCAAAGCAACAAAAAAACCAAGTAAAATTTTCTTCATAATCTTTCCCCCAATTCATACGATTTCAGTATAAAAAAATCCAACAAACCCGGTCAAGTGAAAATAAGAATATCAATTCAAAATTTAAAAAAATAATAAATAAATTTTTATCTTTTTTTGTTCAAAAGAAAACCATCCATCGCCAAAGGCCATGGGTGGTGGTATTACATTTCTGGGCCGGCGGTAAATGTCCCAGTACCAGAATTAGTGTAAAACACATCATTAACCGTATCATACATAATCATACATACCGATTACATTATCGCTGTTGCGCTTTGCCGGCACAAGATTGATTTTATATTCACCATTTTCTTTTGCCCAAACACTTGATATTTTTGCGACCGCCGGCATCGTTACAGATGAACCATTTCTTGCAAATATACCCAAATCATAATTCGCGGTCCAACTGGTGCTGGGTTGTGTTGCAGAGGTCGCATATAAAGTATTATTTTGATACAATTTATTTTGGTCATATAAAACCTCGTACCAGGTATCAAGATTTTGTGGTGCATTGACATCTATAATAGAACCAGATGTGGAATCACCCCAGCCCATTCTGTTAAAAGTGCTAGCACCATCTAACAATCTTAAAATTCCATAATTTGCCTTTGATACATCTGGGCTATCTGTGACACCAAAGACAGCACTTGCAATTTGTGGCCCTTTTTGAATTTCGTTATATCTGCAATAAAACACAGTTTTGTTATTCACGCGATATGGCACAATAAGATAACTTGCGCCGTCACTTTGTATATATTCCAACGGAGTATATCCAGTGGGCAAGCCATAGATGTTTTCTATAATTTCATACCAGTGCGGGACAATAACACCGTTTTCTTCGGTTTCAACCAATAAACATTTTTTGCCGGCGGGACAAGCGTCTTCCGGGCGGGTCTGCTTGTCCGCTTGCAAACTGGCTATCGCGGCGGTTTGATTT
>CADBDF010000002.1 GCA_902793435.1 uncultured Pseudomonadota bacterium | reverse complement strand
GGTCATGGTTTGTCCCGCAACAGATTCCGTTGTCGCTGTTGCAAGTGGGTATATTACAATTACAGGTGTCCCTGCGGCGTATTGGTCGGAAAGGTATTGTTTCCAAGTCGTTGTGTCTGTTGCTAATGTTGAACTCTTTACATACATTCTGTTTGGATACGTTGTTGTCCCGTTCTTAAACGAATATTCTGGCATACCAGCCAATGTACTACTTGTTGTATATTGTAAGTGCGAACATAGGGAAGTGTTAGAAGTGGTAGACGCCACATTGTTAGGCAAAACATCTGCCTGCAAAACACTTGTTGTCGCAACACTCCAATTTTCCGTTCCATCCAGCACCTTTACCCCAACATTGCGGGTGATTGCACCAGTGTTGATATTTTGGGTATCACGATAATCACCAACACCCAACAAAGTCGCCACCGTTGCGGTATGATTTGCACTGTCCGCAATCGTTTCCACCGTGCCATCTGTGTAGATTTCAACAGGGTCGCTTACTGGGTCGCCTGCGGTAAATGTGCCTGTGCCTTGGTTCGTGAAGAACGTGTCGGACACAGTATCATATAATCCAACAACATTGGAACTGTTCTTGGCTGGGATGTAGTTCCCAATCAAGATTCCTGCTGCGTTCCACGCCTTAAACGAATAAATATAAATCCTTTCAAGATTGCCACCTATAACACCATTGCTGTTCCACCCGTTTATTGCTAACGGAGTAGTGGTTGGCATCGTTGGCGAAGGGAACGTATTTGTGTCCATAAGGGTTGAACCAGAATATATTGACCCAGTGCCATTGTTCCAAACAAACTTATAATCAACATTTGACTCTGCCTTAGTAGTTGACGTAGAAGCATCGCCAAACCCAGACATACGAAAATACAAGTCTGATATGTGTGCAAATCTTAAACCACCGTTCCCAGAACCTTCATCACGACTCCCTAAATACGTAACAGCAGAAGTGGTAACGCTCCTTGTTTGTATAGATAATTCATAATGTCCATCATAGGTTGGAACGATATTTGTGACAACGTATGAACCACTCGGTGCCTTCACATATTGTAATTCAGTATAACCCAAAGGCAAACCGCTTTGATGTCTTACTTTCAACACCCCATTATTACTCACAATATCAACTGGTGTATTTGGGGTTGGTGTGCCGTTTTGTGCGACCAAACCCGCCACAGTCACCGACGATATTGGACCCGAATTTGTTTCTGCTGACCAACCAGAAATCGTTACCAACAGTCCCAGCAACCCAAACAACAGTTTCTTCATTTCCCTTTCCTTTTGGCTCTTTCTCCAATCGGATTCAGGAATGCGATAAAATGATATGTTAAGGTCTTTACCCAAAAAATTCTTTCGAATTTTTCGGGGCCCAAGGTTTTTCAGCCGGGGAAAGACCACCCCGCCTGCTGGGCACCCCTCCACAGAGGGGAACTTTAATCCAATAACACACGACCGATTCGAAACGGTTGTGCGAACACTGTGCCAAAAACGCATAGCACACTATCTGAACTTTAGATTACGACGCGTGCGTTTCGCGCCGAACATACCAAGGCCTATCACAGCCCCGAACCCAATTCTCATTAGATTCAATTCAATGATAGAATTTTTTTCAACATTCACGCAAGTGCATTTTTTACAAAAAACACTTGCGGTGTTTTTTTCAAAGTACAAAGGCGTTTTTGCTCAGCCCCGCCCTTGCGGCGGGGCCGCAGAGAGCAAGCAATTTCGCGATGCTCGATGCGGGGGCGGGTGTGTGGTAATTTTTTTTGACCCGCCCCCGACTCAACGAGTGCCTTGCATCGTTTCGTCGACCCCGCCGCAAAACTGGGCCCCGCGCAAACTTGTTTGCGTGGGTAAAAACGGCGGGGTTGTATCACCAATACCATCGAGTATTAAATACGTGTCCAGGTTTGGCATTAAAAAATAAATTAGAATTTGCCTATAACCCCCGCCACCAGCGCGACCCTTTAATTCCGCCCCTTATGCGAGGGGAATTATTCTGTAAAAAAAAAAACGGCTAATGCCGTTTTTTTTAATCTATTTTTGTGTATTCACAAAAGCCTTCATTTGTATCACAACGGGCGGCAATACCTTCGCTGATAAAATAACCCTGGGGGTGCAGGCATGCCGGGCAAACCGATGGGGCCTCGGTTCCAATATGCCAATTACCACAATTTGTGCAACGCCACATCACAATTTTATCGCTTTTAAACAATGTGCCATTTTCAATGGCATCCGCCAATGCTTTGAATCTGGATTCATGGTATCTTTCCGCCAAGCCGATATTTTTAAATATTTCGGCGATTGCTGGGAAACCTTCTTGGGCGGCAATTTGTGCAAAGTGTGGATACATTTCGGTGTTCTCTTCATTTTCACCAAATGCCGCAGATTTTAAATTTTCCAATGTTGTTCCAATTTTTCCAGCCGGGAAAGTCGCGGTAATTTCCAACATGCCACCTTCCATAAATTTAAACAAACGCGATGCGTGCTCGTATTCATGTTCCGCCGTTTCCAAGAAAATTTTACCAATTGCCTGGAAACCTTCTTTGTTTGCAGCCGACGCAAACATTGTATAACGATTGCGCGCCTGGGATTCACCGGCAAACGCCATCAATAAATTTTTTTCAGTTTGGGTTCCTTTTAATGTTGGCATATTTTTACTCCTTTTCTTTTTTTAATTTATTTGTTTGAATGTAATTACGCATTAATACTGCACGTTCCACAGCATTATGAAAATTATCATCTGCAACATAATATGGCGTATTTTTCACATGAAATTCAACAATAATTTGGGTGACGGGAAAATATTGAATTTCGCCATCTTTGCCCTTTTGAAACGCACGCCCAGAATAAAAA
This sequence comes from uncultured Pseudomonadota bacterium, assembly GCA_902793435.1. Taxonomy (GTDB): domain Bacteria; phylum Pseudomonadota; class Alphaproteobacteria; order Rs-D84; family Rs-D84; genus Enterousia. The sequence goes on along the minus strand of CADBDF010000002.1, from coordinate 136,853 downwards.
TTATACTCAGTTGGAAATAACTTTAATACGCCCGCAGATTCAATCGTATATTTTTCCGTCAATTCATATATGGAACCAAATACTATATTACCCTGGCCCCGTTCAATGCGCAGTCCCACAGTTTGAACAACATCACCCGTCGCCGCAGATTTCAATTTTTCAGCCATATCTATAAATCCATCATTTTCTTTTCGATTTTCGATATCAGTTCCTCTATCCCAATCCTCCCCGCCGCACTGATGGTTAAAATTTCTGGCTTTTTTTTGCGACCAAATGATTTTTTAAATGCCGCCATACGTTCATTTAATTCATCATCACTTATCGCATCAATTTTATTTATCACAACCATTTCAGGCTTGGATATCAAACCGCCACCGTATGAATCCATTTCATGACGAATAGCCTTGTACCGCGCCGCCCAATCTGGTTCCGTTCCATCAATAACATGCAAAATCATCTTGGTTCGTTCCGCATGTCCCAAAAATTTATCCCCCAGACCAACACCGGTGTGCGCGCCTTCTATCAATCCAGGCAAATCCACCATAACGAATTCACGATTATGTGCATACATAACCCCCAACTGAGGATTTAATGTTGTAAAGGCATAGTTTGCAATTTTTGGCCGCGCAGATGTCACAGCCGCCAACAATGTTGATTTCCCAGCATTTGGAAATCCAACCAAACCAATATCTGCAATCAATTTTAATTGCAATATAACCGTTCTTTCTTCGCCCGGCAAACCATCGTTCGCCTGTTTTGGTGCGCGATTAGTTGGGCTTTTAAAATGTAAATTTCCCCAACCACCGTTTCCACCACGTGCCGCCAAATATTCCATACCATCACGATTTAAATCTGCATATTCAATTTCACCATTTTCAGACAATATAACCGTCCCAGTCGGCACAGGCAAAATTAAATCTTCGCCAGAAAATCCAGTGCGCATTTTTCCCATACCATTTTGACCGCGTTGTGCCGCAAAATGAGTTTTAAAACGATAATCTATCAAAGTATTCACATTTGGTACCGCACGAAAAATGACATCGCCACCACGACCACCATCGCCACCATTTGGACCGCCGTATTCGATATATTTTTCACGACGAAACGACGCGGAACCATTACCGCCATCGCCTGCACGTATATGAATTTTTGCAAAGTCTAAGAATTTCATTTTAATCCTTGTATTACATGTCGAACGGCATTATAAACTTAAAAACTTGCAATTTCCAGCACAAAGATTTATAATTTGTGGGCTGCGATGCAGTGATGATTCTGAACCCACAGCGGAATAGTCGTTTTGGACTGGGGGGCGGTACCCCACAGCTCCACCATATTTATCTTTATGGGGCTGACATAGTTTCGACAGACGCAGTAAAGGCCGATGGCTGAATTCGACATGGTCGTCGTTAAACACTAAACAAAAAACTGAATGGCGATAGAATCGCTGCGAACGACAATGTTCGCCTTGCAATGGCTGCTTAATATAGCATTGATATAATTGGCAATTGTTGATTATATCGTTTTAGTTATTGCGGGGTCCGCCGGGTACCTGGCACCAGAAACCTGGCACTTTTTTTAAATTATTAATAAAAAAACAAAGGAATAAAAAATGGTTGGAAAAATTAAAAAATTATTTTTTACAGGTATGTTCGGCATTTTGTACATTTCTTTTGTGGCGCAAATTGCGTACGCATTATTTGGCATGGACGATTGTGAAAAAACATTGATGGCATTGGCGGCATTATCTGTGGAATGGTTGGTTTTGATTGCGGCTCGCTATTTGTCAAAACGTTCTGCATCAAACAGTGCATCTTTTTCTGGCAACGGATTTCGTCGTCGTTAATTTGCACATGCAACATTAAAAATAAAACCCCCAATAAAAAATATTGGGGTTTTTATCTTGAAAAAACGCAAAAAGAATCTATATTAGACATGCTATGAAAAATTATATTTTACCTCTTCGTGATTTGGTTGTGCATCCGGGATTGACGATGCCAATTTATCTGGACAATCCTACCTCTGTGGATGCATTGAAAACCGCATCCAATTTTGGACAACAAATTGTATTGACCCCACAACGTTCTTGGGGATACCCGATCGACCCAGATGATTTGTATGATGTTGGCACAATTGGCAATATCGTCCAGGTGTTAAACCTGCCTGACGGTTCGGTTCATGCAATTGTTCAAACGACAGATGCCGTAAAAATAAGCGATGTTAAATTAGTCGATGGCGTTTTTATGGCTGACACACAAAAAATTGAAATTTTAGACGACAGCCAATTCGAACAAACAATTGCTTTGCGTGATAAAATTACTGAAAACCTGCGGAATTTGGCTGGGGCAAAAAAAATAAAAATGGATAAATTATACAATGTGGTTCGTAATTACCCCCTGCCCGCATTTATCGACAGTGTAATACAAAGTCTAAATCTGGAAACAGAAACGGCAATTAAAATCTTGGCCGCAAACTGTTGGCGCGAAAAATTGATTATGTTATTAGAACAGGTCAATTTATTTAACGAAACTGCAAAAATCGAAGATGACATCAACCGTCGTATTCATCAACAAATGGAAAATGGGCGCAGGGATGCCATTTTGCAAGAAAAATTACGCGCAATTCAGCATGAAATGGGCGAAGATAACGAAGAAGCAGATACCGCAAATATGCGTAAAAAAATCGAAAATGCGGCATTACCCCCAGACGTTATGGACAAGGCAAAAATGGAATGGAAACGTATGCGTTCTTTGTCACCAATGTCCCAAGAAGGCGGTTTAATAAAAAATTATTTGGACGAATTATTATCTATGCCATGGGGAAAATCTATCCAGGCACCAATTGATTTAAAAACCGCACGCGAAATCTTGGATGCCGAACATTCTGGTATGCGCCCTGTCAAAGAACGCATTTTGGAACATATCGCGGTTATGAAAAAAACCGGTGCCCCACGTGGCAGTATTCTGTGCTTTGTCGGTGCGCCCGGTGTTGGCAAAACATCACTTTGCAAATCAATCGCAAACGCATTGGGGCGTAAATACCAAAGAATTTCTTTGGGGGGTATTTCCGATGAATCACATTTTCGCGGACACAGAAAAACATATATCGGCGCACAAACTGGTCGTATAATGGATGCACTAAAACGCTGCAAAACAAATAACCCAGTTATTGTATTGGACGAAATCGATAAAATGGGACGCGATTGGCGCGGTGACCCAGAATCTGCATTATTGGAAATTTTGGATCCCGAACAGAACAAAACTTTCCGCGACCATTACTTAGAGGTTGATTTTGACCTGTCTAATGTTTTATTTATCGCAACTGCAAACTCGTTAAACATGTCGTCTGCATTGCGCGACCGCATGGAAATCATAAATATTCCAGGATACAGCGAAGATGACAAAGTCCAAATCGCACGCGAACATTTAATTAAACGTGTGGCTGACGACAACGGTTGGGACGTAAATAATATAATCATCAGTGATGATGCAATACGTCACATTGTCCGCAATTATACATCTGAACAAGGTGTTCGTGGTTTGCAACGCGAATTGGCAACTTTATTGCGCCGGCAATTATTGGCAAACAACGGTATGGATATCAAAACAGAATTCACAATTCCAATGATTGATGATTTACTATCGATACGCGACACATGTGGCACAACACACAAAATCGGGTTTGGAATGCGCGCACAGTAATAAATATGACAATATTTTACGAACTGACAGAATATATTTCAAATTGCAAAAACATAGTTCGTCATTTAAAAAAACATGGCGATAATTTAGAATTTGAAACTTGGATTTATTCTGGTACCATAAAAATAAACGATGCATTCACATTAAAATCCCCCGATTTATACTTCGAGGTTATAAAATATGAAACATTGTTGGTTGGTGAAACCCGATATCGTTTTGTTCTGCACAGGGAATCAAAACTGATGGCATATCCAAAACACAGAAAATTATTTGATGTATTATTTGCACCAATAATTTTCAACGCATGTGCAAAAAAATATAAAAAACAGGAAAAGCAAAAATGATTTTAATTATAAACACATCTGGCAACGGCATAGATTTGGTATTAAATGATAATTTTGTGCATATAGACGCCGAAAAACAGGCAATTACCCTGCCAAATGCGGTGGAAGATTTTTTAAAAACCAATCGTGTATCCTGGGACAATATTTCCGCCATTGGTGTGATTGTTGGTCCCGGCAGTTTTACCGGTATTCGTTTAGGCATTGCCTATGCCAAGGGTTTGGCGATTGGGTTAAATATACCTGTTGTTCCTGTTAATGCATTTGAATTATACTTGGCTGCAACCCCAGATGCATTTGTGGCAATTGAATCTGGGCGTGGCGATTTCTTTGTTGCGGCAAAAAATTTAAATCCATGCACAATGGAAATCGAAGATGTCGAAACACGCCAAATGGATTGGTCACAAACCGTTGGGCATAAACCTTTTGATTTGAAATTGGCAACAAATATTGTCGCCGAAAAAATAAAATCTGGCAAAATCGAACCGGCGATACCAATGTATTTGCGCCCCAGTTATGCCGAAGAACCAAAGGCAAAATAAAAATGTATAATCAAATTGCTGAAATTTATGCTGCATGTTTCCCAGAAAAAAAACGCCCATGGAACGCAAATGATTTTCATGATTTAAAAAATTCTGGCTGTGACATCATCGCCAGTCAAAACAGTTTTATCGTATGGCGCGTCACTGGCCCCGAGGCTGAAATAATCAGTATTGGTGTTTTACCAGACGCCCGTCGTACCGGCACCGCCAGCGCATTGATGCAATTAATGGAAAATGATGCTAAAAAAAATGGTGCCAAAACAATTTTTTTAGAGGTCGATGAGGCAAATTTCCCAGCCATCGCATTATACAGCAAATGCGGATTTAATAATATTGGCACGCGCCCACATTATTATGACAATGGCAACAACGCAATTATTATGAGCAAGGATATATAAACATGTCAAAAATATACGATGCTATGTGCCTGACTATAACACCAAATGATAAAGGATTTATCATATTGGAATATGTGACACCATGCCCCAAAAATACAATCAAAGATTGGGATAAATATATTCGTCGCCAACGCGTTGCCGGCAAAACCAATATAACATTAATAACAACCGCCGACGAATATTATAATGATGTATTAAAATTCAAACATGGCGACAAATTTTTAATTGAAAACAAACGCGTTATATTGCGTCCTGTGCGTGAATTTCAAATTCCAACCGGCGAATATAACATAACCGTATTTAACAAAACCAGATAATTTTATTTTTTATAAAAAAACACCCAGAATTTTCTGGGTGTTTTTAATTGTCAATCAACAAATTATTTTTCCAACGCTTCAATAATTGATTTGTATGGAATTGCGCCTGGGAAAGCCTTTTCATTGATAATCAAGAAAGGTGTTCCGTTGATTTCGAATTCCTGGGCCATGCCACGAACGTTCGCCAATTCACGTGTGACGACTTCGCCTTGCATATCAGCTTCCAATTGTTTGACATCCAAGCCAGCTTCTTTTGCGAATTTCAAAACATTAGCTTTGACTTTTTCGCCCAATTTGGCTCTGTCTTTCATATCAGCCTGGGAATAATATTCGTTTGTCATCAAACTTTCAACCAACGCAGCTGCTTTGGCATTATCCTGGATTTTTGCAGCAATAACCGCACGTGCAGGTGCATCAGACAAATCACCATGGATAGAAAAGTTTTTAACAACAACGCGAACATCATCACGTTCTTTCAAGACCTTTGACAATTCGCCATGAACGCGGCGGCAATATGGGCATGAAAAATCTGTCCAAATAAAGATTGTGTTTTTCGCATCTGCATTACCCAAAATTGGGGCATCTGCCATCATGGATTCCGCACCAGACTTAACAGCCTTGCGAATCGCTTTATTTTTTTCAGCAGCTTGTTGTTCTTGATAGCCATTTGCCATTTCTTGTAAAATCATAGGATTTACAGATGTCAAATAATATGGTGTCACCAAACGTACCATACAACCAGCAATCAAAACAATCGCCAATAAGTTAATGCATTTTTGTGTTAATGTTTCGCCTTTACCATTACCGCCCAGTACTTTTGCACCGAACAAGAACATAGCAATTGCGATAACTAAGATTAAAATTGTCCAAATCATAGTTTTCTCCTTTTCTGTTGAACGGTATAACCATAGAACAATTTATAAAAAACGCAAATAAAAAATTATCGATTTTGTAAAAAAAGTCTAAATTTTGGAACATCGACATCCAACCCACGACATGCGCTTTCCAGAAATCTTAATGTTATATTTAAATTTATAGGCAATTTGAATAATTTGTCATCGTATGGCGCACCACATGTCCCACATACCGCACGCCCAGTTTTCGGGGACAAATAAATTAAATTGTCATCACAACCACATCCAGAACAATGTGACAAATCCAGCGCATAACCCAAATCACGCAACAATTCCAATTCCCATTGCAAATAAGATGCCGGGGTTATATCCGCCAAAGTTTTTATTGTTGCATTATATAAATCAGGATATGCTTCGCGCTCTGGCAACAATGTTTCAATCAACGCAAACATAGAATTCATATACGCCAATTTTGACGAATCCATCATCGCAACAAGTGCTAAATTTTTTTGTGCCTCGAAATGAAAAACACCTAATTGAGATTCCAAACGCGCGTTCCATATAACCGCACCGACCTGACCCACCATAGGTTTATTTTTGGCAACCACCGCCCCGCGCAACATTCCAGACAATATACCATGCCCCGATGTAAAAATATGCGCAACCGCATCCCGTTCGCCAAACGGCCGCATACTGATAATAATACCATTTGATTCTAATTTCATACCGGCATTATGACATACGGAAAATTTATAAGCCAATAAAAAAATCCCCGAACATTTGTCCGGGGATTTTTTTACATTGTTCTTTTACGTTTTTCAATCGTAATAATATGCCACGGTAAATTAATAACCAATGGTTTCTTGGGTGTTTTTGGCTTTTTTGAAACAGACTGCGCATTATCATTTTTCGTATTACCTTTATCAATCGCCGAACCCAACACCGCCGAACGAAACGACGCGTTGTCGCGGACGCTGTTCGCGCAGTTGGACGCACAGCGGCCCGCACAATAGACAGCCGAACCGTACGTGCGGTAGAAGACCCACGGGGCCCAGGACGAACCCTTTTTCTTTACACGACACCATGCATTTGGTCCAAATTCTCCACTTGGATTGCCAACCTCGGCATATTTACCACGGGTTGCAAATGCACCAATATGAAATTCCTCTATCTCTGGATTTTGTTCCTGCATCCATGCAAATATTTCTTCGACATATTCTATATACCATATTTTTTCACCATGATATGTTTTTGCAAGTTTATCACCAACCAACACGACAATCTCGCCCTTTTCATCACGTTTTACGGTTATATATCTATCATTTGGAATTTCTGTCATTTTTTATCCTTTTATATAAAAATATATTTAACACAAATAACACAACAATCAATAAAAAAACACCCGCCATACCGGCGGGATTTATCCATACTTTATTTTGTGCGTGTCGAAATTTTTTCAACCAAAATTCTATATCCGTTTAATTCAATCGGGGATTTTGGCAATTTAGAAAAATCAACCTGCTCTAACTTTTTCAATTCCGGATTTTTTGACTTTGCCATTGGATTAACATTTTGTTTTTCAATCGTCGCACCAAACACCGCCGCGCGAAAGGCGGAGTCGGCGCGGACGTAGAACGCGCAGTAGTACGCACAGTCGCGCGCACAATCGGCGGACGAACCGTACGCGTTGGGTGAGACCCACGCACCCAAAATACCATTTTTATATTTCACACGACACCATGCTTTTGAACCAAATGCCCCATCTGGATTGCCCAGTTTTGCATCTTCCCCCAGTGCCACAAATGCACCAATATGAAATTCAGCAATGTTTGGATTGTGTTCCTGCATCCATACGAAAACCCTTTTCACCAAATCTGTATTATATATTCCCTTACCACGATATGTTGTTGTGGGTTTTCCACCAACAAAAATACCACCCTGACCTTTGACATCGCGTTTAACCGTAATATATTCTGTATCCGGTATATTTGTCATTTTTGCCCCCATTTTTACTATACATTATACACAAAAAAGCAATCGTCAATATCACTTGTTGAAAATCTTTTATTAGTGCCATTCATAATACACATTATTATCATATTAATGTGCAAATGCTATTGATTTTATTTAATTAATGTGATATAAGACCCAAGACGGCAATAAAAAGTCGTTGATGCTTCTAACCTCTCAATCTACGCGTCTGGGATAAGACGATAATTATCTCCAAGCCTATTATGGTTTGGAGTTGTGCGAATATATTGAATAAACACAGCAATCTCGTAGATATTGTTAGAAGCGCCAAACCACCTAGATAGAAATTATCTTGGTGGTTATAACACTAAATAAAAAGGAGTAAAAAATGGCTTATGCTGTATTTATGGACGGTCAACAAGTAGGTTGGCAAACTTTTCAATATTATACAGAAGCAGACGCTTTTCGAAAACAAGTGCAGCGTGAATCTGGTAAAAATCAAGAACATTTTACTATACGAGAAGTACGCCCCTAATTTAAATATTATATTTTTAAAACCTAATTAACTTAGTAAAAAGCACCCTTGGACTTACATCCAGGAGCTTACAATTGCACTGATAAAAGTTAGGGTTTTGTAAAGCTTATTAAAATAATAAAGAAAATATATAAAGATACATTCTTTACACTTGAGCAAAAAAATAAAAAAACACCCGGAATCCCCGGGTGTTTTTTTAATACCCAGAAAATTATTCAGCATCGGCGGCTTTTTCTTCCGCGACTTCTGCTGGTTTTTCTTCTGCTTTAACTTCTTCTGCTTCTTCGGCTGGTTCTTCTTCAACCTTTTTTGTACCAAATGTCAATTTTTTACCGGCAACCAAAGCATCAATTTCTTCTTGTGTTTGTGCAACATAGATTTTAACCGGCACAATCACATCGGCATGCAAAGCGATTTTTGTATCAAACGCACCAATTGTTTTAATTGGGGAACCCAACAAAACTTGTGCAGATTCAATAGACACATTTGCAACTTCTTTCAATGTGCGTGCGATATCACGTGATGACACAGAACCATACAATTGACCGGTATCACCTGCCTGGCGAATCATATAGAATTTTGCATTTTTCACAGCATCCACATAAGATTCCGCCTGTGCTTTTGCTTTTTCCTGACGGGCAACCAATTCTGCCTTTTTCGCTTCGAACAAAGCAACATTTTCACGTGTCCAACGCATTGCTTTGTTATTTGGCAACAAATAGTTGCGGGCGAATCCTGTTTTAACCTCGACAGTATCGCCGATATTACCCAATTTTGTAATTTTTTCTGTTAAAATAACTTTCATTTTATCTGTCCTTTATTTCAAGTTAGGGTTTCTCAACCCAAATGTCTAATTATTCCACTTTTTCAAATCAATAATAATGGTGCAGATGCGAAGTTATTTGCGAGCGTAGTGTACAAATGCTACATGAGCGAGCAAATAACCAGCAGATGTGCCATTAGGATTGATTTATTACCCCAAATTGTTGCGAACAAATGGCAACAAACCCAAATGGCGCGCACGTTTGATGGCCGTTGCCAACGCACGTTGATCTTTCTGGGAAACACCACTAATGCGACTTGGCACAATTTTACCACGTTCTGTGATATAATGTGACAAAGTTTTAATATCTTTATAGTCAATAACCTTGCCCTTTAAAGGGTTAGATTTTTTACGATAAATTGCTGCACGAACTGCCATTATTCTGCCTCCTCGGTATCTGTGTTCTTTTTCATCATGACGGATGGAGTTGTCGCCAATTCTTCAACGCGAACGTTCAAGAAACGAATAACGTCTTCATCAATACGGCTGCGACGTTCCAATTCAGTCACCTGGTTGCCTGGCAATTCAATGTTTAACAAAACATAGTGAGCCTTGCGGTTTTTACGAATGACATATGCCAAATTTTTCAACCCCCAGAATTCTGTGGATTTAACATCGCCACCCAATTCTTTGATAATATCTGTAAATTTAGACGCTTTTTCTTTAACCTGCGCCTCGGTCAAGTCCTGGCGGAAAACCAAGACACTTTCATAGTAAGCCATTTTATTTCCTTTGGTCTTAATACTTGTTTATATCGGCCGGTTGCACCATTACAATCGGCAGGAACACACCAATTATGGACATTTTTTTCGAAAAATCAAGAAAAAAACGCTGACAACATCAGCGTTTTTCTTAAAACTACAACTCTTAATCGCGATATGGATTATCTTGTTTCTTGGACGGCATTACGAACAAGATTATCATAATTACACTCCAAATGAAACTCAACCAATCGATTGCCCAAATAACCCATGCACCTGGCACAACATATTTTGGTACCAACATTGCATAAATAAAGAAGAACAAACTTATCAACAATATTTTTGCAGAAAATCCCGCATCATGTAATCTGCGTGATGCGACCGACCACATAGGTACAATAATAATCACACAAAACAATATCCAAAACAACGCGATTACCGCCGCCAACAGCATATTATACGGCTGAACCAAAACAGCCAATATCATAACCACCAACAAAACCAAAAACACAAACAATGTTGCCCACCAATATTCTGCACGTGTTGCAACACCACCAAATTTGAAATATTTTTTAAAGAAATTCGCCACCGCACGTCCAAAAGAAACCATTTTTTCCTTTGGCGCCGCACGACGTTCAGATACGCTTTTAACAGATTTTTCTTTTCTTACAACCATATTTTTCTCCTAGTTTTATATACCTTATATTCTACCATTTTTTATGATTAAAACAAGTTTTTTATGCGGACATGCAAAACTATTGACGTGCCTATAAAAAATTTTCTAACATTTAATAATAATAAGAGGGATTCCATGACAAACCAATTTCATCGCATTTTGAATTACATGTCACTTTTCATAGTGATATTGGCGATTTTGTTTGGAATTTTTCATGACGCTTTCTTGCAGATGGCATCGACAAATTACATAATCAACGGCATCATTATTGGTGTTGGATTATTTGGAATTGGACTGTGTTTTTATGAAATGTTTCGCCTGTTGCCTGAATACAAATGGTTGAACGCATACACACATGGTCGCCGCAATATAAATTTACCACCATACATTTTACGACAAATCGCATTGGTATTACAAAAACGCCCATGCAGAATTTATACCGATACATTATCCGGCATGATGGAAATGGTGGCTGTTCGTTTTGACGACACATTGGAATCGATTCGATACATAACAAACACTTTGATATTTCTTGGGTTATTGGGAACGTTTTGGGGTTTGGTCACGACATTGGGTGGATTTCACGAATTAATTGCGGGATTAAACATAAATGATGCAGATGTAATGACATCGATTCAAAACGGATTATCTGGGCCATTGGCTGGCATGGCAACGGCATTTACATCATCACTTTTGGGACTGGGGGCCAGTTTGATTATGGGTTTCTTATCACACATGGTGGGTCGCGCGCACAGTGCGATATACACAGAAATTGGTGATTATATGGCGGCACATACACATAATGTAAAATGTGACGTTCCAAACAATAACAACGGAGAGAGCAATGTTAAACATAAGATATAAAGAAAAAACAAATGCATGGCCTGGGTTTGTTGATTTATTTTCGAACCTGGTAATCATTTTGATATTTTTATTAATAGTATTTGTGTTTTTATGGACGACCACATCGGTATTTAATAAAAACAGTGGCATTCGTACTGTGACCGAATTGCGCCAAACAAACGCTGAACAGGCTGCGTTGATTCAACAAATGGAAAACGAAGAACAAGAAGCAAAACGTCTGCTGTTAATGGCACGCGAAGAAATCAATTCTAACGAGGCCACCATGGCTGCGCAATCTGCCAGTGTTGTCGATTTAAGTAATGCATACGAACAAAAATTACAGGCATTGGAATCACAAACCGCATCTTTACAGGCCCAGGTGACCGAATTACAATCCAACCGCAATTTAACAACTCAATACGAAGAACAAATTGCAGAATTGGAAAAACAGGTTAATCGCCAGAAAAACGAACGTGCAACATTAATCGCACAAATTGACGATTTACAGAAAAAATTAGATGCCCAGGCCGATGTCCAGGTTGCTGTATCAAACGCAGAAATGGAAAAATTGCAATTTGAATTATCACGCGCACGCGCCGATGTTGCCGCGGTCCAGGCAGAATATATCAACATGTCGAACCATTTAAATCGCGCATTGGCTGACAAAGTTGCCGAATTAAATGAAATGGCACAATACCAATCGGAATTTTATCGCGCAATCAAAGACGCAATTGGCGACCGAACAATTATGCGTCCTGATGGCGACAGATTTATAATTTCCAGTGACATTTTATTTCCATCGGGCAAATATAATTTGTCGCCTGATGGAAAAAAACAACTGGGTGCGATTGCAAATGTAATCAAAGATTTTGAAAACAAGATTTCACCGAACGTAAAATGGATAATTCGTGTTGATGGTCACACCGACAACAAACCTGTGGTTGCCGGCACACATGGATATCGCGACAATTTACAATTATCAATGTTGCGCGCCAGTGCGGTTGTTGATGAATTGGCGAAAAACGGTGTATCGCGTCGTCGTTTGGTGCCATCTGGGTTTGGTGATTTACACCCGATTGAATTGGGCAAAACACCGGCGGCATTACAGAAAAATCGTCGTATAGAATTACAATTAACAAACCGATAAAGGAATTCCCACACACAAAAAAAACGCCAAATGGCGTTTTTTTTTAAATATGTGGTCGGGGGGTTGATAAATCAGTATGCTTTGACTCCGTTAATCTTCCCGAACGAATCAGTATTTTATACATTAACGGCCCCCCAATCTTGCAAAAAATCATGGGGTAATTTATTGGAAAAAATAACGACATACACGCGACACCGCAAACCCGAACACGATGTCGCGTTATATGCCGAACATACCAAAAGCCTATCAAAGCCCCGAACCCAATTCCCATTAAGTTCAAATCCATTTTATCAAAGAAATTAAAAGAATATCAAGACAATTTTATAGCAAAAAACCACCCATAAGATAATATGGGTGGAAAAACATAACAATCGCAAAAAAACAAAGTAAAAAAATTACATAGTTGTAATATAATCGACCTCTATAACATCAGGTTCGCCATTATCACCTTTGTCTATTTCACCTTTGATTTTCATTTTTGTTTCCGGCATGATAACCAATTCACCCAACACCACAGGTTCAATTTCAACATGGATTGTTCCGGTTGAATCTTGGAACACATACATTTCATCGCCCAGGTTTTCAATCAAATAACCTGTCATAACGACATTTTGATTATCCATCATATTTGGTATTTGTTCAACAGTCACAATGGTATCAACCACCGGTTCGACAACCGTTGTCATTGTCATAGTATTTGTTCCATTATTATTCATATTATGATTATCCGCATGCATCCCGGCACCCGCAAACGCAGCACCAGACGCAAACACAGACAACACCGCAAAAGTGCAAATTTTTTTCATGTGTTTTCTCTCCATTGGTTAAAAGTTTATATCATTTACACAACACAATTATACCGCCCCACCCCAACAAAACATATAGGATTGATTGGCAACAAAAATGTATCATCTATTGCAGTTTGAAAATAAAAAAAAACACCCAATCGGGCATTTTTTAATCTTCGGGGACTTCTATTATTGGGAACCAATGCGGAACAATAACACCGTTTTCTTCGGTTTCAACCAATAAACATTTTTTGCCGGCGGGGCATTGTTCGTCCGGGCGGGTCTGCTTGTCCGCTTGCAAACTTGCGATTGCGGCGGTTTGATTTATCGTATTCGTCACGATATCGCGTATGGTCGCAATCGTGGTATTTAAATCATTTACAACCGGACTAAACCGCGCAGTGTTATACGCAGTTGTGGCAATTTTGATTGCATTGGCGGCGATTGTTGTGACAACACTGGCGCCCGACGACAACAGGGTTGTAATGGTCATACCGGTCACACCGCCTGTGCGATTATCGACAGGGGCGGTGGTCATGGTCTGTCCCGCAACAGATTCCGTTGTCGGTGTTTTAAGTGGATAGACAACGATTACAGGTGTGCCTGCGGCATATTGTTCGGCAAGGAATTGTTTGAATGCAGAAAGAGAAGACCATGTGCCCGTTCCTCCAAAAGCTAATGTATAGTCATCACCAGCATTTACGATAAACGCATAACCATCCCTTGAACCAAAAGCAGGTATCGCTGCTGTGCTTTTTAGATGAGAACTATACACAGTTTTATCACCAAAATTCCCTGCACCAATGTAAGGCTTTAAAGCATAACAGCCCGTTATAACATTTGTAACAAAACTCTCCGTTCCATCCAGCACCTTTACCCCAACATTGCGGGTGATTGCGCCAGTGTTGATATTTTGTGTGTCACGGTAATCGCCAATACCCAACAAAGTCGCCACATTCGCCGTATGATTCGCACTGTCCGCAATCGTTTCAACCTCGCCATCGGTGTAGATTTGACCGTAAGGATGATAAGGTGTTGCAGTTGAACCTTGTTCGAGTTGATATGTGTTTAGGTCTGCTCTGGTTAAACAATGAAATCTTACAAAATATGTGTCTGCACCAGTTGTGAATGTATAAGATGAACCGAGAACTCCCGCACCGCGGGTAATGAATTGCTTAGATGAGGTATATTCTACCAGTCGAAAATATACCGCATTGCCTGCACCTGAATCGCCCCCTAAAACATCACCACTTATTGTATATGTAGTATTTGGTTTAACTGGTAAGTATGTCATACAAACTTTTGTTAAAGCATTAGTTACTAATGAACCGTCTGTGGCAATAGAAGTGTTCGCTTGTATTTCCACATTATTAACATCAAACAAATTCTTACTTACCTTCACCACCCCATTGTTTGTGTTGATTGCAACAGGTGTGTTTGGTGTTGGGGTGCCGTTTTGTGCAACCAAACCCGCCACAGTCACCGACGATATCGCCCCAGAATTTGTCACCACCACCGGCCCCGCGGTAAATGTCCCGGTGCCGGCATTTTGATAAAATACATCGTTAACCGTATCATACATACCAACCACACCAGACGAATTTTTCGCAGGGACCATATTTCGAACAAGAGTGCCATTGTCCCATATTTGCGCAATTTGTATTTTACCTTTTGTTATAAGTCCTGCTGTTCCACCTGTATTTCTTGCAAACAAATACATTGAAAAATTAGCAGAAAATGAATTTGCACTTGTCGTGCCAAGTTGTGTGTCGTTAATAGTGAATACGCCATTATCGCATACCAAGTCATACCATACACCTGTTGCGCTATTGTATGTAAGATTGCCTACTACGGAATTTGTTCCGCTCCCCCACGCTATACGGTTGATAGCGTTTTCCCATTGAATTACTCGCGCAACACCATTGCCAGCATCCGTAGCCGAAGCCTCATCCGTACAACCAAATATCGCTACAGCATCATACCCACTACCACCACCAGTTAACGAGTTATACTGATAAACAATTCTGATTTTATCACCTGTTTTTGGTTTATATCCCGTATCAATGTACTGTGTGCCGGTGGATTCGATATATTCCAATTCCGTATATCCGGCGGGTAAATTTGCGGCAAATGCGTTGGCAAATCCAAAAAATATGGCACAGCAAATCACCACTATTTTTTGTAAAACACCAAAAAATGCACATTTTGCAGACATTTTCGCAACTCTCTCGATTTTATAAACTGGCGGAAATCCGCGGTTTTTTACTATATTGTGATTATACAAAAAACCTAGGTTTTTTTTAGACACCCAAACGGCGAATTGCGATTTTTGATAAATTATTGATTTTACGATAAAAGTAAATTTTCATTTTTTTGAAAAAAGTTGTTGCTTTTAAACCTAGGTTTTTTTTAGACCGGTTGTATTAAAAAAAATCCCCACATTTGTAGGGGTTTCTTTTATTTTTTAACATGGACATCAACTTGCGGAAATGGAAAATTAACCTTCTTTTTCGGCAATGCCTTATACAATGCTTCGCGTATATCACCCATGGTCGCAAAATTATCTGCATACTTTGTCCAATACCATACCGTCAAAACAACCGCACTGTCACCCAGGTCACTGACAAACACAGACGGTTCTGGGGTTTTTAATATGCGTGAATCCGCCGCCAATGTATCCAATATCACTTTGCGTGCCGCATCAACACTGTCGCCATATGAAATACCGATTTTGATTTCTGCGCGACGATTTTTTCTGTCTGACAAATTTATAATTTCACCATTTGCCAACGGCCCATTTGGAATAAATACGGCCTGGTTATCAAATGTATGTAATTCAGTTGTAAAAATCATAATTTTTTTAACTGTGCCAGTTCGACCAGATGCCGTTTGAATCACATCACCGACTTTGAACGGTTTTAAAAACAAAATAATTATACCACCGGCAAAATTCTGGAAAGTCCCAGACAATGCCATACCGACCGCCAATGCACCGGCACCCAACACCGCCACAATTGATGTCATTTGCACACCAACCGTTGTCAGGACTATGATAATAACAAAAATACGCGCCAATATATTCACAAATGATGATGTAAATGAAATCAACGACGGTTCTAATTCACGCCGTTCCATTGCAAATTTAACAGAACGGGTTACACGTTTTGCAATCCACATACCAACCCACAAAATTGCAACCGCCGCAATCAAACGCAGACAAAAATCCACCGCACCACCCAATAATCCATTGATTAAATCATGCCATTGTTCCGCGGTCTTGGGTTCAGTCAAAGTTTGTTGTACTTCTGCCACATGTTGCAAATCATTTTGAATATTTGCGGTGACAACTTCGTTCATATTATCCATATCGAATACCCCCTACATTTTAACATCTTCGCAAACAGGATCCTTGGCAGATGTCGAACAAGAAGTATTCGCTTTTCTGAACCAATTTCCACCTTTGGTCGAACAACTTTGTGTTGAAACCGTACGACAAATATGACAATTTCTGGTGTCACGACTGAACGTAGCGGTAACTTCGGTTGTGGTACTTCCCCCACTGCCGTTGCTGTTTGTAAAGCCATAACTGTTAGACGCCGCACCATTCTTGGTCAAATCAACATTTTTCAAACCTGTGCTAACATCATAACTGATTGCGTATGGTGGTGTTAATTCAGCATCAACCCCCGGCGTAGAAACACCTTCACCTGATTTGGCTAGTTTTTTAAATATCGACGGCAATTTTGGTTGTGCAACCTTTTGACACATATATTGCGCTACATCCAAAGACGCGTCTTTGGTTGCCTCAGCCACAGCCGCGGTAAATTTTTTGTTATAATTATCTTGGGCTTGACGTAAAGCCGAAATAGCAATTTGCATTTTAACCTGATTCAATAAATTCGGGAAACGCGCTGTTGTTTTTTCGCCTTTTTTACCCGTAATTTGATCCAGATTACGCCCAGTGATGCAATATTGAATCTTGGGGTCTTGTTCAATCATTTCAATTGTGCGATTGATTGTCCCCGCAATATTATTCAATTCTTCTTCAATTGTTGGGATAATCGCATCTGCATCAGGTTCGTTTGAAAACTTTTCATTCACACGCGCGATATAATCTGCAACACCAATTTCACCCGGTCCCAATTTATCTTCACCATCTTTTGTATTACCAGATGCGTCACCCATTTTAATCGAACCGAATGAAATCATACCAGTCACACGATAAACATCTCCATCTTTTTGCGAACGCAACGAGCCAGTTCCAATAACCTCGTCCGCCGCAAATTTATTGCAATCTGTGGTGGAACCACAAACCTCGGTCATTTTTTCGGTCACCAAGTTTTGACATGTTTCCAGCGCTGCATTATCAATATTCAAATACAATCCCATCAACATAGAATCCAAATCACTCATCGAGAATTTTGGATTTGCCTGTTTGCAAACGACCAATTTATCGATTGGGCAAATATCATGAATATATGCGTAATCCATACCTATACAATTTTGGAAATTTTCGCCGCAACGATTTTCATCGGTAAAGCAATCTTTAACCTCTTCGGTACATGCATCAACACGCATAGCCGCCAATTTATCTTTGACATAAGCCCAAATCTGGGGTTCCATACGTTCGCATGGGTCAATTTCAACCTTGCAGAAACTGCGTGCCATATCAGGACGCGCCAAACATGCGTCCATTGTATCCTTGCCTTTGCCAACAATATCATCTTTACATGCCTTTTGAATACAATTAGAAATATCAGTCAGGCAAGATTGACGTTTTTTAGATTCTATTTTGCTTTCTGCCAATTTAATTGTTGGTGCGGCCTCTCTCAAGAAATCGTTCCAAACATTATCACGCACCGCGACACATTGGTCCAACACGCGTTCACAAATATAACGTTTGGATTCCAAAATTTCCATCGTAGAATCGGTTATATCATACGTGACTGTTTTTTTTACTGTTGTTTTGGCTGTGCTGACCGCCGCATTATTTTGCATATTTTCCCCTGCGACCGTAAATACACAATTTTCCCAATCTTTGCCACATGCATCTGGACCTTGCATACATTTTTTATATTCAACCATACATTCGCCACGATCGTATTTATTCGCCGAATCCAAGGATTCTTTTAATGCGCTACGGACCGCCGCATTTGCAGAATTCATAGCCGTTTTTGCCTCGGCCTCTTTTTTTACAATACTGTTTTCAAATCCTTTACAATCAGACACGATTTGACGCGAATACATTTGTTTTAATAATTTAACATCTTTGGAACATGTATCCATATCAATCTGTGAACGACATAATTCGTCAGCCGCCGCAAACAAAGCATCACCTGTTTTATCAGCAATCGATTCCATATCGAAATCTTCATCGTCGTCCAATGTATCGTCCCACATTGCCAACAAAGATTTACGTTTTTCCGCCGCAGATTTTGTGTTTTTTGCAACATCGCCAGTTTTTTTATCGTATGTGCGTGTGCCATTGAAAATAATATCTGCATTTGCACCCGCCTGAACACGTTCAACTTCTTCGGTTTGCAATCTGTCGGCTTCGGTCAAAGTATCTTTGATTTTTTCTAAACGCGCCTCGTATCCAGCATTTTTATCACTGCATGCGCACGACCCACCATCTTCGTTATCCAAAATACAGAATTGATCCATACACCCATAATACGCATCATAACATTCTTGGTTATATAAACCCGCAGCGGTTGTTTTTGCGCGCACTTTGGTTCCTTGTTGAATTGCAGATTGTTTTCCCGACGATTGTGTTGCACAATACCCAGGCATCGCCACAGTACATATCGCAATTAACAATCCAAAACGCAAAAATATTTTTGTTTTCATATCTCTCTCCATCTATGAAAATTATTGTAATTCGTCTAATTCTTCTTGGGTCACACCGGCGATATTAATATCTTCGCACGATTCTAATTCTTGGCAGAATTCTTCTTCGCCCCCAGACATTGCACCCATCACACCGGCACCAATACCACCAACAAGCGCACCAATCGCCGTTCCCCAACCAGGACTGACCATTGTTCCAGCCGACGCACCCGCCGCCAAACCACCCGCCGCAGATTTCAATGCAGATGTAGATTTCTTTTCACCACCTTTTTCACAAACGCGTTGCATACGACACACATGACAACTTTGCAAACTTGGTTCGTATGTTGCACTGCGGATATAACTATAACTACCTTCCTTGTCAGGTTCTTGTTCTTGTTGGAACTTTTTCATACAATATTTACGATTTCTATCTGTTTCTTCTTTGATTTTCAATTCGTTCATAACCGATGCCAATTCACGATCCGCGCGTGCGCGTGCATTGGTATATGCAATCATTTTAGCAGTCATATTAATACTGTCTTGCATACCTGTTTTATCTTTAACTTTCTTTGGATTTTTTCCATAAACATCTTGGCATGCAGACAAAGTCAAATCTTTACTAAAATCTGCAAAGAATTCATCAACCGCCGTATTGGCCGCACTTTCCGCATTTGCCAATATTTTTTTACCATCAGCCGAATTCAAATCAACCCATTTATCAACCACCGGCAACAGTTTAGACACCGGGATACATGCCATATCTGTTCCGCAAACAGCGGTTAATTTTTCCGCAAATTGATTGATACAACCTGTCAACAACTGATAATCCATATGCAACATCGCAGACGACACCAACACATCATATTGTGTTGCGCCTTTGCAAGATGGAAACATTGATTGAGGACACAATTTCGCAATTTCTGTTGGATTTCTACCAACACATTCCGGTTTTGTAAAATCTGTTCCACATTTATCTTTCAAACAAGCATCTAAATCGTTTTCACAGAATTTTGTTTGCAAATATCCCAATTTATCATTTATAACTGTTTGCAGTCCTGGTATTTTGTCATTGCATTCTGTGATAATTGGGCAAATTCCTGCGGCAACATTAACATCTGTCAAACACGCAGAATTCGTAGATGTTGAACAACCTTCTTCCAAACAGTTTTGGATTTTTGCCAAACATGTTGCGCGTTCATTTTTATCAGCATACTTTGCCGCATCTTTTAACACCGCAACAGATTCTTCTTGCCAATCTTTTAAAACATCATCACGCACCGCCATACATTGATCCAACACATCTTCGCATGCGTGCGAACGACGGGTCAGCAAACCTTCGTCCAAACAATTTTCAAAATTCACACCACAACCACCCTTGTCAGCGATACAAGAACGAAACACCAACAAACATTCACCGCGGTTATATTTATTTGTAGTATTTAACATTTCCAAACGCGCAGAACGAACCGCCGCCTCGGCCGTCTTTTTATTCATTTCTGCTTCGCGTTTTTGGTCATTTAAATATGTTCCAAATGCCTTGCAATCATTAACAATCATACGACTGTATAAAGTTTCTTCGGCCTTGGCCTTGGAACCACACGCCGCCAATTCAGCTTTGCACGCATCTGCCGCCATTGCATACAGATTTTGACCAATATCCATATCTTCGCCAACATCTGCTGTGTCGTCATCTGTCCCACTATTCAACCAGGCTGAAAAATCCAATCCTGATTTCAAAGAACTTTTTTTTGCCGCATCAGACGAACCAAAAACCAACTTTGCCTTGGCACCTAATTTTTCGCGTTCAACACCGGTTGTATATAAATCATCTGCCTCACCTTGAATTTTTTGAATTTGTTGAATTAAACTTTTAGACCGTTCAATATTATCACTGCACGCACAACGCGAACCCTCGGTTTCGTCCAGCAAACAAAAATCGTCCATACATTCTCTATACGCATCACGACAATTTTCCGCCGACACAGTTGCTTTTTTTGTTTCAGTTGCCACAACAACTTCGTCTTCTTCGACAACATCTGTATCATTTGTGGCTGATGAATTTGATGCAACACTTGCCCCGCTACGTTGTTCCACGACCGGCGCAGCCGCAACTTTTTTGGTCACGATATTACTAACCGACGACATACGCACCCCCGATGCAGAATTCGAACGCGTCATACCGACACGCGCGCTATTTTCACCGGTTGCAGCCCACGCCGCAATCGGCAAAAAACATAAAACCAGTGCAAGATTTTTTATTTTCATATCTCTCTCCGCATAACTATAATCAAGTATAATTTTATCAAAAAAAACATATCGTTTCAAGCGATAGTAAAAAA
Organism: uncultured Pseudomonadota bacterium; assembly: GCA_902793435.1. Lineage (GTDB taxonomy): Bacteria > Pseudomonadota > Alphaproteobacteria > Rs-D84 > Rs-D84 > Enterousia. The sequence goes on along the minus strand of CADBDF010000002.1, from coordinate 115,048 downwards.
AATCTTGATATTTTAGTGTTCTGGCTTTATTATTACCGCAACAAAACAAAAGGATTTATTTTATGGCAAAAGACGACGTTATCGTTTTCACTGGCACAGTCACCGACAAATTACCGAACACAATGTTTCGTGTTATGTTGGACAACGGCCATGAAATCATTGCAACTGTTTGCGGGAAAATGCGTAAAAATCGCATTTGGGTCAATGTTGGAAAAAAGGTCCGCGTTGAAATGACCCCATATGATTTAGACAAAGGTCGCATCACATTTATTGAACGCAACAGTGCGACACCTGACACACCAAACGCATAACGCAAATTTATTCTGTTATTCAATGCACCATACGGTGCATTTTTTATTTCCTTTTATACGCATTTTTTGGTATCATTATTGTTAAATATGAATAGGAAGGGTTTTTTATATCTTGTTTTATCATGCTGTTTGTGCATTGGTGTTGCCAATGCGGCTGAACGGTCTGCATCGTCACCAACACGCACATCAACAAACACAAAAACCCAATCTGTTTCACGTTCGACTGTATCTGTGCGCACACGTGACACATCATCACAACCGCGCAACGCACAACGTTCTGCAATATCCATATCACGCCCACAAACAACAAATGCACGCAGCACAAAAAACATAGCAACACGCACACCACAACGCACAGTCATATCATCGCGTTCTGGATTATTATACACCCCAATAAAAAACAAAAGTATTGTTGGTCGCGCGGCATCAATTTTACCGACAAATTCTGCAACAAATAACGAGGCCGCATTTGGCGCAGATTACACAACGTGCCGCGACGCATACTTTACCTGTATGGACCAGTTTTGTGCATCAATGGACGACACATACCGCCGTTGTATTTGTTCATCCAGATTAAACGAAATCAAACAAAAACAATCTGCCCTATCGCAAAGCACAGATTCATTAACCGCATTTCACGATTTAAATATGGACATAATAAAAAAATCAGCGGGCGAAGTTGCCGCAATGACATCTGCAACGGTTGGCGAACAAACGGTGGCGGCATCACACGACAATTCACAATCCGCACAAACATTAAATACAATCAGTGATGTTTTAACCCAGGCAAAAAATAAATCATTATCAACCGCCGGGACATTGGATGCCGGTGGCGACATAAAATCAATATGGACGACCACAGATTTGGCATCGGGCGCAAACATTGCAAACCTGACAGGCGAAACATTGTATAACGCGGTAAATGCACAATGTTCAAACATGGTGGCTGAAAAATGTCCTGAATCCAGTTTAAATATGATAATATCTGCATACGGAATGTATATAGAAAACGATTGTTCTAATCTGGCGACAAATTTAGATAAACAAAAAAATGCAACAAACAGCACAATTCGTGAAACAGGTCGCGAAATGGGCGTTGCACGCCTGGAAAATTACGATGCACACAATTCATTATCAATTAACGATTGTATCGCATCTGTCCGTCAAGACCTGACGGCGAATACGGCATGCGGACCTGACTTTGTGCATTGTTTGGACATCACAGGATTATATTTAAACATTGATTCTGGGGAACCGATATACAGTCCAAACTTTTATAACCTGGCGAATCAAATATCATTATCTGGGAATATATTAAACAATCAAACAAACCACATGATTGTAAATACATTAAACACAAAAAAAATTTTTGCAGAAAAATCTTTGGATAAATGTCGTGATTTATCTGGCGACATTTGGGACGAATTCATGCGCCAGGCGATTATAGAAATCCATCAAAAACAGCAAGAAAAAATTCGTACTGTTCGCACAGAATGTTTGGGTGTTGTAAATGATTGTTATGACACACAAACAAATCAATTAAAAGATTTCAGTAATATAGGCGACAAAACATTATTGGGTTTAAACATGGAAACCGTCGAAGATTTATGTCGTGAAAAATTAGACACATGCAGCAACCTTTACGGTGGCGGACCAAATGGATTGACGGCATTGGTAAATGCAATGCACGACATTGTCAGTCAAAGAATTGTCGCCGAATGTCAAAATCTGTTGCAAGATTTTGGAAATAATTTATGCGCGGTTCAATCAACGGATACATTACATACATATCCATACACATGTCGCGTATATTCACCTGGGGACCAACGATATGCCACGATTGCGAAATGCAACGACACATCATCAATAGACACACAAACCTGTGGTGTTGATTATGCAAACAGTTTATATCAACGTTTTGTAAATTATGCGATGCAGGTTTGTATTCGTCCATCTGAATATGAAACATTGGCAAACAATGTTCCAACCGCTGTATTACAAGACATCAATATAGTTATGGACAAAATGCGTATTGCAATGGGCACAGAATTATCGCGCGAATGCGAACGTCTGGGTGGAATATGGGTATCAAACGCATATAACAGCACATCAGATACATCGGTTGAATTATTGGAACAATTCTATACTGAAACAGGTGCAAATAAAAGTTGGGGTTATTGCAAATCACCAATAATAACACCTGCAACATATACAATAACATTTGATTTACAAAACGACAGCAACAACAATTATACTGCTGAAATAAAACAAGGCACAAAAATCACCATTACCCCACCAACAGATACAAGCAGCAGTTTTAAAGGATATTACACAGAACCGAACGGTGGCGGCACACAATATTTTGATGCAAATGGAAACGCAACGCGTGCATGGGACATTACATCAAATACAACATTGTATGCATTTTGCACATATACCGTAACATTTAACCTTAATGGTGGGCAAAATGGTCCAACACCTGTCATTGCATCATACGGTATGAACATGCCTACACTAAGCACACTTCCCACAAAAACAAATTCTACATTTGCAGGATTTTATGATGCCAATGACAAAAAATATTACAACGCAGACGGTACATCTGCAAACAAATGGGACATTAAATCAAATACAACATTGTCTGCACACTGGGAAGATAACTCCTCGGGCAGCTAACAACATATTCCACATGCAAACCGGCGGTTTGCGAACACAAAAAAACAATCAACATAATTTTTTGTTGCGAATACAAAAACAAATTTTATATACTAAAAAACAGAATACAACGGGGGTTGTATTCGGGGCCCTAGAAAAGCCTTAAGAATGGTCGGTGCATGACCTGTATCGTTATCCCAAAGAAACCTAAAAAAGGTCGATTTGGTCTTTGTGACCACGCGATAACTATTCTGTGTTTTGCACCGTCACTATATAAAATCGACGGTGCAAAATTTTTTTTGGCGCGATTTTATATTTCCCCAATGATTTTAACCCTGCGTTTTTTGGCGGGGTGTCTGCGCTTAGCGATATGCGCGGGATCATTACCATTCTTGATTTTTCTAGCACCCCGACCGCTCAACTCCGTTAGCGGTGTTTTTATTTTTGCGATGCAAAAAACACAAAGGGGAGAAAGATGAAAAAACTGTTGTTTGGGTTGCTGGGACTGTTGGTAACGATTTCTGGTTGGTCAGCAGAAACAAATTCGGGTCCAATATCATCGGTGACTGTGGCGGGTTTGGTCACACAAAACGGCACACCAACCCCAAATACACCAATGGACATTGTGAGCAATAATGGGGTGTTGAAAGTAAGTAAGAATTTGTTTGATAAAGACCAAACACCATACCAAAGTAGGAATTATATAAGTTCTGCAACCGTTGGTCAAACAGGGTTTTCTACCACACCAAATAACAGATATAATGTTTATCGTATTGAAGTTCAGCCAAATACGACTTATACTTTTGGAAAAATAAAAGCCAACACACCGTATTGGGTTGTTGTAGATAGTAGTGACAAAGTGCTACAAACCGCACAAAATGGTGGTGGAACGGAGGGTGTAGATATAACAATTACGACAGCAACATCAGCAAAGTATTTATATCTTACGGTTGGTGTAAATGACGTTTATAAATGTGACGATATTTTACAATTAGAACGCGGCTCAACTGCAACACCGTATATGCCATACGGACAAATCTACACCGATGGCGAGGTTGAAACGATTGCGGACAGTGCAAATCATACGGCGACGGTGGCGACTTTGTTGGGTGTGGGCGATTATCGTGACACACAAAATATCAACACTGGCGCAATCACCCGCAATGTCGGGGTCAAGGTGCTTGATGGAACGGAGATTTGGGGATTAAACAATAATAGATTTAGGGTTCAAGGCTTGGTTCCTGTGTCTGAAAGCAACGTTATGGCGTGTTCGCATTTTGCATTTACAGGCAATTTAACAACAGATAACTCTATTTATCGTGCGACTGAGTCGGCTTGGCTACAAATTAGGTATGATACGGCAAATAATGATGTAACAGCATTTAAGGCTTGGCTTGCTGCACAATACAACGCGGGAACACCTGTTATAATCGTATATCCGTTAGCAACAGCAACAACGGAATCTGTCGCGGGACAAACCATGACCACCGCACCGGTTAATAATCGTACTGGCGGTGTGACTGGTATGACCATTACAACCCTGTTGTCATCGGGGGCCAGTGTTGTCACAACAATCGCCACCAACGCAATCAAAATTGCGACGACTGCGTATAACAGTGCGCGTTTTAGTCCGGTCGTAAATGATTTAAACAGCACGATTGCGACCATACGTGATGTCGTCACAAACACAATAAATCAAACCAAGGCGATTGCAGATTTGCAGGCAACCAAACAAACCCGTCCAGACGAAAACTGCCCCGCCGGCAAAAAGTGCCTGCTGGTCGAAACCGAAGAAAACGGTGTTATTGTTCCGCACTGGTACGAGATTATAGAAAGTGCAGATTGACAGTTTTATTTGGAATTGGCCCCGAATTCAACTCCCATTAAACTTTAAAAGGCTTGGTTCCAAATAAATGACACCCCGAAAAAATCGGGGTGTTTTTTTATTCATTTTTTATGCGGCTTTCTTTGTTTCCGCAAAAATTTCAACTGGTTTCTTTTTATCCAACACCACATCTTTATCAATTACTATTTCAGTCAAATCTTTTCTGTCGGGTGCCTCGAACATTGGTTCCAACAATATTTTTTCCAAAATGCTACGCAATCCACGCGCACCTGTTTTGCGTTTCACCGCCAATTTCGCAATTTCACGCAATCCGTCCGGTGTCACAGTCAGTTTCACACCGTCCAAATCCAACATAGCCGCATATTGTTTTACTATCGCATTTTTCGGTTCTGTCAAAATCTTTACCAATGCAGATTCATCTAACTCTTGCAAAGTTGTGATAATCGGCAAACGTCCCACCAATTCAGGAATAATTCCAAACTTTACCAAATCTTGGGGTTCAACATCAGCCAAATTATTTTTACCCTCGCGTTCTTGTTTGGACGACACCTCTGCGCCAAAACCGATACCGGCACGAACACTTTTACGCGCACCTATAATTTTATTTAATCCATCAAATGCACCACCACAGATGAATAATATTTTTGATGTATCCAATTGAACAGTGGCCTCGCCCGGGTGTTTGCGCCCTGCACCACCCGCTGGGACATTTGCAACGGTACCTTCTATTAATTTCAACAAAGCCTGTTGCACACCTTCGCCGGAAACATCACGTGTTAATGATGGATTTTCAGATTTACGTGCAATTTTATCAATTTCATCGATATAGATAATTCCGCGACTTGCACGTTCAACATCAAAATTCGCATTTTGCAACAAACGCGTCAAAACACTTTCAACATCATCACCGACATACCCAGCCTCGGTAAGCGTCGTTGCATCAGCAATCGCAAAAGGAACATCCAATATGCGCGCCAAAGTTTGCGCAAATAAAGTCTTACCAGTCCCAGTCGAACCAATCAACAACACATTAGATTTTTGAATCTCAACATCTGTATTCGTTGCAACAGTATGCCGTTTATAATGATTATACACAGCGACCGACAATGTACGTTTCGCTTCCGTCTGACCGATAATATATTCATTTAAAAAGTCACATATTTGATGTGGGGTCGGCAATTTTGTTGCACCATTTTTCACAACATCATTGCGTAAATCGTCCGCCATAATATCATTGCACAACGCGATACATTCATCACAAATACAAACGTTACGACCACTGACTAACTTTTTAACCTCGTACACCGCTTTGCCACAGAAACTGCAAAACTGGTTATTCTTTTTATCTTCTGATGAATTCATATTTTTGTCGCTCATATCTCTTTAATCCCCATTAAAAAATTATTTACGAACCAACACACCGTCAATCAAACCGAAATCTTTGGCAGCATTTGGATCCATCCAATTATCACGTTCCATCGCAGTAAATAGTTCCTTTTCTTTACGTCCTGTAAATTCAGCCATTTGTTTAATCAACTTTTCTTTTGTCTTTTTAAATTTTGCAACATGAATTTCCATATCCGTTACTTGTCCTTGGGTACCGGCCATTGGCTGATGAATCATAATACTGGTATTCGGCAAAGAAAAACGTTTACCTTTTTCACCTGCCGCCAATAATACAGACGCCATAGATGCAACCAACCCCATACCAATTGTCGAAACTGGCGCCTTGATATATTGCATAGTATCCAAAATAGCTTCTCCTGCAGACACATCACCCCCAGGTGAATTAATATACATCGAAATATCAGCATTTGGATTTTCGGATTCCAACAACAACAACTGGGCAACAATAATATTTGCCATATTTGTTTCTATTTCGCCCGTCACCATAATAATTCTGTCACGCAATAAACGTGAATAAATATCAAAAGACCGCTCACCACGTGGCGATTCTTCTATAACCATAGGTATCAAAGACATAATATAACCCTTTTGTAAAAATCGTTAAATTCACTTAATTATAGCACAAAAAAAAGCAGTTCGCAAATTTTCCGGCACTTTTTTTATATAGTTTAGGCGACTAAAACTTCAATCGCAGGAAGTGTTTTTCTTTCAATAAATTCCAAAAATGCACCACCACCGGTCGAAACATAGGTTATATCATCACGCACCCCCACAGAATCCAAACACGCAACCGTTTCACCACCACCGACAACGCTAATCAATTTACCGGCATGTGTCCGTTTTGCAATCTCACGCGCAATGGCAAACGAAGAATACCCCCATACATCGCCCCACTCTGCCATACCAACCGTTCCATTCCATAAAACAGTCGCCGCATCGTCAATCTCCAACACATTACGTGCCGTTGTGTCCAGCCCGTCATCGATAATCACATCTGTATCTGCAATTTCATCAATAAACTTATTAGTGCGTGGGGCCGACCGTTCAAATTTCGGTCCGACACCTTTATCCAACGGCATCAAAAATTTACACCCTGATTTTGCCGCAATATCCATAATTTCACGGGCGGTCGCCGCCATATCAGGTTCATACAAAGAATTTCCAACGGGATTCCCACATGCATAGTTAAACGTCGTACCAATCGCACCACCAACAATAACTGTATCCGCCAATTTGCACAAAGTTTTCAACACGCCAATTTTAGAGGATACTTTTGCACCACCAACAATCGCCAGCATAGGACGTTTGGGTTCATTCAAAAATTGCGAGATATTATCAACCTCATGCACCAATAAATCGCCCGCATATGCCGGCAAAAATCTTGTCACACCAACTGTCGATGCCGCTGCCCTGTGTGCCACCGCAAAGGCATCATTGATAAATATATCGAACCCATCCGCCAAATGTGCCGCGAAGTCCAAATTATTTTCTTCTTCACCCGCATAGAACCGAACATTTTCCAATAACACAACGTCGCCATCATGCATTTTTGCCAAAAATTCACGATTTAAGCAATCGTCAATAAATGGAATTTTCATGTATTCCGCAATCGGCCGCAAAGACAAAGCAAGATCAACCTTGCCCTTTGGACGACCCAAATGCGCACAAATCGCAACACGCGCACCCGCATCGCGCAGTTTTTTTATGGTTGGCAAGGTTTGCTCAATCCGGAAAGCATCTAATATTTTTCCATTTTCAATCTGGACATTAAAATCCACCCGCAGCAAAACATTTTTACCGCTTAACTCACCATAATCAACCACACGAAGTTTCATTATCATTACCCCTTTCCAAAATCTTTTTTACCGGTCCAAAAGACTTTCTATAATGTTCATTTATACCATATTTTTCTATCGCACGCAAGTGTTCCGGCGTTGGATAACCGGCGTTTTTTTCCCATCCGTATTCGGGATATTTTTGCGCCAAATCATGCATTAAACGGTCACGCGTCACCTTTGCGATAATGGACGCCGCCGCAATAGATAATGATTTTGCGTCACCTTTGACCACCGCACGCCCGTTCAGGTTTTTTGGAACCCTATTTCCATCAATCAGGCAAAAATTTGGTTGCAACGCCAAGGCATCCACTGCCCTTTCCATCGCCCGCATTGATGCCCACAATATATTTAATTCGTCTATTTCCGCCGGGCTACACATACCCACCGCCCAAATTGTATTATTCGTTATCCAATCGTATGCCAAATCACGCTGAGCTGCAGTCATTTGTTTAGAATCACGTATAACCACCGGAATTTCAATATTTTTATCCACAAAAATCACCGCGCCCGCAACCACCGGACCACATAATGGTCCCCGACCTGCCTCATCAACACCGGCAACAATACCACCAGTTTCATATTCAAAATCAAAATTTGGGTTCGTTTTCATAACATTATCATAGCATTTTTTCCGTAAAATCAAAACATTTTACACTTGACAAACCAAATTCTTGTGCAAAAATAACTCTTATGAACAAAGAAAACATAGAAAAAATTTTATTATTGGGTTATATCCTGCTAAACGGCATGTTCGCTGGCCGTACAATCAATGCAATTATAACAACACAAAACGGATATAACGCATTTAGCGACATCATAATAAATGGCGCAATTGTTGCATTAACCGCACAACGCGCAATTCATTATTACAAATTAACCAAAGGAAAATAAAATGCCAGAAAATCAACACATTCAACAAGCCATCGCAACAACAAAACAAGTACAACAGGCAACCAACAACCCAAAAACTGCTATTATTAATTTTGCAAAACAAATGGAACAAATTATACATGCCAGACAACTGGAAACAATGCGCGGTTCTTTGGGGTTTTAATTTAAATAAAAAAATAACTATGTACATTAACAATTTACCTTTTCCCGAAACATTACAAATGGCGCAACGCGACATATATGATATTAATACAATGTTATTAACACCATTAAAAAAACAAAAAAAATCTGCCAAACGTCATAAAAACGCTTGGTACTTATTATCTGGATTTGAACATGCCGTTGGCATAACCTTTGGTGTAATGGCAATAATCGATGCATACAACCAAAGATATATTATGTCTGGATTCAACACAGGTTTATTAACCATTGGCGCATTATTAGCTTTTAACGCAGCAAATTCAGCCAAATCATACGCCAACACAGAACAACAAATAAACACAGAAATTCAAAATATTGAAAACGCGGTCAATTGTGCATTACCTGAACAATTACATGAAATCGCCGAAATTGTTCGTAATCAAAATTATAAACAAAAATAACTCGCAATAATCCAGGAATGTAAAAAATGCGCTTTAATCTTCATAAAGAAATATTTGATTTATGTAAGTCTGTCCAACACCTGTCCCAAGATAAAGATGACATTGTTGAACTGCTCGCATACGAATTAGCATTGATTAAAGATATAAAACGCCACAAAAATTTATATACATTTTTGCAATGGTGGTTTCATGCATGCGCAATATATGACTCTTTGTCTGCAATTCACCAAATGCAACACCACAACAACAAAACGACCGCAATTTTATATTTGCCATTTATATTATTATTTGCACATTTGGGATTCAAAGACGGCAAAATTGCCCAAGAATACAAAACAGAATATCAAAATCAAATACAACAATATAATGAATTAAAAAATTTGATTAACAAATCAACGCCCAATACATTGCATAACATTGCAACAACATTTCGCAACGAAATTCCAAAAGGAACAGAAACCGAACCAACCCCCGAAACAATTAAAAAAACGATTCATCATATTTTGATGAAATATCAAAGATAGTTAAATCGACATACGATTTTCAATTTGCTGCTGCACATATTCATCTTCATTTGTGTACAACGGCCATTGACCATTTGCCAATTCCTGCATAGATGTTAATGGTTGATTTAAACGCGCACGATATAACCATAAATTCGATAACACACGTTTAATATAGCCGCGCGTTTCATATGCCGGGAAACTTTCGATATACAACAATGGGTCATACGTATTAAATGTCTTTTCAAATTTTTGCACATTACCAATCCCCGCATTATATGCCGCCAGCATTTTTATAATACTGTTATCAATAATTGGCTGTTGCAACAAATCTACAATATATTGCTGCCCCAAGAACATATTATGTTCCGGTTTAGACATATCAATATTCGACCATTTCACATTATTTTTATGCGCCACCAATTTTGCCGTTCCTGGCATTAACTGCATAACACCATTTGCACCAACACCCGACTTTGCAGTCGTACGAAAACCGCTTTCTTGTTTGGTAATTGCGAATAACAAAGCCCTGTCAATCGACCAACCACCCATTGGTTCCCAATCTGGCAATGGATATTGTGCAGAATAAATAATATCATCATCAATTTCCAATATTCCCCTGTCACGAACAACACCAGAAATTTGAATTGCAATACGTGGCAAACCATATGCTGTTGCCACAGCATTTATCGCATGCAAAGTTTTATCATTTGCACGCGATGTAATCATAGATTTTAAATATTGTTCTGCACGTTGTTTTTGTCCCACCTGAATCAAAGCCAGCGCAACCCGTCCCAATTTTGATTCACGCAAAGTCGCAATATCTTCATCGGTGCAATCTTGTTCAAAAAATTCGTATTCTGGTGTCCGCCCTAACATAGTTGCAGACAACGCGCCATAAAAAGCCATTGGGTGTTGCGCCCCAATTTCCCAATACTTTTTTGCACCGTCCATATCATCATTTGCGTCCGCCGCACGACCCGCCCAAAATGCAGCCTCTATTTTACGGGCATCATTAATTTGTTTTAAATCTAAAATTTTACTGAAATATTTTTCAGATTCTGCGTATTTGGCCTCTTTATAATACAGCAACCCCATGGTCCATAAACCATACTCGCTGTTTGCATCGGCGGCAACAAAGCCCCATTTTTTTGCCAATTCTAATTCGCCATTTGTGTAATAAATATAAGACAACCGTCCAGCAAGCCGTCCATAATCAACCGATGTCAAAGCCTTTTTAAAACTTTTATCTTCCAATATATTACGTGCGCGTTTTGTCGAACCACTGCGAATTGCACGACGAAATGCGGTAATCTTTTTATCAATATTTTTAGAATATGTTTTTGTTGTCCATGTTTCACTCTGGGCGGTTTCGCCATTTGTTTTTGCCGTCACAGACGCATATACAACAGGCTTTTTTACACTAACTTTCTTAATTTTTGCCATTTTGGCAACACGTTCCGCACCCGGCATATCATAATATTTATTCATCCAATTCGTCATTTCCAACGCACGTGTGCGATATGTCCGCGAAAAGAAACGTTGGTATAAAACCTCGTTCATCAAGATCTTATCTTTAATTTTTGCCTCTAACTTTTTTGCAGAATCAATTTTTTCTTTATCTTGCAACATAAAAATTTGTTGATATGTTTGCACATCTGCATCGGTCAAAATATCCAACACCGGCGCAGCCCACACAGCACTGGTAAAAAACAAACCTATAAAAATTGCAAATATTTTTTTCATGATTAAAACAACGAAGTCTTTGGTAATTTACAAACAACGGCATTATCATCATCTTCGGGAATCTGGTCAATAATTTTTTTAAAATCTGCAATTTTTGAAAATTTACGATATACCGACACAAACCGCACAAACGCGATTGGGTCCAAATTCAACAAAGAATCAGAAACCATTTGTCCAACCGCCGCCGATGTCACCGTTTCATCAGCATTTTCTGTTTCCAATCGACGATGAATAGATGTCACCAATTTTTCAATTTGATCATCACCCACATCACGATTACGACATGCCAACTTAATACTGCGCGCTAATTTTTCCCTGTCAAAAGGTTCCAATTTACCACTATTTTTTTTCACCATCAAATCACGCATTTGGACGCGTTCAACCGTTGTAAATCGCGCGCCACACTGATTACAAACACGACGACGACGAATTATCGCGTCTTCGATATCAGGGCGCGAATCCAACACACGACTATCCGTAGAACTACAATATGGGCATCTCATACACGTAAATTTAGCAATGAAAAGGACGGGTGTAAAGAATAATTTTTTGCATAAATTTTGGAAAAAATGCTTTTTCTAAAAAAATCAAGACTTTTTATTTATTTTTTTTCGAAAACCACAAAAAATTTTACCCAAAAATATGATAAAATATATTCAACAAGTACGACCATAGAGAGAGATGGATAAATTTTTAAATCAAATTTTATCTGGCGATTGTATTGAAATAATGCGCAAAATGCCCGACGCGTCTGTGGATGCGATTTTTGCAGATTCCCCATACAACTTGCAATTGGGTGAAAAAACATTATATCGCCCCGAAGACCAAACCGCCGCACGCGCGGTGCGTGACGAATGGGATTCTTTTGAAAGTCCCGCTGCATACAACGATTTTTGTCGGGACTGGTTGCGTGAATGTAAAAGAATTTTAAAACCAACCGGTGCAATGTGGGCGATTGGTTCATACCACAATATTTTTCAAATCGGTGCAATTATGCAAGAACTGGGTTTTTGGATTTTGAACGATATTGTGTGGGTAAAAACAAACCCAATGCCAAACTTTCGTGGCACACGTTTTACAAATGCGCACGAAACATTGATTTGGGCAACACCAACCAAAACAGGAAAATACACATTTAACTATGAAACGATGAAGAAATTAAACGGTGGCAAACAAATGCGTTCTGATTGGAACCTGGACATCTGTTTGGGCCACGAACGTATCAAAGATGAAAATGGAAAAAGTTTGCATAACACACAAAAACCATTATCTTTGTTGCATCGTGTAATTTTATCTTCGACAAAACCAGGCGACATTATTTTGGACCCATTTGTGGGGTCTGGCACAACCGCCGCCGCAGCCAAAGAATTGGGACGTCAATTTATCGGCATTGACCGCGAAGAAACATACGTCAATGCGGCACGAAAACGCGTGGCAGATGTCACACCAATTGATTTAACGGATATAGAGGTCACAAAACCAAAACGCGAAGAAATTCGTGTTGCTTTCCGCGAACTTATCGATGCGGGATTATTATACGTTGGACAAACATTGGTCAGTCCGCGTGGCGAACGCGTCATGATTACACACGACGCGCAATTAGCACACACTCTGTATGGCAAGGCATCTATTCATGTAATGGCGGCAAAAATGCAACACAGTGTCAGTTTTAACGGTTGGGATTATTGGTCGGCACAGAAACGTGATGGCACATTGGTTCCAATTAATGATTTAAGAAAATATATTCGCGATGTAAAATCTGGTATCAAAAAAGCCGCATAAAAAACGCCACTTTGGGCGATTGGAAACTATGGTTGTGCTGTCTGTGCAGTTCGCGAGCCAAATTGGTTGAGATTTGGCGAGAGATTAATAAGTTAAAGTTAGTATATTTGTGTTAACGACGAACTTTCTTACGTTTATTATGTTTTTGATAATACATGGTTAATACAAACACACTTATAATAAAAAACAAATCCAACAAAGCAATAAATACAACACCAAATTGCGGTGTTTCCAACAGCACATACCCCAAATAAGACAAATCTGTGGTAATCCAAACGAACCAAGACAACAAACTTAAATCGTCTGCATGTTTTGTTTTTAATATTTTTACTATCTGTGGTATATAAGCCACAAATTCTAAAATGGTATAAACGGATAACAGCCCTATGGCAATCGTTTCTTTCACAAAAATCCTTTTTATGAGAATTATATCACAAAAAGTTCGAAAACACCAATTTTTTGACATTTTTTATTTTAACATTCGAACCCTATAAAAGTATTACGAAACAAAATAAAACCCGCCTTTATCGGCGAGTTTGTCTATCTTGGTTGGGCTATCTGTGCAGTTCGCGAGCCAAATTATTGGAAATCGGGCGAGAGATTGATAATGCGAAAGAGAAATTAAGATTACATAATTTACATCGATAATCTTATTTTTTCTTTTGAATAACAATCATTATATGTGCACTTAAAGACAGCATATCTGGATGGTCACAAATTGAAAAATGTAAATCTAACCATTTCTTATATTGTTTTTTATTTTTTGCGATTTCATTAAATTCTTTATGTGTATTTTGGTTCGGCCATTCAAGAGCAACCTGATGCAACAATTTTGTGTTTTTAGCGGTTTTTAATACCAAGTCTTTCAGTTCACTTGGCCAATAAAAATGTGCATAGGAACACCCCACAAACCAATTATCATCACCTGTCTGTGTCAGTATGTTTGTTTCGTTCCAAAAATCTTTTTCGCTTTTATATCCATATGATTTTAAATATTCTTTAAAATCTTTGACACATAAATTCAATACCGCTGGTCGTGCCATCACAGATATAAATATGGTTGCCCCAGGTTTAGCAACGCGAACCAATTCTCTGATTGCTTTTTTGCGTTCATCTTCTGTACGCAAATGTGATAATGGTCCGCCAATGCATAAAACCATATCAAACGAATTGTCTTTATATGGCAAATCTGTAATGGAACCCAAATCTACAGAATCGACAAAATTACCAACACGATGTTGTTTAATTTTTCGTTTGGCGACTTCTAATTCTTTATCCGAAATGTCTAACAAAGTCATATGATATCCTTGTTTCGCCAAATCGACTGTATATCGCCCAGGCCCACCACCGGCATCCAAAATCTTCATGCCTTTTTTAAGATATTTTTTATAAAAAAACTCTGTAGTTTGAAATTCCAACATATGCGCCGCATTTTTTGTCGTTCGTGTGAATTCTTTTTCTGCAGATTCATTGTAAAAATCTTTCACAGAAACACCATTTTTGCGTTTCTTTGGTTTAACAAATAACGATTTAATAAAACGAAACATTACTTTTCTCCCTGCCCATTTAACATATTATACCACAAAAGTTCAAAAATACTAGAAATTTACAATTTTCCAAAACCAAACTTTCCATCGGGCTTTCGCCCTGCGGGGAAACCGTAACGATTTCAATGCGCGGTGCTTTTGAAATCTACTTGTTTTCGAACCGGGCAAATTTACATTTGCCTATGGTACCGCCCATCGCCACAGAACCAAAAATTAAACCGCCACTTTGGGCGGTTGAATTTTTGGTTGGGGCAGCTGGATTCGAACCAACACTAGCGGAGTCAGAGTCCGATGTTCTACCATTAAACTATGCCCCAATATGCGCCCTATTATAATTTATAATGCGCGTTTTGCAAATATTTTTTTAAATTCAAAAACTTTTTGTCTTTATCCTTTTTTCGTGATAACATATATTATCAATAACAACAAAGGTCAAACCATGGAAGCATTATCAATGATTTTAAATTCGTCTATTCTAATGTATATATTCGCAGTTGTGTTTTTATACATTGCAATTCGCTGTTTTATATTTGGTGTTGCAAATGATACATCGATTGTGTTGCGCGTGTTGGTTGGACTGTTATTTTTATGTTTTGCGACATACTGCGGATATCGCGGATATAATGCACCCGCAAAAAATTTCATAGATAATTTTTTCTTTGATTCTTGGACAGAGATGAAAAAGTTCTTTGGCTTTGTCCAGAAAACTTTTTAATTTTGCAATCATACCTATCAAAAAAACTCCTGCGATTTGACATAATATAAATCAAAGGAGTTTTTTAATGAAAAAATTATTATTTGCATTATGTATTGCCACAATATCAAATCAAACATTTGCCTGTACCGGAATCGTTTTACATTCACGCGATGGTGCAACAATTACCGGTCGCACAATCGATTGGGCACGTGCAGAAACAAACAATATTTATATTGTTGTTCCACGCGGATACGAAATGCAATCTTTACTACCAGACGGCACACAAAACGGGATTAAATTCACAACCAAATACGGATACGTTGCATTGGGTGCCGAACGTCCAGAATTCGCAATTGACGGAACAAACGAAACCGGATTAAACATCGGATTATTTTATTTCCCCGATTATGGTGAATATCAAAAATATGACGAAGCCATGCGCGACATCACATTGTCAGATATGCAGGTTGTATCATGGATATTGGGAACTTTTTCCAGTATCGATGAAATCCAAGAAAACATAAACAACGTCCGCATTGTAGGTGTTGAACCAGGTGCCTCAACAACACATTGGCGCATTACCGAACCCAACGGTCGTGTCGCAGTATTAGAAATCATAAATGGCATTCCAACATTCCATAACGACGAAATCGGCGCGATTGCAAATTCACCATCTTTTGATTGGCAACACACAAACCTGAACAATTACGTAAACTTGAAATCCGGCACCGCAGATTCATGGAAATTAGGCCCAGACACATTAAAATCTTTCAGTGGTGGCACAGGATTATTGGGATTGCCTGGCGATTTTTCATCGCCGTCCCGTTTTGTTCGCGCCGCATTTTTCAGCAATATGACAATTGAACAACCCGACGGTCCAAACACTATATCCCAAGCATTTCATATATTAAACAATTTTGACGTACCATTTGGCACCGCATTTGCACCTGGCAAAGAACCAGTTAAAATGCCGTCTGCAACCCAATGGACAATCGCCAGCGATTTGAAAAACAAGGTTATTTATTACCACACAATGTATAACCGCACAATCCGCAAAATCGATATGAATACCATAGATTTTGCAACTGTTCCTTTCCAATTTAGTCCCCTGGATGATGTCAAAACAGAGACGATTATTCCTGTCCAAATTGGACAATAAATAAATTTGCCTTTTGTCTTTTCTGGGTCTATAATTTTCCCCAGGAAAGACAAAAGAGATTATTATGACGGTAAGAAATTATTGCACACACGAAGATACATTTGGTGAAAACGCCGCCCCAGTGCCCAGCACAGATAAAAATTGTTCTGTATTAAATTTTTTTAAATCTTTGAAATCTAACCTTAAAAAACGTCTTCAACAAATTGTTCATTCCGAACAAATGTAAAAGGATTTATTGATGAAGAAAACATATCCAGACTCATTTAGAACTGACTTTTCAAAAATTACTACACCTGATAACAACTTGTTATACACAATTAAATACTGGGCTGGTGTGGCACTGACACCAAATTTAACAAAAATACTATGCAATCAAAGCGGTGATATATTGGCATACATTGATATAAAACAACTGAAAGGACTGCAACAAAAATTCAATGCACGATTCAAAATATTATGGTTTGGAATCCAGGAATGGCACCCAAACTTGATTGGACATTTTAGGACAGTATTAGATCAAGATTATACGGACGAAATTGGATTTCCTCATTTTACACTGCATCCGGGGCAATGGACACACGATTCAGAAAAACATTTATACACATTTACTCAATATGGTCCTTTGGGTGATCGTCAAGATTGGTTCCGTGTAAAAACAGATGCCGAAAAAGATGGAAAAATTGAAACCAATTTTCATATTTATGATAAAAATGATACGCGCACTTATGAATATAATACACATCCATTGGCGCCAACCGGTAAAATTGAACTGTTAACAAAATACGTTTTGTATAAAGACGGCATTATAACAAAAAAAGAATTTAATAAACATATGCGTAATGAAAAGAAAAAATTGCGCCAAGAAAAATATATAAACGCAAAAAAACAATTTAAACAAGTTTTAACTAACACACTTACCAGAAAAAAATAAAGGAGTAAATTATGAAAATTAAACCATTTGCAGGTGTTCGCCCACCAAAAGATTTGGCAGCCGAAGTGGCTTCCCGTCCATATGACGTTTTAAACTCTGTCGAAGCCAAGGCCGAGGCTGGTGAAAAATCTTTATTGCACATTATTAAACCAGAAATCGATTTTGACCCTATCGCTGGCGAACACGAACAAAGAACATACGACAAAGCCGTTGAAAATTTCAAATTGTGGCAATCACGCGGTTGGTTAAAACAAGATGACAAGGAAATGTATTACATCTATGCACAAACAATGAACGGTCGCACACAATATGGATTGGTTGCCGCCGCAAATGTTGATGATTATATGTCTGGCAAAATTAAAAAACACGAATTAACACGCAAAGAAAAAGAAGACGACCGTATGATTCACGTTCGTATCCAAGACGCGAATTTGGAACCTGTATTCTTTGCATATCCGGACGTCGATGAAATGAATACATTGGTCGCCGATTGGATTCGCAATCACGCACCAGAATACGACTTTGTGGCAGAGGACGGTTTCGGTCACACTTTCTGGAAAATTGATGATGACGCAACAAATGCACGCATTACCGAAATATTCAAAAACATTCCTGCAATGTATGTTGCCGATGGTCACCACAGAACAGCCGCCGCTGCACGCGTGGGTGCCGAAAAACGCGACAACAATCCAAATCACACAGGCAATGAAGAATACAATTATTTCTTGGCTGTGATTTTCCCAGCGTCACAATTACATGTTATTGATTACAACCGCGTTGTCAAAGATTTAAACGGTTTAACACCCGAACAATTCATTGCTGAATTGGAAAAATCTTTTGATGTCAAAGACATGGGCACCGACATTTACAAACCAAACGCATTACACAACTTTGGTATGTATTTAAATGGCCATTGGTATTCTTTGACGGCGAAACCTGGCACATACAACGACAACGACCCAATCGGTGTTTTGGATGTGACGGTTTTATCAAACTTGGTATTTGATAAAATTTTGAACTTGGGCGATTTGCGTACATCAAACAGAATTGATTTTGTTGGTGGAATTCGTGGATTGGGCGAATTACAAAAACGCGTTGATTCCGGTGAAATGGTTGCGGCATTTGCACTGTATCCGGTCACAATGAATCAAATTATTAACATTGCAGACACAGGCAATATCATGCCACCAAAGACAACATGGTTTGAACCAAAATTACGCAGTGGTTTGGTCATCCACAAATTGTCAAAATAAAAAAGCAAAAATAAAAACTCCGTCGAAAATGACGGAGTTTTTTTTACTGACCCAACAATCTTGTCAAAGAACTCGAAAAACTTGATGCGTTTGTTGTATTCAAAACCTGTGTCACATCTTGACCAGCAAATTTATTGGTTAAACCACTCCAATCGATACCAGACAATTTGCCTTTTAAACCACTAATATCCAACGATGAAAAATCCAGTTTATTAACATTTTTAAACCCAGCCGATGTTAAACCTTTTTTAAATTCTTCTATTGCAGCTTTGTTGTCTTTGTTATTTGCATTTTTAGTTTTTGCATCTTTGATTAAATCAGCAATTTTTCCATTTATCGCACTATTTCCAATCGCGCCGCCAATGGCACCCACACCCGCGGCGATTGCACCACCTTTGACCCTGGTTGCCGATGTATTTTGTTGGTCGGCCAATTTGTTTGCATCCGTTTCATTTCCACGCGATGCACGATACAGCGACGCGTATGTTCCATTTTCAATACCTTTGCCACCGGTTGCATCATATAACCCCATGTTTGCCTTGTCCATTATGACTTGGGATTCTATACCCGGCGCCATACCCAATGCAGTTTTGCGTTTTTTTAAACTCGCCGCCAAATCGACATATTGTTGATATAAACCAGTTAATTGATTTGTGCCGGCGACCTCTATACCCATTTCACCACCCGAATAAGACCGCCCACCATTATCACCAACTTTGCATTGGAAAGTCGCCAAATATGCCGCCATATCTTGCTCGGCTTTTTTATCTGCATTTTGTTCCGCCAAACCTTGCGCCAACTGCATACCGCCAATCCCGGTCGCCGCCATAGTCAGCCCACCCAACATACGATTTTCTAATGAATTTTCACGTTCCCGCGCATCATTGTATGCTTTTTCTGCATCCGCAATTTGTTTGGAATTATCTGTTGGTTTTACATTTTGTGATTGCGCACTTTCTGGCGCAGAGTTTTGTTCCGCATCTTTTCCAGATGTCTCACTTGTCGCCCCCAAAGCAGTATCATTATCATCAACAACACTAACTTCTTGCGGCGCAGTTGCTGTCGGTTGCAATTTTATTTGTAAATTTGAACTGGGCGATAAAGTCAATGTGTGATAACCAACAAAACTCACACGCATCATAGCATTTTTTGGAATATTATTAAATTTTCCAGAAAATTTACCATCACTATCTGTTTGACATCCTGCATTTGATATCGTTGATCCATCAGGATTTACTAACACAATATTTGCATACGGCACAGGTTCTCCAGTTTTATAATCTAAAATTATTCCACCAATTTCTACTGTTCTGGATTTCGCCGTTGTATTTATAACCTCTGGGGTATCTTGATGCACAACAACTTGATTTGACGATGTGGTTTCGCCATTTAATTCCGCATATGTTTTCGCACCATGTTGCAACAAAATTGACTCTATTGTTTTACAATGCTTACTACCGTATGATTTGCAACTATCTGCGGTGCCCATATATGCCCTAACAACATCCAAAGCCGTCACTTTTCTTTTTGTGTCATCCATACCTATAACACTACTCCAACTACCATTATCAAGTTTTCTATTATCCAACACCTTATTAACTTCCGCACCATGTTTCAGCAATTCTTCAACTATTTTTGGTTTATTAAGCGCCTCTTCATCATTACAACACCCACGAACAGCAATCGCCAACATAGTGACATGATCATGATTCCAATCCACAGAATTCGCCAAATCTGGTTTTGCATCTAAAAAAGCCTTTACAGCCGCGTAGTTATCATGAATATTCTCAAAACCACCTACGGCCCACTCTAATGGTGTTCCCGATATCATCCAATGTGCATTATCAGACACACAGTCGTATTTTAAGTATTCACTAACATCACCTGATTTATATGTTACTATATCTCTTGCCAAATATGGCCCACATGGCTGCTCCGTACCAAACGATGCACCGCAAAACGCCACCGCACAAAACACACCACAAAAAATTGCACGAAAAATGGTCATAAAAATTCTCTCTATGACCATAATTATATCACAAAAAAAACAATTTTAAAAACACTATCTGTGACGTTCCACAATATTTGTTAAAACCTTTATCTTGCCAGACTTTGTTTTTGCCCAAAACATATTACCAACATTATCCAACTGCATTGGCAACCCCAACATAAATTCGGTGCGATTAGAATACATTTTTTCAAATGCCTGCTTAAATTCAGGATTGGCACATGAATCAAATTTTAATTTTGGCACACGCACAATTAAATCTGTATTACCAAATTCCGCATTATAGTAATGCGAACGATGTCGATTTGCCACCACACCATTTTGACGCAGTACATATTGAATTGCCTGAATATTGGACAAAACACGCGGTCGAAAATAATAAAAACAACCGTCACGAGTTTTTAATAATTGAACATCTGAACACAACATAAATAATACAGTTGCCATTTGTTCAATACTTAATTCTTTTTTCATATAAATACCATTTCGTTTAAAAAGCCACCAAAATACATTGGTGGCAAAACTGTAATTTCAAAACAAAACGCAACTTTATTTAAAATCCAAACACCATGCGTTGTTTTGACTGACGCTTTTTCTCATTACGCACAGCCTCTTCTG
This sequence comes from uncultured Pseudomonadota bacterium, assembly GCA_902793435.1. Lineage (GTDB taxonomy): Bacteria > Pseudomonadota > Alphaproteobacteria > Rs-D84 > Rs-D84 > Enterousia. The sequence goes on along the minus strand of CADBDF010000002.1, from coordinate 93,254 downwards.
CCTTGCGTTTGCGTTTTGTTGTTGGTTTTTCATAACGTTGGCGTTCTTTCATTTCACGATACAGACCTTCTTTTTGTGATTTGCGTTTTGCAACACGCAAAGCCTGTTCAACGTTATTATCACGCACCAAAACCTTTACCATATATATTCACCCCCTTTGGCGAATTTTGTATTAACCTGTTCAAATTTTTGGTGGAGCCAATCAGACTCGAACTGACGACCCCCTGCTTGCAAAGCAGGTGCTCTACCAACTGAGCTATGACCCCAGAACTTTGCGACTTTCAAACTGAAAGCCCACATATTTTATACATTTATTTTGCATATGTCAAATAAAAAATACCCACAAACATTGACAACACCATTTTTTTGACATATAATCTTTTCGACAAAAAAATTGTAAATTATGATACTAACAGAACCGTATAACATTAATATAACACCTTATCAATCCATCGACATATTGCATGGCGATGCCCAGATTGACATATACAAACAAACACAAAAACCGCGGCATACACTTGCTTTGTTTTCTGGATTTGCAGAAACCGTCGAAACACACCGGTTATTAACAGATGTTTTTGCATGGGGATTAAATCACAAATGCCGTATTGCAGTTGTCAAAACATTTATAAACAAATTGGAATTATTGGAACAAAAAAACGAACAAAATTATGAATACAGCGAATTGCAAGAACTGTATGATACCTGTATGAAAGAATTATTATACGCAACCCAAGACAACAAAGCGCACATTATTGCACATTCCACACCAACAATTCCATTAACTATACACTTTAACAATTGTATTAAATCTGGTCACCAGCCACCTGTGGGGTCGGCAATACTGTTGGCGCCGTATCCAACAAATCCAGACATCATTAACACACTGATAAAATTGTCAATCAAAACCAACCACAATGATATGGCAACCAGATTGCAAAACATTATACCTTTTACACAAAAATTATTTGATGCGACAAATTTAATTGAACCAAAACTGATGTCTAAATATAAATTTCCATTATATCTTATCAGTGGCAAAACAGATAAAACCGCACCTGCAAACAACACATTTTCAAAATTTGTTATTCCCGCGGCAAACGAACATATATCGTCTATAATTGTCCAAGGCGGTCATAATTTCAACAAAGATTTATCTGATTTACCTGTGCAAATTTTAAAACAACAGCGCGAAAAATAAAAACATATCCAGACTTGATTATCCGTTCTAAACAGATATAATCCAAGCAAAACAAAATTGAAAATATACTATTAAATAAACAAAAGGCAAAATAATGAACGAAAAACAAATTACAAAACGATGCACAACAACATTAAACAAACAATATGGATTAAATTTAACACCACAAACATCATTTCAAACCATATTTCCACACAATTGGTTTGGTCGCCAAACGGCTGTTGCTGGGACTGTAAAATCTTTTGGTGTGGAAATTCCATACGGCGATGTCAGTCCATATTTTGCAAATAACGCAACAGAATTAGCACAAATTATTCATGAATACATTAAACCATACACCAAAATCAAGACCAAAATCACCCAGATATTCAAGACTGAATTCAACATACCACACATCAAACAAAACGTAAATATTTACGCAACACACAATCCAAATATTACAGCATTTGGTTTATTGAATTTTATGACAAAAATTGAAGACACGTTTAATATTACAATTCAAAACCCTGGAAAAACAACACAAAATCTAGATACTTTAGAAAAATGGGGCACATATGTCGCCCAAATCAAAGGAATCCAGGTTCCACAAAAACATAAATAAAAACCGGGGTTTTACCCCGATTTTTATTTTACAGTTAATTCATTTCCATGAACATCAACATATACCGTCGCACCATCGGTTATACCACCAGACAAAATTAAATCAGCAATTTTATCTTCGACCGCCGATGTAATTAACCGTTTCAACGGACGCGCACCGAACGCTTCGTCATATCCATTGGTCGCCAACCATTTTATTGCAGGTTCCGTCACGTCCAATGTAATATTACGTTCTGCCAATCGTTTGCTCAAATTGCGCAATTGGATTTTGACGATGCCCGACATAACATCTTTGCCCAATGGATTAAAGAACAAAATTTCATCAATACGATTTATAAATTCAGGACGAAAATGTGTCTTGACCGCGTCCATACTTGGCAAATTACTGGTCATTATAATAATGGTATTGGTGAAATTGACAACATGACCTTGACCATCTGTTAAACGACCATCGTCCAGAATTTGCAAGAATACATTAAACACATCTGGGTGTGCCTTTTCAATTTCATCAAACAATAACACCTGGTACGGACGACGACGCACAGATTCCGTCAGCACCCCGCCCGCATCATAACCAACATACCCCGGGGGCGCACCAATCAAACGCGCAACCGAGTGTGGTTCCATATATTCACTCATATCTATTCGCGTCATGGCGGTATCATCATTAAACAAATATTCCGCCAAAGCCTTGGCAACCTCGGTTTTACCCACGCCAGTCGGTCCCAAAAACATGAAACTGCCCGATGGCTTGCGCGGGTCAGAAAGTCCCGCACGACTGCGACGAATTGCACGCGCAATAACATTTAAAGCCTCGTCTTGACCGACAACACGCTTTTTTAATTCATCTTCGATATTTAACAGTTTAGATTGTTCTTCGATAGACAATCTGTCTGCCGGCACACCTGTCCATTTACTGACCACTGCCGCAATATGTTCAGGCAAAACAGTTTTATATTCACGCGCATCGGTATTCATTTTTTTAATTTTTTCGGTCAGTTCCGGAATCTTGCCATATTGCAACGCAGACGCTTTTTCATAATCACCGGTTCGTACCGCCGTTGCAACCTCGGCCTTGGCAGCATCCAACGCAGCCATTGCATCAGACAACCCATGCATTTTTTCTTGTTCGGCACGCCATTTTTCAGTCAAAGATTTCGATTCTTCTTCTGTTTTTTTAATCAACGATTCCAATTCAACCAAACGACGCGCGGATTCTTCATCTTTTTCTTTTTTCAATGCCTGTTGTTCAATTTTTAATTGTTGTAATTTTCTATCGACCTCGTCCAACTCATCAGGCTTTGACGATATTTCAATACGCACACGCGCGGCAGCCTCGTCAATTAAATCGATTGCTTTATCTGGCAAGAATCTGTCAGTGATATAACGATTAGACAATTTTACCGCCGCCACCAAAGCCGAATCCGCAATACGCACACCATGATGACCTTCGTATTTTTCTTTTAATCCACGCAATATAGAAATTGTATCTTCGACAGTCGGTTCTTCGACATATACCGGTTGAAAGCGTCGTGCCAAAGCCGGATCTTTTTCAATATATTGGCGATATTCGTCCAACGTGGTTGCACCCAAACAATGCAATTCACCACGCGCCAACATAGGTTTTAATAAATTGCCTGCGTCCATGGAACCCTCGCCTTTACCGGCGCCAACCATAGTGTGCAATTCATCAATGAACAAAATTATTTTTCCATTTGCATCTTTGACGGCTTTTAAAATTGCCTTTAATCGCGATTCAAATTGACCGCGATACATTGCGCCCGCCATCAATGCCCCCATATCCAAAGACAATAATTTTTTGTCTTGCAAATTTTCTGGAATATCGCGCGACACGATACGTTCCGCCAAACCTTCGACAATAGCGGTTTTACCGACACCCGGATTACCAATCAACACAGGGTTATTTTTTGTACGACGGGATAAGACCTGAATAGTTCTGCGAATTTCTTCATCGCGTCCAATCACAGGATCCAATTTACCATCTGTTGCCAATTTTGTAAAATCGGTTGTATATTTTTCTATCGCCTGTTGTGGTGTTTCGTTCATTTCTTCTGGATTCATAAAATCACCTCTTTTTTTATCAAGGGTATATATAATTCACACCAACAAAAATTCAATAGATATAGGAAAAGAAATATTTATCAAATTTTCACAACAAAAAAACCGCCGAAGCGGTTTTTTTGTTTCTTTTTGCAAAAATCTTATTGGATTCCCACAGATATTTCGTCGCCATAACTACCAACGGTTTGACCACCGATTGTGCAAACGACATCTTCGAATCCAGATTTAACTTGATTCTTTTTAACAACACTGGACGTTATCAAACCACCGGCGGTACCCAACACAACACCCGCGATAGAATCCGATACCAAACGTGCAGTATTGAAATTACCCTCTTTGTCTTTCCACACAGACACATCTAAACCGGAACGGTATTTATCAATCGCTTCGACCGCCGCCGCCAAACGTTTTTCATCGATTTGTGGTTTTTCTGGTTCGACCGGTTTTTTGCATCCACCACTGGCGATGATTTCGTTAATCACAGTCACAGCCTGTTGATAAGTTGTTCCATCGCACTGGTCACTGGATTTACCGCATTCAGCGTTAATTGTTGTAATAGCCTGTGTCACAGTTGCATTACTACTACCACATGCAGAAGTTGCCGCTGTGATAACCGTCACCTTGGTAGAACAATCACACTTTGGTTTTTCGACCACAGTATCTTTGGCAACACATGTTCCTTTACCTTTGGAATCAAAAGCAAACTTTTTAGTCGGATCCGAGCAAACACATTTCCCAGTTGTCCAGTTTGGCATTGCCTCACTGGGGTTTATATCACAACAACCTTTTAATTCCGCATTTGTCCGACGTGGATCTGCATAGCAACTGAAACCGTCACCACCGCCTTTTTTCTTTTGATCTGGATCTGGCTTTGGTTGCGGTTCTGGATTTGGCGTTGGAGCAACCTTGTTATCCGCTACACATTTACCATTATCCGCTTTGAAGCCGTCACGACATTTCATCGCTTTGCAGACTAATTTTGGTCCTTCTCTGCAAATCAACTCAAATTCAACCCCTAAGTCGTCAGTAAGTTCAAAACCACTGCATTCTTCTTTTGACAACCTACCATTATGCATTTTTCCTACACTTATATCCCCATAAGTTTTGCCAGCATGACACACTCCTTTACCAACAGGATACCAATAATCGTCAAAATCATCCCACTTATTAGCTTGACATTGATACGTTTCTTTATGATTTATAACCTTCCCTTTAAACACGTGCCCCGCAGGCATATCAACAATGGATGCATGACTGCAGTGCTCATTATCACATTCGTAACCTTTACCGCTACCAGAAGTTGTATGATTTGTGTTTTTATATCCCGCCATTGCCGCATCAAATTGTGATTTATTGGCATATAAAAACTCGTTATCATCAGGATCTTGATTTCCAGAATATCCCAACACTTCTGGCCCACAAGTCTTAGCAGCCATCACATTTGTCGTGGCAAACCCCATCATCACAACTGGTACCATCAATAACAATTTATAAAAACGCATTTCATTCTCCCTTTATTTAATCTCTTTTATGATTACTTGCCTTCGGTCATCAATAATCTGTCGTAATCATATTTTTTGCAATCATCTGGTCTTTCACTGGCCAATTCAATTTTTTCGCATTCGGCTTTGATTGTTTTTAATTCAGTTATTATTTTGTTATACAAAGATTTATTATCTTTTTTCAAAACCAACAACTGTGATTCAAATAACTCATTTTCACTCAATTTTTCGTTCTTTTGACCTTGGACTTTTCCACCAATTAATTTATTACCAAACAATTCCATTGAACCAACACCAATGGCTGCACCACCAACCGCACCACCAACGGTTGCCCATGTCCGCGCAGATTTCTTTGCATCCAAAATACGTTGTTTCAATTTTTCTTCATCTGCCCATGAACCGCATGTTATATTGCGACCCATTTCAAAATAACGACCACCAAAGTCCGCAACATTTATACGTGAATCATTTGATTTCAACTCAACACGCACAAAACAAACATTGTTTGATGGATTGTCTGTATCTTCCACCATAGATGAATAATTGCTGATATTACTGTTGCGTGATGCCCACACAAAAGTATTTCCAACACCGATATTATTGCTCATACACGCGGTTCTTTCTTTTTCACGCATATCTTTGGCCGCCGCAACACCGCCAGGTTCGGTTGAATCAAACTTTATACTGGATTTTGCCTGTTCTGTTGTTGCAACCGCGCCAGATGTTTTTACAACCGCCGGTGCATTTATCGTCACCGAACGTGGTGCCGGCATCACATTTTGCGCAACCATAGAACGACGTGCAGTTTCCGGTGCAGCCCCCGCGACCCCGGCAAACATCGCAAAAACCATGAATACGTACGTAATTTTTTTCATAATTCTCTTTCCCCTTTGGTTTTATCTCACGCAAATATTATATCATAAAAAAACACATAAAAAAATAAAAAATACACTTGAAACCAAATTTTATTTATGCGATAAATGTCAGTCGCGAATAATTTATTAAATAAAACAAAAATAGGAGATAAAAAAAACATGTTTAAAATTGTCGATATTCATGCACGTCAAATTATGGATTCACGCGGAAACCCAACCGTCGAATGCGATGTTATGTTATCTGGGGGTGCACGTGGTCGCGCGGCGGTGCCATCTGGGGCATCAACCGGTTCTTTCGAAGCATTGGAATTGCGCGATGGCGGAAATGCCTATATGGGCAAAGGTGTTTTAACCGCTGTGAAAAACGTAAATGAAATTATTCGCCCTGCGTTAATCGGTATGACCGCAACATCACAAACCGAAATCGATGAAAAAATGTTGGATTTGGACGGCACACCAAACAAAGACAAATTGGGTGCAAACGCAATATTGTCTGTATCTTTGGCGGTGGCGGTTGCGGCGGCGAAACAAAAACATATTCCATTATATAAATATATTGCTGAAATTTATGGTAATCCAAATCCATGCGTTTTGCCACGTCCAATGATGAATATTATCAACGGTGGCGCACATGCAGATAACGGCTTGGACGCCCAAGAATTTATGATTATTCCAAACGGCGCACACAGTGAATTCGAAGCAATCCGCATGGGCAGTGAAATATTCCACAATTTGAAAAAGATTTTAAAAGCATCTGGTAATTCAACCAATGTCGGCGACGAAGGTGGCTTTGCACCAAACTTTGATTCTTGCGATGCCGCATTATCGACAATCGTTGATGCAATTCGCACAGCAGGTTATATCCCCGGCGAACAGGTTTCAATTGGTTTGGACGTTGCCGCATCTGAATTTTATCATGACGGCGTTTATAATTTCGAAGGCAAAAAATTAACCGCGGACGACATGATTGAATTTTTTGACAAATTATCTGCTAAATACCCAATCATTTCAATCGAAGATGCATTAGCCGAAGAAGACTGGGACGGTTGGAAAAAATTAAACGAAAAACTGGGTAACAAAATTCAATTGGTCGGTGATGATTTATTTGTCACAAACCCGATTCGTTTAAAACGCGGTATTGAAAATAATGCTGCAAATGCAATTTTGATTAAATTAAATCAAATTGGATCTCTTACAGAAACATTACGCACAATCAAAATGGCCCAAGATGCAAATTATGGTGTCGTGGTATCTCACCGCAGTGGCGAAACAGAAGACACATTTATCGCCGATTTGGCGGTTGCAACAAATGCCGGACAAATCAAAACTGGTTCAATGTCGCGTACAGACCGTATGGCAAAATATAATCAATTAGTGCGTATTGAAGAAGAACTGGACAAATCCGCAAAATATGGTTTATAATGACCACGAAAAAATGTAATGGGGGGCAATTAAGCCCCCTTTTTGATAAAAAAATGGACTGGGTCGGGATTATTTTATTATACTCTAAATATACATTGGCAATCACAATGATTGTGGTGATTGCGTTGGCACCGGCATGGATTGCACGCCAAACAAAAAAAGACAAACAGCAAATGGGCTGGGTTCGTATTTACAGTTGGCTATTCGGTTGGACTGGAATTGGTTGGCTGATTGGTCTGTATATCGCGATACGAAAATGACATAAAACCGATTCGTTTTTGTATTTTTTTTATTTTACTTGACTTATTCATATTTTTGTTATAAATTATGCCCTGCAATTAAAGGATTTAAGTTATGCCACGTGTATGTGATGTTACTGGTAAAAAAACAACTGTTGGTCACAATGTGTCCCATTCGGAACGCAAGACCAAACGTACATTTTTACCAAATTTACAAAAATTAAAGTTTCATAGTGATATTTTAGGTCGCGATTTTTCATTGCGTATTTCAACCGCTGGTTTGCGTACTTTGACAAAACATGGCGGTTTGGACGGATACGTAATGGCAAAACCTGTATCGCGTTTAACCGATGAAATGGCTGCAATTAAACGTGCCATTGAAAAGAAAAACGGCAAGGCTTCAACGCCTGCGAAAAAACCTGTTCGCAAGGCAAATCGTTCTGCCCGTTTGGTTAAAAAAGTTTCCGCGAAAACTGCAAAATAATCACGCAGTTGCGGTAAGTTGGCTCTGTGGCGGAACTGGTAGACGCGCTTGACTCAAAATCAAGTTCAGCAATGAGTATCGGTTCGATTCCGATCAGAGCCACCAAGATATAAGGAAATACCATCGCAAGATGGTATTTTTTTATATCTTAAGTCACCCTTACTTATCGGAATCGAACCGATGCGGTTCGGAGTCGATAGTTGACGAGAACAAGTACCAACGCAGTTCGAGTCTTACGAGACGAAAAGGGTCCGCGAGTAAAACGAGTGGAAATATACAATCCGATCAGAGCCACCACCAATTTTGTTAAATAAAAAATCGTCCAGTCTGGCGATTTTTTATTTAACAAAATTGAGTGCCGCGCCGTAGCATTGTTCGTAATCTGGCATCATATTTCACATTTATCGGCGAAGGCGGACAAAAATTTTTATGACAGAATCGAACACAATAAATAAAACTCGCCAGATGGCGAGTTTTTTATTCAATTTACATTATTTTCACAACAGGAACTGTTTTCAAACTATCATCTTTTGTTGGATACTTATATGTACCAATTTGCTTAAAACACTTTCCAGCCGGTAATTTAATAATTTGGTCATCATAATACATTTTACCTTCAGAGTTCACCAAAAGATAAACACCTGACGCCCATTCACCATTGATAACAGCTAATGCAACATTGGGTTCTATAACCTGAAATACCTTTAGACTTGATTTACTAATCAAGCACTCACCAGGTTGTTCAAAAAAATTTACATCGTGCTTATCTATAACAGATGACACTATAAACAACAACCCTAATGCAAAAACAATTCCACTAACAAATCCCAAAACAAATACCAAAAACTTTTTCATTTTTACTCCTTTTGGTTTATCTCATCTTTTTCATAATAATCAGACACTTTATAAAAATTTGAAGCTTTCTTTGTTTCTTCTTTAGTCAAAAACAAAATCGTATAATATTGCGAATGCTTTACTATTTCATACGGAATAAACATACCATTAGATACATACCCACTCGTACTTTTATCTGTATCACCAGTATTCACCAACATTGAAAAATACTTATAACCATGTTCGTCTACAAATTTAGCTGTATTATACATGCACGTATTTTTTACAAACGAATAATCAGCATAACCATTACCACCACAAAATATACGATATAATTTACCATCTAATTTTTCATACCCCGCACCCAAAACTTCATTCGTTTTAAGTTGTTCTGTTTCAAAACTCGCATGCGGAGTAGCACAACCATACAAAAACATACAAAATAACAAAAGTAATACTCTCATTTACTAAACCTCTATTACGAATTATATTCATACACATAAAAAATGCTATAAAAAAACTCGCCGTTTGGCGAGTTTTTATATTCCCAACCGATGTGACAATTTCATCATAAATATTGATTCATTCCCAAACGCATCTGTATTATTTGGATGCACGCGATATATAAATCCCAGCGCACCATCTGTCCAATCACCAAACTTATGACGATATGACGCGTTAAACCTATATTCTCTTTTTTCTGGTGTTAAATCAATTGCATATTCACCAGCATTTTTAATTTGCAAATTATTATTATCATCAACAATAAAATCTGCATGTGAATAATTCAATCGCCCATCAATCAATGCCAATGGCGCAGACACAGTCAAATCAAAATTTTTAAACCGCACATTTGCCGCATACGCATTAGACTTCAATTCACTAATTCCGTTTATAATTCCGTTTGACACAACATCTGTATCGGTCCAAGCAAATGTTCCACGTAATGCAAAATCCACATCAGGTGCGATATTATATTTCAATGTTGCATCAACATAATTTGTATCGGCACCACCCAACAATCCAACGAACTGTCCCCCTAACACAGTCCCAGATTCACGCATATTTCCAATATTTGTTGCCAATGCTAACTTTTCACCATTAAAGCGCAAACCTGATTCAGCACCCAGCACATCACCCAATTTTGCCGCCGCAAAATTATTTGATATCACCGGGTCATTTTCCAACAAATCATCATTTGTAATTTCACCAACGAACCCACGCCCCATTATCGCAAAACGTCCAGATTTAAATTCTGCACCCGTTGATACAGCATTTGAAACCAACGATAATACAGGATTAGCATTTCCACTAAACCGTCCCATACCATCTGTTAAATAATGTTGATAATTTGATACAAAACCAAAACGGTCATTATTATATTCCACAGACAAATCGTCAATTCCACCCATATTATCGTCATAATATTTTTCACTGCGTGCCAACCCAAATTTGAAATTTCCAACCGCAACAGTATTATCAACATCATGTGTTTTTAATTCCGCCAAAGTATCACCCAAATATAACCCATGCGATACATCAGTTCCCAAAGATAATTCCATATTCCAAACACGTGGCACAGAAACAGAATTATCCGCCGCCGTCACAACATCATAGAACGATACAGGCACAGTTGCCGCACGCGCACCGAACGCACTTGACATACGCGCCATTGAATTTGTTGCCACGCGCCAATACGCATTTCCCGCCGCAGACACAATTTTACCATTTGTATAATAATACACCGATTTTCCAGGTGTCACCGCCCTGTCTAAATTTATCAATCCATAACCAAAGACCTGTTTAAACGCATCTAGGTAAGACATTGTTCCATTATCAACATATGTTTGATAATCTGTTGGCAAAGAATACATTGACGACAAATAAGAAACCAACGCAGCCGTCGCAGATTCCGCGGTTGTTCCCCATGCCTTATTATCCGCAGGATTGGTTCCCAAATACGCACCATCAGCGGTCAAAGCCAACAAAGTAAATATATTTTTATTATCCATATAACTAAACGCAGCCTTAACCGCACCGGCGGCACCGGCGGCGGCAGCCGTTGCCTGTTCATCATTGTTTCCTGCGGCGGCAAAACACCATGGATCCACAGACGATGTTCCTGTTCCTGCAATTCCACAAATACGCGACTTATAATATTCAGGATTCGCAACCGTTCCAGATTGCCATTGTGATAATCTATATGTCGTATTTGGTGTAAAGCCACTAATACTGGAAGCAGATGCTGTTGAACCTGTTGGCAAATTCACCGCAACCACAGACATAAATAATTTATTAGCCCCCGTAAATATCAACGGCGCAACATTTTCAACCGTTGCAACCTTTGATTGTCCAGAATAAACACTATCTGTTTCAACACCACCCGCCGAAAAAACAGTTATCGGGAAATAATTCGTTCCCAACCCAGAGAAAAATGATTGCACACTTTGTTTCAATGAATTCTGGGTTACAGTTGTTGTGTCCCCATTTCCATAGGCAGCCGCAATCCAACTATAAAAATTATTTTCATAATCCGCAGATGACAAACTAACAATATCAGCCACAGTTTTGGCACCAACATTATACAACGGTTCAATAACATCAAGATTTGCAATCACACTAACCTTGGCGCGACCATAATCTGCAAACACATTTTGCAAATCCGTTGAAGAATTTATCACCGCCCTTGCCGCCGCGTCATTTAATGCTGTATAATTGTAATAGTAAGGCATTGTCGCCCCACCTGTTCTGTAAATGGTCATTTGTCCATTTGGTAAAAAGCCGACAAAATCACCAGGAGTTTCACTATTTGCATCACCATCAAAATTACCAGATGTATAACCGCCAACAATCTTTGCCAATAAATTATCGTCACCTGTCGCAGATGTATTATGTATTGCCTTATTATTTCCAGACAAATCAAATGAACCTATTTCTGTGACCGTATCATCTGCGATTTTGGTATCACCGGCCTCGCCTGAACCAAGTGTCACCGTATTATTAAAATACTTACTGGAAATCATTGTATTTGACGCATTTAACACAGATGTTCCATTAACCTTGGACCACAAGAAAAATCTATCTGCCAACGAAGTATTTGCCGCCGCATTTATTCCGTTTGCGGTTATCAATGCGACATTTATTGGAATTCCACCAGACACCTCTGCATCACTCAACTGCATGGCACCATATACCGATGATGGCACAGGCAAATTATTATTATTCGCATAACGCAAAGTTGTTTGCCCCATATACCCACGCGCAAAAGGTGCATACCCATGCATCATCAACAAATAATTACCATTTGCATTCATAAAATTAAAAGTATTTGCAAAATCATCACTGCTGTAAAAATCCAGTGATTCATCATAATTATATAAATCACTAACCGCACCGGTTGTTGTCATCATTGCCGGTCCATACGGCACAGTCCAAGCCGCCGTCAAACCAGAATTTGACCCACCAGAACCCGAACCGCCACTGGTATGACCACCAGAATTACTGGACGAAGAACTGTTCCTATTATCATCTTCAAACGCATCTGTTGCCCACAACAATCCACCAATTATCGCCGCCCCCCCAGCAGTTGCCAACAACAATTTATGCGACGACGACAAACCAGAAAACAACCCAGTATCCGCCGTTGGATTATTACGCGCACGATAATTTTTTATCTGTCTGTCGCATTGTGATGCATCGGCACCATACATTTGCAAAACCTGAACTGCACGAATATCATTATTCATAATCGCGGTACAAACCACAGACACCCCGGTCGAATCGACATAATTTACATTGGCACCACTGTTAATTAAATTTTGAACCAGACGAGTATTTCCATTGCGCGCCGCCGACAATAATTCCGCTGCCATATTAAAATCAGTCCCCGGCGCCGCAAACAACGCACCCGGCATAAATAATACAGAGCCAATAAAAACACGATTAAATTTTATCACACACTCTCTCTTGTAATAATTTCACATAGAATTCTAGCACATATATTTTTTTCAAGTCCATAAAAAAATCGCCATGCGTCATGCACAGCGATTTAGCCATTAAACAAAGGAGTTTTAACGAATTCTTTGTCTGGTTGTTTCAACCCAAGTTTTCACTTCTGCATTTAATTCACGTATCACTTGTGTTGTGTTGCTGATTGTATCACCATTAACGATAACAACTGTTCTTTGTGTGGCCGTTGGTTTTTGTTCAGCATTATTTCCCGGAGCAACAACATACACGGTATCCCTGCATGGTTCACATGGTTTACGTGGCTTAACTGGGTTACGTGGTTTAACCGGTTTATTGCAATCACAACAAGAATCAACCCGTGCCTGCAATGAATCAACATCAGCACGCAAATCTTGCGTACGACGATTCAAAATAGAATCATTTCTGAATAATATATCATCATTATCAAACAATACAGAATCTGTGTGACACAACGCACTATCCGCATTTTCCAAATCACTTATTTTTCTATCTTGTTTTTTATCAGTCGAGCAACTTTTGACATTCAATGCCAAAGAAGCCAACAATATAATACCGGCCACCGATAAAGCCAAAGTTTTTTTATCCATTTTCATTCTAAACCTCCTTTGGGTTCTTGTATTCGAAAGGAATATAATACAAAATTAACCTTTTGTCAAGTTAAATAATCATTTTTTTACTTTTTTATCTATGGCTTTTTTGATATAATATCCCCAAAGAGAGAATATGATTAAAAAGTTTGCATTTTTTATTGCTGGCTTGCTTGTTTTGCCCTCTATAACATGGGCGGCGCCATGTTCGCGCATAAATTTAACAAAATGTTTGGATTCTGCATGTGCAATCAATTTATCATCAAATCCGGCGGCACGTTGTCAATATTGCGGAACATCAAATGCCGGCGAACCGGCATCTGGGTTAAAAAATATCTCCGCAGGCGCGACATCAAAAAACACTATTTCCGCCAAAGAATTAAAATCTGCACCAAAAGACCCCGGCGAACGTTATGTTTGGGCAACAAAAAAATGTTTGGATATTGTCCAAAATTGTACGGCTGATGATGTGACAGAATCTTATGACCCATTGATTGAAAAATCTTGCACCGCCGCCGGCATAACAAACGACATGTCACGTTTGGCTTCCAAGGTTGCAACAAACAAAAAAACATCTGCGACATGTAACGACGAAATATCATTATGTTTAACAGCCGCTGACAAATGCGATGCAACATATTCAAAATGTCCAGACGACGAAACATTTAATAAATTTTTTGCAACATGTTCTGCCAAGGCAACTGGATGCACAAACTTTATTGCAACGGTCCGCGACGAATTAAATCAAACACGCAAATCGACTGTATCGGCGACATCACAAAACATTGAAAAAATCGTTGCCGCGCACCAGGCCGCACGCGAAAAACAAATTTCTTCTATAAAAAACAACTGCAAATCAAACGCAGATTTCAACAGTTGTGTCACAACGGTTTGCAAAAATAACACAAACAATAATTGTGCAACATCACAAGAAAAAACAATTGCAAACAGTTTATGCGAATTTCATAAAACTGCATGCACCAAGGTAAAATAAAAAATGAAACAACGGGTAAGTTTAAAACTTTTGATATTATTTGGAATTACATGCACAACATTTATGTTGGGCCAGTCCCGTTTGCATGCCGCCGATATAATTGAAAATAAAAGTTCCACGTTCAGCACCCAATTAAACAATCGCACCGACAGCACCAGTAATGATTCCGCGATTGCCGAAAAAATTCGCGCACAACGCGCCGCGATTGACGCACGTGACAATCGCAACACTGCCACTGCACAAGTCAAATCATCGGCATCACAAAATAACTGCGACAACGACTTACGCAAATGTATAAATAACACATGTGGCGCAAATTATAAAAAATGTGAAACAGACAGCGATACAACTTTTTCTGACAAATTAAACACATGTCGCAAAAACACAACATGCAGCGCACACGAATTCACATTATTTACAAATGAAATCAAAGAAGACAAAAAACAAGCAATCAGTTTAGCGTTATACAACAATGTTTTGGATTGCGGAAATTCTTATAACGATTGCATAATTCAACAATGTGGTCCAAAGTTCAATAAATGTTTATCTAAATCTGCGGGCGACAAAGCAATCAACGCATGCAAAACAATCGCACAAAATTGTACCGAGGCTGATTCTGGCCTAAGCGGTCGTGTTGGAAATGTATTTGGCATAGTGCGTGTTGATGCAGAAAAACAAATCAAAACAGACGAACAAAAACTGCAAACACTGCGTGACCAAATGCGCAATTCATGTCGTACATTGGGCGCCCTGTTTGACGACAGATCTTTGGACTGTGTATTTACCGCGAACTTTTTTGCAGGCGACGACAAAACACACCCAATGGCATCGAAAAAATTATATGCAGGTTCATTATTTGATTGCACACCCGATTGGTTTGGAATTGATATCACAACATTTAAAGAAAACGCATATCGCGCAACACGCGCACAAAGTGCGGCATCTGCAGCAATGTTGGGGTCTGGGGTTGGTACCGCGGTTGGCGCATTAACATCTGGGGCAATCAGTCGCGCAATCGACACCAAGAAAGCCAAAGACGCATTGGAAGATGCTTGCAAAGAAAATGGTCAAGTATTAAAAGACGGCAAATGCGTTGATAAAGAACCTGATGACACAGACGAAGATTCCGCAGACGAAGAATATGAAAACGAAGAAGAATCATTAACCCCATACAAAAAATGCACTCAATCTGGTGGTGCATACAACAACAACAACTGCACATGCCCAGACGACAAGAAATTAAATGGCGATATGTGTGTTGATATGAAAAAGAAAGACAAATGCGAAAAAGCCGGGGGCAAATTAAACGTATTGGGACAATGTAAATGTACAGATGAAACAAAAAAATATGAAAACGAACAATGTATCGATGACCCAGACGCAATTGCAAAAAAAGATTGTAAAGATTCTGGTGGAAAATGGAAAAAGAACCAATGTCAATGTGACGACGAAACCCAAAAACTTATCAATGGCAAATGCACCAAACAAACCAGTTCCAGCAACACAACAAATACGTCAGGATCAAACAGCAGTTCATGGTTTGTCGACCCGCCACAATACACAAAATCCAGCTCATTCAAATGTAACGGTATCACAATACAAACATCCAAAGCGAATAGTGCCTCAGAACTGAAATGTGTGTCTACGCTAACAGCGACAAGCATTTGTAGTACATATGATAAATCAACTGGACACGATGTCGATTGTGATACAAAAACTAAAACATGTGCTTACTCTTGCAACGATATACTCGAGAAAAAATATTATCTAGTATGTTGCAACATAAACAATGAAGACGAAAGTGTCACCTGTAAAGGTATTAACAAAATAGGCACATACGATGCATTAACAGGACCTAAAATATCTGTCGCTGATTGTAAATAAAAATACCGCCGATGGCGGTATTTTTCTTACAACAATAAAAACATTATCACAACAGTCCTGTCTTGTTCGCGTTGCTCATGAAAAGTCAGGAAAATTTAAACATCCACCACACCCAAACATATTTTTGCCAAACCGGACAGCCAGCCACAGCGCCAGCGGTGGCGGGGGGTATTCCGCCCCATTGGGGAGGGGGACCGTCGCAAGACGATGGCGGGGGTCACAATTTCACCAATATTGATTTAATCCAAAATAATACTGTATTCATGTCACGTTTTACATCAATATCATAAATTCTCAACACATGTATTCCCAATGATTTCATATAATCATCACGCGCCATACCATATTCTATTTTAAAATCATGCGGAAATCCATCAATTTCAATAACTAATTTATTTTACAAAGCCTCGACCAAATTACCGGCACGACGATTGGCACGCGCAAAATTAACAAGTTTATGATTGTATTTATACACAAAACAGAACATAACAAACGAATATGAAAAATCAATATATTTTACCCCCACCACCATTTCAAACGCGTTGCGTTTTTATGGTCCCCCGCCCCAAGCATCATCCGCAAAATTTGAAAAATTTTGTGGGCACCCTGGCTCATGATGACACACCCGCAATCGCGGTCGTGTCCGGTTTGGCACCATCGCCATCTGCACAATATCGATGTAATAAAACGCAAGCGACCAGCATTTATAAAATACCACAGGCGGCAAAATTTTGCCGCCTGTATATACTCAAAATCCCCAAGATTTCGAATTGCCTTAATGTTCTATGATATCCAATACGGCTTGATTACTTGCGTTTGGATTTACCGGTGTAATTGGTCCAACCGGTGGCACAATTCCACTGCGGGTGCATGCGCCATAAGACACCGCCACAGAACGATTTTCTATACACACACTGCCAGACATGCGGCATGCGCTACGAACTTCGGTTGTTGTATTGCGATTTGGTCTTTGATAGTTTATGACCACATTATCACAATCTTCGGCCGTTGTATATAAACCACATGTATCAATCCAGTCTTGGCAAGATGTGACCCGTGCGGTTGGGCTGATAGAATCTGCAACACGCAAATTCCATTTCACATAGTAATCTTTCAAAGATTCTATTGTGTATGATTTACCCAAACCAACCGTTGTTAAACCATCACCCACACGACAAGAAATATTATTGCGTTCAACAAATGCCGTAATCGCAGTTGCCACACCACCGGCACCCAAACCAACAGACGCACCAACCACAGCACCCTTGGCACGATTGGATTCTTGACCATTTAACACTGTCAATCTGTTAAATACTTTATCCAATGTTGCGACTTGTTGTTGTGCGGTTGCACGACTCATGCAAGACGTATCGCCTGGATTTTTGCAATAAACATCATTCGGATTGGAATAGTTTTTCAACTGTTTAAACGAGCATGCTTCGGTTTCTGTTCTGGTTGCTTTGGTATTGCATGCGTTTTTACATCTATTCACCGCCGCAATCACAGATGCATTAACTTTATAACTGTCTTTACCTAATTGAACAGTACCACCATCAATCAAGTTATATGTATTGATAGTATCACAATCCAATGACACAGATGCATTATTCACAGTTGTTGTTTGACCATTTGCCAAAACCTGGGTCACACCCGTCAAAGACAACGAACATTGACCTTGGTCTGTCACCAAATATTGTGCATCTTGGCATGAATCAACCTCGGTTTTCAAACGCAGGTATTTACCGCGCAAATCAATCAAGTTTTCACATGCCGTCACATCAAAGGCGCTATCTGTAAATAACACATTACCTTGGACATACATTGCCAAATCTTTTTCCAATTTGTTATTTACAATTTGCTTACGCAATTCTGCACGCATATCTGCATTTCCGCAGTCGAAATCACGTGCACCATGACTAAATACGGTTCCACCCAACACGCCACCAACAATCGCGCCACCTGGCAAAGCCGTTGCCGCAACAGTTTTTGTTGTGTTCATCAAAGAAAAGTCAAACAAATCTTTGTTGCAGGTAAAACTGGAACCGGCATCTTCCCAAACCTCTGCTGGTTTATCGTCACCAACGGCACCAAACAACCAAGAATTTGTAATCAAAGAATCTTTGTTATATGCCGCAACACGAATCTTGCATACCGCATTGGTTGCGTCCCAACGCGCATAATGTCCGCGTTCGCCATCAACACCGGTCAAATTACCATTTGCGGTTGTATTAACGGTTGGACCCATCGGCTGGTTTTTGGAAGCCCCCAAACCATTATATGCATTGACCGTATTGTTATATTCACTCGTCACATTACCGGATGCAGACACCGCCGTAAATGACGAACCGTATGTATTTTTATCCAACAATCCACATACATTTTCCGCCTGGTTTGGTGTTAAACCTGTTTTACGCAAAACAAAGTTATAATATTCAGGTTGCACAATGCGCGAATTGAAATCCAACCAAACATCTGTGGCCGAATCATACACCGGGTGACAATCGACACGCACATTGCGGACACAGCTATCCACCTGGGACGCGCATAATCCCATACCATTGATAATAGAATTACGCAAATCTTCGTTAAACAAATCATTTAATCCATTTGGCAAAACGCCACTTTGCACGCATGACAAAATAGATTGCATACAGTTATCCACCGTAAAATCGGAATTGCGCACACCACCATCAGGACAGCCCGACGGGTTTGGGTCCGGATTTGGTTCTGGGTTTGGATCTGGGTCTGGATTTGGGTTTGGTGTTGTTCCATTTCCAGTCGGCACAGACACACCCGACACAGCATGCGTTCCAATTGTATTTATCGACATTGTTGGCATTGTCGGCATACGCGCAGTTGTTGTTCCCACACGACCCGATGTCGCATTTGCGCCCGCAACCATTGAACGTGGTGCCGCCGCCATAGATGGCGCAACAAACACCAATGCGGACAATCCCGCCAAACAAGAGTATAACAATCTAGACGTTTTTTGCATAAAACATTCTCCCTTTTTTTAGTATTATATCATAAAACTGGGCTATAAAAAAATATTTTTTACATATTTTTATACATTTTCCGTTTTTATATTTGACAAAATTAAATAATTGTCTATAATTTCGGTATGTCTTGGATTAAAGATTTTTGCAAAGCAATGAAAACACCGATTATTTGGACAATCGGCTATACATTGACATTATGGGGAATTTTGCTGTTTTTATTCGACTTTGACATATTTACGACTGCCCATTGGGTTCGTGTATCACGCGCGCGCCTGCATGGATTGGGCGGATTTACATTTTGTGTCATTGTGTTATCTGCGATTCCATTATATATCGCATCTATGAGTTTTATATTTAAAAACCAAAAGGCATTATTTTCAATTCCAATGCCCAGTTTTATGGAAAAACTATTTTCAAAACCCACACCCACAGATACAACTGAACCAGAACCAGACACCACCACAACCGATACAGACGAAGAAATTCCGGAACATTTTCCTACCGAAATGCGTGGTGCATTTTTACACGCACGCAGTCACCCAAATCGCATAAATACACCAATTTGTAATGTGTGCAGTGTCACCCCAAACATTTACCCAGAAACCCAAAACACAACACCAACACAACCAGAGTTAAATAACGAAATGCCCCTGCCCCCGGATTTTGATGATGCTTTTGGCACAACAAGTCCCACAGAGCCATTAACACCAACAAATATTCCTGCATTCCAAGATATAAATTTCTTTGATGACGACGAACCAAACAATGAAAACATAGACAATAATGTCACAGAACATTTAACAAAAACGAATCGGGAATTTAATATAATCGATAACGATTTAATATTAACCAATGATATGGTTATCGCCACACACAACGACCCTGAATTTTGGATTATGGATGAACCAACATGGTTTGCCGCGGGCAAGACACGCACATCACCAATTAATGATTTATTAAATGCCGCCGAACAACATAATGTCAAACCAGTATTGGTATTACTGGAACAAAACATTATGAATTTTGACAGCAAACACACCGAATGGGAATCCAAAGGAATAACAGTTATAACCGATTTAAGTAATTTATAACAAAATCCCCCGAATGTTTCGGGGGATTTTGTTACATTTTAATATCTTCGGTTTTGGTAACTGGTGCCGTCATTTTCGTACACACCGTTCCACTAAATGTTTTTGAAGATTCTACTTTGCCTCCACCACCAATCTTTAAGCCTAATACAGAAGCATTACCACAATCATCTCTACCCCATGTAGAAAGACTTATTCCACCACCACCGCAAGAACTGGACGATGTATTATAAACATCTTTCATACTTTCACACACTTGAGTAGTAGTAGTTACTTTACAAGTATTAGTCTCAGCAGAATACATCGCCTTCATAACAACTTGACTCACCATATTTCCATTGTTATCAGTCTGAATATACGAACCTGTTCCAGATTTTTGCTGTGCCATCAATTGATTCATCGTCATACCATCAATCACATGCCGAACCTCATATCCACCACCATTAACCCCCAGTTTCGACACAACCCCAGAAAAATTAATAATTTTATTTACAGACGAACTATCTTCTGCCATTGCCGCACACAAAGCCGCTTTCTTTTCATCGCCTTGCTCTTCCATTGCCTTGGCAAGCAATTCATCATATTTTTTAGCATAATTCTTTCCAGCCTTTTCTAACCCAGAATTTATAATTGCCATAATTGACGAATCCAACAAATTAGGGAATCGTGCTTCTGTCTTGGATTCACGCCCACGAATTTGTTTCATATCGCGCCCATTAACACACATCATAATTTTGGAATCGGACGTCAGCAAAGCAATCTTTTGATTGATTTTATTTTGTGTTGATTGCAATGTTGATAACACACGCTCTTTCACCGCAGAAGTTCCATCAACATTTTTAATATTATCTGAATAGCCAGAAATATCTAATTCATATTTACCAAATTTTACATTATCTGCGGTACTTTGTGTTTCTTTGACTTTCACATTACCAAAAGTCAATAAACCTTCGATAACAAAACTGCCATCATTCGCTTTATAACTGGTCAAACTATCTGCACCAATTGTATTATCATTATCAAATGCCAAACATTCACCTTCATCACCACAGATTTCAACCATTTTTGCATTAACCAAATTTCTACAATTATTCAACATAGAATTATCAACATCTAAATAAATACCTTGGACGATATTATCAATTGTTTCCCACGCAGCCGCTTGACCATTTTCTTGACACCCCACCAATTTTTCCAATGGGCACATATCACGAATAGCAACTAAATCCAACCCGATACATTTTGAATAATCGCTGCCACAACGGTCATCGGATTGCAAACATTCTTTGACCTCGGTTGTGCAAGAATCCACACGCATAGATGCCAGGCGCGCATAAACATAATCCAAAACTTTTGGTTCTGCGGCCTCGCAAGGATCAATTTGAACTTTACACAAACTGCGCATTGTTTCTGGACGTGACAAACACATATCATATGAACCGTCCGGATCATTTGGATCCATGTTATCTTTACATGCCTTTTGGAAGCATTCGGAAATATTCGCAATACAATTCATACGAACATTGGATTCTGCAATCAATTCCGCAGACTTTAATTCTGGCGCAGCTTCACGTAAAAACGCATCCCAAACTTTATCCTGGACCGAGACACATTGTTTTGTAACAGATTCACACATTGGCTTTTTTGCCAACAATGTATCGTATGTTGATGCCGCAATTGTTATCGAAGACACAGCACCTTGGATTGTATAATTTTTTGTTTTTTGTTTCTTACCAACCTTGGTTTGTGCATTATCCGTTGCAACAACCGATGCACATTTTGAAAAATCATCACCACAGCCTGCGGTTTGTTGCATACATTGTTTAAAACGAATCGTGCATTGTCCCAAATCATATTTATTTGCATTTTGATGTTGTTCCAACGCAGCCTCACGCAGTGCCGTTTGTGCGGTCTGCAATTTTTTTGCACTTTCATTACGTTGTTTTTTTAAACTGTTTTCATATGCTGTACAATCAGATCTAATCTGTTGCGCATACATCATTTTCAACATAGACAAATCTTTTGAACATTCTGGAATTTGATTTACACACACATCTGCCACCGCAGAATGCAGCGCATCACCCGTTAAATTTGCAATATCATCCGCAGAACTAAACACATTATCATCATCATCAAACGCACTGGAACTATTCCACAAATCCAAATTCAAACTGCGTGCTTTTTTCTTTTCAACTTCTTGTTCTTTTTTCGCAATTTTATTTACCATCGCATCAACCGCATCTGCATCCGCACCCATATTGATACGTTCAACACCCTCGGTCGCCATAGCATAACTCTGTTCGTCTAATTTTTGAATTTCTTCTAAAACTTTATCCAATTCAGCATTACGATTACTGCACAAACAACGACCACCATTTGCATTATCCAACATACAGAAAGAATCCATGCAACCATAATATTTTTCTTTGCATTCTTCACTAACAACCACATTTGCATTTGCACCAGAAATTTTTGTACCATTACTAATTGCTTTTTGTGTTGTTGCCGCACGCGCGGTCACACCCGACGATTTCGGCGCAACTGGTGCCTTTTGTTGTGATGCCACCGCCCCAGATGTTTTTTGTCCCGGCAATGCTGCCGCACGACCACGACTAGTTGTTGTTTTTGTCGATGTGGTATTTGTGTTTTGCGCAGTTGCCACCGCTGGTGTCCGTCCACGTGCCACCGACGTCCCCCCTGCACGCACCGCACCAAACGCGTCACCACCAACAATTCCAAAACAAATCAGAACCAGCGCAATAAATTTTTTCATAGAAATCTCCTACAACTATCCCCTATATTTTATCATAAAATCACACTATTACCAAACAATTTATATAAAAAAAGCCCCACAAAAATGTGGGACCTTATAAATTTTTGCAAAAATCAAAAATTATTTGCCTGTTGCACGACGTTTAACAGTCACAGTTTTTTTCGCCGCTGTTGCTTTTGCCTTTGGTGCATCTTTTACATCTGCGACTTTCTTTTCTGCCTTTGGTGCTTTCGGTGCTTTCTCTTCTGTTGCAACTTCTTCTTTTGCAACTTCGGCTGCTGTTTCTGCTGGCTTTACTGTTTTTTTAGCATTAACATCGCGATCAACCAATTCGATAATTGCCATTGGTGCCGCATCACCATAACGAAAACCCGCTTTCAAAACGCGTGTATAACCACCAGGACGTTTTGCATAACGTGGTCCCAACACAGTAAATAATTTTTTCACTGTTGCATTTGTTCCATTGCCCAATTCTGATGCAATCAAACGACGATTTGCAACCGTATCAACCTTTGCACGTGTAATCAATTTTTCAACGACACTACGCAAATCTTTTGCTTTTGGCAATGTTGTTTTAATTTGTTCACGTTCAATTAAATTTTTCGCCAAGCCAATCAACAAAGCTTTGCGAGCATTTGTATCGCGATTAAAAGTGCGACCTGATTTCATATGTCTCATTGATTACTCCTTTTTTGTTTCTGCCCCAGCAAGCCAGGGATTGTTAGAGACACCGTACCCTGAGAATGATTCCCAGTAGCACGATTTTTTACTTTTCCTTATTATTTATAAGGATCTTCATACTTTTTGGCCAATTCCGCAATATTTTCAGGTGGCCAACCTGGGACTTCCATACCCAAGCCCAACCCCATTGCTTCCAATTGAGCCTTAATTTCGTTCAAAGACTTACGGCCAAAGTTTGGTGTTTTCAACATATCGGCCTCGGTCTTTTGAACCAATTCACCCAACCAATTGATTTTGTCGTTTTTCAAACAATTGTTTGCACGAACAGACAATTCCAATTCATCAACATGCTTTAACAATTTTGGATCAAATGGCAAAGCATCTTTGACCTTGTCTTCATCGGCCGGTGCATTAATTTGTGCAGGATCTTCAAAGTTGATAAACACAACCAATTGATCCGTCAAAATGCGTGCCGCAAACGCGATTGCATCTTCTGGAGAAACCGCACCGTTTGTTTTAACCGTCAATTCCAATTTATCATAATCAGTGGATTGACCAACACGGGTTTGCGAAACAGACGACGACACATTTAAAATTGGTGAGAATATAGAATCCACAGGAATCACACCCAAAGGTAAATCTGTATCATGTGCATTTGCTGCAACATAACCACGACCAGATTCCAAAGTAATTTCCATATCAAATGTCGCATCTTTATCCAAAGTGCAAATTTCAACATCTTTGTTCATAACTTCGACACCACCAGATGTTTCAATCATACCCGCCGTCACAACGACCGGACCGCGTACCTTGATTGTTGCTTTGTGTTGTCCTTCGGTCAAAGCCTTGAAATACACACCCTTTAAATTCAAGATAATATCAGAGATATCTTCACGAACACCAGGCAAACTACTGAATTCGTGTTGCACACCATCAATTTTGATACAAACAGGCGCACAACCTTGCAACGAAGACAACAATACACGACGCAATGCCGTCCCCAGTGTTAAACCAAAACCTTTTTCCAAAGGTTCCGCAACCAAAGTTGCAATATTAGGATTTTTTTCATCGACCTTGATATCCAATTTTTTTGGTTTAATCAAAGTCATCCAGTTTTTTTCAATCATAATTTCTCCATTCGGCTTAGTTTATTATTTTCGCCAATCGGCACACATTAAAAACTTATTGTCATTTTTAACGCGTAGGCAAATTTTATACCCCAAAATACCAAAAGTCAATAAAAACATACTATTGACAAACAACATTTTACTATAAAATAATATGATTAAACCAAAGGATAAATCATGATTCCAGGATTAACACCAATTACCGGCTTCAAGCCTTTTCTCAGCATGTGGTACGATGCAACAGAACAAATATTATTAGAAACAAACAAAACAAGACTGGACAATGATATTCAATTATTTTCGATATTACGTGAAGTTATCCTGGCTCCAGAAAAACCCACATTTATACGCAGTTATAAATTAAACGATTTTACAAAAGCAAATATTCAAACCAATCTACAAAGATCAAACCGAAATTTTGCACGAATAACTTACACTCCTGCAAATCGGCCCTATAATTATACTCGCATACCGCGTAAATACAAAATCGCACCCAATACACCTGCACCAATTTCATATATTGGTCTGCGTGACACAAAAATGTTTGAAATGTCAAATCAAACATCCGTTCATGATAACTGTATTTTTCAACACGACGGCATTTGGGACAAACCACCACACAAAATATACACTGTCACAAAAAATAATTTTTTAACCGAAATAGACGAAGATACAATATTACATACCGTTTCTGGACGCATTATGAATATGGTTGCCACCAATACCAGAAACAGTATAAATCTAGATACATTTCAAAATCTAACACAAAAAATGCTACAAAAATTACAAGAAAAACAAAAATAACATAAAATTAAAATAAAAAAAACGGCGTTTGCCGTTTTTTTAATTTCCACTTGATGCAACACCACCAATAATTTTAATCCATTGTTTGCCACTAGAATTCTTTATAAAACCACATGCACTAATATTATATCCACCAGACGTTCCTGTACATGTTCCAGACGTAACCTGGGTTGGTGCATTTAATTTGGCACCTGTGCCTGTTTCGCCGGTACAACTGCTGCCAGAACCACCCGTACATGACGATCCACCCATACTTGCCAATGCCGTCGTATTAGCATTTACAACACCGCTGTCCGTAGTAGCCCTGGTTGTCAAAGTCGCCACATTCGGTGTCACCGCACCAACACGTGCCGTCACATAATTTGTGGTTGCAACCTTGATACCATTGGGGTCTTTGACCGCGAATGGATGATTTGTCGCATCATTCGCCGCACCATTAAAAGCATTATAATTCGTTGTATTCGCAGTAAATGCAACAGCATTTTCAATTGTTGCAACAACCACCAAGCCCGCCAAAAACAGTATATTTTTCATATCTTCTCCTGAAAATCTACTTCCTTGATGTAAATTTTATCAAAAAAAAACGAATCGACGCAAGCGAAAAATGTAATATAATAAAAAAATATTTTTATCCCAAAAATCTGCACTTTTTTTGATATTTTAGTAAATCTATAAAAAATAAAATTTGACACAAAAAAAATCCGCAAAATGCGGATTTTT
Source organism: uncultured Pseudomonadota bacterium (assembly GCA_902793435.1). GTDB lineage: Bacteria > Pseudomonadota > Alphaproteobacteria > Rs-D84 > Rs-D84 > Enterousia. The sequence goes on along the minus strand of CADBDF010000002.1, from coordinate 66,368 downwards.
TTATAACAAAATTCAGTATTACACACGACGCACTTTTTTTGGACGGCACCCATTGTGTGGAATACGTGTTGTATCAGTAATGCTTTGCACAATCAAACCTGCATTTGCCAAACCACGAACCGCAGATTCACGACCTTGTCCAATACCACGCATCAAAACATCAACTGTTTTCATACCCATTTCTGCAACTTTTTTACCAACCGCATCTGCGACAACTGTTGCAGCATATGGTGTAGATTTTTTTGCACCCTTAAAATTATTAGCACCCGCTGTGGCCCATGTCAAAACCGCGCCAGTTGGGTCTGTAATAGTAATACGTGTATTGTTATTTGTCGCGACGACATGTGCAATGCCATGCGAAACTTTTTTTACAACTTTCTTTTTTGATTTATTAATTGCCATTTTTTAACCTTTATTTTAGATGTCTTCAATTAACTATCGTGTTAATCTCTACCCGAAATTTTATTTACCCTTTGTCGCAGATCCAGCAACAACAACGCGTTTGCCCTTGCGGGTTCTGGCATTTGTTTGTGTGCGTTGGCCACGAACCGGCAAACGGTTACGGTGACGAATACCGCGATAAGTTTTCAAATCTTGCAGACGTTTAATGTTCATTGCAACTTCGCGACGAACATCACCTTCTACCTTAAAGTTTTGTTCAATGTAATTAGAAATTTTGATAACATCCGCGTCAGTCAAATCTTTCGCGCGCAAACCATCTTTCAATTTCAACGCAGCACAAACCTGGGCGGCTTTTGCTGGGCCAATACCATGAATGTATGTCAGCGCAACTTCGATGCGTTTTTCTGATGGGATATTAACACCTGCTATACGTGCCATCTTGTATTTTCCTTTTTTTTAACTTGTGGCAAATTGCTTTGCCCGATTAAATCTCAAAATTTTGGGGTGCCCAAAACCTTGAATTTTCTTGACTTTGCCAGTATATGTTATACCAAAACCAACAAAAGTCAAATTTCTTTATTTGTTTCCAACGATTATCCGCGGAAACGACCATGTTTTTGTGTTTTTTGCACAACACCAGTATATTGTTTGGCAACCAAATATGACTGAACCTGGTTCATTGTATCCAACACAACCCCGGCCACAATCAGCACACTGGTTCCACCAATCACCAAAGGCATACCCGCATGAGTATTCAATATGATTGGTATTACACAAACAACAATCAAATAACAAACGCCAATCGCAGTTGTTCTGGAAACGACCGCATCTAAATAATGCATGGTTTGTTCACCCGGACGAACATCTGGGATATAACCACCGGCATTTCTTAAATTATTACTGGTTTCTTCACTGTTAAACACAACTGCTGTCTGGAAATAAGCAAAGAACACAATCAAAACTGTATATAACGCGATATATGACCATGCACCATACGTAAAGAACCCAATAATAGATTGCACAACCAAACTATCGCTTTGTGCAAAACGTTGAATAAACGCCGGCAACATCATAATAGACGCAGCAAACACAGGTCCCATAACCCCAGACATATTAACCTTGATTGGTAAATATGATGCATTAGTATTCAAAACACCGTTTGCCATAACCTGACGTGGATATAAAATTTGAATACGACGTTGTGCCTGTTCAAAGAAAGCAATCAATGCAACAATGCCAATCACAAATGCAATAATCAACATAATCATTGTTGGCGAAATTTGACCGACACTGCCCAACGAGAACAATTTACCAATACCAGATGGAACCTCGGCGATAATACCTGCAAAAATCAACAACGATGCGCCCTGACCCACACCACGCGCGGTAATTTGTTCAGCCAACCACATAACAAACACAGTTCCACCAACCAGCGCAATCAAAGCCGACAATTCAAATGCCCAGCCAGGATTCACAACCGCCGCAACACCATTAACTGGTGCCATGGCTTCCAAACCACGAACAACCGCCCAACCCTGCACAACGGCCAAAACCACCGCCAAATAACGAGTATATTGATTGATTTTGATACGACCAGATTCACCCTCTTTTCGCAAATCAGTCAAAGATTTACTGGTTGCCGTCAATAATTGCAAAACGATAGATGCCGAAATATATGGGAAAATGTTCAACGCCAAAACAGACATACGGGACAACGAACCACCCGCAAACATATCAAACATACCCAACATTCCACTGCCTTCACCTGTAAATAAATGCAACACAGCCGATGCATTAACCCCAGGTAATGGAATAAACGACCCAATACGATAAACAACCAACGCACCTAATGTAAATAAAATACGTTTTTGCAAATCACTCAGGTTTTTGAAAAAGTTTTTTATTGCTCTCATCGCTTTACTTTCTTTCTAATATAAAATCGCATCGCCTTTGGGAAAAATCCCAAAGGACGAATTTAATTTATTATTTGTTGGAAATTTTTCCACCCGCTTTCACAATTGCTTCTTCGGCAGCTTTGGACCATTTATCTGCAACAACAGTCACAGCGGTTTTGATTTCGCCTTTGGCCAAAACTTTCAAACCATCTAATTTACGGTTGATAATTTTTGCAGCCAACAAAGAATCCATTGTGATAGTTTGTTTTGCATCAATTTTGCCAGATTTGATAAATTTTTCAATATCGCCCAAATTGATTGTCACATAATGTTTAGCAAATGGATTTGTAAAACCAAATTTTGGGAAACGACGCAAAATTGGCATTTGACCACCTTGGAAAGTTGCCTGCTTGCGTGAACCCGCACGTGCCTTTTGACCCTTGGTTCCACGACCAGCGGTTTTACCATATCCCGATGCCATACCACGACCAACGCGTTTAATACCCGCGCGCGCACCTTTGTTATCCATCAATGCATTTAATTTCATTTTTTTATCCCTTTATTCCTACGACTAATGATATAGTCTATTTCGCACATAATACAAGTACTATGTACTCGGTTTATTTTAATTATTTTTCAACGATTTCTACCAAATGAGAAACCTTAGCGACCATGCCACGAACGCTTTCGCTATCGTTCATTTCGCGTGTTTTACCAATGCGTCCCAAACCCAAAGCCATAACAACCTTGCGTTGATATTCTGGACGACCGATAATGCTTTTTACTTGTTTTACAATTATTTTAGCCATATCTATCCTCCTTTTATTTACGCATTTTCTTCAACTGCGGCTGCTTCTAATTTTTTACCATCACGACCCGCAATAATTTCCGCAACTGTTTTACCACGACGTGCAGCCACAGTTTTCGGGGAATTCATTTTTGCAAATGCCAAGAAAGCAGCTCTGATCATGTTGTTTGGATTATTTGAACCTTGGGATTTCACAACGACGTCTTGGACACCCAAACATTCAAATACCGCACGCAAAGCACCACCCGCAATAATACCAGTACCAGGCACCGCACTGCGCACAACCAATTTAGATGCACCATATTTTGCCTCGACATCATGATGCAATGTACGACCTTCTTTCAAAGGAACGCGAACCATTTTCGCTTTTGCCGCTTTGGTTGCTTTTTGGACAGCACTTTGTACTTCCAATGCTTTACCTTTACCAAAACCAACACGACCCGCCTTGTCACCAACTACGACCAACGCGGAAAAAGACATATTACGACCGCCCTTCACTGTTTTAGAAACGCGGTTGATAGAAACCAATTTATCTACCAAATTATCCGTTTGCAATTTTTTATCATCAAAACGTGCCATTGTAATCTCCGTTTAATTAAATTCTTACACCACCTGCGCGAATTGCTTCACACAGAGCTTTTACACGACCATGATAACGATAACCACCACGATCAAAATAGCAATTTTCTGCAATACCGGCCTTTACGACACGTTCTGCAAATGCCTTGCCAACCAATTCAGCCCCAGCAATATTCCAGCCTTTTCCTGCAAAGCCTTTTTCTTTACTGGATGCTGCACACAATGTGTGGCCACGTGTATCATCAATAGCCTGGATTTCAATATGACGGCCCGAACGGAAAACCGACAAACGGATTTTACCAGGATTTTTTCTTTTCAACGCACCGCGATTTGCCAACGTGCGTCTTTCATTAGATGTCAAATGTTTTAACATTTTATTTCCTTTTTTTTCAATTTCCGTAACAGCGGAAATTACCTAACTATTATTTCTTTTTACCTTCTTTACGACGGATATTTTCGCCCTTATAGAAGATACCTTTACCTTTATATGGGTCGGCTTTACGGATTTTGTGAATTTTGTCAGCAAACAATCCCAAAGCACATTTATCAATACCACTGATTGTAAATTCTGTTGGTTTTTCACCCATTTTTACAGACAAACCTTCTGGAATATCCATAACAACATCGTGTGAAAATCCTACAACCAATGTAAATTTATTGCCACTGACAGATGCCTTGTAACCAACACCGTTCATATACATATCTTTGGAAAAGCCCGATGTCACACCAATAACCGCAGATTTAATATTGCGTGTCATGGTTCCCCACATTGCACGTGAAAATTTATCTTCTGCATCTTTTGGTGTCACAACAACCATACCGTCTTTGATTTCGACATCAACCAAATGAGAATTCTTTGTATCCAAAGAAACCTTTAATTCACCCTTTGGGCCCTTGATTACAACAGCATTATCTTTGATTTCCGCAGACACACCGTCTTGTAATTTAACTGGATATTTTCCTGCACGAGACATTTTTTCATCCTTATTTCTATTATATAACCTTGCACAATACTTCGCCACCAACATTCATCAAGCGTGCCTTGTGATCAGTCATAACGCCACATGGTGTAGAAACGATTGCGATTCCCAATCCGTTCAAAACTCTTGGCATTTTTGCACAGCCTGAATAAACACGACGACCTGGTCTGGACACAACAGAAATTTCTTGAATTGCGCCAACACCATTGTTGTATTTCAATTCAACGACCAAATTTGAACGATGTTCGTCGATTTTTTCTTCGCGAAAATCAGTGATGAAACCTTCGTCCTTTAACACAGACAAAACTGCAACACGCAATTTGCTGTTTGGGACAGTTATAAAGTCTTTACCGGCTGCTTGACCATTACGAATACGGGTCAGCATATCTCCGATTGGGTGTGATAATGACATCTTTTACTCCTTGGACTATTTATCCATTTCCCAGTTGCATTGTCCACAACTGGTGTTTTTCTTATTTTACCAACTAGATTTACGTACGCCTGGCAATTTACCTTCGGACGCCATTGTACGCAATTGTTGGCGGCACAGACCGAACATACGTGAAAAACCACGTGCGCGGCCAGTAATTGAACAACGATTATGCAAACGTGTTGGATTGGCATTACGTGGCAATTTTGCCAATTTTTTCATTGCCTCCATACGTTCGTCTGGTGTTGCATTAACAGACATTTTTTCTTTGATTGCTTCGCGCTTTTTTGCATATTTTGCAACCAATTTTTCACGTCTGTGTTGCTTGTTAATCAACGCTAACTTTGCCATCTTTATTTCCTTTTATTATTTCAAAACCAACGGCAGGCCGATTTTTGTCAGCAATGCACGTGCTTCATTGTCTGTTTTTGCTGTTGTCACAATGACAATATCCATACCGCGGATAGAATCAATTTTATCAACAGAAATTTCTGGAAAGATTAAGTGTTCTTTGATACCAAACGCATAGTTTCCACGACCATCAAATTTAGATTTTGACAACCCACGAAAATCTTTCACGCGTGGCAATGCCACTGTAATCAATTTATCCAAGAAATCATACATTCTTTTACCACGCAAGGTGACCTTGGTACCAATGGCTTGACCTTCACGCAAACGATATGTTGCAATCGATTTCTTTGCATGTGTGATAATTGCTTTCTGGGCAGCAATCGCTGTCAAATCAGCGGCCGCAGAATCTAATTTCTTTTTATCAGACACCGCTTCGCCAACACCCATATTCAAAACAATTTTTGTGAGTTTTGGCACAGCCAATGCATTTGTGTAACCGAATTCTTTTACCAATTCAGGTACAATTTGTTTTTCATAAAATTCACGCAATCTGCTTTGCATTTTTTATTCCTTAATGTTTATTTCCGTAACAGCGGAAACATTTGTTTTATAATTCTGTTCCAGATTTCTTAGAAACACGAACCTTTTTATCACCCTTCATCACATATCCAACGCGGGTTGCTTTTTTGGTTTTTGGATCAACCAATGCAACATTAGATACATGAACTGGGGCTTCACGGTCGATAATATGACCGGCCTGATCCTGTGTTGGTTTAATGTGCCATTTATGACGATTGACACCTTCGACAACAACACGCGATTCTGCTGGGCGCGCTTCCAGCACTTTGCCTTTAACGCCCTTATATTTTCCTGAAATAACTACGACTTCGTCGCCTTTTTTAATTTTCATTTTTTTGTCCCTTTGTGTCTAATCTATTAAATAACCTCTGGTGCCAAAGACACGATTTTTTGAACATCATATTTGCGGCGAACTTCACGCGCAATTGGTCCAAAAATACGTGTTCCAATTGGTTCAAAGTTGTTTTTATTGATTAAAACAACCGCATTATCATCGAAACGGATAATTGAACCGTCTGGACGTTTAACTGGGAATTTTGTACGTACGATAATCGCACGTTGCACAGTTCCCTTTTGAACCTTACCACGTGGGATAGCCTCTTTGATGGCGACAACAATTTTGTCACCAACTGTTGCATAACGACGATGTGAACCACCTAAAACCTTGATGCACATAGCTTTACGCGCACCACTGTTATCGGCAACCGTCATAACTGTTTCATTTTGTATCATTTTTTAACCTTTTCCTGCACATGGGGCAATCCCCCATGGCTTTGTTAACGGGTCCCGACTGTCAAAAATTCTATGACCTCAAAGAACCCAACCCTTGTTTGTGGTTTATTAAAACTAATCAACCACTTCCACAGAACCGTCCTTGGACACACCAACGCGACCTTTTACAACCCAAGATTTTGTCTTGGAAATTGGACGATGTTCTTCAATAGCAACAACGTCGCCAACCTTGTATTCATTGGCTTCATCGTGGGCTTTATATTTTTTATTTTGCTTCACGAATTTACCATACAAAGGATGACGGAAACGGCGTTCAACTTCGACCACAACCGTTTTATCGTTCGCTGTACTTTTAACTGTTCCTTGCAGTATACGTTTTGGCATAACTGTTATTCCTCTATTTTTTTATGTCGATTTTGGTTATGATATACTAAATTTTAGAAAAAACAACCAAAATCAACATTTATTCTTTATTTTTTTGCCGCATTTAATTTTGTTTTAACGCGTGCAATTTCACGACGGGTTTTACGCACAACATGCGTTTTTGGCATTTGGCCAGCTGCTAATTGAAACCGTTGATTCATTTGTTCTTTTTTCAAATCAGCCAATTTGCTTTCCAAAGCCTCGCGTGTCAAAGATTCTGATTTTACTTTTTTTTCTGCCATCTTATTCACCTTTTAATTAGTTGATTTTACGTTCAACGATTTTTGTTTTAACTGGTAATTTTGCCGCCGCCAAAGCAAATGCTTCATGTGCAATTTCTGGTTTAACACCATCAATTTCAAACATGATACGACCTGGTTTAACACGACATACCCAGTATTCCACAGCACCCTTACCTTTACCCATACGAACCTGTGCAGGTTTTGTTGTGACCGGCACATCTGGGAAAATACGAATCCATAATTTACCCATACGTTTCATATGACGAGTAATAGCACGACGTGCAGCCTCTATCTGACGTGCAGTCACACGTTCAGGGCTCATTGCTTTCAGTCCAAACGACCCAAAAGCCAATTCACTACCGCCCTTGGCGACACCGTGAATACGACCTTTTTGCAGTTTGCGAAATTTTGTTTTATTTGGCATTAACATGATTAAAATCCTTTGATTTTAAATTATTTACTTTTTCTTTCGCTTGTGCCGGCATATTCTGTTGGACGCGCCATTTCAGAAGCCAACTTTTCTTTATTTACGACATCACCAGTATAAATCCAAACTTTTACACCGATAACACCATATGTTGTTTTTGCTTGGATTGACGCGTAATCAACATCAGCACGCAAAGTATGTAATGGAATACGACCTTCGCGGATTTGTTCGCTACGTGCAATTTCCGCACCATTCAAACGACCAGAACACATAACTTTGATACCCTGGGCACCAACTTTCTGGGCGTTTTGAACTGCTTTTTTCATTGCGCGTTTAAATGAAACACGACCTTCGATTTGTTGCGCAATTTGTTGTGCAACCAACTGCGCATTTAAATCAGGACGACGCACTTCATAGATATTAACGACAACTTGATCATTTTTAACCAATTTCTTAATATCATTACGCAATGCTTCGATATCGGCACCATTTTTACCGATAATCATACCAGGACGAGATGTGTGAATTGTCACAACAACTTTTTTAGCAAAACGTTCGATAACAACTTTTGCCAAACCTGCTTTTTTCAATTTCTTTTCAATAAATTTACGAATTTTATCATCTTCGGCAACAAATTTCGCATAGTCTTTTTTATTAGCAATCCAGCGAGAATCTGTCACTTTATTGATAAATTCGCGTAATGAAATAGGTGATACTTTCTGTCCCATTTTTTATTTTCCTTACGTTTTTAAGCAAGTGTTCTTGAAACCTGTTCGGTTTTATTCAAGGGTCACCCCCATACCACTTGTCTTTTTGTTATTTAGCCTTTTTAGCCTTTGGTTCTTTTTTCTTTGCCGGCGCTTCACCTGATTCCAACACGATTGTCAAATTTGAAAAAGGTTTCAAAATTGGACGTGCGCTACCGCGTGGTCCAGGCATAATGCGTTTCATTGTCAATGCTTTGCCACACCAAATTTCTTTGACGAACAAAGTATCAACAGGCAAGTTTTTGTTGTGTTCTGCATTTGCAATCGCAGACAACAACGTTTTCAAAACTTCATCAGAAACACGTTTCTTTGAAAATTTCAAAACATCAACGGCACGGTCAACTGGCAAGCCGCGAACCATATCACAAACCAGATTTAATTTCTGGTGGCTGATGCGAATCATTTTATTGAACGCACGAACCTGATTGTCTTTTATTCCATATCTTGTCATAATTACCCTACCTTATTTTGCTGCTTTCTTGTTTGCTGCATGTCCTTTGAAAGTACGTGTTGGCGCAAATTCACCCAATTTGTGACCAATCATATCTTCGACGACGGACACAGGAATAAATTTGTTACCATTATGCACTTCAAATGTTAAACCAACCATTGGTGGCACGATTGTGCTACCGCGGGACCATGTTTTAATAGGTTTATGGTCATTTTTTTCATTTGCAACCGCAACTTTCTTTAAAAGTGACGGATGAATATAAGGACCTTTCCATACTGAACGAGACATCATTTACTCCGTTTTTTTATTATTTTTTCTTCGCCAAATGTCTGCTGCGAATAATCATCTTGGCAGTACGTTTATTGCTACGGGTACGATATCCCTTGGCTGGAATACCTGTACGTGAAACTGGTTCGTGACCCTTTGAATGTCCGTTACCACCACCCATTGGGTGATCGTTCGGGTTCATTGCCATACCACGAACAGATGGGCGAACACCCAACCATCTGGCACGACCGGCCTTACCCAAATTCACATTGCGTTGGTCAGGATTAGAAACCACACCAACTGTCGCTAAACAATCAGAATGAACTTTACGCAACTCACCACTGTTCATTTTAATCTGTGCATAAACGCCGTCTTTACCCATTAATTGAGCATAGCAACCTGCACTACGGGCCAATTGACCACCTGCACCAGGTTTCAATTCAACGTTATGAACGATTGTACCGATTGGCATATTCTTTAATGGCATTGCATTACCCGGTTTAATATCTTCACGTTCGCCCGAGATAACAACATCGCCCGCTTTCAAATCGCGTGGTGCCAAAATATAAGAACGGATACCATCTTTATATTCAATCAATGCGATAAAAGCAGTTCTGTTTGGATCATATTCCAAACGAACAACTGTCGCCGGCATACCAAATTTTTTACGTTTAAAGTCAATTAAACGATAACTACGTTTGTGACCGCCACCTTGGTGATAAACAGTCACTTGACCAAAATTATTACGACCACCATGGGATTTTAACCCAACGGTCAAAGCCTTTTCTGGCTTACCACGATGCAATTCAGCGCGACTGACCAATGTCAAACCACGCGTTCCTGCAGTCACTGGTTTAAAATGCTTTAATGCCATTTTTTATATCCTTTTTTAATCCTGGACAATAACACCCATAATATTTTGGGTTCTCTGTCCCGGTGTTTTATTTACTCTGTGCCGCCACAGCCATATCCAATTTAGCATCGGCTGGTAATGACACATACGCTTTTTTAACGTCACGTTGTTTGCCTGAACTGCGACCACGGAAAGATTTAACCTTACCTTTGGTGATAACGATATTAACCTTGGTTGGTTTAACACCATAAATCACCTGCATCGCACGTGCAACGTCCGCCTTGGTTGCATCTTTTGCAACTTCGAACACAACGCCATTGCTTTCAGACAATTTTGCAGATTTCTCTGAAATGACTGGACGAACCAGTATATCATAAATACCTGCACCTGCAACAATTTTATTTTCAACTTTCTTTTCTGCCATTTTAGCTCTCATTTTTATTTTATATTTACCTTTGATTCTCTAAACACTGCCGTAATTTTGAAAGAATTTCCCTGTTCTAACTTTCTACGATAATGCTTTTCAAAATCAAACTTAGCATCTCCCAGATTATCCCTAAGATTTGCTTTGATTAAATTCGGTGTAAAAAAACTTGGATTATTTTTGCCCGACAAACCATAAGAAACAAAATATTCAAATGTATTCGGTCCTATACGTTTACCTTGAAAAATTCCCAAACTCATTTTTTACCCCAAACGTGCTTCGACAGATTTGACGGCATCGGCTGTCAAAACCAATTTATCATGTTTCAAGATATCCAAAACATTCAAACCAATCGTTGGCAACGCATCAACATTTGCAATGTTCGCCACAGATTTTTTGAAGTTCGCATCCAATTCTGTTGCACCCACAAACAAAACAGAATTCAAATCCAATTTTTTCAATTGTTTTGCAATTGTGTTTGTTTTGGCTGCACCCATTTTTTCAGAATCAATGATGATTAAATTACCATCTTGTAATTTTGAAGACAAAGCCATTTTCAAGCCCAAAGAACGAATTTTCTTTGGCAAATCAATGCTGTGGTCGCGAACAACTGGTCCATGAACCACACCACCGCCACGCATATGAACATTATATTTTTCACCTTGACGTGCATTACCTGTCTTTTTCTGTTTGAATGCTTTACGGCCACTTCCCGCGACATCAGACACTGTTTTCACTGCATGTGTGCCTGCGCGTGCATTTGCACGTTGCCATGTGACAACACGATGCAAAATATCCGCACGTGGAGAAATACCGAATACACTGTCAGCCAAATCAATTTTGCCAACAGATTTACCATCGAAATTTATAATATCTAACTGCATTTTTTCCACCTTATATTATTCCGTTGACCTTTTTATTCCGCAACAGTTTCTGTTTCGGTTGTGACACTTGGCGCAGATTCCTCTACCTTTTGAGATGTTGGAACTGGCAATTCTTTTTGTTCTTTTTTGATTGCATCTGTCACCAATACAAATGTGCCATTTGCACCAGGAACAGCGCCTTCAACAAAGATTAAATTTTCGGACGCTGACACACCAAAAACTTTCAAGTTTTGAACGGTCACTGTTTCATTACCCATTTGACCGGACATCTTTTTGCCCTTTAATACGCGGCCAGGCCATTCACGCATACCTGTACCACCCAAAGAACGATGTGCCTTCAAAACACCGTGTGATGCTTCTTTACCGCCAAAGTTATGACGTTTCATAGCACCCTGAAAGCCTTTACCCTTGCTTGTCGCTTGGACATCAACAAATTGTCCGACAACGAAATGAGACGCAGACAATTGTGTGCCCGATGGGATAACACAATCGTCAGACACGCGGAATTCCACAACTTTGCGATATGGTTTAATACCGCTTTTTTCCGCTGCCACTGCTTGTGGTTTTGCAACATGTTTTGCTTTGGCCTCGCAAACACCCAAGATGTTGGCGACATAGCCATTTTTTTCCATTGTACGATTACCAATCACAGCACAATCGCCCACAGACAAAACTGTGACAGCATGTGCCGCACCCGCATCATCATACATACGGGTCATTCCTATTTTTGTTGTAATTAATCCGCTACGTTTCATTTTTTTATGCCTTTTTTATTTGTCAGAGGTTAATAAATACACACCTATATTAACCTAACAATTACAATTTAATTTTCACATCAACACCCGAAGCCAAATCCAACTTCATCAAGGCATCAACTGTCTGGGGGGTTGGATTAACAATATCTACGACCGCTTTGTGATTACGGATTTCGAATTGTTCGCGGGATTTTTTATCCACGTGTGGAGAGCGATTGACTGTAAATTTTTGAATCAATGTCGGCAAGCGAACAGGTCCTACGACATCTGCGCCTGTGCGCTTTGCAGTTTTGACTAATTCATCAACCGATTCAATTAACACACGGTGATCAAACGCCGTCAATTTAATGCGAATTTTAGATGTTGGTACCATTTTGTTCGTTTCCTTTATTTTTTCATTTTCGCGACAAAGGGGCGATTGGTTTTACCCAAACTCCCCTTTCGTCAGTTTTAATTATTTGTTAATTTTAGATACAACACCTGCACCCACTGTGCGTCCGCCTTCACGGATAGCAAAGCGGCGACCTTCGCTCATAGCGATTGGTGCAATCAATTGCACGCTGATACGAACGTTATCGCCTGGCAAGACCATTTCTTTACCTTCTGGCAATGTAATTGTACCTGTCACATCAGTTGTGCTGAAGAAGAACTGAGGACGATAGTTAGAGAAGAATGGTGTATGACGTCCGCCTTCTTCTTTCTGCAAGATATAGACTTCTGCTTCAAAGTCTGTATGTGGGGTAATAGAACCCGGTTTGCAGATAATTTGACCACGTTCAACATCTTCTTTCTTGGTTCCACGCAACAACAAACCAACGTTATCACCGGCTTCACCTTGATCCAACAATTTGCGGAACATTTCAACGCCTGTGATTGTTGTTTTTTGTGTTGGACGCAAACCGACGATTTCAGCTTCGTCACCAACTTTCACGACACCAGATTCAATACGGCCTGTGACCACTGTACCACGACCTGTGATTGAAAATACGTCTTCAATTGGCATCAAGAAAGGTTTATCGACTGGACGTTCTGGCATTGGGATATATTCATCGCATGCTTTCAACAAAGCGTCAATGGATTCTTTGCCCAAACCGTCTTGTTTTTCTTCCAATGCGGAAATAGCAGAACCACGGATGATTGGTGCATTGTCGCCATCAAAGTCATTTGCAGACAACAATTCACGAATTTCCATTTCGACCAATTCCAACAATTCTGGATCGTTTGCCAAATCGCATTTATTCAAATAAACGACAATCTTTGGAATACCCACTTGACGTGCCAACAAGATGTGTTCGCGTGTCTGAGGCATTGGACCATCAGTTGCCGCAACCACCAAGATTGCACCGTCCATTTGTGCCGCACCGGTAATCATGTTTTTAACATAGTCCGCGTGTCCTGGGCAATCGACGTGTGCATAGTGGCGATGTTCTGTTTCATATTCCACGTGTGCAGTGTTAATTGTTATACCACGTGCTTTTTCTTCTGGTGCATTATCGATTTGATCAACACCTTTTTGTGCATCAATACCAACACCATAATAATGAACGATAGCAGCTGTCAAAGTTGTTTTACCATGATCGACGTGACCAATAGTACCAATATTGACATGTGGCTTTGTTCTTACATATTTTTCTTTTGCCATAGTTTTCTCCTTATAGGCTCTTTTTTGTTTTGTTAAACCGATTTTCAAAATCCAGTTTCGAATACAATCATAAACCAGAATTTGAAAATCGCAATCTTTTTTTACTTTGTCAGTTTTTTAATTACTTCATCAGCAACATTCTGCGGAACTTCGGCATAATGTGACAATTCCATATATGGATTCGCACGACCTTGTGACAAAGAACGCAGGGTTTTTACATAACCGAACAGATTTGCCAATGGCACGAACGCAGAAATCAACTGATTACCGAATTGTGTTTCGATACCATTGATTTGACCACGACGACTGTTCAAGTCACCAATAATGTCACCGACGTATTCTTCCGGTGTTGATACCGAAAGCTTCATAATCGGCTCCAATAATTTTGGCGCAGCCTTTTTCATTGCTTCGCGGAAGCATGCGCGCGCCGCAATTTCAAAGCACAACACATTAGAGTCGACCTCGTGGTATTTACCATCAATTAATGTTGCCTTGAAATCCACAGTTGGATAGCCAATCAAAACACCTGTTTGTTGTGCTATCTTTAAACCCTTTTCAACGCCAGGGATGTATTCTTTTGGAATCGCACCACCGACGATTTGATTGTCAAATTCATAGCCTTTGCCTGGTTCCAATGGTTCAAATTGGATTTTAACCTGGGCGTATTGACCCGAACCACCAGACTGTTTTTTATGAGTATATTCTTCGGTCACTGGTCTGCTGAATGCTTCACGATATGCGATACGTGGTTCGCCGACATTAACATCGACTTTAAATTCACGCAACAATCTATCGACCAAAATTTCCAAATGCAATTCACCAACACCTGACAAAATTGTTTGACCAGATTCTTCATCAACAGACACGCGGAAAGAAGGATCTTCTTTGGCCAATGCCTGTAATCCCAAAGACATCTTTTCAATGTCAGCCTTGGTCTTTGGTTCCACAGCAATAGAAATAACAGGTTCTGGGACATGGATAGATTCCAAAACGATTGGATTAGCCTCGTCACACAGTGTATCACCTGTAATTGTTTCCTTCATACCAACCAAAGTGACAATATCACCCGCCGATGCTTCTTTGATTTCTTCACGTTGATTAGAATGCATCAACAACATACGACCAACGCGTTCGCGTTTATTACGGTTGGAATTGAATATATATGAACCGGATTGCAATTTACCAGAATAAATACGAATAAACATCAAGTTTCCAACAAAAGGATCATTTGCAACCTTGAACGCCAAAGCACTGAAAGGTTCTTTGGCATCTGCATGACGTTCTGCTGGGGTTTTACCATCCAACAATGTTCCTTGAATTGCAGGAATATCCAATGGTGATGGTAAATAATCAACAATCGCGTCCAACAAAGGTTGCACACCTTTATTCTTAAATGCTGTTCCGCACAAAACTGGGTTAAAGTTTTGATTAATTGTACCCTTACGAATCAATTTTTTAATTGTGGCAGTATCTGGAATTTTACCTTCCATATATGCTTCCATAATTTCATCATCCAAAGTCACAACTTCTTCAATCAATTTATTGTGTAATTCTTCGGCTTTGGCTTTCAAATCTTCTGGAATTTCGATTGTGATTGGGTGAGAACCTGTTTCGTCTTCCCAAATCAAACCCTTCATTTCCACAACATCAACAACACCGCGGAAGTCAGATTCTGCGCCGATTGGGAAATTCACGACCAATGGGGTTGCGCCCAAACGTTCGCGTATCATATCAACACAGCGGAAGAAATTTCCACCAATACGATCCATTTTATTGATAAAGCAAATACGTGGAACATTATAACGGTCAGCCTGGCGCCACACAGTTTCTGTTTGTGGTTGCACACCAGACACAGATTCAAACACAGCAACCGCGCCGTCCAAAACACGCAAAGAGCGTTCCACTTCCATAGTGAAATCCACGTGTCCCGGTGTATCAATCAAATTGATACGATGATCGCGCCAAAAACATGTTGTTGCGGCCGAAGTAATTGTAATACCACGTTCTTGTTCTTGTTCCATCCAGTCCATAGTGGCGGCGCCATCATGCACCTCGCCAATTTTGTATGTTTTACCGGTATAGAACAAAATACGTTCAGATGTTGTAGTTTTTCCAGCGTCAATATGTGCCATAATTCCTATATTACGGTACATATGCAAAGGTGCGGTTTTTCCAACAGACATTGTCTTTCCCTTTCTTTTATTATATTACCAACGGAAATGAGCAAAAGCCTTATTCGCCTCTGCCATTTTATGAGTATCAATCTTTTTCTTGAATGCACCACCGGTGCTGTTCAAGGCATCACGCAATTCTGCGAACAAGCGTTCTTGCATAGAACGTTCGCCACGTTTGCGGGCAAACATAACCAACCAACGCAAAGCCAATGTCTGTTGGCGATCGGCGCGAACTTCCACAGGAACCTGATATGTTGCACCACCAACACGACGACCTTTGACCTCGACCGAAGGCTTTAACATATCAACAGCCTCCAAGAACAAAGCCAATTCATCTTTACCATCTTTGGCCAAAGTTTTTAATTTATCCAATGCACCATAAACAATGTTTTCGGCAACTTCTTTTTTACCGTCCCACATAACAACATTGATACATTTTGCAACGACCAAATTCCCATATTTAGAATCTGGCAAAATTTCACGTTTTGTTGCAGCTTTACGTCTTGACATATTTTATATCCTTTTTATTTCTTCACCCGGGGTTTCCGGATTACTCACCTGCTAATCACAGATGTATTATTTTTTAATTTTTGCCCCATACAGAGAGCGACCTTGTTTTCTTGATTCGACACCCTTGGTATCCAAAACACCGCGAATGATGTGATATTTCACACCAGGCAAGTCCTTTACACGACCACCACGAATCATAACAACACTGTGTTCTTGCAAATTATGTCCTTCGCCAGGAATATATGCAGTCACCTCACGTCCATTTGCCAATTTAACACGGGCAACTTTACGTTGTGCAGAGTTAGGTTTTTTAGGTGTTGTGGTATAAACACGTGTGCAAACACCACGTTTTTGCGGACTTTCCATCATATCAGGTGCAGTGCTTTTTTTCACAACCTTTTTACGAGGTTTCCGAATCAGTTGATTTACTGTTGGCATTCAAAATCTCTTTGTTTTTACTTTACTTTTTGTTACATAAAACCACCCCAACCGGACTTATCACAAATGCACGCATCTGTTTATAAATCCGCCAAAGGCGCCGTTTTCTGTGTTTTTTACTCTCCTTATTTACACGGAAAGCGTATCCAGTATAACCCGCAACATTTAAATTGTCAAGAAATTTTCCACAAAAAACCGCGGAAAATTGGGTTGATTTTGTAATACAATCAACAAACCCGGTACATACAACGACAACAAACAAAAAATCAATGAAAAAACAATGTGTTTTGCTAATTCAGCATCTATTGCAGTTTGAAAATAAAAAAACACCTGATGGCGTTTTAACCCCCGCCACCCGCTTTCGCTTCGCTTCAGCGAGGTCCCCCGCCCCAAGCGTCACCCACAAAATTTTACAAATTTTGCGGGGCCCGATTGGGGTGGAATTATTCTTCGGGTGTTTCTATAATCGGGAACCAGTGCGGGACAATAACACCATTTTCTTCGGTTTCAACCAATAAACATTTTTTGCCAGCTGGACAAGCGTCTTCCGGGCGGGTCTGCTTGTCCGCTTGCAAACTGGCGATTGCGGCGGTTTGATTTATCGTATTCGTCACGATATCGCGTATGGTCGCCACCGTACTGTTTAAATCATTTACGACCGGACTGAACCGCGCCGCATTGTATGCGGTCGTCGCAATTTTGATTGCGTTTGCAGCGATTGTTGTGACAACACTGGCGCCCGACGACAACAATGTTGTAATGGTCATACCGGTCACACCACCTGTGCGATTATCGACAGGTGCGGTGGTCATGGTTTGTCCCGCAACAGATTCCGTTGTTTCCGTCGCCAATGGGTATATTACGATTACAGGTGTGCCGTTTGCGTATTGTTCGGCAAGCCAGTTCTTCCAACTTGTTGTGTTGTCATAACTTGTCTTAAAGAACATTTCGTTTGTAGTGTTTGCCAACTTGAATTGACCAATTGTCATATTTGCAGCGGTGACACTTGCAGGAACTCCCTCAAAATGAGTGCAGATGCCATATATCGTTTGTATATTCAACGGGTGTGAAACATTTATTTTCATAGCACCAGAAGTATGAATTGCCCAATCTTCCGTTCCATCAAATACCTTGACCCCGACATTGCGGGTGATTGCGCCAGTGTTGATATTTTGTGTATCACGATAATCGCCCACACCCAACAAAGTCGCCACCGTTGCGGTATGATTCGCACTATCGCCAATGGTTTCAACCTCGCCATCGGTGTAGATACCCTCTTGATATGGTTCGTATGGTGTAGCGGTTGAGCCACGTTCTATTTGCAATGTATTTCTGTAATCATATATACTACTACCTTCTACATATGCCAAACCGATTAAGTATTTATCATTTGCTCCTGTTGTTATAGTTCCATTACCTTTTGTAAAACTGGTGGCAGTTGTGCCTATAGTTGATGATGTAAATGACCCCCAGCCACTAGCTGCTGTCATACCCGATAAAGTATATGTAGTATTTGGCAAGCAACCAACTACAAAACTTCTCTGACTTGTTGAAGCAGCAGTAAGCTCACCTGTATTAGCGTTAACAAACGCAGAAATGTATGTTTGTTCCTTATCAAACAAATTCTTTCCTATTGCACCATATTTCAACACCCCGTTATTACTCACAATGTCAATCGGGGTTGTTGGTGTTGGGGTTCCGTTTTGTGCGACCAAACCCGCCACAGTCACCGACGATATCGGACCCGAATTTGTCACCACCACCGGACCCGCGGTAAATGTACCAGTACCTTGGTTCGTAAAGAATTGTCCAGAAACAAGGTCATACATACCAACAGTGTTTCCTTGTTTTGCCGGAACAAAATTTATTAGATACTCGCCATTGCGTTTTTGATAATACCCATAAACTTTACCAATCATTTTATCCTGACCAGCATTTCTTGCAAATACCATAACATTTAAGTCGGGGTTTGGTGTAATTTGAACTGATATATCATAAGTTTGCCCATCAACAACTACATTTTGGGACGAAGACGAAGTCGTTGCCCAAGATAATGTATGCTTGTTTGTATTACGAGGAATATTAGGGTTTAAAACATTACCAACAAAAGTTGCGCTTGATGTTTGTGATATATAGAACGTCTTGTTAGTACCAGAAGCAGCCGCCCCAAACAAACTACGATAAGAAGTATCCAATGTGACTTGTTGATATATTAATCCAAACTCATCACCATCTTGCTGTTTTATCCCTGTATCAATATACTGCGTACCGGTGGATTCAATATATTCCAACTCTGTATATCCGCTTGGCAAATTTGCGGAAAATGCGTCGGCAAATCCAAAAAACATGGCACAGCAAAATACCATGATTTTTTGTAAAACACTAAAAAATGCACATTTTATAGACATTTTCGCAACTCTCTCGATTTTATAAACAGGCAGAAATCCGCGCTTTTTCGCTATATAATAAATATACAAAAAACCTAGGTTTTTTTCGACACCACATCTGGCGAATTGCGATTTTGAATAACGCATTGTTTTTACAAAAAAAGTGAATTTTAAAATTTTTGAAAAAAGTTGTTGCTTTTAAACCTAGTTTTTTTTTAGACCGGGTCAAGCAACAAAAACAGGCTATATTTAATTGGTTATAAAAAAAACACCCAACATATTGTTGGGCGTTTTTATCTTTTGATTTACAAAATTAGAAATCAATACCGAATTTAGCACCAAAGCCAAAGCCATTGTTGATGTGCCATTCGTCAGCATTTGCACCACCACGATGGTTCATATCTGCATTCATATACAAACCAACAAACTTTGTTGCATCAATGTTATAATTCGCACCAATCATACCAGACCAAACACCAGCATTTTTAACACCGTCATCGGTCACACCGGTATATTCAACACCTGCAACCAAATTCAATTTGTCGCACAAAGCATATTGACCGTCCAAGCCCAATGTCCATGTATGAACACCTTCGTCATCCCAATCAAATGATTCCAAGCCTGTATAGCCAAACAATGCCTTGGCCGCAACAGTCCAGTTAGAACCAACATAACCACCACGAACACCTGCGGTCCATGTATAAACTGTGTCATCTTCGTCCAAGAATGGTTTGTGATTTGGCCACATCTCATTGATTGTGTATCCACCCAAAACATCGGCTTTCCAACCACCCATGTTCAATGCACGCAATGCGACATCAAAAGATGTTGTACCCCAAGCCCATTCATTAAAGAATGTTTCGTTATTAACATCTGTGGATACAGCAACAGTCAATCTGTCTGTGATACCATAACCAAATTCTTCGTTCAAAGTCCAAGATTTGATTGCATCACCGGAATGAGAATGCAAATCAGAAACACTGTAAAAATGATTCGCTTTTGGCATATACAATGGATTGCCATCGATAACGTTTGCAGCATGTGCGCCAGAAACAGCAAACACAGCAATCAAAGAAGATAAAGCTAATTTTTTCATAATTAATCCTTTCCTTTATTTGTTAATCGAAAACTGAAACAGGTATCGTTTCCTGTTAATTCTATTTTACTATGATTTGGTTCCTGATGTCAAAAAAAAGATTCATTGGCATTTATAATTTTTTGTGATATAATCCGCCCATGCTTTTTGACAACATATTAAAATCGCACCAATCCCACAGAATCCCAGTAATTTTTATTAAAAAATTTAACGAATTAAATTTTCAATCAAACAAACAACTGACGAATTCAACATTTTTATTTTTTTAATTTTTTTATTTCGCGCCAATCTGCATGATTTTTCAAGTGTTCTTCATAAGAATTTGAAAACCGATGACCACCGTTTCCGTCCGCAACAAAAAACAAATAATTTGTATCCGCCGGTTTCAATACAGCCTTTAATGCAGCCGAACCAACATTTGCGATTGGTCCCGGTGGTAATCCCTTATATTTATATGTATTATATGGGCTGTCGATTTTCAAATGACCGGTCAGTAATGGTTCGCCCTGCATATCGCCCAAGCCATCTGTTAAAACATAAACGACCGTCGGGTCGGCCTGCAAACGCATATCAGTGCGCAAACGATTCAAATAAACACTCGCCACAATGGGCATTTCCGCCGTATGTGGTGTTTCACGTTGCACAATAGACGCCAATGTCACAACATCATTCCAATTTTTTAATGGACGTGGCAAACTGCGTGTCGCCATTTTCTGTTTAACAGATTCCATTTTACGACGCGCCAAATCCAACACCGCCAAACGCGATGTTCCACGCGCAACCTTGTAAGTATCTGGAAATATATCACCGTCTTGGATTTTACACACCGGCGCCAAATTTCCAACAACACAATCAACATCACCCGATAACGACGAATCGTTTGTCAGTAAAATCTTAATCTGTTTAATCGTCAAACCCTCGGGAATTAAAATCTTGGTTGTTGCAACATCACCATTTACCAACATCTTGGCGATTCGCCAGGCCGATGCCCCACGCGGAATTTCATATTGTCCAACCTGAATCTTGCCACCTTGGGCGCGCACAGCCAATTTAAACGAAGCCGCCGAATCGACCAAATCATATTTTTTTAATGTATTCGCAACATCTGTCACCGTTGCACCCGATGCAACCGTCACCAACACAGGCTTGCGCGTGACAAAACCAAACAACATAAACGCAGCCAACACCAGCAAAAAACCAATAATAACCAGCCCCATACGCCGTTTTAACCTGCGATTGATAAATGTGTAATGATGTTTTGCCATAGTGATTGAAATTAAAACAAAATTATTTCGCATTGTCAAAATGATAAAAAAATAAAATCGACACATTGGTCAGGGAAATTTATTTGGTCGGAGTAGCGGGGTTCGAACCCACGACCTCTACGTCCCGAACGTAGCGCTCTACCAGGCTGAGCTATACTCCGTTGTGTTCGCACATATTACAACACAAAAATCAAAACACAAATATTTTTATTTTACGCGTTTGAACACCACAGATCCATTTGTGCCACCAAAACCAAATGAATTACTGATTGCGGCATTCACTTCACGTTTTTGTGCAACATTTGGAACCAAGTTAAAATCACCAACTTCTTCTATTGGCTTTTCCAGATTGATTGTTGGCGGTACAATATTATCGCGTATTGCCAAAATACTGAATATTGCCTCTATTGCGCCAGCCGCCCCCAATAAATGTCCGGTCATAGACTTTGTTGATGACATACATGTTTTTTTCGCATCAAACAATTCACGCACAGCCATCAATTCACCAACATCACCCAACCCGGTTGATGTACCATGTGCATTTACATAATCAATATCACCTGGCTCTAACCCAGCGTCTTTCAAAGCCATTTCCATTGCACGACGACCACCTTCACCATTTGGCGCCGGCGCAGTAATATGATGCGCATCCGCCGTCATACCAACACCTGCGACCTCGGCATAAATTTTTGCACCGCGCGCAACGGCATGTTCATATTCTTCCAAAACCAAAATACCGGCACCTTCACCCAAAACAAAACCGTCTCTATCTGCGTCCCATGGACGTGATGCGCGTTCCGGTTCATCATTACGTGTTGATAATGCCTTCATAGCCGAAAATCCACCCAATCCCAATTGATTCACCGCAGCCTCGGTTCCACCAACCAACATCAAATCCGCCATACCTAAACGAATAAAATTCACACCCTCGGCAATTGCATGCGAACCCGTTGCACATGCCGTCGCCACAGAAATACTGGGACCACGCAAACCATATTTAATTGACGCATAACCCGCCGTCATATTAACAATCGCCTTTGGCACAAAGAAAGGACTGATAAAACGCGGGCCATCATTGATTAAATCAACACATGTATCATAAATAGACTGAACCCCGCCAATACCACTGCCAATAGAAATACCAAAACGGTCTTTATTTCCCGTCCAATCAATCAATCCCGCATCACGCATAGCCTCGTCTGCAGCGGTCAAACCATATAAAATTGCCCTGTCCATTTTACGCTGTTCGCGTGTATCGATTGCGACATCAGGATTAAAATCACCGTCATTTTCACCACGCACAGGCACACCCGCAATTTTTGACGCATAGTCCGTCACATCAAAAGTATCAATTTTTCGCACGCCCGATACGCCATTTACAATATTTTTCCATGCAAATTCAACACCTGTTCCCACAGGGCTAACAATACCCATACCGGTCACAACAACTCTTTTCATAATAATATATCCTTTTAATAAATATGTTTAATTGCGTGCATATGATAATATATTTTACCCCGAATTTACAACAAAAAAAGTCTGTCAAACATGACAGACTTAAAAAAACACTTATACACAATTTTTTAGTTTTTCTTGTGTTCGTCAATGTATTTCACAGCGTCACCAACGCGTTCCAATTTTGCCGCATCTTCATCAGGCACTGTGATTTTGAATTCTTTTTCAACTTCCATAACGAATTCAACGACGTCCAAAGAATCCGCACCCAAATCATTAACAAAAGTCGAATCTTCTTTAACATCTTCGGGTTTAACACCCAATTTTTCAACAATAATCTTTTTAACTTGTTCCAAAGTTGACATTTTTAAATCCTTTATTTTAGTTAATTTACTGCCCCACAAATACAACGGGCACTAATTGAACATAAATGTATCATTTTCCCTGCCACCTGTCAAGAGATTATAACCAAATATAACAAAACCTTGACAAAATCAAATTATTTGATACGCATCCTTTTTTACAATAAATTTTATGAGGTGATTGGAAGCAGAGATTGTTTCGCAGTGTACAAAACGTACATAAGAAACAATATCTGCGACAAGCACCCACAAAATTTATTGTATGCCAAATTTTTCCAACAAAGAATTCATATTCACACGCAAATCTTCCTTGTCTGCCGCCCAAACCAACCGTCGCATAAAGAATTTATGGACATCGTCCATGCGCAAATCCGGCATACCAGCGGCATTTGCAACATTATGCCATGCGGTTCTGGGGTCCGCCAAATGTGTCCGGCAACGTCCCATAAAAACCCACTCGCCATATTGAGGCATATTTTCCAACAACACAACCGCCACATCTGGCAAAGGCCAATCGCGCCACAAATAATGATTAAAATCCAATTCTTCCCAGCGCATAGTAAAAACTTTTTGCTTTGATAAAAACGAATAAATCAGCATCAAAAACGCATCACGCATAGATTCATTTTCTTGTGATTTTATCACATCTAACAATCGCACCACAGATTCATCAGTCAAAGGACTAACGCGCCGTTTTTGAACAATTTTACTAATTTCCGCCACAGGATTTTCTTTTACATACCCTTGCTCTATCGCATACTTAAACACACTATTTAAAACTTCTTGCATACGTGCAGCAATGGCTTTGCCTTCGATTTTTTTAATAACATTTTCAATATCTGCGCGCGTGATATCACATATATTTTTATCAAACAGAGAATTCAAATGCATATTCACCGCACGTACCAATTTTGTTTCAGAATCTTCACTTCTGCGCACCTGATTTTTCAAATAAATATCCCAAAATTCGTGGAAAGATAATTTTTTTCTGCGCACAGGAATTGTCTTTTTTGCATCTAATAAAACTGTTGCGACTTGACTGCGTGCGGTTTCAATATCCATATCAGGATACGAACCAATAATAATTCTTTTATCGCGACCATGAACGCGTTTGCGAACAAAGAAAGTCTTTACACCACGCGATGTCACATACATACGCAACAAAGGTTCTGAAATATCTTGAACAACATCAAATCCCGTCTCTGGTGCCGGCAGATTATCCAAAATATACGGATTAAAGAAAAATTGATGTGCCATGAATGCCCCCTTTGTTTTATTTACTGTTTGACGACCTGCGTTTTATAACAAACAAATTCAAAAAAGCCTCGAAACAATCCATTCCTGAATTCCACAATTTTAGATATGTATTGTAATGTTTCGTATTCCATTCACGATAAGGACATTGTGTTTCCGGACAATGAACACTTAATTCATATTTTCTGCAACGCGGAATTTCGACACCATTATTATCACAAGGATCGCCCGCACAAACTAAATTTTTATTTTCCAAACAACCGAAATTTTTTTCTTGTTCATTAAATTCCGCACGCACCGCACGCATATTAGCCACAGACGTACGAAATTCTTTCCATTTTTTTCCAATCATTTTTCACACCTTTACTTACCAACCTTTAAAGCATTAATAAATGCAGACTGTGGAATTTCGACATTACCGAATGTCCGCAGACGTTTTTTACCCTCTTTTTGCTTTTCCAACAATTTACGTTTGCGTGTGATATCACCGCCATAGCATTTTGCCGTCACGTCTTTGCGATATGCCGCAATAGTTTCACGTGCGATAATTTTACCCCCAATTGCCGCCTGTAAAGGAATCTTAAACTGATGACGTGGGATTAAATCTTTTAATTTTTCGACGATTTGACGACCACGTGATTCCGCCGACGAACGATGACACATAAACGACAAAGGCTCTACATTTTCATCATTAACCAAAATAGACACTTTGACCAAATCAGACCGTTCATAACCACACAACCCATAATCAAACGATGCATACCCCGAAGAAATAGATTTCACCCGGTCATAAAAATCAAACACAACCTCGGCCAGTGGCAACCGATATGTCAAAACTGCGCGATTACCGACATACGAAATATTATCTTGAACACCACGACGCGACGCACACAGTTCCATAATTCCGCCCATATATTTATCAGGCATCATAATTGTCGCCAACACCCAAGGCTCATCTATATAATCAATACGTGTGACATCTGGCATATCCGCAGGATTTTCCAAATCCATAACGGTGCCATCTCGCAAATGAATTTTATACAGCACACTTGGCACAGTATTTATCAAATCCAAATTAAATTCACGAGCCAAACGTTCACTGATAATTTCCATATGCAACAACCCCAAAAATCCGCACCGCAATCCAAATCCCAGCGCACTGGACTTTTCAACAGTAAAAACGAACGATGCATCGTTTAACGCCAATTTTTCTGCACTTTCACGCAATGCCGGATAATCATCTGCGGCCATTGGGAAAAACGAAGAAAACACAACCGGCACAGACGGTTTAAACCCAGGCAATGCATCACCACCGGCACGCGAATCAACGATTGTGTCACCAACCTTGCAATCATGAATAGTTTTCATACCCGTAATAATAAAACCGATTTCACCAGTATTTAACACATCGACATCAACCATTTTTGGTGTAAAGTATCCAATTTTTTCAACCGCGTATTCTGCACCTGTGGCAACGAATCGCACCTTTTGTCCGCGACGCAAAGCACCATCAACAACACGCACCAACACAACGACTCCCAAATACGAATCGTACCAAGAATCAACCAACAACGCACGCGTCGGGGCATTTTCATTTCCAACAGGGGCGGGCAACTTATGAACAATTTCTTCTAATAATTCCGGCACACCGGCACCTGTTTTCCCAGACACACATATCGCATCACCCGCGTCCAGACCGATTGCATCACTAATTTGTTGTCGCGTTCCATCGACATCGCTTGACGGCAAATCAATTTTATTCAACACAGGCAACATTTCCAAATTATTATCCAATGCCAGATATGCATTTGCCAAAGTTTGCGCCTGAACCCCCTGGGTTGCATCGACCAGAATAATTGCACCTTCGCATGCGGCAAGAGACCGCGACACCTCGTAAGAAAAATCGACATGCCCAGGTGTATCCATCAAATTCAGTTGATATTCATTTCCGTCACGCGCAACATATTTCAAGCGCACCGTCTGGGCCTTAATAGTGATTCCGCGTTCGCGTTCGATATCCATAGAATCCAACACCTGGGCCTTCATTTCACGCGATTGCAATCCACCACAAATTTCAATTAAACGGTCAGACAGAGTTGATTTACCATGATCAATATGTGCAACGATAGAAAAATTTCTAATAAATTTTTGGGACATGAACCTTTACCTTTTGCGGCAATAATACACCGGTATATCCCAATTTGCAAATGAAAATTCTGGGATTTTATCACACAAAGCACATAACCAACACCCCAACCATAGCAAACACGATTGCGGCACCGGTTAATTGCCAGAAATATTTTTTAACAATTAAATTTGCTTTTTCTTGGAATTTCCACAACAAAGCCCCCACGATTGCGAATCGCCCTGTCCTGAAAATTGCAGATACACCCAAAAACAGAACCGCCGGAAATCCCATAAACCCAGCACACATAGCCATTAATTTATAAGGTATCGGTGTCACCGCAGTTAAAACGATAATAAACACACCATATTGCACAAACATTTGTTGTGCCAAATCGAATTTTTCCATTGTGGCGAACGTTTGAATCAGCCAAACACCAACCGTATCAAACAGCCACAATCCAATCATATATGCAATTGCGCCACCGACAATCGAACCCAATGCCGCCGCCAAGACCGTTTGAACGGTGCGTTTTTTATTTGCAATAATCGGCGGAGTCATAAAAACCTCTGGCGGAATAAACAAAAATACAGATTCACAGACCGTCATCAAAAACACGAACCACGAATACATATTCGTATCGGCTTTTTTCAGCATAAATTCACCCAGTTTCATATCCGCCCTCTCCCATACATATATATTATAAACCTTTTAACAAAGCCTCGATACGTTCTGCGCGTTCGATGGTATCGTCATAGCAAAATTTAATTTCAGGTGTATATTTTTGATTCAAACGTGCCGCCAATTCGAATCGGACCGCACGCGTAATTTCGTCCAATCGTGCCTGGGCAGCCGTTGGGTCGCCATGCGTATAAAAATACAACCGCACAAAAGACAATCCACCATGTGCATCAGCCCCAACCAAAGACACCTTATTCAACACCGCATCGTCCATATATTTATCGCGCAGAATTTCCGCGACCAAAGTTTGCACCTTGGCGGCAATACGATTACCGCGCGGCGATTGACGTGCCATATCATTATTATTTGTGCGTTTTACCATATAAGAACCTTTGAATTTCATGCCCAGTATAGCAAACAAAAACCGACATGCAACAACATTCACAATTCCCCACCAGCGCGACCCTTTAATTCCCCACCAGCGCGCTAGCGCGGTTAGGAGGGGTGTCTTGGCGAACATTTGTTCGACAAGACGGGGCGGGTTTTTATGCTTTTTTTACCCTCCCCTCCACTTCGTGGCCCTCCCCTCCGCCGGAGGGGAATTATTGCCACATCTGCAATCCCCCACATGTCGAAATTTTGCCAATACAAAACATGAAAAAAAATCACTTGATTTTTTCAAAAAAACAATTTTCACGACACACAAACAAACGTGCAACCGCAACAAATCCGCACCACACACGCGCACACATAAAAAAACACAACACACATAAAAAATTTCATAAAAAAACATTTTCGGCGGTTTGCGTATATACAAAAAATGTGGTATAATATGTGTAACAGGTGTGGGGGATACTTTCCCCACAACAAACAAACAAACAAACAAACGAAAAAAAAGGGAAACTAACATGAAAATTAAAAACCTGGCCTTCTTTGGTGTAATGGCTGCAATCATGGGTGTTGCGGGAACCGCACGCGCAGATACCACAACCGTCATCGCATCACAGGCATATGTTGATGCCAAAGACGCATTGAAACAAAATTTATTAAAAAGTGGCGACGGTGGAAACATCGTATTGGCTGGCGATGCTAACGGTAATGTTATCACAGGAATCACCGCAGACGGTCAAGGCACAGTCACCGTCACAAAGGGCACTTTGGACCTTACTGGCACAATCAACGGATTGGATTTAAGTGCAGTATCAGAAAGTGGAAAACCAATCGTCAGTGTATCCCAAGATAACGGTCAAGTAGCAGCATCGGTTGGCACAATTACCACCGCGGGTATCGCAGACAGTGCAATAGCAACATCAATTAACGCAACAGGTTCAACCAGCAATGAAAAATTGGCAACCGAAACCGCCGTTCGTGGTGCATTAGACGCCAAACAAGGCAATTTGGGCGGAACCGTAGATGGTGTCAGCACTGCTGGCAAAGTTGTCACCGCAACCAACACAGCCGGAGACGTGACATACACCGGCATTGATACAACAGTGGGCGCAAACGCAGATAACCTGGTGACATCTGGTGCCGTTGCCACAGCAATCGGCAATGCCAGTACCGCTGTTAATAATGCATTTGCAGACAACACTTTGGACAGCAACGGTTTAAGTGCAGCCGACAGTTTAGCCAAGGTGGCATCAATCCATTCAACCGTCGCAAGACAAGGTAGTTTAACCAAAGCATGGAACGAAGGGTTTGACAGTACCGCGGCAGAGACTACCAACGCAACAAACTTGTATAATGCCACCACAAACACAGAAACCAATGCAAACGCAACACCAGATAATTATGTTCCAACTGTTGCCGCGGTCGAAAAACGTGTACAATCCGCAATCAACACGGCTATCCAAACAGCCGGCAATAGCGCAGCAGACACATATCAAACAAAAAGCGATTCATATGTGGCATCAAATGGTAATTACATTACCGCCGGACAAGGTGTCGGTGCAAATTTAGTTGCATTGGACACACGTGCAAAAACAAATGCCGACGATATTGCGACAAACGCAGCAAATATCACAACATTAAATAGTGGTGCAAATACACAAGGTTCCGTTTCACAAAAAATCCAAGCCGAGGCAGAAAGCGCAACATTTACACCCGGAGACTCTGGATTAACCTCAACAACCCTGGCCGCTGCCATCAAAGAGGTCAAGACAACCGCTGCATCTGGTCTTACCGCTTTGACCAGCACCGACACCGCAACAAACCAACCTGTCGTCGCGGTTAATCAAAACAACGGTGCGGTTGCCCCGGTTCGTGGAACAATATCCTATGCACAAGGTTTGAAATACAACCTGTCCAACATCAATACCCAGGGCGGTGATGGTTCTGCAGCATGTGTCCAGGGCAGTCCATGCACATTAACAATGTTTATGGACAACGGCAACCCTGTCTATGAATGGACAAATATGGATACCGAAAGCACAAACGCGGTTATGTAATCCATATAAAAACATGTTAGTTCCCGCCCCGGCATTCCCGCCGGGGCATTTTTTTATTTTTCATACCCTGTATTCCCAATTGTCAGGCTAAGCGCAATTTTCACAATTAGCATTTGCGTATATACAAAAACAACGCGATAAACATAAAAAAACACAAAAAAACCACCACCGCAACACCGCACAAATCTGGGATTTTTAAATTTTTTTACTTTTTTCGCTTGCGTATATACAAATAAATTTACTATAACAAAATTAAGATATGTTTTGGGGGGCTATTTACCGGGCAAAATATCCACCCACATATTTCATACACACACAAACGAAGGAAAGGGAAATGAAACGAAATCATATTGCCATTGCTGGCATATTGGCATCTGTATTGGTGACAATGGATGCTGCCTGGGCTGACACCGCAACGGTCATCGCATCACAGGCATACGTCGATGCCAAGGTCGGCACAAAACTTAACTCATCTGCATTAAATACCGGAACATTATCCACAACCAGCACAACAACCGTTCCATCTGAACAAACGGTTTATAACGCTATCCAAAACGCAGCTCCCAGTGCATCAAATTACATCTCTGACGGTACCACTGCTTTGTCACTCACTGCCGCTACAGATAAAGCACCGTCTGTCAGCGCAGTCCAAGGTTCTGTTTTATATTCCGGCAACACAGCCAGTACAAACACAAAGACAGCCAACGTTGATGTTACCAACATTGCCGCTAACTCTGCCGTATTCACAACAAATACCACAGTAAAAGCAGATGGTGATAGTTATGTTCCAACCGTTGCCGCGGTCGAAGCACGTGTTAAGGCAATTAACATACCAACTGTTCCTGCGACCACAGACACAAAATCCGCAACATATGATTCCAGTGCCCATACTTTGACTGTGGCATCATCTGGTGACGGTGCATCAACAACAAAAACCGCAACACCAAAACAGGTTGCAAACACCATAACCGATGTTAAAAGTTATATTGATTACAAGGACGGTTTAAAGGCTAACACTGCCGATTTAGGCGACTTGGCAACGTTAGACGCTGTTGGTTCCGCACAAATCACTGACCTTAGCATTACTAATGACGACATCAGCACTTCTGCCGACATCGCCTATTCAAAAATGAACGGTACCCTCAAAGATGTCAATAGTGCCAGCACCAACGCAACATGCACCGCGGCATCACCTTGCGTGCTGACATATTATAAAATCGGTTCAACCGTTTATTATAAATGGACGAATTTAATCGAAACCGACGGCGTGACCGCATTACCGGCTTCGTAAAAAAAAACAGAAATACGTTTGTGTATGCCCCCCGATTTTTCGGGGGATTTTTTTGAAAAAAAAATATCGCCGTCGCCGGCGGTATTTTTCGAATGCCCAGAAAGGAAGGAAAGGAGAAAAAGAAACGGGCATTCTAAACCAACAAAAAGGCGGGGTCCCAAGGTCCAGAGGAGAGAGAATGTAGGAGGGAGTCTGAATCCCCAGGGCCCCTGTTATCAAATGGATTAATCCCTTTGACGAATCGTAATGTAATACATTTTATTTAATTTGTCAAGTGATTTTGTCAAAAAAATTTTATGGCAATTTTTTATCCCTGAATTCCTGGGAAATCAGCCCGATTGTCGCCCCACCCCAAACAATGTAAAATTACAGTAAAAATCAACCAAAGGGGGAAAAACAATGACACATGACGAAGTCTGGGACGCAATCGAAAAATTTGCATGCGAACATGGTATGTCTTGTTCTGGATTGGCAAAATGCAGTGGTCTGGACGCAACAACTTTTAACCGCAGCAAACGTTGGTCAAAATGCGGTCAGCCACGTTGGCCATCGTCCAACAGTATCGCAAAGATTTTAAGCGCAACCGATACAAACCTGCGCGATTTTACAAAACACATGGACCGATAATAACCAAAGTAATTATGAAATAATTAATGTTTCACAATTACCCCGTCTGCTTCGCATCCACCCCTTCTTTCATAAAGAAGGGGACACGCAAGTGCAACCGACACAACATAATTATACACTTTTATCCGGTTTATTATTTTCACGCATTAAATGTTGCATATATGTTTCAATCGCATACAGGGCTTTATCTACACCAAATATAATATCACTGTTATCTAACCTTAATATATTTAAGCCCAGGCTTTTTAAATATTTATCACGTTGTGCGTCATATTCATATTTATTATCGTGCGAATTTCCATCAACTTCGATAACCAAAGACAATCCAGGACAATAAAAATCAACGATATATTTACCAATAACTTTTTGACGATGAAATTGATAACCAAACGCATTTTTATTTTTTCAATATCGCCATAAAATACATTCCGCCTTGGTCGAATTGTTACGCAAGGCTTTTGATAATCCAGACAATGATTTAGTCTTTGGTAATTTCATATATGAAAAATTATCAAACAAAAATTAAAAATCAATATCATATTATCTGGGCGCAATGTGCAATTACGGACGTCCCCTTCTTTATGAAAGAAGGGGTGGCACGTAACCGCAGGTGAAGTGACGGGGTAATTGTGATAATAATACATCAATAAACTTTGAAATTTGATTAAACTGCCTTGATAAAAATTTTTGCCCGGTTTGCCGCCGCAATCACCGCGTCTTTATCAATAACAAAGCAAGTTTTTGCATTAACAATAATGCCACGCAATTTCGCCGCCGCAACCGCATTAACCGTATCAACACCAATCGCCGGGATATCAATCCTTAAATCTTGCCCGGGTTTTGTCATTTTCGCAAAAACCCCGGATGCGCGCCCGCGTTTATTTTTACGCATTTCAACAACACGTTCCAACATACGCGCGGTTCCTTCGGCGGCCTCTACCGCGATAACCTGTTTATCAACAACCACAGATGCGCCAATATCGGCAACCCCAATTGTGTGTGACACATCAACCGCACGTTCAATATTTTTTGTGTCCGCCGATGTCGGTTTTACACGTGTCCAAACCCCAGGTTTTTCAAAAGTCAAATCTGGCGCAATATCTTGTGCCGCAACAATTTCATATCCACGTTTTTCCAATGCCTTGTTAAATGCAACCGCCATAGAATCATACCCCCGTTGATGTTTAAAAACACTAAGCAATACGCCAATCGACCAAAAATCTGGCCTGATATCAGCCAAATTTACATGTCCCAATGCGCCAACAAACACTAATTTATGAATACCGCGTTTTTTACACTCGCGCGCGGCACGACCGCCACCACCTAATCGAATTACCAAATCTGGATTCAATGCCTCGTCATAAAAATTCTTTAACCCAATAACATAAACGTCCCACCCGCGCTTGCGCATCGCATCACGCGCCAAAAATGGCAAAGACAACGCGCCTGCAAACAGTGCAACTTTTTTATCTGTAAATTTTTCTGTTGTTTTTTTCATCAATCATATCCTACGCGTAAAACAACTTGGAATCAACAGAAATTATGTTAAACTTATAAAAAAACACAAAAGGAAATAACACATGTCAAAATGTCCGTTCTTTGGTTTATGCGGTGGTTGTAAATTCGATTTTAATGCGCAAAATTACAAAACCGAAAAATTAAACGCATTACCAAAAATCGATAATATGACCGCGGCAATATGGGGAAAACCTGGCACACGCAGACGCGCAGATTTTGCCGTTAATCCTAATTCATTTGGTTTTTATAAAAACACATCTCGGGATATTATAAATATAGATAAATGTCCAAACCTTGTGGATTCAATCAATCGTATTATCCCAGATTTGGCAAAATTACCTTGGCAATGCACCGCATCTGTCCTGGTGACCCAATGTGACAACGGAATCGTCGTCAATACCCAAAGTGATGTTCCATATTTTAATCCTGAATTTAAAACCGCTGTTCAAAAATTACCGAACGAAATTATTAGATTCACATGGAACGATACAGTTATTCGCAATTACATGAAACCCAAAATTTCTTTTGATAAAACATCTGTCGATTTTCCAGATTCCGCATTTTTACAACCAACCGCCGACACAGAAAAATCTATTCGCGAGAGGGTTGTATCCAATGTCGGCGATGCAAAACATGTCGTTGATTTATTCTGTGGAATTGGAAATTTTACATTTGCAACAAATGCCACCGGATTTGACATTATGGGCATTGGAATAAATCGTGATTTATTCAAAAAGCCATTATCATCAAAACAATTAAATCAATACGATGCAATAATAATGGACCCGCCACGCGCAGGCGCATTATCACAAACCGAACAAATTGCAAAATCAAATGTGAAAACCGTTGTATATGTATCTTGCAATCCTGGGACATGGAATCGCGATAAAAACATTTTATTACGTGGCGGATACAAATTACAAACCGTCACACCAATCGACCAATTCGTCGGCAGCCCCCATTGGGAAATATTTTCTGTATTTAAAAAGTAAAAACAAAGGGCTTAAAAAAGCCCTGTTTTTTAATGCACAACACCATCACCATCAACAATCTTCACAGATTGCCACACAGGTGTTTTATTATCACCACTGCCACTGACACTCAATAAATATAAACCTTCATCTGGCCATATATTCGCCAAACTGGCATTGATATTATTTTCAATGGTTCGTGCCAAATTATCTATATAAACCTTGTTATAGTAATTATCTGTCAAATAAGCCTTTTTAACATATAACGGTAATTCAACAGCGGACAAATCCAAAGTATGCCATACCTGGACACGATTACCATTGGCCTCGGTTTCGAATTCGTCCAAATACCGCCATTGTAATTTTCCATCAAACACACGCATTTCACTTGTTCTGGAACTATCGCCTTCCATAGACAAATACGAACGCAACCCAGCCATATCAACAGCAATTTCACCAGTTTGTTCATTTAATATGATATAACCTTCTTCGGCCGGGGTCAGTTTTATTTGTTTGCCAGCCAAATCCCTGTCGATACGTTCAACAACCGTTGCCAACGCAGATTCTGTCACATATCCGTCCAGCAAAGATTTCAAATCATAAACAGTCGTCCATTTTTTTACATCTGTTGCCGCACCGGTTTCCGCATCTGTTTCAAACTCGTTCATATAACGCCATTGCAAAACACCATTATCAACGCGAATTTCCGCCGTTTTCAAACTATCGATACCCAGAGCATTTTTCAATTCATCAAATTTGATACCGATTTCTTCACCACCACCATCAACAGATGTAATGGCAATAAATCCGTCTGGGGACTCGGTCAATTTAACCTGTTTTTTAGCCAATTCTGTATCAACATATGTTTTCAACGCATAGTCTTGCAGTTGTGTCGATAACGCACTATTCGTCACATAATCATTTAATGTCGTGGTCAAAGATGTATTATCAACATAATTTTCCAATTTACCATCAATCAAATCACCGATATTTACCGAAACATCTGTCCATTTTTTTGTTGTGCCGTCTGGTTCAAATTCATTTAAATACCGCCAGCGCAATTTACCAGCATCGGTAATTTCCATTTCGATTTTTTCTGCCGCATCTGGAATATTTAGTGCGTTTTTCAAATCTTGTAATTTTAATCCAATCACATCATTATTGATTGTGATAAAACCACCCGCGTCCGCAGATAAAGTTTTTTGATAATCATTTAATGTATTTTGGAAAACCGTTTCTGTCACATAGTTGGCCAATTTATTATCTATCAAAGTATTAATATTGTTTGATACATTAACCCACTTTTTTGTTGTGCCATCAATTTCAAAAGAATCCAAATACCGCCAGCGCAACAAACCACCATCTGTGATTTCCATTTCGATATCGCGTTGGGCATCTGGAATTTCCAAAGCATTTTTCAAATCTTGGAACTTTATACCAATTTTATTATTATTAATTTGCAAATACCCATTTTCATCGGCCGTCAAAGCCCCATGTAATCCTGCCAATTCCGAACGCAACACATATCCGGTTAAATCAACAAAATCACTCACTTTTTGATTTGTTTGATGCCATGCCGTATCCCCAACATAACGCCATTTTATTTTACCATCATCTGTAAAATCAATTTCAACTTCGCGCTCTTGCGGAATATTCAAAGCATTTTTTAATTCAGCAAATTTAACACCAATTTTATTATCTACAATTTCGATATATTTATCACTTGCGGCCTCTAAATTGCCTTGCAATCCCGCCAATTCGCTTTTCTTGACATAATCTTCCAGTATTGCCAACTGAACATATCCGTCCAGATTTCTGCGCATCAATGCATCGATATCAGCGGTTGTCCATTTTTTCGTCACACCGTCTTGTTCAAAATCGTCCGTATAGCGCCATTGCAATTTACCATCTTGGGTAAATTGAATTTCCGATTGTTTTGCATTGGATATACCCAAATCATCTTTTAACTTTTGAAATTTCACATCAATAGTGCCGGTCTCTTGATCGATTGCAATATATCCCGCATCAGTTGTGGTTAATTTTCCTTGCTTGCCCACCAAAGCCTCACTCAATGAAACATTTTCATTTGCCAAATCATATTCTTTTAAAACAGTTCCCAAATCAACAATTAACTGTTTTTCATCAACACAACCATCACCTGTATTATTGGCATAACACCACCACAATTTATAATCTTCGTCTATTTCCGTCAGCAAATCTTTTTGTGTTCCCAATGCATCTTGCAAATCATGTTTCAAAGCATTTATATCAATAGAAATTACATTATTATCGTCCCCAGAAATATCGATGTATTCACCATCGCCAACAATCAACGCATTTTGTTTATTAACCTTTAATCCATCAACAGAAGTTTGCAATCTGTCAATTTGATTTTGCAAATTATCCAAATCGACATTTGAAGTTCCACCCCCAGATGTTCCACCGCCTGTTGGTGTTGGCTTTGTTGAATGAGACAAATTCAAATATTTACCAATAGACAAACGCGAAGATGCAGAATCCGCAACCCCAGACGATGTTCCACCGGCACTGGACAATCCTGAATAACTTTGTGATGATGTTGCCGACGCAACCTGGGTTGGATTAGAAAATCGCAACGACGACCCACGTGTTGATTGCGACACCGCCGTTGTTGTTGTGGCTGTTGGGCTTTTTAATTCTGTCGATGCACCAGATGCCCCCACCATTGTATTTCCCCCAGACCCCAAAATACGAACCGCCGAAAACGCAGATGATGAATACACCAACATACATGCGATGCTTGTTAAAAAGGTTAAACAAAATCCATTTCTTTTTTTCATCTCATCTGCCCATTTGTTTAAAAACTAACTCTCAACCCAACAGAAAAAGCATTTTCCAACACCAATCCGCTGGTAATTTTCAACGAAAAATCCCGATAATTTCCTTCGTTATATTGATTCCACAAAAACGTGCGCGATATTTCTGGACCTTGGATTCCAGACAACCGATACCGCAAATCAATGTGCATATTATTACCAAAACGAAACGCGTATCCGGCGGCAACACCGACCTTGAACAAATTATCTGTATATTTCGCCCCAGATGTAGAATTTTGAAACAACAAACCATCAATCGAAATCTTGGACCGCACAACACCCAATCCCCCGCCCAGATAAAACCCAGAATCAAAATCATAATACGCATTTGCCATCAAATAAGGCATAGACAAAGTATATGTTGCGGCCTCGTCATAATCTTCGAATTCTTTGGTCAAACCCAATTCCAGGTCCATGCGCCAGTTTTTAGACAAATACACACCCAACGCGACATTTCCACCAAACACAGTTTCCCCAGAATATTCATCTTGACTGAATAATAAATCTGTCCCCGTATAATCAGAATTGTAATCATTTTTCCAATTCCAAATATTCATTGCCAGATTTCCAGCCAAATAAACATTATATTCTGCATCGTTGTCTTGGTTTTTAAATGTATTTGATTTAGTTTTCTTTACAACCGCCGGCTTTTCAACCTTTTCTGCCTTTTTCACAACCCCTGATTTTCGAAAATCACGTGACAAAATAACGACATCATCGCATGGACGATTATCACATGCGCATGGATTTGCCGGCACATAAATCATCGTCCCGAACGCAGTTATCGGTGCAAAACAGGCAAGATACAGCACAAAAGCAATCTTTCTAAACAACATTTCCTTCCACTTATCTTTATAATTTTATCACAAATTCAATTTTTTTCCAAACCATAAAACACACAATTTTATAAAAGATTTTTATTATTTGACCAAACTGTATTTTTTTTCTAAGATACCACCTGAAATGGAAGAAAAAACATCATCTATATCTTTAACAAATGTGGCGGCATCATATGATAATGGCGCTGATGTCTTGACAGATGTATCATTTAACATCACCGGTGGCGCGATTTATTTCCTGACCGGTGCATCTGGTGCGGGCAAAACGACTTTATTGCGTTTAATTTATCAACTGCACAAACCAAAATCCGGTCAAATAAAATTATTTGGTAAAATCACAAACGATATGACGCGCGATGAAATTACCGAAATCCGCAAAAAAATGGCGATTGTATTCCAAGAATATTCACTACTGTCACATTTAACTGTGTTTGACAACGTTGCTTTACCATTACGTGTTCGCAATATGCCAGAAAATAAAATTAAAAATTTAGTTCCCAAGGTTTTGGACTGGGTTGGACTGGGCAAATATGCGGACGAAAAACCATTGGCACTAAGTGGTGGCCAACAACAACGTGTATCGGTTGCGCGCGCGATTATTGTTCAACCTTCTATATTATTGGCTGACGAACCGACCGGCAATTTGGACGATGAAAACGCATCGCGTTTAATGGATTTATTTATCCAGATGAATAAAATGTTTGGAACAACAATAATATTGGCAACACACAGTCGCCGTTTAATTGAAACCTATAAATTTCCGGTAATCCACATTGAAAATCACCATGTGGGATTTGTGACCAATCAATCTGCATCTGGGGACGCGCCTAAAAAATTATGGAAAGGTCCCGCACCAAAAAATTATTTCAGTGAATTATCAAAACAATTTGACGATATTGGGAATATATGATGAAACAGAAACCGATTGTTTTTTCGCTTATTCGCGAACAAAGTACATTTATGACGGCAATTATGTCGGTTTTGACTTTTTTATCGGTCTTGACTTTGGGAATTGCGATAATGATTGGGACGGGCGCAATCCGTATGAATACTTCGTGGGATTTATTCGCAACGATACAAACAACCGATGCAAACGATGCCCCAAAAATTCGCGAAATTTTATCTCAAAATGCATCCAAAATTGAATCGTCAAACGAAATATCAAATGCCCAGATGGCTGATTTAATGTCACCATGGGTATCTGGGGGTTCTGCACTACAAAAATACCTGCCAAAAATGTGGGAGGTTAAATTTAAAACCACCGCCGATTTAAAATCTGTACAACAACAAATCAGTCCTTATGCAAAATTCCTGACACACAAAAACGCATTACAAAATCCTATTCGCGCAGGTTGGTATTTAATTGCAATTTGTGCATTAGTACTGGTTGTGGCATTGGGGTCTATAACCGTATGCGTATCATATATCGCACATAATACGGCAATGTTGCACAAACGCGAATTGGAAATATTAAATCAAATCGGTGCCAGTGATTCATTTGTCGCAAAACAAATGCAAATAATCGTTGCCCGCATTTGCACACGTGCAACAATCCTGGGATTTATAATCGCTTTGCCATTTTTGTTTTTGATTTTATCAGCATCACATTCGGCACGCGTTGGTTTAATGGCAATGATAGGCATAAATACATTTGGCTGGATATTGCTAATTTTATTACCAGTTGCAATTACAATTTTTGCAACCCATATTACAAAACACACAACAAAAAATATTTTAAAAAACAGTTAAATGAAAATATTCACACCATCTTTTTTGATATTGGGCTTTTTTGTTTTAGGCGGAATGATATTCAAACTGACATCACCGTTAAGTTGCGGTCCAATTTTACCAAATGATAATATTTTTGTTTTAACCGGTGATGCACGTCGTGTTCCATACGCACTAAATCAAACCAAACAATATCCAATGGCGCGAATTCACATCATTGGCGCAGGTGGCCATAAATTTGACACTGGCACCCAACACGTCACCACAGAAACAAAATCTAAATCAACATATCAAAACGCATTGGCAATTGAACGCATAGTTCAACAGAAACATTTACACCGCATAGTTGTTGTCACAACCGAAGAACACATGAAACGCGCAACACATTTAATACATCTGGAAACCCCAGACACCGAATTGGTGACATGTTCCGCACCATTAACTGGCATGCCGGCATCTCAACGATTACAAAGATGGACCATTGAATATGTAAAATATCTGGTCACACTGTTTGGTATCAAAGAAGGTTAGTTATGTTAAAAACAATTATTTTCAAATTTGTATTATCGATTTATTTTATTATTTGGACTCCTTTTTTGGGGCTTAGTTTAATAAACAAAAAATTGACACGAATTGCGATGCGTGTCGAAACAATGGGCGTATTGTTTTTGGCACGAAAAATTGCAGGCATAACATACACGATTCATTATCCACCGGTTGAAGAAAATGGCATTCCAACAAAACCCAACACAAATACACGCACCGACGGCAAGGCAATAATTGCCGCCAAACATATGTCCATATTGGAAGTGGCAATATTATTTATGACAATTCCAAAATCTTTTTTTATTTTGAAACGAGAATTATTATGGATACCAATTTACGGTTGGGCATTTTGGCGCGTTGGATTTATTGGCGTAAATCGTGCGCGTGGCAAAACAAATATGCGTAAATTAACAGACCGGGTTGCAGATAAAATTATGAACGGATACACATTAGTTGTCTATCCCGAAGGCACACGCACAATGCCAGGCCAACATCCCGCATTAAAACGCGGATTGATGTTTTTGGCACACGAATTAAAATTACCAATCTTACCAGTTGGCACAGACGCAGGATTATATTGGCCAAAGCGCGGCAAAATGCGTAGCGGTATAGCAAACATGTATTTTGAAAACTTATTACCCGCCAGCGCAACATTGGAAGAAATTCATGAATCAATCA
The DNA here is from genome assembly GCA_902793435.1 of uncultured Pseudomonadota bacterium. Classification (GTDB taxonomy): domain Bacteria; phylum Pseudomonadota; class Alphaproteobacteria; order Rs-D84; family Rs-D84; genus Enterousia. Next base: position 25,230 of record CADBDF010000002.1, on the reverse strand, counting down.
ATCGCCACAGCGCATAATCAGAAAATAAAAAAACTAAATATCGAAAGATAACGCACAGATGCGACGTTGATGGCGAGTGCAGTGTACGTGTTGCTACATAAACGAGCCAGCAACAAGCAGATGTCCGGTTATATTTCGATACGATTTTTATTTACACCATGTTTTGCGCTTTCCGCCATTATACCCACGACCTAAACCTTCACGAATCAAAGTGCGACCAACATCACGACCACGTGAATCTTTGACCGTTGCATCAATTCTACCCAGGTATTTATCGTCTTTGATATTTTCTAATTCAACAACGCTATCCACCGGCAACAATTCAGCCAACCGATTTCTCGCAACATTTGCAGCAACAATTTCATCAACACATTCACCATGCATTTCAGGCGTATCAACATTACGAATACGAACACGAACAGACACAACCGTATCATCTGCCAATTTTACACCTGCGGAAAAAGTATCGCCATCAATGACATATTTTACAACCGCAGGCACTGCACCTGCCGCCGATACAAACATCGACAATAATAATCCTGCAAAAAACCCTTTCCTAAACCACATAATTTTACTGCAATTTTGGTGACCATGTTGGCTCAACACCGTTTACCCCATCCGGCAATTCAATATCATATATATTCATACCCGTAATATCGACACTACGCAAATGACTCATACGGTCCATGCCATCTCCAGATTTTTCAGTTTCATAATAAACCAATCTGCGCGAGCCCGGTGCCCACGAAGGCGCCTCCATATACCAACCACCCGCCAATATTTTTTCGCGTTTGCCATCTGGTCCCATAATACCGATATAAAATGTGTCATCGGCTATTTTAGTAAATGCAATAAACTGACCATCTGGCGACCAAGCCGGTGTTGCATACCGCCCCGCCCCAAATGTGATACGTTCTTCGGTGCCAGTATTCAAATCCATAACATGAATTTGCTGGCTGCCAGATTTATCAGAATTAAACGCCAACTGCATTCCATCAGGCGAATAAGACGGTGATGTATTCAACGAATGTCCAAATGTTAATTGTTTCAATTCATGCGTATTTATATTGTATTCAAAAATGTGTGTATCACCACCACGCACCAAAGACATTGCAACCTTTGTTCCATCTGGCGAAAAACGTGGCGCAAAATTCATACCACCAAATTCACCAAGTCTGCGTTGCGCCCCGGTATCTAAATCCAATGTCCAAATCATAGGTTTATCATCACGATAAGATAAAAATACTATTGTTCGCATATTTGGCGAAAAACGTGGCGACATAACAAAAGTATTTTTATCAGACAAATACCGCATACCAAAACCATCTTGGTCCATAATTGCCATACGTTTAACACGATTAGAAACATCACCTGTTTCCGCAATAAACACGATTTGAGTATCAAAATAACCAACCTCGCCCGTCAATCTTTCATAAATCGCATCAGCCATCAAATGCGCCATACGACGAATAGATTTTTTGGACGCCGCCAAACTTTGCGCCTCTATCTGTTCTTTGCCAGCCATATCCCAAACATAGAATTCCAGTTTATACATATTATTTTTTTGTTTAGTCATTTTTGATTGAACCAAAACCTGGGCACGTATTGTTTCCCATAATTTAAAATCAGGCATATCATTAAATTTCACAAATTGCGGATAGGCATCTTGGTTTATCAAACGAAACAGTCCCGTCGATTTTAAATCATTTTCCACAACCGAACGCACCATTTCCGCATCTGCTTTCGCGACACCTTTGCCAAATTCAACTTTTTGCAACGCGATTGCAACCGGTGATACATTACCAGCAACAATATCAACCTTTAATTCAGCATGCGACGGCATTGCCAAAAGCGCACAAAAAATCATTGCAAAAATTTTTTTCAGCATTTTTTATCCTTTCCTTAAAAAATTAAAAAATAAAATTCATATAAATATGCACCCAAAGTTTAGCCACAAAAAATCCAAAAATCAAATTTATTTAAACAATACATTCGCCCCTACAAAAGTGCTGACACGCGTGCTGACAGCGGTATTCACAAATGTATTGACAAATGTAAATACATTGATATAGTCAATCGTAAAGACACGGATATTGACGTTTGTGTTGAATAATGTATAGGGGTAAAAACTATGCCAAATGTTATGCAACAATTATTCATTATGAATATAGAGGCTCTGTTAAAAGAATACGCGGCCTATCGCACATTTAATAAAAGTGATTGCGTTATAAACATGCGAATTCCACATGCCATATTGGATAAAATCAAAGAATTGGCAAACCAACAACACGTCCCATATCAATCTTTGATATCGTCTGTGTTATATTCATTGGCAAATGTCGAAGACAACAAACAATAAAAACAAGTTTTAAAACCCAACAAAAAAATCGGGTGGAATCCCACCCGATTTTAATTTTATTTTGGTTTGGATTATTTGCCCCAACCCGTTGTGATTTCTTTACAACCAAACGAACCACCATCACTGGCCGCAGACATCAAGAAAGACAAAACCACACCGATTAAGAACAACAAACTAAATCCAACCAGCAAACCGGTTCCTTTCTTTTTTACATCGTCCATTTTAACTTCGCCTTTGGAAATCCAACCCCATGCCCATTCGGCCATATAAAATCCAGCACCAACAAATGCCAAAATACGCAATGTTTTAAAAACACCCTGCATTTTGCCAACCAACGAACACAACGCACTGTTATCCGTACCCGCCGCATGCGCAGGAACAATAACCAAAGCCACAATCGCAGCAAACACTAAAACTTTTGTATAATTTTTCATGATATCTCCTTTTTATATTTATCAATGCAATTTTACCACAAAACACAATATTTTTCAAAACAAAAAATATAAAAAAAATGATGGCGCAAACGCGCCACCACATCATCAAAACCATTGATCAGGATAGACCTAATCATCAAACATGATGCATCGCTGCACCAATTTCCATGTCATTACATAACGACGTATTGGATTGTTGTTTTCTTGGCAGAACATGCATTGCAAGATTTTTTAACAACAACCGGTTTAACGACCACAGATTCTGCTTTTGGTTCCGCAGCCGGTGTCATAACACGACGTTCGTTGCGAACTGTTTTGCCACCCATATCACGAGCATACAAATCAGCACAACGTGTGTAACGATAAACAATCTTTTTATCTAAATCTGCGGTATCAACATCACGTGAATAATGATTTGCAGATTCACCAGCATAATAAATGCAATCTTCGCCATCTTGGACATAACGAACATCGCCTTTGTAATAATCATACGAACCGCCGCATGCAGCCAAAGCAATAAATGCGACCAAAGCTAAACATTTTTTCATTTTGTTTCCTTTATATCTGTTATGCAGATGACGGTTTTATCACCTACTTCACAAAATATTATTGCACAAAATTTTAGACTGTCAAATTTTATATCAAAAAAATTTATGGAACAAAGATTTTTATATTTGCTAACATAATTTTCAACGGGGGGGATATTTCATGGAATATCGTTATTTTGGCTTAAATTCCGGGCAAAAACTGTTGCAAAACGCATTGCGACATGGCGGTTTTGCGGTCCCAGCATTTAACGCATACAACATGGAAACTATCCAAGCAATTATTTCGGCGGCACGCCTGACCCACAGCCCCGTTATCATTGCAATTTCCGAATCGGCATTAAAATATATGGGTGACGATATGCTGATGGGAATGATTAGCGGCGCAAAAATACAACCAAACGAACAAATATGCCTGCACTTGGATCATGGAAAATCGGTTGAATCATGCATGCACGCAATTAACATCGGTTTTTCCAGTGTAATGTTAGATTTCAGCAAACACGACATTGACGATAATATCACCACAGTCGCTGAAATTGCACGATACGCACACGCACGTAATGTTTCAGTCGAATCAGAACTGGGCGAATTATCCGGTATCGAAGACGAAAATACATTTGGCACAAAATCCGTTTATACCGACCCAGATTCTGTTTATGAATTTGTCCGCCAAACCGAAACAGATTCTTTGGCAATTGCGATTGGAACATCACATGGGGCATATAAACGAAAAAACGCCGATGAAAAATTACGATTCGATATTTTGGAACAAATACAAAACAACATTCCATATACACCATTGGTTTTGCATGGCGCATCATCCATTCCGGCGGATTTCATTAAAACAATAAATCAATACGGTGGCAACATACAAAATGCAATCGGCATCAGTTTAGAGCAATTAAATTTTGCTGCAACAAAAACACACATCTGTAAAATAAATATCGACAGTGATTTACGTTTGGCATTTACCGCGGCGGTTCGTAAAAATTTACACGACGACCCATCTAATTTTAATCCACGCCAATATTTCGACATGGGACGCGATGCAATCCGCGATTATTGTATATTTTTAATCCGCGAAGTTTTCCACAGCAATAACAAGATTTAAAATAAAAGGTCGCGGTTTCCCACGACCTTTTCCCACACACAAAGAAACTTTTTTAATCCAACGGACATGTTCCTGCTAAATCACGCAACAAACTGTTATCTGCGTTATCTTTGAAATAATTCACGCACAAAGATTGACAGAATTCATGACACTTAACATCAGTTATACCTGTATATATGTACTTTGGATTTTGCACATCTGTCATAGTCGTAGCCGCAGCATTTTTATATTTTTGTACCTGACAAACACATGCCAATCCATCATTATCATAACCCTGCAAAATCTTATTTCCTATTTCTGTACCATTCAACAACGTACCAGAGGCAACATTTGTTGTATCCATATCTGTACAATATGCACGACCATACAACTTTGGATTATTCGCACCACCTGTCAAAGACGCATTTACATCTGAATAATTAACAATCCAAGAATTTGGCGCACATGAACCATCATCCCAACACCAAGACGTTTCTACCGTTGAATTCGCCGCATTACTATTTTTACACCACAAATAATCCGCCGAACCCTGGGCTGCAGTACCACAAATACCCGTATTCCAATCACCATTATTTCCATCATAACCAATCACAGCCGTTTGCGGATTTGTTGTCACAATACTTGCAAACCATGGATCAATTGTGCACATATTTGCCACAGACGCACCACCACCAACACATGTATTTGAAATAGATGCATAATATGGCACATCTATACCACTACCACTTTGTGAATCACCATCAAATGCACAATTATGCAAACATGCCTGGTCTGTATTTGCATGATTACGATAAACAACCCAAGCATCCGTATAAATCGGTTGCAATGCACCATATGTATCACCATTTTTGACACGATACCCCGTCGCACGGCACACACAAACATTACCCGACTGTACATTTTGTGGCAAAGTCACAATTGTCCCCTCTGAATTTGATATTTGAACCGCACGCGCCTCACCATACACGACACCATTTGCAAAAGAACGCATCCATTGATTTTCACCACAATTTGCATTGGATTCCGTACACGCACGATATCCCGTCGAACCATTTGTGTACCCACCATAATACCCACTATTTCCAAACCCGTAATCCGAACCAACATTGGCCAAGAAAGCACTTTCATTACAATCAATAATTTCATACCAATTGCGTATGCCTGATGTATCTGTCACCAACAAACATGTTTTACCCGCTGGGCATGCATGGTTATCGTCAGGACGTGTTTGCTTACCAGATTGCAACGCGGCAATATTGTTTGTATTTGTTATTGCATTGGATACAACATCACGAATCGTTGCAATTGTATTATCTAAATCACGACGCACATACGAAAAACGCGCATCATTAAAAGATTTTGTTGCAATCTTTATGCCTGTCGCCGCACCCACAGGGTCATTGCCAGTCGGTGTTTCGGTTGAACCCGTCCCAGCATTTTCATCAACCTCATCGCCCGCCGCGTATGATACACCAATACCAGCAAACGATGTAATTGACGCAACCGCCAACACAGATAACATTTTTACCAAAAAATTTCGTTTGAACATTGGTTTTCCTTTTTTTATTTATCTTTTATTTTTATCCCGTAATAACAAACTAAAACTTAATTAATTTTGACAATTCGCGGCATTTTCCTGACCTGTGACACCACAATTTGTTTTTATTTTAACCCATTTATATTTGGCTGTTGAGGCGGTTGTTCCATCGGTCACCGCACCGGCATCACCCGTCGCAGATGTTCCGCCCATTGTTATATATCCACAACCACTATATTCGTTGGTTAAATTATCACAAACCGTATCACGCAATCCGGCGGTCACCTGTCTGTTATTTTGCAAACCTTTCTCTGCCCATGTGGTTGCACCGGTCGTTCCCTCAATCGCGGTTTTATTCGCCGTCACAACACCATTATCTGTGTTTGTCCGGGTTGCCAAAGTCGTCACCAGATTATTTGCCTCGGTCTTGCGGGCCTGGACATATTTTGTTGTTGCATGATTTATTTTAATACTACCGTCCGCCTGTTTTTTTGACGCATACGGATGATTTGAATCATAATTAATTTCTGGAAAAGCCGCGTATGTCACAGTATTTGTTTCAAACGCAACAGCCATGCCGGACATCAAAACCCCAGCAACACCCGCAAAAAGCAGAATTTTTTTCATTTTTTTCCCCATCGTTATAGTTTGTTTGCAAGTGTATTATACCACAAAATGCGACCTAAAAAAATATAAACATAAAAAAATTGGTGAAAAAATTTCACCAATTTCACTTGATTTTTTTAAAAAACATTATTTTGCGCGTTCGACATATTCCAAAGTTTCTGTATTTACAACGATTTTTTCATCTTGTTCGATAAATACAGGAACCTGAACACGAATACCATTATCCAATACCGCCGGCTTTCCCCCAGAGCCAGTTGCTGTTTGACCTTTTAATGCAGGTTCTGTTTCAACAACCGTCGCAACAACCGTTTTCGGCAAAGTGATTGATACAGGGTGACCTTCGACAAAATTGGCACGCACCATCATTTCAGGTGCCAAAAATTTCATTTGATCGCCCAACGAATCGTTTGGCATGGTAAATTGCTCATAATCAGACAAATTCATAAAATATGCATCAGTCCCATCAGAATACAAATATTGACATTCCAAATCTTCGACCATCAATTTTTCAACCTTGTCTTCGGCACGCCAACGATCACCGCCCTTGTTTCCCGAATCGATATCACGCAGGTCTGCCTGGACAAACGCACCACCCTTGCCCGGTTTAACCTTGGTAATTGATGTCACAGAATAACGTTTTCCATTGTGGGAAATAACCCAACCCACACGCATATCATTTGCAATAAATGTCGCCATTTTAAATCCTTTTATTTTTAAATTTACCACCAAATTATAAATAAACCATTGTTAAACGCAAGAATTTTATTACGCATCATTACGTTTATGCGTCCAATAACGGTCAATAGATTCCATAATAATACGTTCTGCATCGTCTTTATCGACCCAATTTTTAACATTTGACCACGCATTTGGTTGTAAATCTTTATAATGCTTAAAGAAATATTTGATTTTTGATTTCAATATTTCCGGTAAATCAGACAATGTTTTAACATCTGAATAATATGGGTCGATATTCGCCAATGGGACACAAATAATTTTCTCGTCACCACCGGCCTGGTCTTCCATAACCAACGCACCAATCGGTCGAATCTCTATCAACACGCCCGGACGCAGTGGCGCATTACACACCACAACACAATCCAACGGATCACCATCATCACCCAACGTTCCAGGAAAATAACCATAGTTTGCCGGATATGCCATGGGTGTATGCAAAACTCTATCCACACGTAACAGGCCATATTCTTTATTAATTTCGTATTTCACATAACCATTTTCTGGGACTTCTATAATAGCGTTCATCTGCTGGGGCGGATTTTTACCAGAGTTTAAATTTTCCAACGACATAATTTATCCTTTTTTATTCCAAACAAAAATACACACTAATATCAATTTTTTCAAGAAATTAAAATTGTCCAATGCAAACAACACAAAATAAATTATAATTCATTTATTGCACATTGCACCCTGGAATTAAAAAAATGCGCCAATGGCGCATTTTTTTTACATTCTCATCGGCATCAGCACGAATAACGCATCTGTCTTTTTATCCGTAGATTTGATTGTCGTTGGTGACAAAGAATCCTGCATTTCCATTTGGAACTTTTCGCCTTCGACCTGACCTGCTACATCAAGCAAGAATTTTACATTAAACACAACAGTAAATGAAGAATCACCATTATATTCAATATCTAATTCCTGGGTTGCGGTTCCTGCATCCGGACTGGACGCATTAATAACCAATTTATTTGTTGAAAATGTCAATTGAACAGACTTTGTCTTATCCACAGATGCAACAGACACCAAATCAACAGCATTTATAAATTGTTTTCTGTCCATAATGGCAATCTTGTCATTACCTTTTGGAATAACAACACGATAATTTGGATATTGTGCATCAACCAATTTACTGGTCAAAATAGCCGCACCAACGGTAAAACGCGCCTTGGTATCAGACAATTCAACCAAAACATCATCAACATTGGCATCTTCCAATAATTTAGACAATTCACCAATAACACGACGTGGCAAAATCACAGACGGCATTTCCACACTATCAACCGGTGCCACCATCGCACACAACGCCAAACGTTGTGCATCAGTTGCAACCGCAGTCAGCATTTTTGATTTACCTTCCTCGGCAATATGGAAATAAATACCGCCCAAATGATAACGAACATCATCTGTTGGTATTGCAAATTTTGTTTGGTTAATCAAATGTGCCAAATCACCAGTTGTCATCTGGAATTTTGTGGTTAAATTACTGCCCGCCATGGCTGGGAAATTTTCTGCTGGCAATGTTGGCAAATGAAATACCGCACGACCACTGGACACAACCAGTTGATCACCAACCTGTTTAAAAGAAATTTCCGCATCATCAGGCAATTTACGTACGATATCATACAACATCTGTACAGGAACCGTTGTTTTACCAGACAAAGTAATATCTGCCGCCACATGTTCAACCAATTCCAAATCAACATTTGTCGCAGACAAAACCAAATCTTCGGCAACTTCCAACTTTACATTCATCAAAATAGGCAAAGTTGCACGTTTTTCAACAATAGACTGCATATGTCCCAATGCACGAATTAAAACCTGACGAAAAACAGAAAATTCCATAATAAAACTCCTAACTTATCTTTCTTTTTCTTGTCCTTTTCTACATTCTCATGACGCATTTTACCAAAAAACACCGATTCGGTGCAAGGGCAAAAGCCACCACAAAAAAACACCGCCAAAATAAAACTTGGCGGCGTTTTCATTTTTAAACAATTACATTTTCATAACTTTTTCTAATTTTGCACGCAATTTTTTCAAATCATCATACTTTGTTATCTTACCTTTTTCTGCAATAGATATATCGCCACTTTCTTCGGATACAACCAATACGGTTGCTGATGTGGCTTCACTTAACCCCAATGCCGCCCTGTGTCGTGTTCCATATTTCCAATTCAGGTTATTTTGTGACAACGGTAAAATTGCACCTGCATACGCAACCCTGTTATTTTCAACTATGACCGCACCATCATGTAATGGGGTTTTGTTAAAAAATATAGTCAATAATAATTCCGCGGTAATTTTTGCATCAACCACAACACCTTTGCGTTCAATTACAGATTCGTCCAACATAGACGGAAAAACAATCAACGCCCCCGTATGTTTTGCCGACATATATTCAACCGCACTAACAATTGCGTCCAATGATGTTGTATCTTTTTGGTGGATTTTTTTATTATCATTACGACCAACAAACAAAGTCCGCCACCCTTGGATAGACCCCATCAATGCCATAAATTTACGCAATTCTGGTTGAAACACAACAACCAAACTGATTGATAAAAACAAAGCCACCCAATGTAAAAATGTTCCCAACAAATCAAAATGCAACATTATACATACAAAACTAAACACCCACAACACAACCAATCCCAAAATACCACGCACCAATTTTTCAGATGCCGTATTTTGTATTAATCGTTTATAAAAATACCAAACACAGAACAATATTATTACTAACTGAATCAACTCAGATATATGCATCATTTTTTATTTTCCTTTTTTTATTGTTTTAACATCGGTTCTACCAATTCTGGCAAAGGCAAACTCATCCATTCTGGGTCACCATCTTCATCAGGCGCACCTTTATCCAATGCGGTTTTGCAAGGCGTGCTGTCCGCCAACCAATTTTCCAAAAGTCCCCCTGCCAAAACGCCTGCAACAAAACTGACACCGCCGGTCAATGGCGCCAATAACAATCCCAACCCAGTTGCAGACACAACCTTACCTGTTAATGCCGCACCATTTATACGAATATCTGGTTCTGCCAAATTACCAACAATTTCAACAGTATTTACAACATTGCCTGTTATTGATAATTTTAATCCACGTGATGGAACCGTCGTCAAAGCCAAATTGATTGTTTCATCACCTAAATTTAAATCTCCCGCCAATCGTGCATTTATAGAATTTGTTTCAATTGCAACACCATTACGTGTTTCAATGTCACCATCACGCAATTTTAAATTTGCCACCACACAAGAAATAGTTGCCTTGTCATATTTTTTATCGGTCCGGAAAAAATCTTGGATATTATGACGCAAAGATGTCAAAACATCTGTTCCATAAATATTTTCCACCAACCGCGGATACGCATATCCACCCCCCACAGAATATGCAACCACAGGTCCAGTAATAGTATTCATCCATTGCGACATATTTTTACCATGCGCTTCGAAATAACCATATAAATCCAACGGCACACCAACGATAAAATCATGAATTCTAATCTCGCTCATCAATTGACCAATGGAAAAATCATTTGCCTTAACACCTGCGCGCACAAAAATATCACCGTCCGGCGCAATAGAAAAATCACCACCGACCTGCATTGGCCCACCTGCAATAGTTGTTATTGCATCAACGCGCCCGCGTTCATTTTTGTATTTGATTGTCAATTTTGTATCTTTCAAATCCATATCACGATAAACAATCAAATGTTTCAAATCTACAACCACATCTAAATCAAATTTTCTAATATCGCCACCATGTAAATTTATATCATGAAAAACATTTAATTCACGATTTGGTCGCACCCACCCAGAATACATTTCCGGCACCAATTTTAACAAACTGAGGTTTTTTGAAGAAATATTTGCCTTAACTGACGGTTTTGCACCTGACCAATCATACGTTCCTGAAACATTTAATTCTGTTCCGCGCATTGACAATGCAGATTTACGAATATTTAAAGTATCCTTATCGACAAAACCACCTGCAATATTTACAGACAATCGTGGCATACCGGTTAAATCGATTCCAAAAATATCACGCACCGCACCCAAATCAACAATATCACCTTTGATAACAAAATCGATTGGCAATTTTGTTTTTGCATCCAATGCAATATCAGCAATCAATGCGTCACCACCCGTAGATATCGCAATTTTAACAGGATAAATTTTCCGTTCTGCATTATATTCACCCATAGAGAAAATAAAAGGAAATACATCATCACGTGGTTTTAACCAACCACGAAAATCTTGATGATGACGCGTCCGGAAATAACGCAATTGCATACCATCAACAGAAAATTTATAAACACCATCATCAAAAGAAAAATTTTCTAATTCGACCCGTCCAAACGGTGCATCTGGGAAAGGATATTTTTCAATTTTATCTTTTATAACATCTTCTGTTTGTTTTGGTTCTGGTTGTTCATCGGCAACAATTGGTTGTAATGACGATTCACCTTTATCATTATGTTCAATACGCACAGCCGTATCGTATAATTTCACACTACGTATTGTTGGACGATTTCGCAACAACGACAACAAATCCAAAGTCACATCCATACGTTCCGCCGAAAATCCATATTTTTCTTTGGCCCACACCGCATTAGGAATTCTAACCTGGTTTAATTCAATACGTGGTCGCAAAGAAAATTTCCAAGACACCGCACCATCTATTTCCACAGGATACCCAGTTGCATTTTGCAAAACCGACAAAACATTTCCGCGCAATGTTTCCAAATTTACCTTGGACAAAGCAATACAAAACGCAACAATCAACCCAATAAAAAACAGGCCAACAAATCGCATCCAAAATTTCACTCTTCTACGTCTTGTCATTTTTTATTCCGGTAATTGAAATTCCAACAAACTCATCACAGATTTCATAAACCCAGGAACATCTGCGCGCAGTGTTATTATTTTATTTGTTCGCGGATGACGCAATGTGATTTTATACGCAAATAAAAATAATTTATTTGTCGCCAATATTGTTTCCAACCCAGAATCCAATTTTTTATCACGACCATATAAATCATCACCCACAATAGGCGCACCCAAACTGACCGCACTGTGAATTCTTAATTGATGTGTTCTGCCTGTTTTTGGAGAAAACAAAACCCACGACATATTACCCGCACTGGACAACACACGATATTCTGTGATTGCACGTTGTGGTTTTTGACCCGCCCCGTCATTTATACGATTTGGCGTATCAAAGACCTGACCTTTGACAATATAATTATCAATCACACCAAATGCCGGTGAAACATTACCATTTAACAATGCCAGATATTCTTTGTGCGCCAATTTTGTTTGAAATTGATTTGATAAACTTTGCGCAGCCTTTTGATTTTTTGCCACAACCAACAACCCAGATGTATCCATATCCAAACGATGCACCAAAGAAATTTTATCATACGGAAATAATGCAGTTGCCATTTTATCTATGGATTTACGAATACCACTGCCGCCTTGGACCGCCAACCCAGCAGGCTTATTAAACACAACGATATCGTCATCATTATAAATGATTGTCTGTCTTAATTTTTCCAAATCGGTCATAGAAAACGCAGAACCTGTTTCTGTTTTTTTTGCATTTTCGCGTTTTGCGTATGCCAAAATTGTTGGTGGAATACGAACAACATCACCGGCGCGCAAAATTCTGTTTGAATCAACACGCGCCGAATTAACACGAATTTGCCCGCCACGACATAATTTAAAAAAATCACGATTAGGCATCGCCGGAAATTTACGCAAAAACCAGCGCATCAATTTTGTTCCATCTTCGACCAAAGAAACAGTAATCGAATCTGCCATAAATTTAATTATTCCCCATATACAATGGACACCGTATTATCACGTCCCATACTGACACAATTACCCGTTGCGCCATCAACAGAATCCGTCCAAGCCTTGGTTGTCAAAGCCTTGCATTCGGCATCGCTCAATCCATCAATTGATACGATAAATTGACGTGTATTTGACGGATTTACCGACACAGTATATTTTCCGCCATACGGGTTTTTATTAGACATCGCCAACGCAGTAAATATGGTTGAATTATCAATTTTGGTATAATCATCATATTCGCCCAATAATTGACGCACACCCAAAACAATTTGATAAACTTCGTCATTAACGGCGCTTTGTTTTTGCATGCGCATTGCGTACGAAATCATACTGATTGCACCAACGGTAATCACACCCATAATTGCCAACACACCCAACATTTCAATCATAGAACGACCAGATTCTTGTTTCATATTTTCTCCTCTATTTGCATTTATCAAATTATATTCTATCATATAAATCATGAATATTCAATTTACAGATTTGATTTCAAATGCACCTGATGCGCCCGGAACATACCGTATGTACGGGGCGGATAAAACATTATTATATGTCGGCAAGGCAAAAAATCTAGCGAATCGTTTGCGGCAATATATCGACACATCAAAACTGGAACCACATAAACAGGTTATGCGCAGTTTGGTCACAAATGTCACATGGGAAATTTGTGCGACCGAGGCTGACGCCCTGATACGCGAACAAGAATTAATCAAAACATTAAAGCCAAAATATAACATCATGCTGACAGACGATAAAATGTATCCTATGTTGGCATTGACAGCGAACGAATACCCACGCATTTTAAAATTTCGTGGCAAAATTTCCCAACGTCGCGATGTTTTTGGTCCTTACCCTTCGGTCAGTGCATTAAACGATACAATTAAAATGATTCAAAAGGTTTGTCGCCTGCGAACATGCACAGATACATTTATGCACAACCGTTCGCGCCCATGCCTGTTATACCAAATTGGTCGATGCAGTGCGCCATGTTGTTTGCCACAAACCGATTATCAAAAAAATGTCGCATTGGCACGTCGAATCTTGACTGGCGACAGCGAACCAATCATTGCTGAACTATCCGCAGACATGAAAAAGCATGCCGAAAACATGGACTTTGAAAGTGCCGCCGCGGTTCGCGATAAAATCATCGCCCTGACCCAGACAGCAAATCGTGGAAAGCAAAATAAAATTCAACACGACAAAAATATTGATTGGGATAAAAATGTCACAGAACTGGAAAATTTATTAAACATCAAAATCGAACGCGCCGGGGTTTTTGATAATTCACACCTGTTTGGTAAAAATGCGGTTGGCGCGATGATTTGCTTTGGTCATAATGGTTTTACAAAAACAGATTATAGACATTTTAAATTACAAAACAAGGCAAATGCCGGCAACGATATTGGTATGATGGCTGAATTTGTAAATCGTGCGGTATCACATGGTCCAAAACTGGATTTAATAATTGTTGATGGGGGACCTGCGCAATGGAATATCGCACATAAAACCGCACCAAATATTCCTGTATTTGGTGTCACCAAAGGCGAGGTTCGCAACGGCGATGAACATTTTATTATGCCTGATGGTTCGATTTATACCGAAATGCCAAAAGATTCACCTTTGTTTTTAATGTTGCGTGCCGTTCGTGACGAGGCACACCGTTTCGTAATAACATACCATCGTGAAACACGTGCAAAACAAATGACCGCATCTGTACTGGACGAAATCGAAGGCATTGGTCCAACACGAAAACATGCATTAATACAACATTTTGGTTCGGTTCGCTCTATTATGGACGCAACATTACAACAACTGGAACACGTCCCATCATTGGGAAAATCAGCGGCAAAAAAAATATATGCACATTTTCATTCAGAGTTGTTATAATCAATCTTGTAAAAAAAAGGAGTTATATATGAAAACTTTTGTAAATTTATTATCTGTATTTCGCATTTGTGCGGCATTTGCGATTATCCCAACATTGATGATGCAATGGTATTGGGTATCGGTCATTTTGTTTGCATTGGGTGCAATTAGTGATTGGATGGACGGTTTCTTGGCACGTAAATTTAATGTATGTTCAAAACTGGGTGGTGTTTTGGATCACATTGGCGACAAATTATTGGTCGTGATTACATTTATAATGCTGGCATTGATGATGCGTTTTTGGTTTATCATAATTCCAATTATCATAATGATTGCACGCGAATTGTACATCAGTGGTCTGCGTGAGTTTTTGGGCAC
Source organism: uncultured Pseudomonadota bacterium (assembly GCA_902793435.1). GTDB lineage: Bacteria > Pseudomonadota > Alphaproteobacteria > Rs-D84 > Rs-D84 > Enterousia. Next base: position 9,768 of record CADBDF010000002.1, on the reverse strand, counting down.
CCAGAAAATCGAAATGCCAGTTCCCAAGGCAAGATTTTCTCTTGGAAAAATTAAAACCACAGTTCAAATGATTGCGATATTGTTATTTTTAATGTTATTTGCAATCAGTTCAATCGTGACCCCAGAAACAATTTCATCAAGATTGTTGATTTTAATGAACCTATTATCACAATGTGGCATTATATGTTTATGGTTGGCATTGGTTGCGTCCCTGTGGTCTGCAACACAATATACATTTACATTTGCTGAAAAATTAAAAAAGATTAAATAAGAATAACAAAAATAAAAAATCTCCCAATTGGGAGATTTTTTTTACATCAATTAAAAAGCCTAAAACCAACCTGATTTTTTTGATGACTTGGCACCGGCAAATTCTTCCAATGCTTTCTTTTGTTTTTCGGTAAGTTTCGTTGGAACCGTCATAGATATTTCAATATACATATCACCAAAACCACCACGTGAATTCGGCATACCTTTGCCACGCACACGCAGGCGCGAACCAATCTGGGTTCCCGATGGAACCTTGACCGACAATTCTTTATCATCAATCGTCTGGACATCAATTTCTCCACCCAGCGCAAGCGTTGTAAATGGAACATCAACTTTTAAAATTAAATCATTTCCATCACGTTCAAACTTATCGTCTGGTTTTACATTGATATCAATATAAAAATCACCCGCCGGCGCACCGAACATACCGGCCTCGCCCTGACCAGGCAAACGCAACCGCGCACCATCCATTATTCCAGCCGGGATTTTTACCTCTAATGTTCTTTGTTTGTGTTGAACGCCACTGCCATCACATTTGGAACACTTCTTTGAAATTTTGTGTCCCGTCCCATTACATTCTGGGCATGGGGTTTCAACCGCAAAAAATCCCTGGCGTGCATGAACATATCCACTGCCCCCGCAACGCGAACAAACCGGTGCAGGCTTACCATCATCTGTACCATTACCATTACATTTATCACAAGGAACATTGCTGGAAAATTTAACTGTATGCGTTGTACCAAAATACGCATCACGCAAAGAAATAGTAATTGTATCCAATAAATCGCGACCACGTTGCTGTGCCGCCGCACCGGAACGGCCACCAAATCCACCAAAACCGTCAAAACCAAAACCACGCATGGCTTCGCGCAGGATATCGTCCATTCCAGCACCACCACCGAATCCAGAAAAACCATTACCAAATGGATTGCCCGCACCGGCGGATGCAGAATTTCCCCCAGCGAACGCCGCATCACCAAATCTGTCGTATGCCGCACGTTTTTGTGGGTCTTTTAAAATATCGAACGCGTTATTGACCTCTTTAAATTTTTCTTCGGCAGATTTATCCCCAGGATTTTTATCCGGGTGATATTTCATAACCAATTTATGATATGCCTTTTTGATATCTGCATCCGTTGCATCACGCGCAACACCCAAAACTTCATACGGATTTTTATTCATAATACAATATTCTCTTTTATTTATGCACCAAATATAGTTCTTTTGTAAAAAAATTCAAGCCCCCACCCACCAAAATAAAACAATAAAAAACTAACTTGCGAAAAAAAAATTAATGTTCTAATAATATGAATACTATGACAGAAAATAAAACATCTTATGACGCATCAGATATTCAGGTCTTGGAAGGCTTGGAACCTGTCCGTCTGCGCCCAGGTATGTATATCGGTGGTACAGACGAAAAGGCATGGCACCATTTACCTGTGGAAATTATGGATAACTCTATTGACGAGGCCGTTGCCGGCTTTGCAAAAAAAATTACTGTTAATTTAATTGATGCAAAAACAATCGAAATTACCGACGATGGTCGCGGTATTCCGGTTGATGAACACCCAAAATATCCTGGTAAATCCGCATTAGAGGTTATTTTAACAACCCTGCATTCTGGCGGAAAATTTAATAATAATGTGTATAAAACATCTGGTGGTCTGCATGGTGTGGGTTCTGCGGTTGTAAATGCACTGTCATCAAATATGGATGTGACGATTTCACGTGATGGATACGAATGGCACCAGACTTTTTCACGCGGAAAAACAACATCACCTATCGAACGCGGTGCGCCGACAAAAAATCATGGAACAAAAATACGTTTTACAATTGATGACGAAATATTTGGTGAAACCGCGGTATTTAAACCTGTAAAAATTTATCGCATGGCGCGTGCAAAATCATTTTTATCACGTGGAATAAAAATTGATTGGGTATGTAATCCTGAATTGATTACCGAAGACATGAATATCCCAGCGACAACAACATTTTATTATCCAAACGGTTTGTCTGATTTCTTGGCTGAAAAAACAGATTCCAAACCACGTATTTTGCCACGCATGTTTTCTGGGACAATTGATTTTCCTGACGATTCTGGTCGTGTAGAGTGGGCATTAACATTTTTAACAGATGAAAATGGTGCGGCATCCGATGATGGATTCTTCGCATCTTATTGCAATACAATTGCAACAATCGATGGTGGCACACACGAAAGTGGTTTCAAATCTGCAATCACCAAAGGCATCAAGGCATACGGCGAAAAAACAAATAACAAGGCCGCCAGTACAATCGTCAGCGAAGATGTATTTGATTCGGTTGCGGCAATTGTATCCGTATTTTATAAAACACCGCAATTTTTGGGTCAAACCAAGGAAAAATTATCTAACCCCGAAATTGCGCGTTATGTTGAAAATGCTTTGCATGACCCATGGGAAATGTTTTTGGCATCTGACCCAAAAACATCAAATGCGTTATTGTCGTTTATTGTAAATTTGGCAAACGCGCGTATAAAAACCAAACAGGTCAAAGATATCGCACGCAAAACACCAACTAAACGAATTCGTATGCCTGCAAAATTGGCAGATTGCACCAAGCATGGTGTTGAAGGGACCGAGTTATTTATCGTCGAAGGCGAATCGGCGGGCGGCACCGCAAAACAGGCACGTGACCGCGCAACCCAGGCAATTATGCCCCTGCGTGGCAAGGTGTTAAATGTTCTATCAAATTCTGACGAACGATTCAGTGCCAACCGCGAATTAAATGATTTGATTGATATCATTGGTGCCGGAACGGCAAAAGATTGGAACGATGACAAATTGCGTTATGAAAAAATTATTATCATGACCGATGCTGATGTTGATGGATACCATATTGCTGCATTGTTGATGGCATTTTTCTATCAGTATATGCCTCAACTGATTTATGGGGGACATTTATATTTATCATGCCCACCATTGTATAAATTTACCTGTGGTGGCGAATCGTTCTATATAGATTCTGATGAAGAATTAGAAAAATTACAAAACGGAAAATATAAAAATAAAAAGGCGGAAATTTCACGATTCAAAGGGCTGGGCGAAATGATGCCAAATCAATTAAAAGAAACAACCATGTCGCCAAAAACCCGTCGTTTGATACGTATAGATTTACCACCACGTACCGATGACGGCATCGAAGACACCGAAAAAACAAAAACAATCGTGACAGAATTGATGGGTAAAAAACCTGAATTCCGGTTTAGATTCATCACCGAACATGCCCAATTTGTAAAGGATTTATCCATATAAAAAAACCGCCCACCCGGGCGGTTATATTTTACCGACAATCTGATACAGATGTGTGTTCCACATCGCCTTTTCTCCATGTATATGGAAGACTGCATGTTGCACCGCTATTTCTGATATTGTGACAACACGCCAAAGCATTTACACCGGATTTTTCGCCAACAAAAGTAAAACCACACATATTTGCATTCACATCACAATCATACATCACAAGTTTTGTTCTATCGCCTTTTTTAAGATTTCCCGATGCATCACGATATTGAACCAGCGCCATATATCTACGTACTGCGGCACCTGCATAAACATTTGCTTCATCATATAATTTTAATTCTTTATCTGTAAATTCTGAACCAGGATTACGACGCAAATGTCTTATTTTTTCTTTACGATTATCCGACAGTTGTTGACGTAAATCATCAGCAGATTCTGCTTTCTGTTTTTCACCATCGCCTTCATAAATTGCTGTTAACGACAATGGAACTGCGCCGCCATTAATTTCGGCTTGTGATAATTTACCATCAAAACCAATTTTCCCATTTTTAGTTTTCTTGGTTCCATAATTATCAACATAACCCGACAAATGCATTCCATTTTTCACCGCGTCACAATCCAACGTCACCTGTGTCCCAGATTTTACAATAATTTCATCTGCGCAATTACCACTGACCGGTGTTCCACCATCTAAATCAATTTTAATTTTTATAACCGAACCATCACTCGGTGTTTCTGATGACTGAACTGGTTGCCCGGTTTTGGTTGTTGTTGCAGAATTTTCATCAACCAATCGATTATGTTCTTTGACAACATCAAAAAAGAACGTTTCACAATTTTTTCTTGTATCTTGTGAAACACTTACTATACAAGCATCTAATAAATCTTGAAATGTTGGCTCCCAATGTTTTTCGATATAATCCAAAAACTTATCACGATTCATATATTGTTTTATATTTGATGTTTTTATAACATTCAAAATCGCATTAGTATTAACTCTTTGTCCCCATGGATCGTCCGCAAACGCGTTGTTTGATAACACCGTAAAACACAATAAAAATAATACAAATATTTTTTTCATTTTATTTCAGCGCCCCCTCGCATTTATCTGCAACTTCTACTGCTTTTTTTATTGCACTTATTTGTGTCGCGTTAAATATTGTCGCGACACCCGATGCGGCCGTGGCACCACCCGCCAATATATTTGATGCCGTATTTAAATTCTTTTCTTTTTGTTTTCCGGCATCACTGTTGTCACCCCGCACAGAATCTGAATTCGCCGATGCAGATGTTACCGTACCAACCAATGCCAACGCCGCCCCGGTTCCACCCGATATCGCCGCACCCGTCGCGCGTTTGTTTATTTTACTTAAATCCAGATATTCCCAATCACGACAATTTGCAATTATTTTTTCTGATTTTTGCAATTCTTCGGCCGACGCAGTATTTTCTGTCCGCGCACGAATTTGTTCATTTTGTAAATTTTTAATTGATTTTATACAGTTATCAACCAATCCTTGTAAATCTTCATCAACGCGGTTATTTGCCGCAATAATTGTCCCAGCCGTATCCAACACAGCCGTTCCCGCCAATGTGCCGGTCCGAATATTACCTAATTTTTTAGATACCTCATTTGCTTGCTCTATATCAGATTTTATTGCATCTGTGGATTTTATTTTTTCATTAAAAGATTTTTGAACATCTGTATAATCAATACGGTAAAAAGTCACATTTTCTTCTTCTTGCTTTTTTATCATATCGTTCAATGCCTGTTCCCAGGTTTCTATTGTTTCATCGACACCAGACTTTATAATACCCGCCCCCAATGCAACACCCGCCGTCACGGTTCCAACGCCCGTCACCGCAGTATTTATACCCGCCATTTTTTTCATATCAGACATCGAATCAGAAATACCAGAACATGAATTTTTTGCATTTAAAATTGCAACCGACAACCCAGACACATCGTCTGCATATGCCCCAAAACCAAACATTACAAACATGCACCCATATAACACTGCATAGAAATTTTTCATAAAAACTCCCCCATCTATCATGATGGGTATTTTATCACATTTACCGACAATCCGCAATCAGTTCTTCTATCTGTGCGCTTAACATCAAATCTGATTGTTTTAATTTTTCAATTTGTTTTATTGCATACAACACACTTGCATGGTCACGATTACCAACATATGTTCCAATTTCCGCCAATGATAACTGTGTCGCATTTTTCAAAACAACCATAATAATTTGACGCGCCAATACCAAAGATTTTGCACGACCCGCAGAGCAAATTGCATCGTATGAAACACCCAATTTTTCCGCCATAGATTTCACCATAGAAATTGGTGTTTTGAATTTTTCCAATGTATCTGCCAACAAACGTTCTGCGACATCCAATGTCACTGTACCGCCCATCAATTCAGTATATGTTTTTATTTTATTCACAACCCCAGCAATCATATGACCATTACACGCAACACGTTTTGCAACCGCATCTGCGACATCCGCATTAACACCAGCACGCAACAACATAACGCGTTTAACATTTGCATTTGGCGCAACAACATCTGCAACCAAACCAGATGCCAACAACGATTGCGCACGTCTGTCAAAGCCGGACAAAGCATTTGGCGCGACCGATGAAGTCAAAACAATATTTTTACCCATTGCACGCAAATCCATAATTAATTGCAAAAATTCTTCCATTGTTGCGGTTTTGCCACCCAAAGCCTGAACATCGTCCAATATAAATGTATCACAATTACGGCAATAATCTTTGAAAGCAAAAATTGTACGTTTTTGTAAATTGCGTGTAAATTCTGCAACGAATTGACCACCTGTCATCATAACAACATTTTGTGCCTGGGATTTAATGCATTCTGCCAACAAAGTTTTACCACAACCCGCCGGTCCATAAATGAACAAAGGTGAAAACGCAACCGCCCCAGATGCGACCTTTTTTGCCACAGACAATACGAAAGCATTTTCTTCACATGGAACAAACGCATCAAACGCAACTGGTGCAGCAACTTCTGCAACCGGGGCATAAGATTGCACATTATTATCATTTGCGATTTTTGTTGCAACTGTTCCACGAACGACCAATTTAACATCTAAATCAAAAGATGCCGCAACATCTTTCAACAACGCACCATAAACACCAGAAATATAATCAGCAGAAAATTGATTTTGCGCCGCCAACACCAACACATTACCTTGGATTTCGAAATTCAACGGATTAATCCAAGATGTAAAAGCCGCAAAATCCATCTGTTCAGACAATATATTTTTAATTGTCGCTACATCTGAGTTTTGTTTTAATGTTGCTGCCTGCATGCCGTTTCTCCTTTCCTTCCTTTCCAAGAGTTTCCTGCCCGCGCAAGAGTTGTAAAAACCACCTGCACATAAACATTAAATTTTTTATCCTGATATTTTTTTATCACGAACAAAAAATTTAATATTTATTTTGCACATATTTGTTTTTAAGTTTTTTTGAATATTTGTTTTATTTGATAACGAAACTAAATTTTTTATTTTTCTTAAAAAAATTTATATTCGCCCAAAAACAAATTTTCTATTCGACTTAAAAACTCTCACACTCCTGCTTATTTTTTGTTTCTCTCTGTTTGTTTTTACACAGGTAAATTTAAAACATAAAGTTCCGTTTTCAACAAAATCTTAAACCGATTTTCAACTTTTCTATTTTGACAACGATTCGTTTTTTTCTCGATTTTTCGCCCAATGTCTATACACTGTATAGACAAGATTTTAATCACACGCGCACATAACCATTTGTTGTTTTTCGTACCAAACCGCGTAATTCCAACACAACCAAACAACGTTTAATTTCCGCAACAGATTTTTTGACAACTTCTGCCAATACAGACTCTGAAACCGGAATAGTCCCCAACGCATCTAAAACCAAATTTTCAACATCATCATTTTTTGCATCTGGCACAGATTTTTTTATCGCATTATTGTCAATTTTGAAAAAATCCCCTGCCCCTGAACACAATTTTGCCTTGTGCTGTGCAATCAAAGAATTTGGTCCCATCGCACGCGCATCGGTTGGATGTGACGGCACAGCCCACAATTCACGACCAAAATCCAACGCAAATTGTGCGGTCCGCATACTGCCAGAATTCAAATCAGCCTCACTCAAAATAACCTTTTGGGCAATACCTGCAATCAATCGATTTCTCTGCACAAAGTTATTTGCACGTGGCACAAACCCAATAGGCATTTCACTCAACACCGCGCCACGTTCGACAATTTCCCAATACAGCGATTCGTTTTCAACTGGCCAAATATAATCGACACCACCACCCAGCACCGCAATTGTTTGTGTATTTCCATCTGCACGCAACGCGCCACGATGTGCGGCGGTATCTGTTCCAATTGCCATACCTGACACAACGGCGACCGACCGCGACGCAAATTGTTCTGCCAAATCTGCAATAAAATTCATACCTGCGGCGGTTGCATGACGCGTTCCAACAATACCAACACATGGTTGCATCAAAGTTTCGATATTACCACGCACAGAAATCACAGGCGAATGTCCTTTGATATTTTTCAGGCTGACCGGATACAACGCATCATCATCACACACGAATCGCGCACCAATTTTTTCAGCCGCCTCTATTTCGCGTTTAACCGAATCGCACAAATTCATATCCCCACGCAAACTTTCCGCCGCCGCCGCCACAGAACCAAATTGACGAATCAATTTTTCATATGCAACGGGGCCAACGCCCGGTGACCGCAAAATTAACAATTTATCAAACAAACTATTCATATAACATATACCCCATATGGCGAAATTACATTTTTCTGCACAAATTTTCCATAAAAAAAGCACCCATTTGGGTGCCAACGATTTGCAGTTATTATATCACAAATTGCAATTTTTTTCAATACTATTTCTTCCACTTCCACTCTATTGCGGATTCAGTGCCATAAATTAAACGAATAATATTTTCACGGTGCCGCACCAGGCACACCAACGATATTGCCAAAAAAGCCCAACCCACAGAAGTATTCATAACGAATCCCAGAATTGGCAATAACACAAACACTGTCAATGCACCCAACGAAGATTTACCCAACCCCAATGCGACAATCAACCACTCTATTCCACATATAATAAATATGACAGGATTTATCGCCAACATTGTTCCAAACAGGCACGACACACCCTTGCCCCCATGAAAACGCAACCATATTGGGAAACAATGTCCCAAGACCGCAAAAAATCCACACCATGCACCAAAACCAACACCATACGCCCACCACCCCAACGCAACGGCAATCATAGCCTTGGCCATATCCAGAATCCACACAACCCCTGCCATACGCAATCCCCCAACACGCATAACATTGGTGGCACCAATATTACCACTGCCGACCTGGCGCAAATCACCACGTCCAGCCATTTTGGTAAAAATCAGTCCCATCGGGACACTTCCCAGTATGTATGCAACCATAACGATAAAAAAACACAACATTTTGATATTTCTCCTTGATTTTCTTTTTTGATAATATAAAATTATCACGAACAAGTTAAAAATAAAAGGAAAATAAAGTGGCAAATCATAAGTCATCTAAAAAAAGAATTTTGGTAACAATCAAGAAAAACGCGATAAATACCGCACGTCGCAGTGCGGTTAAAACCGAAACTAAAAAGGCATTGGCGGCAATTGCCACCGGTGACAAAGTTGCTGCAACAAATGCTGTGCGTTCTGCGGAAAGCAAATTGATGAAGGCGGCTGGCAAAGTTATGCCAAAAAAACGTGCGGCACGCAAGGTATCTCGTTTGGCTAAAAAAGTTGCCAAGATTGCATAAGGAAAAACCAATTAAAAAAAAACGCCCACAGGGCGTTTTTTTCATCAAAAATTCCGCCCCGCCAATTTTCTTAATTGCGCGTCAAGCGCAATTAAGAAAATTGAGCGCCGCGCCGTAGCAAATGCGTTTAACGAAAAATATTTATGATTTGAAAATAATTTATTCTTTGCAATTAAGCACTAGCGCAGGCGGGCAATAAAAAAAGTTCAGAGTTCAAATTTCAAAATTCAATTAATGCTGATTTCAACCCCGCCCTTGCGGCGGGGTTAAATTTGGCATCAACTGCACTTTGCTTGTCATACGAAGTTCATTGTCTCGCCGTAGCGTCAGCGAAAGCGGAGGGGTGGACCTGTCGCGGATTTGTGT
>CADBDF010000001.1 GCA_902793435.1 uncultured Pseudomonadota bacterium | reverse complement strand
TAATTATGCAATGTTTTTCCAACCGTGGAAATCCACGGTTGTCCCCTTCTTTATGAAAGAAGGGGTGGCACCCGCAGGGTGACGGGGTAATTGTGAAAATAAAATTAATCATAAAAAAATCTGCAACCAAAATTGCAGATTTAAAATTTCCTCAGATTCAGTGCATATAGAACGGATTATTAATACCGATTATTCCGTCGCCTTTCTTCTTTCTTTTCATCATTTATTGCTTTACTCAAAGACGTCACACCATCATTGATAGACCTTAAACAATTCTTACCTTGCTTTTTAACAGCATCTTCTGTGGCACAATCATTATAACTTGTAAATGTTTTATCAAATGAATTCAAATGGAAATATAATTCGTTACAATCCGCAACAATTTGCTTTCTAATACTTTGCTTGATATTCCCTTTATCGACAAAAGATTTCATGCTTGAATAATTTCCACGAATACAACTCAACGCATTTTCCGCATCTTTTGCTGAACAATCTACAAAACTGATTTCATTGCTACTTGCTTCATCACCATCATCACTTGTTCCGCTGGCGACTTGGAGACTCGCCTTTAATGTTGCTTTTTCCAGCATAACCTTTAACCGTTTAATCATAGATTCAACCATAGTATATTGTTTATACATCTGTTGTGAAATGACGGTTGATTTTAATCCAACAATACGTTTGATTTCTTCTTGTTTGTCTGTTTTATCCGGATTTTCTGTTTCACCGGCATTATATGCATGCACACTGCACAAAGCATATATTGGACTTACATAGGCTACATCTTCCTCATCTTCATCACAAGATTTATCACAATTACCATCACCATTTTCACCACCTGGTCTTTTACAGCACATTTTGCTAGGTAAACCTTTTGAAACTGTGGCACTTCTTAAATCATCTTCCGCTGTTGACGACGGAGTCACAACACAATAGTTTTTAATAGTGGCTTGAACTTTTGGACTACCACTAGCATCTTTTTCAAAACTACCCGGTGCATCTTGGACAATCAAACGTTCCAACACATCTATATTAATACCGCCCTTTTTACCACCGGCACGACGACGTCCCAGGATACTGCCCTGTAATGCACTGCTGGCACAGCCGATACGAATCGACACACCACCATCCCCGGTATCCGGGTCCAACCACGCTTGTTTAACTTCTTCATCACTATTCAATTCTTTATTTAAAATACATCTGGAATCAGCCTCCGGCGGAACAGCAACATCAACACTACATTCAAACCCACGCTTAATATAACCATCTTGCACAGATTTACCATTTTTACAATTGTCTTTATTATAATACTGGGGATGATAACCTTTTTGCACGATTCTTTCGGTACTTTGCAATTTTGACCCAATTTTTGGAACATCCAGCACGGTTGTTTGTGCCTGACACAAATATTGTCCCCAACGATTGCAAGAACCGTTTAACATCATATATATATCGGTCATATCAACACCAACTGACTGTGCACGCACCAACGCATCGTCCAGGTTATCAACCAACGCATCGTATGGTTCAAAGAATTTCATAGCCAATTCTTTGAATTTTTTAACACGTTTTGGTCCGGTGCAATTATCCCCATTAACCTCATTACAGCCTGCATAACGGAAAGCCTCGCGCATGGTTGATTTTAAATTTGCCAAACTGGAATCGACACCATCTAAACTGGTCATAATTTGTCCAGTAATTGTTGCACGCGCAATAGTATCTTCGGAAACCCCAGATTTTGCCGCCGCAGTCTGTGCCGCGGTCAATCCTGTATCTGCATCTGGCGCACTCGCCCGCACCGTTGCACTCTCAATAGCTGCGGCTTGTGCCTCGGCGGCGGCGCGTTGGCTTTCCGCCAAAGCATTTTGCAAAGACGCCATTTGTGCATTATTCTGTTCCTGCATTTGTTGCATCTGCATCTGCATTTGTTGTTGCATCATAGAAATTTGTTCCGCATTTTGTTGCGCGGCGGCAGCCTGGGCTGCAGCTTGTTGCTGTTGTGCGACCGCCTGGGACGAAGACACCAACTGCCCTGCTATATATTCAATCAGTGCATCACCATGCTTTTTACATGCGTCATTTGAATTTACACAACCCGACGCGATAGACTTTGCAACATTAAAATCGGCACAGCCCGTCCCCGAACATTTTGGTTTTGCACAACGCAAAACAACCGCTTCGCAATTACCATAATCAGCCTTGGCAACGGGGGCGTTTCCGCGTTGATTTGTCATTGTGTTCCATTGATTGCCCGCAATAGACCCCATTGCGCCGTTATATCCGGTCAAATTACTGCCCGCGGTTTGTGAAATGGGTGCCGCACCCGCATACAGCGGTGCAAAAGCAAACACAGCCAACAAAAATTTTGTGATTATTCTCATATTCTCTCTTCCAAACAATTTTATCATAAAATAAGTATAAATAAAAGCAATATTTTCACTATGATGTTCTTACACAACTCCGCCCTTGCGGCGGGGTCGGCGAGACGATATAAAAATATCCGTCGAGCCGGGGGGCGGGTCAAATTATACCAAATTATTAACCCGCCACCGCATCGTGCTACGCATAATGCTTGCACTCTGCGACTCCGCCGCAAGGGCGGAGTTTTATTTTTTCATCATAACAGATGCCATATTTGCATGTGTCATTGCGATTGCGATTGCATCACTTTCGTCCGGTGTTTTTGGTTTTGCTGCCGGCAATAAAATTTTCAGCATTTTATAAATTTGTTCTTTATCGGCATGCCCCGCCCCAGTCAGTGCCTTTTTTATAATATTTGGTTCATATTCAAACACCGGGATTTCATTATGCGCAACCGCCACAATCGCCGCCGCACGCGCATGCCCCAATAATAAAGTCGTCTTTGGGTTTTTATTTGAAAAAATTATTTCAATACTACATACATCAGGCCGAAACTTTTCACACAACTCTGACACGCCTTTGAATATAAAATCCAATCGTTCCGGCAAAGGCAACTTTGCAGGTGGCAAAATAACACCACTGGCGATATAGTGCCGCGACGGACCATCACGTTCAATAATCGCCCAACCTGTATGTAATAAGCCCGGATCAATTCCAATAATTCTCATGGTTCGATTATAACATTAAACATAAAAACTGTAAAGAAAAACCCCGCTTGAAATCGGGGTAAATTATAAAAATAAAAATATAACGGCACAGATGCGAAGTTGTTTGTGAATAAATAAATTAGAATGAGATAGATGCGCCGTTGGTGGCGAGCGCAGTGTACAGACGCTACATAAACGAGCCACCAACAAGTAGATATCCATTATAATTTTATTTATGCGGCAGCGGTGAACACCTTCTGGACATCATCATTAGCGTCCAGCGCATCAACCAACTTCTCGATTTTTGCATATGCCTCGTCATCTAAATCCATTGGCATATTTGGAATCCATGTCAATTCTGCACTTTCAGGTTCGCCCAATTTATCCGCCAAGAATTTTTGGACATTGATAAAATCATCAGGTTTTGTTGTGATAATAAATCCTTCGGGTGAAGATTCCATATTATCCACAGATGTTTCCATGATAATTTCCATCATTTCGTCTTCGGTTTTACCGATTGATGCCGGATACATAATTTGACCCGCATGGTTAAACATAAACACAACAGAGCCTTCTTCACCCATATTTCCGCCATTTTTGGCAAAAATATTGCGAATTTCTGGCACAGTTCTGCGTGGATTATCGGTCAAAGCCTCGACAATAACGGGCACCGCACCTGGCCCATATCCTTCGTATCGCACAGCAACAAAATTTTCTGTATTACTACCCGACGCCTTATCTATTGCACGTTTAATATTATCATTTGGCATAGAATTTTTGCGTGCCTGCAAAATCGCCAAACGAAGTCTTGGGTTATTATCAGGGTTTTTATCACCCAATTTTGCCGCCATTGTTATTTCACGTGCCAACTTTGTAAAAAGTCCGCTACGCGCCGCATCCGCCAAACCTTTTTTATGTTGGATGTTATGCCATTTACTGTGTCCGCTCATATTTGACCTTTTAATTAAATTGTTTTAAAATACGCGTAAAAGGATAACAAATGATTGGCAAATTGCAAGGATTAGTTGATTATACCGGCGATGGATTCGTTATAATTATGGCAGGACCTGTTGGATATAAAGTATATACCCCAGAATACCTGACCCCAAAATCAACGGTTAGCCTATGGATTGAAACAATTGTCCGCGAAGATTCTATCCGTCTGTTTGGGTTCAGCACCCTGGCGGCGCAAAACCTGTTCAACCAATTAACCAGTGTTTCTGGCGTTGGTCCCAAAGTTGCATTGGGCATCATGTCATCTATAAAAACCGATACATTGATGCAGGCCATCGCAACAGGAGATGCAAAAACTATTTCAACAGCCCCAGGCGTTGGTAAAAAAGTTGCTGAAAAAATTATCGTTGAATTAAAAAACAAAATGGGGGGTGCAACATTTGATTTGGGCGACCTATCATCTAACAATAATTCTGCCCTGCCAGATTTATTATCTGCATTAGAATCATTAGGATACAGGCGATTAGACATTATTGATATGGCACAAAAATTAGTGACAGCAAACCCAGATGCAGATGTAGCAAAACTGGTTCCAATGGCATTAAAAGAAATAAGCAATGGAAAATAAAAAATGAATAACGATACAATATTTGCATTATCCAGTGGTTTTGGAAAATCCGGCGTTGCAGTAATTAGAATTTCTGGCAACGGTTTATATGATTTTTTTGAAAAAATATCTGGTCACAAAAATCCAACACCTCGCCAGGCATACTTTTGTAATTTTCGCGATAATACTGGCGATTTAATCGACCAGTGCATTATGATTTATTTTGCCGCACCACAATCTTTTACCGGGCAAGACGTTATTGAAATCCACACCCATGGTGCAACCGCGGTAATAAATAAAGTCTTTTCATTTTTATCTACAAACAATATGCGCATGGCAACACCTGGGGAATTTTCGCGTCGCGCATTTATGAATAATAAAATGGATTTAACAGATGTTGATGGTCTGGCGGCATTATTGGACGCACAAACCGACAAACAGCGACAATTCGCATTAAAATCTATGCTTGGTGGTGACAGTGAAACATACAACACATGGCGTTCCAAAATGATTGAAATATCCGCATATGCCGCGGCAATATTGGATTATGACGCAGATGATTTACCGTTAAATATTGATAAAAAAATTTTAACCCAAACACGTGAATTATATAACGAAATCGAAAAAACACTGTCGCATTACAATATATCACACGCAATCACACATGGATTTAATATCACATTAATCGGTGAAACAAATGTAGGCAAATCATCAATATTCAACAAATTGGTTGGTTCAAATCGCGCGATTGTGTCAAACACACCTGGTACAACCAGAGATGTTATCAGCGCACAAATTGATATAGACGGCTTTCTGGTAAATTTATCTGACACCGCCGGACTGCGTGAAACAGATGACCAAATAGAACAAATGGGAATCAACAGAACTAAACAAGAACAAGATTCCGCAGATTTAATTTTGCATATCTTTAACAACAAAACAGACACCCAACCAGACAATAAAACAATTATCGTTATAAATAAATCTGATGAATTAAAATCAAAAACAAACAAAAAGGCAATTTATACATCTGCAAAAACAGGTGCTGGAATTGATGAATTATTAAACGCAATTCGCAAACATTTGCATGACGCATTGGACTTATCTGATAACACACTTGTAATAAACACTCGCACACATAAATTGCTTACTGATACACAAACAGAATTAAAATCTGCAATTGAAAAATATAATGGCAACTATGATATATTTGCCGAACATATACGCGCAGCCGCCGATAACATTGGAAAAATACTTGGCACAATCACCACCAACGATGTTATGGACGCAACGTTTTCACAATTGTGTTTGGGTAAGTAAAAAAATTTAAACAAAAAAAAGACCTGCAACCGCAGGTCTTTTTATTCATAACAAAAACATTATTTGCAAGTCACAACAGTATACATTGCCTTGCCATCAACTGTTGGATTTTTCACCATAACACGATACATCACCGTACCTTCACCTTCACATTTACCATCTTTATCCAAATTTACATAAACATGTTCCGTATCTTTGGCAATTTCTGCAACATCAACACCACAATCAGAACGGAACATCGCATCTGGTGCTTTGGATTCCTGGATAGCAACCAATTCTTCTGTAATTGGGCATTTATAAATCGCACCATATTCATCAGCACCAATTTGTTCACACCCAGAAATCAAAGTTTGTGGTTCTTGATTGCATGCGGCCAATGCCATAACTGGCAAAATTAAAAATAATTTTTTCATATTTTCTCCTTTTTGTTCTATACGCATCAATCCTAGGACTTTTTCATAAAAATCGCAATACAATAATTATCACAAATTATAACAAACATTCCAAATAGGAAAAAACTTAGAAACCAAATGCGGAAATAGAACGAGGCAGATACGCCGTTATTTGCGAGTGCAGTGTACGTGCTGTTACATAAACGAGCAAATAACAAGTAAATGCCCGTTTATATTTTCGCACTATATTTCGGTGTACATACCTTTTTCCAGATTCTGTTTGACAACATAATGCTTAACCTTTTGCGTCGATGTCATCGGCAAATCATCTGTTGTCATCGCCATATGCGTCACCCATTTATATTTGGCAACGCGTTTATTAGCCTCGGCAACGGCTTTGGATAATTTTTCAGCCGTCATGTCGGCATCAACACTAAACACACCGTATGCAACCGTTTTACCACCAACAACATGTTCAAACACCGCAACATTTTTGACACCTGGAATATCCAAAAACAATGCCTCTAATTCATCTGGATAAACATTTTTGCCACTATCTAAAACAATCACTTGTTTTTTACGACCGGCAAAATGCAATTCACCGTTTTTATCCCTGTAGACCAAATCCCCGGTTTTGAAAAATCCACGTTCGTCAAAAGATTCTTTGTTGGCTTCGTCATTGTTCAAATAACCACCAAACACCTGGTGACCACGAACCCATAACATACCAACACCATTTTCATCTTTATCACGAATTTCGCATTCATTATTTCCCAATGGCGCACCAAACGCGTATGGTATGCGCTTTTTCACCGGGCGCGAACCACAAAACGGTCCAACGGTTTCGGTCATACCATAACCTTGAATAAAAGCGATACCCAAATCATTATAGAATTTTTCAACCTCTGGCTTGGTTGCCGCCCCGCCCGCAATCATCAACTGAACACGACCGCCAAACACAGCCTTGATTTGTTTTTGCACCTTACGCACAATGAATCCCAGACCGATTTTCTGCAACCATTTTTGGTTTTTCAATATAAAAGAAACAATCCACCATTTTTTTTGGGCTTTAATTTCTTCTATAATTTTTTTGCGGAACAATTCCCACATTTTCGGCACAGACGGAATCACATGAGGTTTAAATTCTTTGAAATCCGCCAAAATCAATTTTGGATTTATCGACGGTTGCAACAAAATACCCATTTGAAAATGCAGTGGTGCCAAAAATCCCGCTGCAAACCCAAAAATATGATATAACGGCAAAAAGCCATACAGCACACCATTTGGTTCAAACCATTGATTAAAATCATCGAAAGAATTTGCACACTCTATCAAATTAAAATGTGTCAATGGCACAATCTTTGGTGCGCCTGTTGAACCAGATGTAAAAGACAAAGTTGCAATATCATTTGCATTTAATGGGTATGGTTCCAAATCATCATCTGTTTCTGTATCCTGGGTTTGAATATCGAAAAATTCAAAACCTTTGGCATCATAGAAAAAAGACTTTTCCGCTGCGACCAATTTACATTGGGTAAGTTTCGTCATATTATCATATTCTGTTGGTGTTAAATTTGTATCCAACAACAACACACGCGCACCGCGATACCATGCAGCAAACAAGGTCACAATAAATTCAGGAATATTATGTGCCAACACACCCAAAGTATCACCAAATTCAACACCTATTTTTTTCAGTGTTGTTGCACGCGCCTTGATAAGTTTTGGAAAATCTTCAAACGTTATTTTTTCACGAACCAGGAAAAGTGTCTTGGGACACTTTTCCACAGTCTGTTCAAAGAATTGGTACATATTCATAACTTAGATACCTTTTTCTTGATATTTACCATCGATTAAATATTGACGAACGACATGATGTTTAACCTTTTGTGTTGATGTCAAAGGCAAATCGTCAGTGGTCATTGCAAAATGGGTCACCCATTTATAAGACGCGACCTTTTTATTTTTTTCTGCAATACCAGCCGCCAATTTTTCCATGGTCATATCACTATCCACAGAAAACACACCATATGCGACAGTTTTACCATTAACCTCGTGTTCAAAAACAGCAACATTTTTAACACCAGGAATTTCGATAAACAAACCTTCCAATTCATCTGGATAAACATTTTTACCGCTATCCAAAACGATGACTTGTTTTTTACGACCTGCGAAATGGAATTCACCGTTTTTATCCACAGATACCAAATCGCCTGTGCAGAAAAATCCGTCTTTATCAAATCCTTCTTTATTGGCTTCGTCGTTATTCAAATATCCACCAAACACCTGTTTTCCTTTGACCCACAACATACCAATACCATTTTCATCTTTGTTGCGAATTTCACAGCAATTTTCGCCCAGTGGCGCACCAAACGCATATGGCACACGTTTTTTTACCGGTTTTGAACAACAGATTGGCCCAACAGTTTCAGTCATACCATACCCCTGGACAAATGCCATACCTAAATTATTGTAAAAGTTTTCAACCTCTGGTTTTGTTGCGGCACCACCGGCGACCAAGCAACGCACACGACCACCGAACACCGAACGAATTTGATTCAAAACTTTATCAACCAATTTACCCAATCCCAACATACGCAAAGTTTTTTGGTGATTCATAATAAAAGACACCAACCACCATTTTTTCTTTGCCTTGATATTATCGACAATCTTTTTACGGAATATTTCAAAAACCTTTGGTACCGCTGGGATAACCTGTGGTTTATATGTTGCAAAATCCTGCAATATAGCATTCGGATTGATTGTTGATTGCAACAAAACACTCATACCAAAATGTAAAGGTGCCAAAAATCCAACTGCAAAACCAAACACATGATATAATGGTAAAAATCCATACATCATTTCACCATGGCGCAAGAAAATACTTAAACTTTCCAAACTTTCCGAACAAGAAACCAAATTTTCATGTGTCAATGGCACAATTTTTGGTGTTCCTGTTGAACCTGATGTAAATGACAGTGTTGCAATATCTTTGTCTTTTAATTTATAAGCCTTCAAAGATTCACCATCATCTTTATCTTTGGCCTGGATATCCAAAAACTTAAAGTTTTTTGTTTTATAAAAGAAAGATTTTTCTGCAACAACAAATTTACAACTTGTGCGTTCGGTCATATTATCGTATTCAATTGGTGTTAAATTTGTATCCAATAATAATACCGTTCCACCAACATACCAAATTGCAAACAAAGTATAAATAAATTCAGGGATATTATGTGATAACACACCAACCACATCTCCTGGTTTTATACCAGACGCAATCAGCGATGCCGCACGTGCCTTGATAAACTTTGGCAATTGCGAAAAAGTAATATTTTCACGAACCAAAAAAACCATATCTGGATTTTTTGCTATATTCTGTTTTAACAATTCAATCATTGTCATTTTTTATGTCCTTTATTTATAAATGAATAAATTATTCATGTCTATCTGGATATTTACCATCAATTAAATTTTTCCGCACAATATGATGTTTGATTTTTTGAGTGCTGGTCACAGGCAAATCTTCCGTTGTCATCGCAAAATGAGTCACCCATTTATACGACGCAACTTTTTTATTTGCCTCGGCAACTGCATCTGCCAACCTGTCCATTGTCATATCAGGTTCGACACTAAACACACCGTATGCAACCGTTTTATCTTTTACCTTGTGTTCAAACACCGCAACATTTTTGACACCCGGAATATCTAAAAACATGGCTTCTAATTCATCAGGATAAACATTTTTACCACTATCCAAAACAATGACTTGTTTTTTGCGTCCGGCAAAATGCAACTCTCCATTTTTATCCATATATACCATATCGCCAGTATTAAAGAATCCTTTGTCATCAAACGCTTCTTTGTTTGCCGCATCATTATTCAAATATCCACCAAACACCTGATGACCGCGCAACCACAAAACACCAATACCATTTTCGTCTTTATCACGAATCTCGCACTCGTTATTTGTTGTTGGCCCACCCACAGAAAACGCCATACGTTTTTTATTTGGTTTTGAAATACAGATTGGTCCAACCGTTTCTGTCAAACCATATCCCTGAATAAATGCCAAACCCAAACTTTCATAGAAAGTTTCAACCTCTGGTTTTGTCGCAGCACCACCTGCAATCAACAACCTGACCCGTCCGCCGAAAATATCCAAAATAGGTTCTTGGACTTTGCGCACAAAAAATCCCAATCCCATATCGGTAATGCGTTCGCGATTGCGCAAAATAAATTCCACAATACGCCACTTTTTTTGTGCCTTCAACGTATCCATAATCTTATTTCTAAATAATTCCCACAAACGCGGTACAGCCGGAATAACATGCGGACGGAATTTTTTAAAATCGTCCATAATGTATTTTGGATTAACAGTTGGCTGTAAAACAATACCCGCCCCAAAATGCACAGTTGCCAAAATACCAATGGAAAAACCGAATATATGATACAATGGTAAAAATCCATACATGACATCACCTGAACCAAAATATTCAGCCATATCTTCCAATGAATTTGCACACTCTGTTAAATTATAGTGTGTTAATGGCACGACCTTTGGACTGCCGGTTGAACCAGATGTAAAAGACAAAGTTGCAATATCGTTGTCTTTGAATTCATACGGGCGCAACATTGGATTTGGCATACCGTCATTTGCGGTAATATCGATAAATTTAAACACATCTGTTTTATAGAAAAATGACAATTCAGCAAAAACGAATTTGCAATTTGCAATCGCCGCCATATTGTCATATTCAAACGGTGTTAAATTTGTATCCAACATTAATGCACGCGCACCAATATACCATATTGCAAATAATGTCAGCGGAAATTGAGGAATATTATGTGACAACACCCCGACAGTATCACCAGCCTTGATGCCATGTTCCATCAGTGTCACCGCACGTGCGCGGACCATTTCCATAAATTTTGAATACGTAATCCCTTCACGTACCAGAAACAGATTTTCCGGCCATTGCTGAACCGCTGTTTCTAACATAGTATTCATACTCATAGTAAATTTCCTTGTTGTTTTTATATTGGACGGGGTATATTATAGACCTAAAAGATAAGGAAATCAAACATGAAAATATTAACCCTGAACATAAACTCTATACGCGCCCATGTGGAAAGTTTTATGGACATTTTGCGAAATAGCGAATACGACACAATATTGGTCCAAGAATTAAAAGTCGAAAACGCAAACTTTCCATTTATGTTATTTGACGAATTTGGATATAACATCAAGATTTTTGGGCAAAAATCATGGAACGGGGTTGCTGTGTTTTCTAAATTTTCTATCGAAGATGTCACATTTAATATGCCAAATTACGCGGATACAAATTCTCGTATAATCGAATGTGTCATCGATGGGCGAATTCGTGTTATAAATACATATATGCCAAACGGCGACAATGTTGAATCACCAAAATTTCAATATAAATTGGAATGGATGCGCGCATTTAGCGAACATATAAAACAATATATCAACTCGCCCGAGGCTGTCATCATCGCCGGCGACTTTAATGTTGCAATTACTGACCGCGATATTTGGAATCCAAAAAATTATATTGGTTCATCTATATCGGCCCCTGCGGCACGCGAAATTATGCAATCATGGTTGGACAGTGGTTGGGTTGATGCATGGCGCAAATTACACCCCGACACAATCGATTACACTTGGTATGGATACCGCGGACGCGACACCGTTGGCAATAAACAAGGTTTGCGCCTTGATTATTTTCTGTGCAACAAAACAGCCGATAAAATGGTTAAAAATTGCGAAATAGATTTATGCCCACGCACAGCCGACAAACCAACAGACCATTGTGGTTTAATGTTGGAAATTGATTAATCATCAACGCGTGCCAAATCATCATAGGTTTTATATTTATCATCACCGGTTTCAAAATATTCATACGGCGCATTGCCCACAGAATACATATTAAACAACTCTGTCACTTTATTGATTGCTGCGTTCATCATTTCGCGCACTTGGGCCTCGTCAAACCATATCATTTTTGCATGAAAATTTTTTAATTGCATAAATGCCATTTTTGGATTTCTCGATTTTTCAGTTGTTGGTATTTTAAACCCGTTATTTGCCAACATATATGCTTCCAAAGGCAACTGTGGCATGGTCCCAGAATTTAATTGTGAATTATTTGGCGCACTGCCTGTTTTAATATCCAACACACCACCGTCCCAAACTCTATCTGCACGCGCACGCACACAACGATTTGCAATAACGGTTTTTCCTTCTGTTTCCGGCACAGAGTTTAATAACAAATCTGCATTTTGTTCCAACACCTTGGCGATTTCGACAAACCGTTTATGCCAGAATTTAAAAATCATACTTTCTGTATTTGTTAAATTCAAAACCTCACGCGCGGCCCTATCCATTTCACTAATAGTTGTGGCGCATGAAAAATCACGTGCATGCTCAATCACGTCATGCACCAATGTTCCAAATTTTCGTGCATCAACCCCAACCCACCAATCATCCATTGGTCGCAACCGTAAAATATGCGCAACATAAAAAGCATACGGATTATGAATCAATTTTTCTAATTCTGTCACATATACATCACTCCAATCTGCTGGTGGATTTGGTGCAGTATAATCCAAAGGCTGTAAATCAACCTTATTGCGTTTTCGCACAGATTCTAATATTTGTGTATTTTCATCAATATCACCACCACGTGCAAACACACGCGATATAAAACGTGATTCCGCAGTTTTTGTTCCACCTGAATTTTCTGCACGCAACCAATAAACTTGCGTGCCGCACGACAAATTCATAAAATCCAAAGACATCAAAGATACTTTCCTATCTGGACTGGGCAATCCAATTTTTTCTGCAACCGATACAGGCAACCACGCATTTTCGTACCCACGTGCAGGAAACATACCATCATTTAAACCTGTTAAAATCACAACATCTGCGGTCTGCATACGCGATTCAATAGTTCCCAGCACAACAATTTTTGCTGACATATTTGGAACATCTCGTACTGCAATAGTTCCCAACACATCGGCAATAAATGCACGCGCATCGGCACACGATAATTTAATATCATATTGCGCCAACACAGACGATAAATTTTTAATTGCCAACCATACCTGACCAGATTCCACAGAATCAATTTCAAATTCAGGCTGCATAAAATCAATATTATCATTTATAATCGCGGCAATCGTATTAAACAAATCAAATCCAGATTTCGTATAATACGATTCCCATTTTGATTGTTTTTCATCAATCCACGAATCCAATAAATTTAAAATTGCACGCGCGGCGGCAACGCTTGCCCCCGAACGCGCCCCAGAAAAATCTGCCTCTAAACCTAAATCCAAAAAAGCACTCTGTAATCTTTGATTTCCAGCGGCATCGGGTGTAATAACCATAACAGATTTGTTTTGCGAAACTGCATTCGCACAAATTTCTGCCACAGTCGCTGCTTCTTCACTTTCACTATCAGCGGTTATCAAATGACAATTATGCAAATCTGTATCACCTAAATACTTATCTGTATCATTACCAAACGCATAGTTCATAAAATCAATATATGATGCACCAACATCTATGGGGATAACATCACGCGGTTCAACACCAATGCGTTTTAAAAATTTATATTCTGCATTATATGGATTTGTGTTTAATTCAAAATCTTGTGCGCGACCATCAATTTTTCCAGGCAAAATTATTCGCCCATTTTGCATACCTGCGATATATTCCATTAAATCTGCGGTCGCCGGCACAGACGCCGTTGAACCACACACAACAACCAATTTGTAATTATCACATACACTAATCCAAGAACGCACATCTTTATTTCTTTGTGCCGCCGCCGTCATACGCCCTTTTGCAAAATCTGGTAAAACGCGAGTCAATATATTTAACATCTTGGCTTTGGATTTAAAATGTTCAGCATACTCATTATCTGCAACCAAAGATTCCCAATCTATATCCGCGCTACTCAGCCCTTCGTTTTCCAAATAATCTTGGCAGCGCACCAAATCACGCGCAATTGGCAAAGCCGTTGAAATATTACCCACAGAAGAATCCGCCGATAATAATTTAGACAAAATAACAATACGTTCCAAATTAGAAAACACTTCATTTTGAAAAACATCTTCTTCTATTTCGCCATCATCGATACCTTCGCCTAACGCAACCAATTTAGGCAACAAAATTGCACGAGATTTATTTTTATCAACAAACATTTTTTCCGCCGAACGAACTGCACGTCTGCTGGGTAAAAAAATCAAACAATCCTGCAAAGAAACATTTGCAGATTTAATCACACGCCACAATGCGTCCAGCATATGTCCAGGATTCGTCACACAAAAAATATTTTTATTTAATACCAATTATTTTCCTTAAAACTTCCAAACCTGTCTTTTTTGTTGCCGATGTAATCAAAATTTCATCGACCATTGCACCATGATTTTCATGCGATAAAATCATCTGCTTTTTTTCACGAATTTTTTTATCTTTTTTTGTATAAACGATTTGATATAAAATTCCATTTTTATCGCAAAAATCCATCAATTCCAAATCAGAATCTTTTGGACCAACACGCGAATCAATCAATATAAACAACCGTTTTAATTGGGAACGATTTTTCAAATATTTTTCCAACCGCAAAACCCAACCCATTGCCAATTCACGCGACACACGTGCATAACCATAACCCGGCAAATCGACCAACAAAACCCTGTCATCAATATTAAACAAATTTAATTCTTGGGTTCGCCCAGGTGTATTCGATGTTCGTGCAATCGGCGCTCCAACCACCGCATTTATCAATGAAGATTTACCAACATTACTGCGTCCAACAAAGGCATATTCTGGAAACTGGGTTTTTGGCAAACTTTCAACCGATGAAAAAGACCCAACAAATTTTATCATTTTTTATCCCCCACCAATCTTTTATATGCTTCTTTTTTAGAAATACCTGTGCGTGCCGCCAACTGTGCAGCCCCTGTTTTCGTAGAATCTGCAACAATATCATTTACAATTTGTGATATTTCTTCATCGGTCATTTTTTGCGTTGGCGCCGGTGCAACGCAAATAACAATTTCACCGCGTGGCGGCTCTATACGCATTAAATCCGCCGGATAGCCAACAATTACTTCCTCGTGAATTTTTGTAATTTCACGCACAATTGCGATTTGTCTTTCTGGCATAACACGTGCAATCGCCGCAATAGTTGCCATAATACGATTTGGACTTTCGTAATAAATAATCGTATGACGAATTTTATTATCGTCGCGCAATTTTTTCTCGTCAAAAAAACCACAGAATGTAAATCTGTCCGTTGGAAACCCAGATAACACCAGCGCAGAAATCGCCGCTGTTGGTCCTGGCACCATAAATATCGGCACCCCCGCACTGCGTGCCGCACGAACCAACCGGAATCCAGGGTCACTAACCCCCGGCATACCAGCATCTGTCACAACAGCAATTGACATTCCAGATTCAATTTTTTGAATTATAGAATCAACAACCTTGACCTCGTTATGTTCATGATGAGAAATCGCCTTGGTTTTAATATCAAAATGTGCCGCCAATTTGGCAAACACACGCGTATCTTCGGCGGCAACCAAATCCACAGATTGCAAAACCTCTATCGCACGTGGCGACATATCAGCCAAATTTCCAATTGGTGTTCCAACAATATAGAGTCCCGATTGCATTTCTAATCCTTTTATGATAAAATAATACAAAAATAAATAGGCATTTTCAATGAATAGATTTCTTTTTACATTTTTATCAGTATTAATATTGGCGGGTTGCGCGGGTCAAAAAACCGAAAAACATGATTGGAACGCGGAATACACAAACGCACCAACTGGCACCCCAACCCAGATGCAATATGGCACATATTATTCAACATACGATTCCGCCGACAGCCAACATAACATCGCGGTTTTATTACCAACAACCGGTTCTGCGGCGGCATCTGGACGCGAAATCCGTAATGGTATGGAATTGGCATTATTACAACACTCTTTAAACCAATTAAATGTGCGTTTTTATGATACTGCGAACGACACAACAACCGCAATAAATAACGCATTAATGGAAAATCCAGAAATCATCATTGGGCCATTGTTTGCAAACGACGCGATTGCATTACGCACGACCAAGCCTGACTATATGCCGGCAATATCATTTACATCAAACGCAAATGCGGTTGGCGATGGCGTTATGACAATTGCGTTAATGCCAACAAACAGTGTCGAATTAATTGTTCGCGAAATGTTTTATGATGGGATTAAAAACTTTATCATAATGGCACCCGATACAGAATCTGGGAAAATTATGGCTGGCACCGCAAAACGCGCCAGTGAAATTTACGGACCAACCGTTTCTGGGATATTTTTATATAATGAACGTGACAACGATAATTTAAAAGAAATTGCCGAAATGGCATCAATGAACAAGGCACGCACCGCGGCACACAAACGCGCACGCACCGTATTATCGGACATTTTAACCAGCGAAGAATTAACCGGTATTGAAAAATCTAAATTGTATTATCAGTTAGATAAATTATCCAAAACTGACACAATTGGAACATTACCATATACCGCTGTATTATTCTTGGGGTCTTCGGACGACACAAAAACGCTCGGTTCATTTTTGCGCTATTACGGCGCAGATTCCAAAACCATAAAATTCTATGGTTCTGCCCTGTTGGACAACACAGACATAGCCACCGATTATACAATGATGGGAACAAAATACGCGGCATTACCCGAACAAAATTTCACATTTACGAATTTATATAAAGAAACCTATGGCAACCTGCCATCACGTTTGGCAACCTTTGGATATGACGCGGCAAATATCGCAATGGGTACGGTATATTCTGGTCGTGCGCCAGCATCATATTTACTGGACCCCAGTGGATATAACGGCATGTCTGGCATGTTTCGTTTAAAACCAAATGGCGACAGCGAACGCGGTTTGCGCATTATGAGTGTAAATGGTTCTGGCACACCTGTATTGGTCAAAAATGCTCCAGAAAACTTTATAACACCAATTTATAATATTGAACAAAGACAAATAAAGCCTGCTGAATCTATGTCATTGCAAACATCTGGGATAAATCCAAATGATTTCATAACAATCCCAGACCGTTACAAACGCAAATACAAATCAACAACATACGGTTTAAACATGACAGAATCAACACAAGAAAATAAAACAACACAACCTGTTGTCACCGTAATATCATCAACCGATGATACAACTGTACATAACACAGAATATCAACCAGTGAAACTGGAACCAATTAACAAAACAATGATAGATGCAGTTGAAATTAACGAATAAAAAAGGACGAAAAAATGGCAATAGGAACAGCAGTTCAACGCGGCAGTTGGGTTTATGTATATGATGACAAAGGTCATCAATCAACCAGTATCCCTGGGGAATTACATGGTTTTACCAGTTCAACTGTTTCCGTAAAACGTGGCAACTGGGTTTATACATTTGACGAGCATGGCCACCAAACCGGCACATTTCCATGTTAAAAATTTTAAGACTTTTCTATCACAAACAATGCCATATCAATTTTTTTCATAATTGGATACATAACATCTGGATAATTTGTCAACGGCAATTTTTTAGAAAATATTTCTCGATTTTCATAATAAAAATCAAACAAAGCATTTAAACTTTTTTCATTTACAGTTTTTGGTATATTTAACTGCCTTAATTGTTTTTTTACAAAGTCATCATAAGCCGGGACACAACCATAAATTCCCAACAAAATTTTTGTTGCCAACGTATCAGAACATGACCGACCATTCGATATTTTTTCCAATATATTTTTAACTACAGACACAGCTTTCAACAAAGTCATAATAAAAACATCACGATTCTTAGACGAAATATCATCATCGTTCCAACACCACAAAATATCATATTTTTCATCCAGCAATTCATCTAATAAATCTGCATATATTTTAAAATCTTTTTGTAATAAAACCGTACTACCCCGAAACATACCCCAACTAGCCAAATAAAATCCCAGATGCAACAGAGCTAAATCCGGCAAATTCCCACGCGCAGCCCGCAAAGATTCTTTGTTATTATGAAAATAAACATAACACCATTCCCAAGATTTATACCTGTGATTTGGTTGTTCTGCTTTATGATAAAAATTATAGATATTGTCCGCAATCTTTTGGTTTTGCATAAACGTCCCCTTTGTTTCAAACCATACCAAAACATTTATCCAAAAATAAACAATAAATAAAATTATATCACAAAATATTTTCGTGGGAGTATGCTTGCACTAATCGAGCAGAAAACAAACAAGAATTTGCTGATTTAATGCAACGGGTAAAAGAGTTTATAAACAAGCAATCTGATACCAAATAACATCATTACCACTTATGTTCTGTGGCCCAACCATCTGGTAAATCTGAAATATTTAAAAACTGTTTCATAACATCTGGTATTCTTCTGTTCATATTATTTAATAAATCCACGAATTCATCTTTCTTATTTGGATAAATTCTTACATAATCTTTATAACAACGAGCAATTATCCCCCACAAAAAACCTTCTTTTGATATTTCATCCTGAAGAATCATTTCTTGTTCTTTTGCCAGCAAACGAACTACTGTTTTTTCAACCGTATCTGCAACAATTTGTTTAAAATGCTCATCTTCACAAACAAGCAACAATCGCCACAAAGTTGGTCCAAGAGCTGGCAACATGTTATTTTTGATAATTTTTTTTCCCTGACTTGTGCCATATATAAAAATCAAAACAAAACTTAAAAGCAGCCACAACCACCACATACTAATCTCCTTTTAATAATAAATATATAAAATAACTTAATGTTATTACGTTTATAATTGTCCATGTTGGTTTATCAAAAAATACACGAAATAAAGGATTATACACCACAGCCACAACACAAGGTATCAAAGCTAATTTTTTGAATGTTTTATAAAAATCTACAATAATCCATATAGATGTTCCACAAACGAACAATCTTAATACTTGATAAAAACCATATGGCACATCAAATAAAGCCACAATTAATAAAACACAACAAAAAAATAAAAAAGTTTTTTTCAAAATAATTCCTTGTACTAAGAATTTTATCTAATGTGGTAAATTTTTCAACCAATTTTTGCAGATAAAAACGCCTCGGTGGATTCGAACGGGGCAATTCTCGCCAAACCGCGAACACCAAAAATAAAAACGACCTAAATGGTTTTCTGGAATGTGGGTGAGACCTCGATATACAATAACAAAAATCTATTTGTTTTTCTTTGAACGAATTACGTGGGTGGATTCCCTCGGGCTTTGCCCTGCGGGGAAACCGTAACGATTTGGCTGCACTTTGTTTGCCAAATCTACTTGTTTTCGAACCGGGCAACATTCGTTGCCTGTGTTTCAATCCATAAACCACAACCACAAAATAAAAAACGCACCCGTTGGGTGCATTTTTTATTTTGGTGGGAGTGGGTGGATTCGAACCACCTCAGTCGTAAGACAACAGATTTACAGTCTGCCCCGGCTCTCCAACTCCGGCGCACGCCCAGAACTTTTGCCCATTTTCGCCCTGGCGAAATGTGGCCTGCCTTGTCCGCCTCCGCCAAGGCTACGGCGGGACACTCAATTTTCAAACCTCGCTACCGCTTCGGTGAAAATTAGTGGTGCGGGCAGCGGGAATCGAACCCGCATTTCAAGCTTGGAAGGCTTGCATACTAGCCTTTGTACTATGCCCGCGAAATTCCAAAGCCCATTCATTATACCCAAAAAATTCATATATGCAAGTTTTTATTTTTTTATCGGTGGGAAACACGTGACACCGTCCGCCATACAACAATTCCAACCCAAATCCCCCAGGTCAGTATATGTCTCTCCAGCACAACAACCATCGGTATCAGGGTTTGTTCCATCATCACACAACGAAAAATCTTTTTTTACCTCCATTGGTGGAAAACAATGTTCGTTATTTTCTGTGCAACAATTAAACCCTTGTTCGCCCAAATCTGTATATTTTTCCCCCGGACAACAACCATGAGAATCCGGTGTATCACAAGACGACACTACATCTGCTGATTTTTCTTGTGTTGCATTATCAATGCTTTCAACATCTGGGGCAACTTCTACAACTTGAACCTTTACTCGACCTGTGGAACGACCAGACGCGCGTTTGGTGCATTTTGCGCGATAATCAGTTTGTAATTTTTCCAAACGCAAAATACCATCTTCATCAATTTCTTGGACGCTATTCAAAGAATCTATTTCCGCCTTGATATCTGCACAACTCATGCGCTGACCAACACCGCGTGTCTCTTGGATTTCATCATCATCTGCATAGGCAACCGCAATTGACACTGCTGGCACCAAAGCACAAATAGATAAAGCCAATATAATTTTTCTCATAAACAATCCTATTCGTTAATTATTTTTTCAACCTGCATAATAAAATCAATTGCAGGATTTGTTATCTTTTTTGCCTTGTCAAAAATTTCTTCGGCGGCATTTTGCATTTTCAACCTTTTATATGTTTCTACTGCCTCCAAAGTTTCTTCTTCGTTTAATTTATCATCACTGATACCGCGTGCAATTTCCAGTTCTTTTTTTGCCAAATCAACATATTTTTGTGCATTTTCTTGACAGCCACGTTCAGCCATTATTGCATAGATTTTTGCGCGATTAATGCGTTGTTCTGCGTCCATACCAACATAATTTTCACCCAATTTTCTTTCTAAATTTTGTTCAATCTGCGAACAAGGTTTTTCAATTACATTTTCAACACACATAACCGTCATAACCGCATTTACATTTTGTAAATTTTGCATAAACTTATCATGATTTTCTGGACAACCATACGCAACCAACTTTTTATAAATTTCGAAATCGTTTCTAACACCATCGCAATTTTGGTCATCGCCCCAAATTCTTTTCAACAACACCTTTTCAATAGCCTGACATGATGTCAAATTTTCTTCTATAACAGTTTGATTTGATTGCTCTATTTTTTTTGTTGCGATTTTATGATTCCAATTTGCAATACCAACACCAACAAAAATACCACATATAAACAATACAACAAAAACAGACCAAACTTTTATTCTGGAAAAACTTGTTTTTTTATTTTGCATAAACTCTCTCCTTGATATCCACATTATAACTTATTTACGACCCCATTTACAATGGTAATTTTTCTGTCTGCACGTGCAGCCAAATTCATATCGTGCGTCACAAACAACATAGCCATTTTATTTTTGCGCACAACATTTAACAGCAAATCAAACACCCCAGACGCATGAACCGGGTCCAAACTGCCGGTTGGTTCATCTGCCAAAATAATTTCAGGATTATTTGCCAATGCACGTGCCACAGCGGTCCTTTGTTGTTCGCCCCCCGACATTTCGCCAGGCAAATGCAAAGCCCTGTGTTCGACATCAACGGCACGCAACAGTTTTAGCGCACGCGCCTCGGCCTCTTCTTCGGCTATACCGTTTGCCAACATTGGCATCATCACATTTTCAACCGCCGTAAAATCAGCCAACAAATTATGACGTTGATACACAAATCCAATTTTATTACGTCGAATATTTGTGCGTTCTGCCTCTGTCATTTGATGTACTGGCTGTGAATCAATTAAAATACTGCCACCAGTTGGTTTATCCAACAAACCGACACATTGCAACAATGTCGATTTTCCAGAGCCCGATGGTCCAACCATTGCCACAATTTCACCACGTGCCAAATCAAATCCACCACCGGTCAAAACATGCAACGGCTGTCCGCCTTCCATAAAAATTTTTTTAATATCACGCACAGACATAACAATATCTGGTCGTTTAACGCGCGACAAAGAATTTAAAATCCCCGCCATATTATAATTCCCTTAATCTTGAAATTAAACTTTTTACAGTTTCCGGTGCCAAAATATATGTATTATAAACTTTACGTTTTCTTAATCTTTTATACAATCTGCGTTCTTGGTCACGATTACGCGGTCTGTCAATTTCGCAAAAATATTTAATATCATTTGGCGCAAAACCAAACACTGCGCCGTCCATTATGGCACTAATATCGCCATCTTTTTTTGCATGCGGTAATTCAGGATTTAATTTTAACAGCAAATTATAATCACGCATAACTTCTGTTTTATATTTTGCGACATCTGCTTTTTTTGATTCTATATCACTAATCATTTGTTGTTTAAAAACAGCCACCTGTTTTTCATCTTTGATAACAAACTTTACGACCAAATCAAACCAATTATCAATAAACTCACGTCTTAAAAACTCATCACCACACATATTGATATAAAACCAATTCAGTGCGTTTTTTACCATATAAGATACAGGTGACATATCATCAGGTAATTTATACCTGTGATAAACTTTGAAATCATTAACGCCTTTTTTACTTAAATCATTTTGTAAATCTTCGGCACTGGATTGCCAACCCTCGTGACCGTAATTCATACGCGTCACCAGATTTATTAAATTCATTTGATAATCTTTATTCATTTCTTAACACCTCCACAGGGTCAGTATTTGCCGCCTTCCATGCTGGATATAATGTTGCCAAAAAAGCCAACAATATCGCAATAAACGCAATTCCAAACACAGTCCAAAATTCTACACGCGATGGTAATTCAGATAGATAATACAATTCCGCAGGAAACAAATCGCGCCCTGTGGCCCATTGTAAAAACTTACGTATTGGTTCAATATAAATCGCAATCAATGTTCCCAACAATGTTCCAGCCGCAGAACCAATCACACCAATTGTTGTTCCCGACAAAACAAATATACGCATCATAGATTTGCGCGACACACCAAAAGTCCGCAAAACCGCAATATCTTTGGCTTTATCTTGCACCAACATAACCAACGAAGACACAATATTAAATACCGCAACAATAATTATCAGCATCAAAATCAAAAACATCACATTTGATTCGACCTGTAATGCACCAACAAATCCACGATTTAAATCACGCCAATCACGCACAATAAAACCGTCTGGCAACAACCGCACCAACGCATCACGCACCGCGGTTGTATTTTCTGCATTTTTTAAAAATATATCGATATGCGTGACAGACTTTCCAATATTCAAATATTTTTGCGCGGTGGAAATCGGCATAAATATATACCCAGAATCATATTCATACATACCCATAAAGAAAGAATTTTTCACAGGATACGAAACAATACGTGGCATTGAACCAAATGGTGTTGGGGTTGAATTATTCGCCGAAACCAAAGACACATCATCACCCAGCGCAACACCCAAATTACGCGACAAAGTTGCACCCATAACCAATTCACCATCTTTAATAGCCGCTAAATCTTTACCATAAAAACGTGTTCCGCCGGTTGTTTTAGAAATCAAATCTGGCATATTTATTCCACGAATCATCGCCCCAGAATTGCGTCCATCATGCGTCACCATAACCTGACCTTCGATAATTGGAACCACAGACACTGCGTTTGCATCAACAATTTTATTTTGTTTAATTTTGTCTATTAAATAATCATAATCGGCAATCGGTCCATCTTGGTGTTGAACAACAATATGCCCGTTCATACCAATAATACGTCCCAACAAAACATCATGAAAGCCACCCATAACCGACATAACAACAATCAAGGTTGCCACGCCTAACATAATACCTATCAGCGACACCCACGACACCACCGAACCAAAACCGCGCTTTTTTGCACGCAAATAACGAAAGGCAACTTTTTTTTCTAAATTTGAAAACAACATACAAAATTCCTTTAATTATTTAACAACTCACGCACATCGTCACCAACCAATAATGCTTCACCAGATTTTGGTTTAACATCATCAACAATCGACACCAACCGCGGTGACATAAACACAACCAATTCTGCAAAAGGACTAATCAATGTTTCTGGGGTTGTCACAAAAGAATGCGTAGGAATACCAACAATCACATAATTATCACCAACACTGGACGGTATATTAAATGAAGTCAATTCACCATACTTTGTTGTTAAAACTATTTTGGCATCTATTTTTTGATAACCGCCATAATCACCATAACGACCAGTTGCCCCA
Source organism: uncultured Pseudomonadota bacterium (assembly GCA_902793435.1). Classification (GTDB taxonomy): domain Bacteria; phylum Pseudomonadota; class Alphaproteobacteria; order Rs-D84; family Rs-D84; genus Enterousia. The sequence continues at coordinate 131,364 of CADBDF010000001.1, read as the reverse complement.
ATCACTAAATCTGTTTCCAATCTGTCTTCTTTACTGCATTGACCGATATCAAATCGTGACTGCCAACCATTTGGAATCGAAAAAGTCCCTTGTGAAATCAATACAACATTTGATTGTTGCGCCAAAAATTCCTGCAAAGTTTTTGTATTTATTTCTGGCCCCACAACCAACGCACGACCAACAACACCCGGTATAGACATTTTAATATTATTTTTTCCAAACGCAGGCAACAAATTCATCCATATAATTGGATTATCTGTCTTTGGATAAACACGATACACGTCCATATCCCATGCAATCATATATTTTTTAGACGCAATATCCGCAATAATTCTGGATACTTCGCGTTCTGTTTGCGCATCACCTTCGAACACGACGGTTTTATCTTGCCAATTTACCAACAAATTCCGCACATCCGCACCATGCATCGCGTCCAACAAAGCCATAATTATAGATTCATCTTTTGGCATTTTAATCATCCATTTTGCGCGATGTTGCAAATGAATTTCTGCCGTCACCGCATCATACGAATAATATGCGCGTCCCATTTTCGCAATCAAATCAACCGTATCCGCCAAACTGCCAGATTGAACCTCGCCAGATATTTTTTCAACCAACTGTTCATCTGCAACAACGGACACATCTGTTCCGTCCAACAATTTATTTAACGCCGCCGCCACAGTCACATCTTTGAACTTATATTCACTGACAGTCAATTCTGGCAACGCATCACCCAATCCCAATCGCACAATTTCAATTTTTTCAGCCGGCACAACCGACACAACAGATTGATTATTCCAATCAACAGTGCAACGCATAGGCAATTCCACAGAAAATCTTTGCGCCGTATCCGTAGTCAAAGCGGCTTTTTTTGGAAATATTGGCACAGACTTTTCATCTATGACCATATTTTCAACAACCTGGACTGTTTCATATTGTGGAACATTTTTTGCGTTTTGACACCCCGCACATATAACGACAGCCAAAGCATACAATAAAAAACGTTTCATATTATTTCTCCATTTCTTGTTTTATAACATATTATATGTTCATAATTTTTTCAAATTCTTCCAATGTCATTTCATAAATCGGTTTTTCTGTTGGTGTGACTAAATCCTTCATACCTTCAAACTTTTCTTGAAACACCTTTATCACACGCGCAACATCATTTGGCACAGGCCCCGCCTGTTCTAATCGACGCGCATATTCCAAAATATATTCCAATGTATCTGCGACAAAGAATCGACCAACATAATTTTCCATTGCTATTCCGCCCTTTTCCACACAAATTGCAGACATAGTCACCAACATTTGGTTATAAAAATTAGCCAACTTGATAAAATTTTGAACAGATATTGCCATAACTTGTTCCCTTCCTCTTTTTTTCATTATAAAAACTATTGCCACCCTAACGCAAATGTTTTATAATATAAAACATGAAAATCAAATACCTGGCATTATTATTGGCTTTAACATCATGTGCATCGGCAAATCGTGGCAATATCGACGACGCAACAATTTTAAATTGGGAAAACGATGCCGTCACAACCGAACAATTTGTTCGCGACCACAAATCTTGTCTGGGATTAAAAACAAACAATTATACACCACGTTCGCGTATTGCGCGCCTGTTATCACCAAACCAAAATGACCAAATGCCAGATTGGGACGGAATTTGGGTCACATTTCAATCAAACGAATACAGGGATGTTGGACAACGCGCATTAATGTCTGTTCCACGCAACCAGGCATCTAAAACCGTTGGTGCCTATCGCCGTTGTATGATGCGTCGCGGATACTTATTGCGTGCGATATAAAAATATTTTTTTACCCCCTTTTTTATTCATAAAAAATATGCTATAATGCCAAACATGAGGCGTTCAATCTGGTTTTGGTTATCTTTCTGTGCCGCCATTATATTGGCGATATACTTTGTATCGCGTACAATTATGATTGGTTTGGGACATGGCGATTTGGCACATGTGCATAAAATATCTTTTACCGCCGATGTTGAAAACAAAGATATGACCGCATTGGTTGGCGCGGTATCAATCCCAAAAAGCACACCATTTTATTCCATAGACCTGGATTCTTTGACTGCTAATTTAAAGGCAATTCCAAATGTTCGCGATGCCGCGGTTCGCAAATTACCAAACAGCACTATTCGCGCGCGCGTATCATATTATCATGTTGTAGCGGCATGGACCGATGGTGAATATTATTTTCCAGTGTCCGATGACGGAAAAATCGTTCAAAACCCAACCACCGAACGTCCTGAATCCGCATTACTGTTTCGCGGTTATATTCCCGAAGGTATGGATTTAACAGAAATTACAAATGCCGCAAACGACATGGCGGCTGATATTGATTATATTGAACGCATTGAAAATCGTCGTTGGAATATACAAACAAATACCGGCATTACGGTTAAATTACCCGAAGACGACTTTGCACATGCGATTGCCAATTTAATAACAATAAATAAAAATCATAATATATTAAATCGCGACATAACCGTAATTGATATGCGCGATGCATCACGAATATTGGTTAAATAAAAAAATGAATATGTTTGATTCTTGTTTTTTATGCCTTGATATCGGGACCAGTTGCGTTCGTGGAATTGCACATCATGTATGTTCTGGAAAAATTGCAAAATCCGCAACCGCCATGTGCGACAGTTTTAATCCAGAATTTGCTGTTCGTGTTGTTGTTGATAAACTGGAACACGAACTGGGCGCACATTTTGAAAACGCATATGTGACTGGAAATTTTGGAAAATCTATTTTTTTGCGCCAACCACAAACAACCGTATGGAACACCGAACACAAAATCACAGACGCCGATATTCGCACCCAGATTTCAAAAATACATACACCTGATGGATACACCGGAATTCATTTAATACCAATCCAATATGATATTCCAACAATACGCAAAATCGCAAATCCTGTGGGCTCTATTGACAGAGCATTGGTTTCCACATTTGGTGTTATATGTTATGAAAACGACAGATTGGCTGAAATTGTATCAATTTTGAACAAGGCACATATTCAATATAACGGATTATTTGACCCTGGATATGTTCAAAATATGACATTACGCAAATCTGGTCAAACCATATTATTTGTTGATATGGGTGCTGAATTTACATCTTGTTCAATATGGAACGACAACGGTGTATGTTGGTATGAAAAATTACCAGCCGGCATGTCAAATGTCACAATGAAATTAATGGACGGATTACACATAGATTTTGACGAAGCCGAAAGAATAAAACGCATGGTTGCAACATTAATTCCGCGCGCCATGGACAGATTGGCGCCTGCTGATACTGCATACGATTTTTCACGTGGCGATGTAAATGACATTGTTGTTCCAACTGTGGTTGATATAATTGGAAAATTAAAAGATTTATGCATTACACCAATAAACGAATTTATGCCTACAAAAATAATAATCAGCGGTGGTGGGACCGCAATAACCGGTGTTGTTGATTTTGTTGGAAATGCATTTGGATTACCGATTGAAAATTACCATGCCGACGCAACAATCACTGCCCTATCAAACTACATTTGGAAAGCCCAGGAACCAGAACGCAAATTATATTTGGAGAAACAAGAACGCCGCACAGCAATCATAAACAAAATTAAAAAAATTTTTATCAAAAAACCAAAAAAACAAAAACCAAAATTTATTCCCATTGCCCCATCAACATTGTGTTTTAATATGTTCAGCACATCAACATATAAACTGTTTGAATCTGCGGGAATAACAACAATTCATGTTGATATAATGGACGGATTGTACGTTGATAAAATTGCTGGTGGAATCCCAGAATTAAAAACAATTCGTGCAAACACACACGCACATTTACATGTTCATTTAATGGTTCAAAACCCATCTGTTTGGGCTGCAAATGCAATTCGTGCCGGCGCAGATACAATAATCTTAGAATGTAATACACCGGGGGTATTATCGGCATTACGCGAAATACGTGCAACCGGTCGTCGCGCTGCAATCGCAATTAACCCAGACACACCAATTGGTGAAATGGCAAAATATTTACGTGATGTTGATGAATTTTTAATAATGGCTGTTGCGCCTGGTGCCGCGGGACAAAAATTTGATACAAATGTTTTGCAGAAAATTTCTGCTTTATCAATAACCCGCAAAAAACATGGATTAAAATATATAATATCGGTTGATGGCGGAATAAACGACATAACCGCACAAAAATGTTGGGCCGCCGGTGCAGATTTCTTGGTCAGCGGTTCTTACCTGGCATCTGCCCCTGATTTCACAATGGCGGTCCAAAGTTTATTAAAAAAACAAAACTAATTATTTGATTTCTATTTTGCGTCCGCCATTACAGCAATCTGCACCACACGATGAAATATAAATATGAATAGTATCTTTGGGCAACAATCCCATTGCAACATCTGGCCACTCTATCAAAGTAATATCATGTTGCACCGCATATGGCAAACCAACCTCGACCAATTCACTTGCGTCCGTAATTCTGTATAAATCAAAATGAGAAATTCCATCATAACTTTGCACAATGGTAAAAGTAGGACTTGGCACCACTGTATTTTCACCACGCAACGTTTTAATAATTGTTCGCGCAATTTCACTTTTTCCCATACCCAAATCACCATGCAAAGCAACAGTCACAGGTGCATGTAATTTTTTTGCAAACTCACGCGCCCATTTATGTGTAGCATCTAAATCAGGTAATATAACTTCTTCTTGCATATAAAAACCTTTTTATTCCAGCAATAACAAATCATCTTGCATTTTATTTATTGTATCACGAATTTCCGCCGCCTCTTCAAACTCTAAATTTTCAGCCGCTTTTTTCATACGTTTTGTAAGTGCCGCAATTTCTTTTTTCAAACTTGCCGCGTCCCATACACCATCATTATTATAAACAAATTTGCGTTTTTTATCAACCTTTTCATTTGATTCTTTGACTTCTTCAAACACAGCCTTGGTGACTGTTTTTGGAACAATTCCATGTTCAGCATTGTATTTCATTTGAATTTCACGACGACGCGCGGTTTCAGTCAAAGCCTCATTCATAGATTCTGTTATATTATCCGCATACAAAATAACCCGCCCATTTGCATTACGAGCCGCACGACCAATTGTTTGAATCAAAGAACGCGTTGAACGCAAAAATCCTTCTTTATCAGCATCCATGATTGCAACCAATTCACACTCTGGCACATCCAACCCTTCGCGCAACAAATTAATCCCAACCAACACATCATATTTTCCCAATCTCAAATCACGCAACAAATCGATACGTTCCAATGTATCAATATCACTGTGCATATATCGTGCGCGCACACCATTTTCATTTAAATAATCTGTCAGTTGCTCTGCCATTTTTTTTGTTAATGTCGTCACCAGCGCACGCCCAGATATATTTTTCAACACACCCAATAAATCATCAACCTGATGTTCGATTGGTCGAACTTCACAAACTGGGTCCAATAATCCTGTGGGTCTAATAACTTGTTCGCTGACAACACCACCCGATTGTTCCAACTCCCATTGTGCAGGTGTCGCCGAAACAAAAATCGTTTGTGGTCGCAAAGCGTCCCATTCATCAAAAGTCAAAGGTCTGTTATCTATGCACGATGGTAACCGAAATCCATAATGCGACAGATTTTCTTTACGCGCCCTGTCCCCACGCGACATCGCACCTATTTGCGGAACAGTCACATGACTTTCATCAATAAATAATACCGCGTCTTTTGGTAAATATTCAAACAGCGTTGGTGGTGGTTGTCCTGGCAACCGTCCAGTTAAATACCGCGAATAATTTTCAATACCACGACATGTTCCGGTTGATTCCATCATTTCAATATCGAAATTCACACGTTCGCGCAACCTTTGTTCTTCAACATACTTCATATTATCTTTGAAATATTGTAATCTTTCATCTAAATCCTGACGAATTTGACTAATTGCCTGTAATACAGATGGCATCGGTGTTGCATAGTGAGTGTTTGGATATACAACCGCCCTGTCCATTTTATGCAACTTGGCACCTGTCAAAGTATCAAATTCCCAAATTTCTTCTATTTCATCACCCCAAAAAGAAATTTTCCATCCCAAATCAGCCAAATGCGATGGGAACAAATCAATCGTATCACCACGCACCCTGAATTCACCACGTGTTGGCGCGACATCATTTCGTTTATATTGAATATCAACCAAAGAACGAACAACATCAGCCACACTAATTTTATCCCCAACATTTAATGCCAACCGCATAGACGAATATTGTTCTGGCGACCCCATACCATAAATTGCAGACACCGATGACACAACAATAACATCGCGTTCTTCCAACATTGCTCGTGTTGCGCTGTGACGCATACGATCAAGTTGTTCGTTTATTGCGGCATCTTTATCAATATATGTATCTGTTGTTGGAATATACGCTTCAGGTTGGTAATAATCATAATACGATACAAAGTATTCAACATGATTATGCGGAAAAAACGATTTCATTTCTGTATATAACTGTGCCGCCAAAATTTTATTAGGCGCCATCAACAAAGCCGGTCGCGATAATTCCGCAATAACATTTGCCATGGTAAAAGTTTTACCAGACCCCGTCACACCCAACAAAACCTGGGATTTTTTACCATGTTCGACACCATCTACCAATTCACGTATTGCGGTTGGCTGGTCACCCATTGGGGCATAATCACTTTCAAGATTAAAAACACTTTTTTTATTCACAAACACTAATATAATACACTATAATCAAAATACAAGGAAAAGAGAGATGAATATAAAACCAAGACATAAACGTCGTTTTTTTTGGACAATTGTTACTTTAATCGGGCTATTTTTTATTGGACTGATATGTATTCCACCATTTATAAACCTGAATAAAATGCGTGATTCTTTGGAATCTAAACTGTTCGAACAAACCGGTATTCAAACAAAAATAAACGGTAATATTAATTTCAGCCTGCTGGGAACCGCCACAATTGTCGCACACGATATAACTGTTCCAAACGGCACAATTTCCAGTATATCTTTTTCTGTGCCACTATCTCAAATGTTTAACTTGCAAAACGCAACACTAAATCAAAATATATCTATCGCAGGTGCAAAATTAAAAATCACAGACCTTTTTCCACAGCCTGTAAATAATCAAATTTTTATAACAAATACATCTGTTGAGTTTATGAATCACGAATATAAAATTGTTCGTGGTACAATGCATGGCAACACATTAAACGCGTACGTCCGTACCAGCCAACATAAATACGACATAGAATATAACGATGGCGAATTTACAATATTAAACAATGAAAACAATTTAAATATTCGTGGCACTTTGTTCCCAGACGGTGGTGCCGCCGGCGAAATGACAATCACCACAGATAAAATCAATCAATGGTTTGAATTCGAAAATCCAAAAATAACAACAACCGTCCATCTGTCCATGGATTTTAATTGGGACGGCGCATACGGATTTGATTTTACAAACATACGCATAAACAACACATACACCGGTTCAATAAAGCTAATGGAATCTGGCATAAACATCATAGATTTAAAATCAAACAACGCAGACATTGATTTATCATTTATAATGAACGATAAAAATTTATTAAACAAAACAAATTTGAATCTGGATTTTGATGGCGATATAAAATTTGAAAATAAAAATTATAAAAAATTTATGATTATGGCAATGGGTCGAAACAATAAATTTGCATTGAACCATGCGATACTAGACAACATTGAATTATTCGGTGGCACATACGATAAAAACGGATTACAAAACACTAAATTAAAAATAAATGATTTACCAGAATCTTTTACATGTAATTTTTCTGGAACAAAAACAAAATGGGAATGTAAAAATTATAAATTTGGTAATATTATTGGCGATATAACAACCGACAACGGAATATTTAATATTACTGCAAAATCACCAGATAAAATGCCACAATTAAAAACAATACGCAAATTGATTTCGCGTATTGGTGACAACGGCACAATTAAATTTACATTTTCGAATATGGCTGGCAGCATGGTAATCACACCAAAACAAATATTGCCAAAATATCGTTATGCAAAAAATGTCACATTAAATGATATTGATATGAACCTGGAATTTTTACCAGATTTTATGCACAGCGTTCCTGGCATTTACACAAACGATAACGACAAAAAAACATTTATCCCAGACAACAAACAATGGATGTTGGAAATATCTGGCAACAATTTTACATTATCTGGCATGAACTTTAAACAGATATTACCAAACATGGATTTGCGTTTTATGAACGATATGCCATACGCAGTATCTGGCACATTTGATAACACCAACATAGGTGATTTAAACATAATGTTGGCAGGCCACCTGTTTCGCGGTGTGGCATCAAAATCAGGAATTACATTAGAAACAAATGAACTAGATTTAAATAAATTTATAAATTCATCTTTCATAAACAATTTTGATGAACAAAAATTTTTAACAAATCATCCAATTGCAACATTGTTTGATTTCCCAATAAATTTGTCAGTATCCGCAGAATCTGTTTTTTATAACGATAATGAATACAAAAACTTTGTATATTCATTAAAACCAAACACACAAATATTTTCTATATCCGATAACGACCGCGGACATTTATTGGCAATAATCGAACGCGACAAATTTAATTACGACATTTCGATTCAATTAAACAAATTCAAATTAACCGAACCAATATTAAAATTTGAATCACCATTAAACATTGAAAACGGTGAAATTACCGCAGAAATAAAATTACAAACAACGGGACAAACCGCAAACGATTTGATTTATAACCTGAACGGCGATATAGATATGACTGTAATTGGTGGCACAATATCAGGATTTGGATTTGATAATTTTTATGCATCTGCTGATTCTTTGAGTGTATTAAATGCAGAATACGCATTATCATATGCACTGGAAAGCGGCACGACACGAATAAAAAAATTAAAACTAGTTGGCAAATACAACAACGGTAATTTTGAAACAACACGCCCCATGACAATATCAATGCGTCATGTCGAAGGTGTTGGTGCAATATTCATAAACAACAAAATAACAACCGGAACATTTGATTTTGTATTACGTGGCACCGCACCAAAACCCGCAAATATATCATTGGACATAAACGAAAACGGAAAACGCACATATTCAATCACAGAATTAATAAATAATTTGGATATCGGTTTTATGCGTGCATTTATAAAAACACACGATAAATTTTAATAAAAAAAAACACCCCGGAATCTCCGGGGACTTTTTTATTTATCTTTATGGGCATACATCTTATTATAATGATACGCACGCGCACGCTGTACATTTTTTATATATTGTTCTAATTCTCGAAAGTCACATTTTTTTATTACATATTTAGGATCCGACCCATCCAAACTATAATTAACCTTCGTAATCCAAAAACAACCATTATTTTTAAAACGATCATAACTTAAAAAAACAAATTCACGCAATCCTGTTTTTACAACAAAATCTATTGCCGTTGGATACCCATTAATAACACCATCTTTATCAAAAACATTGTTTAGTTTTTTTAACACACTTTTTCTTTGCATATCATATTCAAATCTGGCTTTTGGAACAGCACCCCTTTCCATCGGTCTGGAATCATCAACTGTTTTAATATATTTAACAGGAACCCCGCGGTCCAAACAAAACACTGGTTTAAAATAACAATCATATTTTTCTGTTGAACCATTTGCAGAATAATCCAAATCATTATCAAATATTGTCAAAAGTGTATTATTATGATTACCAGCAACCATAAAATCATCTACTGTTGATAAAATTCCACTCCAATCAGCAACGCTAAACAATTCTGCCAAAGATATATAAACATTATCAATTTTTATATTATATTTTGTTTCAAAAAAATACCTATCTTCTGGTTCTACATCCCCAGAATAAATATAATTATATTGCTCTGGAATTTTATGAGTACATTTAAATGATATTCCACCAAATTTAAAAAAAGAAAAATAATCACATATACCATAAAGTTTTGATTTAAAACCTGGTTCTTCTTCATAAACATTTATTTGCGGAATTTGATTAACACTATAACAACCACTAACACCACCAAAAAAATACGAATTATTCAAAGACAAATCATCTTTTAAAACAACTTTTGGTTGTTCAACAAAATTCTGTTTCCAATCACGAAAGCGTATATTCCTTATTGTACGAAAAGGAATATTATTTTGCATAAGCATCGAATCAAACGACAATGGTTTTTTTATCATTATTTTTTCTGTCTTTATAAAAACCAAGGGGGCATCATAAATTTTGCCCCCCTGTTTTAAATGTTTTTACATTTTCTTGCGGATTTGAATATGTACATCACGCAGTTGTTGTTCGGTAACCTCATTCGGTGACCCCATCAACAAATCTTGTCCGCGTTGATTTGCAGGGAACGCAACGATTTCGCGCAAACTGTCACCGATACCCAATATTTCGGAAACAACGCGTTCAATACCAAACGCACAACCACCATGTGGTGGCGCACCATATTGGAACGAAGTATATAATCCAGAAAAGTTTTTCTCGACTGCTTCGATTGGATAGCCGGCAATTTCGAAACACTTTTTCATAATTTCTGGGTTATAATTGCGCAACCCACCACTACAAATTTCAATACCGTTCAACACCATATCGAATTGTGCAGCCTTGATAGAAAATGGGTCGCGTGTTGATAAATCTTCGATTGAATCAACAATAGGATACGAAAACGGATTATGCGTAAATGCCGGCGCACCACCGCGTTCTTCGTCTGGTTCAAAGAACGGGAAATTATCAACCCAGCAAAATGCGAAATCGCGTTCTTTGACCAATCCCAAATCTGCACCTAATTTATTACGCAATTTACCCGCCGCCTTTGCCGCCACATCTACATTGTCACAAACAAAGAACAACGAAGAATTATCACCTGCAATCTCTTTCAATTTTGCAATACGATCTGCATCTAATTTTTTTGCAACAGGTCCTTTTGGCTCATCGGCAAACACGATATAACCCAATCCGCCCAAGCCTAACTCTTTGACGGCATATTCGCCCAATTTATCAAACCAAGAACGCGGACGGTCTGCACTATTTGGTGCCGGCACAGCACGCACAACCGCGCCATTTTCAATCGCATTTGCAAAGATTCCAAATTCAGACCCGCGGAAAATTTCCGTCACATCACTAATTAAAATAGGATTACGCAAATCAGGTTTATCGCAACCATATTTCAACATTGCATCATCATAAGAAATATGTGGAATCGACGGATAAACATTTGCATCTGGCGCAAAAGTTTTCACCATTTCCGGCATAATAACCTCGCCAACGGCTTGAATATCACCAACATCAACAAAAGACATTTCCATATCTAATTGGTAAAATTCCAACAATCTGTCTGCGCGCAAATCTTCGTCCCTGAAACAAGGCGCGATTTGGAAATAACGGTCAAACCCAGATACTTGCAATAACTGTTTAAACATTTGTGGTGCCTGGGGCAACGCGTAAAATTTACCATGATGTAATCTGGACGGCACCAAGAAACTGCGCGCACCTTCGGGAGAATCCGCGGTCAATAATGGTGTTTGAAATTCGGAAAAACCCAAATCCCACATTTTGTCCCTTAACCATTTCATCATTTTATTGCGCATCAAGATGTTGTAATGCAACTTCTCACGACGCAAATCCAAGAAACGATATTTATAACGCAATTCTTCACTTGTATCTTCATCACCAAAAACCTGGAAAGGTAATACTTCGGCATTTGTTAAAACATTAACTTTATCAGCCTTGATTTCAATATGTCCTGTGGGAATTTTTTCATTTATTGCCTCCATTTCACGTGCAACAACGGTCCCTGTAATTTGAACAACAGATTCAGGGCGAATTTTTTCTAATCTTTCGTCCCCACCATCAAACACACATTGTGTAATACCGTAATTATCGCGCAAATCCACAAACAACAACGATCCATGATCGCGTTTGCGATGCACCCACCCAGCCAAAGTGACTGTTTCACCCACATTGGCAATATTTAATTCGCCACAAGTATGTGTTCTGTATTTAGATTTTAAAGATAACATTTTGGTCCCTTTTTTGCTTGTCCCACAAAGCATTTGCGACGTGGGCACTTGTCCCACAAAGCATTTGCGAAGTGGGATTTTTGGGTACCAATAAAAACTAAACGGATTTTTTTGGCACCCGGTTTTTTTTCAGTTAAATTTCGGGGCGCGATTTTAACGCGCGGTGCCACCCGAATTTATCACTTTACCTTGGGCTTTGGAACCTCTGTGGTTGTCAGTCACTTCACCGGCGCCGCACCCATAAAACATACAAATATGATATAATCAAAAAATACAGTTTGCAAGATTTTTTAACCAAAAACTTGATTTTTGACAATTCATAACATAAAATACAAATGTGTTCCAAGGTGTTCTTGGAATCGGGCCTCATAACCCAGCAGTAAGCGCCAGAGTGGCGTAAAAACTCCAACATTGGTTGGAGTGTGTGAATATATCGAATAAGCACACAAATCTTACTGATTGTTATGAGACTCCAACCACCTTTTATTTTTTGGTGGTTTTTTTGTTTTTATAAAAATAATGGAGATTTCAATGCGTCGCCCAATAAAAAAAGTTTGTTATCACGATTCTGTATCAGCCCCCGAAAATAAAAAACCACTAAAAATAATGCATAAAAAATTAGACGAATTTCGATGCAAACTTCCACCCTCTGTCGCGCACGATTTTGATAAAATATATGATGATATTATCACAGAATATTTAAAATCATATCCATTTCAACTCCGCAATATGAACGATGATTTTGCATTGCAACTGAATACAATTATTTCAATTGTATCTACAAACAAAATTAACGCGAACATATCGCAAAAAACAAAAAACAATTTGGAACTTATAAATCAAGAATCCATTAAACCAATCCGTAATTTAATATTAAATCAACATAAATAATTTTAAAATTATCTGTTATGTTGAACTTTTTTCAACACACCGCGATTAACCAAATATGCGCGTTGTTGTGCGCGTGTTGCATGTTCAAATTTACTGTGTTTGCCCAAACTGCCACCACGTGATTCAACGCGTTGCTGAGCCATTTTTTTAACACCTGCCCCGCGTTCGCCAGCATTTAAAACAACCTGAATCAATTCAGCATTTTGTGCATCGGTCAGTTTTTCGTTTGAATTTACCGCCAAATTCAACACATCAATATTAAAACCATATTCACGATACATGAAATACGCATACGCAACGCGTTCCGCAGAAATATAATCACTTAAAACAATATTGCCTGATTGAACTTGGTTGTTTATTTTTGATAAAACATCAGCCTTTTTATTTTGACCTGCGATAATGTCCATAGTCGAATTATAATAATTTTTCATAGCAACCACATACGCAGAATCAACTGTTGGTGCAACTTGCTTTTTAACATTTTGCGCCACAGGTTTTGCCTTTACTTCTTTTTTTACAATTTTTGCATCTTTATAATTTCTTTCTGCATCAACACCAATTTTTAACAAACCTGCCAACAAAGCACCTGCGGCAACCACAGAAACCCAGCCGGTCCAAAAATGTTTTTTGGTGCGTTTTGGTTCTTGCGATGATTTTTGTTGTTTTTTCAAATTTTTCCAATGTTCGCGCGAAGTTTTTTCTGCATCACGAATAATTTCACGATTGCGTTTTTTTTCATCACGCCCCGCTTTATGTTCCGCACGTTTTGCATTAATTGTTTCAACCCCAGATTGAACAACATCTTGAAATTCATCAACAACACCAGATACCGTTTTTTTCAAAACAGATGCAGCCTGTTCAAAATTTGCCCTGCGTGCATCGCGTTTTTCAGCACGCACCTCTGCTTTATTTTTTATAATATTTTTGGGTTCTTTTGATTTTTTTTCTTCGTGCCCAGATTTTTTTTCATCATGCCAAGAATTAAATTTATCTTTCAATTTGCCAAACCAAGATTTCTTTGGTTCGACATTTTCTTTAACTGCATGATTATTATTTTTCAACCAATCATTTAATATATTAATTGCCTGTGTTTTTTTATCGTCAATTATACCAACTGTTTCCAATAATCCCAAAGCAGCACTGGCATATTCAGGTGTAAGTTTCACAGTTTTATTAACAACAGCCCGCGACAATTCCACTACTTCATCACAAATAATATCCAACATTTCAACACTATGTGTGTTGGTAGCATTTTTTTTAACCTTTGCACGCGCAGATATATATTTTGTTTGTCTTTTTCTTAAATCCTCAGGACTCATTTCTGTCACATTTTTAGCATTTTTAAAAAAACCATTACGATTATATGCACCAACATAAGCCTGCACATCAAAAGACGCATACTTTTGCAATTCACCCAACAAGCGATTGCGACGCATTTGTTCAAAACCGTCAATTAACAAAGCAAAACATTGAATATCTGTATTTGTAAGTGTATCAGGATTGTTTGCTATCATACGATTCATAGTATCAAAATATTTTTCTGCCTGCTTTAAACACATTGTTTTCATTTGATTGGCACTGCGTGAGTTATAATGATCCGCCAAACGCAAACGCGCACGTTTATATTTTTTTACCAAATCAACAATATCTTTTTGTTCTTTAACCGACAGCATAACAAATCCCCTATATCTTAAATCTAACCAATAAAATATACACAAAAAAACACAATCGTCAATAACAAATTACTCTATAAAACAAAAAACGACCAAAAATGGTCGTTAATCTTGGTAGCGGAGGAGGGACTGTATATTCCCACTCTTTTCATTCGTGGGCCCCTTTCCAAATCGCGACGGTTTTGCCACATTACATTTGCAAAACCTGCTATTTTGTCGGCCCAGGGGTCCTCGTCCCTGCTTTATAAAAAAAACGACCAAAAATGGTCGTTAATCTTGGTAGCGGAGGAGGGACTCGGACCCCCGACACGCGGATTATGATTCCGCTGCTCTAACCAGCTGAGCTACTCCGCCAATGTTGTGCATTATAGATGCAAAAAAATAAAAATCCAGTAAAAAATGGTTTTTGTGTTGATTTTTATTAAACGACGGCTATAATAGCCCTTGTCGCCCTAATAGTCTAGTGGTAAAACACGTCCTTGGTAAGGACGAGTCGCAAGTCCGATTCTTGCTTAGGGCACCATGATATTCGACCGATTTTTATTTCGGTCTTTTTTTACTTTTATTCAATTTGTATTATATTCCAAAATATGATAAAATATACCCCATGAAACAAAAATTACTATTTTTATTACCAATACTGATGCCAACAATGGCAATGGCTGAATCTATGTTTTTACCTGACAACAACCCATTTACAGGAAATTATCAAAATCAAATGTTTTATGGTATTGGCCAAGGTTTTGATACCGGTATTTTATTACCACCACCTGTAAAGCCTGTTCCGTTTTATATTGGCACAATCACATATTCGCAACCGACATCTTTTTTTCGTATTCCAGCACGCAGAAATTTAAATATATCTGTGACACTTGGGTTGGGCGAAAAAAACGGTTGGAAATGGCAAGATTACACAATTCCAATTGGATATGTCACCGAAGATATTGCCCTGTTCCGCTATAAACGAATTTATATGGGAACCGGTGCCGGTGTTGGATTACAGGCCAAAGAAAACGCGCGCTTGGGCGCAAAGTTGGTTTTCCAATTCAAAGTTATGTTTGGTTATAACATCAACAAAGAATGGGCAACGGAATTATTTATTCAACATTTCTCAAACGCAAATACCGCCGAAGAAAATAATTCTTACGCATTTTACGGAATTGGTATAACACACAATTTCTAAACGATTACCAATCTATTGGTGTTTGCCCTGTTTTTATCAAATAATCATTTGCCTGACTAAAATGCTTACACCCAAAAAATCCACGATATGCCGACAAAGGCGATGGATGTACAGACTTTAAAACTAAATTTTTTGACCCATCAACCAATGATGCTTTCTTTTGCGCATAACTGCCCCACAACATATAAACAACATGTTCTTTTTTTGCGACCGCACTGATTACAGCATCTGTAAATTGTTCCCAACCATGTCCCGCATGTGACGCTGCCAAATGTGCAATTACCGTCAATGTTGAATTTAATAACAACACACCCTGATTTGCCCAATGCGTTAAATCACCATGTGTCGATGACGGCCGCCCTAAATCATTTTCTATTTCACGATAAATATTTATGAGTGATGGCGGTGGTGTAATTCCCGACGGCACAGAAAAACAAAGACCATGTGCTTGCCCTGGTTCATGGTATGGGTCTTGCCCAATAATAACAACTTTGACTTTATCAAACGGGCACAAATTAAACGCATTAAAAATATCACGCGCACGCGGATATATTGTTTTCCCAGATAAATATTCGCCGCGCACAAAATCAGTCAATCGCACAAAATAATCTTTATCAAATTCATCTGCCAACACAGATTTCCAAGATTCTTCAATTTTCACATCCATTTTTTAACCCTTTAATTAAACCATTTTGTGCAGATTTAAATAATACAACATCAATATATCCGCGTGGTAAATTTGTTTCTTGTTCCAAATGTGCAAACATATCATCACAATATTGTTTTATTTGCGAATTTAATTTTCCGTTATCAATTAATTTAAAAACACCCGGATTTCCTGCGTACAGCGCCCCCAACCGTTGAATCCACCGGTCGTATTTCACAACATTTTCACCCAAATTACGCGCCAAATGATTTACAGTTATATCACCAATATATGGCAATTTTTTTAAACAAGATATTTTTTCATCTAAATTTTTACAACTGTAATATTCATCACAAAACGCATTTTTATTTTGCCACACTTTGATAATAGATTTTAATTTAACATCATTTTTAAAAAACTTTTTCAAATCATCAATGGTTGGATTTTGATTCATTAACGGCATAATAATTTTATGAATTTTTTTCGCAGTATTTTGATTAAAACCACTTGCCAAAATCACATACGACACAGCCGACGCAAACGCAGTTGGCGACAATTTTTTTG
The DNA here is from genome assembly GCA_902793435.1 of uncultured Pseudomonadota bacterium. Lineage (GTDB taxonomy): Bacteria > Pseudomonadota > Alphaproteobacteria > Rs-D84 > Rs-D84 > Enterousia. Next base: position 114,251 of record CADBDF010000001.1, on the reverse strand, counting down.
GATTTGACAAAGTATCGCGTATTTCATCAAACGATTTATCATCGCTATCCAAACCACGCGCACGCAACTGTGATTCCAAATCAAAAAACCAACTTGCAGAAAACATTTTGCATCTTTATTTTTTTATAAAAATTTAGATGTGTAAAAATTACACATCTAAATTTGCATCCAAAGCGTTTTCAACAATGAAATCGCGTCGTGGTTCAACAACATCACCCATCAACATTGACACAACTTCATCTGCGGCGGACGCGTCATTGATTTTAACCTGGAACAGCGAACGATTATTTGGGTCCATTGTTGTTTCCCACAATTGTTCAGCGTTCATTTCACCCAAACCTTTGTATCTTTGGATTTTCAAACCATTACGCGCATATTCAAACGCAGTATCCAACAAAGCCAACGCACCCCAGATTTTTTGTGATTTTGATTTCACAGTCAAAACAGTTGGGTTTGCAAAGATTTCAACCAATTCGTCTTTGCCGTCCATACGATGCCAACCACGAATTTCAGGTGAATTTAATTTTTCATTTGGCAACACATGTGTTTCTGTCACAGAACGCAATGTGCGTGTAATTGTGATACCTTCGTCATTTGCAAAAACTTTCCAACCACGTTCAAATTCCAATTCTTCCGCGTCCAGCATTTTTGCCGCGGCGGCAAAATTTTCTTCTGTTTGATTTTCCAGCGCACCGTTCAAAGCCAATGCTTCGATAAAACGCAACGGCATAATATGATTCAAAGATTGCAATGTTGTTTTCATATTTAATATCAACCCAAGCAACCGTTTCAAATCAGCCCCAGAAATCTGGGTTCCTGCGGCACTTTGAATCATACCGTCGGTCGCCAATTGATTCATCAAATAATCGTTCATATCGTTTTCGTTTTGGATATAAATTTGCTGTTTGCCACGTGTCACACCATAAAGAGGAGGTTTTGCAACATAGATATAACCGCGTTCTATGGCCTCTGGCATATGACGATAGAAAAATGTCATCAATAATATTTGAATATGTTGTCCATCGACATCAGCATCGGTCATAATAATAATTTTATGATAGCGCATTTTTTCAATATCAAATTCATCTTTACCAATACCGGTTCCCATTGTTGTAATCAAAGCACCGATTGTATCAGACGACAACATCTTATCAAAACGCACACGTTCAACATTCAAAATCTTACCACGCAATGGCAAAATAGCCTGGGTTTTACGGTCACGTCCCTGCTTTGCCGTACCACCAGCCGAATCCCCCTCGACGATGAACAATTCGCAATTTTCAGGATTTTTATCGGAACAATTTGCCAACTTGCCTGGCAAACCACCCAATTCAGGCCCCGATTTTTTACGCGACAATTCGCGTGCCTTACGCGCAGCCTCACGTGCGGTTGCAGCCTCTACGATTTTATCAACAATCGCCTTGGCAATAACCGGGTTTTCTTCCAAATATTCATACAGCATATCATTAACCGTATTTTCAACCAATGGGCGAACCTCGCTCGACACTAATTTATCTTTGGTCTGCGAGCCAAATTTTGGGTCTGGGATTTTCACACTAACAATACTTGTTAAACCTTCGCGGAAATCTTCACCTGTTAAATTAATATCCTTCTTGGTAATTTTTTCACCAATATATTTATTTAAGGCACGTGTCAAACCCGCACGAAATCCAGCCAAATGGGTTCCACCATCGCGGTTTGGAATATTATTTGTAAAACACAAAGATGTTTCTGTATATGCGGTTGTCCATTGCAAAACAATTTCAATATAAGAATCTTCAATTTGTTTAATCATTTGGATTGGTTCTGCGTTTAACAATTCTTTGGATTTATCCAGATATGTTGCAAAACCCTTTAACCCATCAACACTGTGGAATTCGCGTTCTTTCTTTTCCGCGCCACGCAAATCTTCTAAAATAATACGAACATTGGCGTTCAAATATGATTGTTCGCGCAACCAGGTTTCCAATGTATCAAAATTAAATACAGTCCCCGTAAATGTATTTGGCGATGGCAAGAAAGTGACCTCACTGCCATGTTCATGATTTGTTTTATTTTCTGTAATTTGTAAATCTGTTGTTGGGACACCTTCGGCAAAAGACATAAACGCCTGTTGATTTCCACGCCAGACACGTACTTCTAACCATGTTGATAACGCATTTACAACCGACACACCAACACCATGCAACCCACCAGAAACCTTGTATGCACCATTACCTTCGTTATCAAATTTACCACCTGCATGCAATTCGCACATAATTAATTCCAGCGCAGAACGCCCTGTTTCATGGTTTATATCGAACGGCATACCACGACCATTATCGCGTATGGTCACACTGCCATCTGGGTTCAAAGAAACATACACTGTATCGGCATATCCCGCCATTGCTTCGTCGATAGAATTATTAACAACCTCGTAAATCATATGGTGCAAACCATCACCACCTTCACCGACGTCACCAATATACATACCAGGGCGTTTTTTAACCGCCTCTAAACCCTTTAAAACTTTAATTGAATCACCTGTATATTCATTATTGACTGCCATAGTTATTTCCTTTCGTTTTTTACTATCCAAACATAGCAATTTATGCTATAATTTTCAAGGAAAAAGGCAAAAAAATTAAAGGAAAAAACACATGAAATTTAAATTAATTTATTCAGGTGATATATTTGTCAATCCTAAAAAACGGGCCCAGCATATTTCGGATATCCGCATGCAATTTCACCCTCAATTGAAAAAGTTAGTTGAACACAGCCCATGGAATAATTTAACAAAATATATGCTGCCACACGCGTCCAAGGCACCGTTAATAACCCGTCATGTTGGTGGCATAGATTGGAACCCAATTATCAGTCCAAACCTGAAAATGATTGCAGAACTGGATATTTTGTTATTACACCCTGAAATTGTTGGGGTTGCGCGCAGCGATATTGATAACCGTATAAAAACATTGATGGACGGACTGCGTTGCCCACAAAACGAACACGAAATCGGGACAAATACCCCGGCGAACATTGGGCCAATTTTCACATTATTGGACGACGACCACTTGGTGACAAAACTGACGGTAAATACATCACACTTGTTGGCACACGATATTATCCCAGAAAAATATCAAGGCAGTCCAGATTCAGTATTTGTATTAATTGACGTAAATGTCCGCGTCACCGAAGGTAATTTGGAAAACCTGCCATTTATGGTGTAAATTCCCCTCCACCAATTTTCACCGAGGCGTAGCCAAAGGGCTGAAAATTGAGTGCCGCGCCGTAGCAAACGCGTTCAACAAAAAATATTTATAATTTGAAATAATTTGTTCTTTGAAATTAAAAACTAGCGCAGGCGGGCAAAAAGCATATAAACAGCGGGGTGGTAAAAAAACAATAACCCATTGTATTATTTATAATTCATCAACTGAACTCTGTTATCTGTCCCCTGTTATCTATAAAAAATCCCCAATATTTTGGGGATTTTCTATTAAATACTGATTGCTTCACCCATTGCCTTTTGTCGTGCCACCAATTCTGCCATACGTTTTTTTTCCTCGGCCTCGGCGCGTTTCAGTTCATCTTTTGCATTTTCGACTTCTTCCTTCATTTTGACCTTTGCCGCGGCTTTGTTAAACACACCAGCCTTGTCAATTTCTTGATTGCCCCTTTCATACGCTGCAATAACATCCAAAGCTTTTTGCAACATTTTTTCCACAGATATTCTTGCCGCGCGTTCATCATTGTATCTTTGTTCCATTTTTTTATTCAGCAATTTTTCTCTGTCGAAATTATCACGAAATTGGTTTCTGGATTGTTCCAACGCACCTTTTTCTTTCTTTAACTCTTCGTTTTGATTTGTTAAATCGATATTTTCTTGTTCCAATGTATTTTCATAATTTGTGACATATTGTGCATCACCAGACCCAATAACTTTATTAAAGTCATATTTATTATTTGCCATCTGTGACCATTGTTTTAATTGATTAAAGAATTCATCATTGGACCCATCGCGAACATTTAAAATTTTCTGCAAACTTGGGTTTAATTGATTTAAATTTAATACCTTATTCACAACAGACGATGGTTGGGCCAAAATATCTCTAACCCTTTCTGTCCCTGGCACATCTTTACTTAATTCTTTGTCTAAAATTTCATCTGTTCTAGCGAAAACATCATTTATAATTTTCAAAGCCTCGTCTGGTGTTTCAACAAAATAAATCATTTCTGCGATATCCTCCAATGTTGCATTTTCATTATTTGCCAACATTGTTGCAATATCTTTATACACACCGGCTTTCGCAGGATTTTTGACAGAATTATTATAAACTTCCTCTGCTGGTTTTTGATAATATCCTGAAAAACTTTGAAACTGTTTTAATACATCATACACCAGTTGTTTATCTTTAAAAGATTTCATTCTATTTAAAAACATCTGCATATATGTTGTATTATCATAATATAGATTATCATCAAAACTCTTTCTATTTTGTTTTGGGAAAAACACTTGTTCCGCCACAAATTGAATTGTGTTTGTGACATCTCTTGCCTCTGGCTTTCCCTTTACATCGTCCATATATTTCAACACATTTTTCACAGTCCCAGATTTTATATCTCTATAATCCCCCAACACTTTATTGACACTAACATTTGAATCATTATTATTCATAGCACGGGTAACAGAGTCCCAAAATTCATAACAAGCTCTGGACCCATTTTGCCACTCTTTTTTTAAATCCATATACGCGCGAACAAATGTTTCCAAATCAAATTTAAAATCCGGCATAAAAATCTCCTTTTATTAACACATAAATTATAGCATAAAACCACCCCAAAACCAAAATATTTTTTATTCCGCCCCACCAATTTTCACCGAAACTTTTGTTGAGGATTGAAAATTGAGTGCCGCGCCGTAGCCAACGCATTCGGCGAAAAGTATTAATAATTTGAAATTAATCCATTTTGTGCAATTAAGCACTAGCGTAGGCGGGCAAAAAGCATATAAGCGACGGGGTGTGGAATTCCGCCCCAATCGGGCCCCGCGAAAACATAGTTTTCGTGGGTGATGCTTGGGGAGGGGAACCTCGCTGAAGCGAAGCGAAAGCGGGTGGAGGGGGTTATTCCGCCCCTGTGGGGAGGGGGTTTTACAAAAAGCACCACACCCTATTAATTCCCCGTCTTTTATTGCATAAGCAAAAAAGAAGGGGTGGATTACAACGCAGTTGCAAGACGGGGCAGTTTCCCGGGCCCCGAAAAATTTGAAAAATTTTTTGGGTACCCTACGATAACATCATAGTAATTTGGTCTTGCATTTGGAAAGTAGCCAACACAACCCACGCAATAATAATCGACACCAACAAAATACCAACACTGTTTAATGTTGATGATACAGCCTCCATTTTGCGCACAGAATTTACCAAATAATCATTTGCCACACGCGATATATTTTCACCAAAATCGTTCATTTCAGAATATATAGTCAAATCGCCGATAATTTCATCATTTGGAAATTCGCGCCCTGTTTTATCCAATGCAACACCTAAATTATCACCATTTGCAATATACCGCAAAGTATTTTCCAAAATATCACGCAAATATCCGTTTGAATTATCTGCCAATGTCCGCATTGCATCTGGCACCGCAACACCCGCACGCACCATCGCCGACAAAGACATCATCCAACCAACCGACACATACATTTTATAAATACTCCATGGTGGCAAAACATCAAACAAAGTCCGCAACCCCCCACGCCAATTTGCCAAACTTGCCCAAACCAAGAAAATAACAACCAACATAAATCCAACAATAACATGCCAATAATTTATACAAAACTGTGACACAGTAATTAAAATCCCAGCGGCACCACCAAAAACAACATTTGGACCCGCAACCGATGCCAATGGTGGCACCAAATACACACCAACCATAACAATAATACCAAATGTCAAAGCCAACAAAAACAAAGGATACGCAATCGCATTACGCATTGCGCGTTTTATTTTGGTAATACCATTTACCACCCTATCCAGATTTTCAAGCGAAATAACCAAATCTGTCACATTTGCAGATGTCACCAACAAAATTTCGGAATCAGGCAACCAACCACGCGTAGCATCTGCAAAACTAAGTCCCATTTCCAGATTTTTTTGCCACATACGCATCGCAATAGCAAAGGGTTCATCGGGTTTTCGTCCATTTTTAGATTCAATATCTTCTATACGACTCAACGCGTCCATCAAAGAAAAATTATTACGCAACAACGACGCCAATTTTCGTATCAGCGCCAATCGTCTGTCGGTATTCAATTTGAACACCATTTTTGCATATAAAATTTCTAATTTTTCCATGCGTTTAATATTCCCCTGGTCTGTCCAACAATCCAACCCAACGTTCTAATTCATCAACACCAATAATACCACGCAACATTAACTCTGCGGCAGATTCCTTTAATGTGCGCCCATCCATTTCTTCCAACCAATATTTAACCGCCATATCGGTATTTCCCGCCAATGCAATCCGCAAAAACTCACTGTTTGTGATAATGATTTCACCGGCCTTGATACGCCCAATGGTGCCCGAACCATTACATTCGCTACAACCTGGACCTTTAATAAAAACTTGTTTTAATCCAATTTCACCAAACGCATCCATCACACGCGAATATGCCGAATGTTCTGGGTGATTCGATAAAGCCTCGCGACAATGCGGACACAGTTTTTTAAACAACCGCATAGACACCAAACCACGCATCAAAGTTTCATCTTTTAATTTAAAACTTTCAATACCCATATCCAACAATCGTGTCAAAGCCGCCATCGCAGAATTCGCATGCAAAGTCGTCCAAACATTATGCCCCGACAACGCACCACGCACCGTTAATTGCGCCGCCGCCAAAGTACGAATTTCACCAACCATCAATGTATCCGGGTCACTACGCAATGCCGCCGCCAAAGCCTCGGTATATTTTTCATCGCGTTGTTCTTCGTTCATAGCATTTACGACAGGCATTTGATGTGCGCCAAAAATTTTTTGTTCAACCGGATTTTCCACCGTAATCATATTTATTTCATAATTACGTTCTTTTAACATCATCGACATATTGCGAACCAATGTCGTTGATTTACCAGAACTGGTTGGACCCGCAACAATAACCAAACCTGTTGGATACGAACGCAGACGCATTAACAACCTTTGTTCATATTCACCAAATTCTTGTTCTGTTTTAATACCTTCTGACGGATTATCATACAACAATCGCATAACAACATAACGCGTTCCATACGCGATTGGATTAAACTGCATACGAATACTGGTGACACCCGCAGGCAAATATAAATCACGCGTTCCACGCAATGGTGTTCTGCCATCTTTTTGGGCAGATTGATATTCATTTTGTGCATAGTTTGAATTTGAAATATCCGCCGATGCAAAGGCCGCTCTAACAAAAGATTCACCCCACCCAGAATTATATTCCAACACAGGTTGCATACTACCATCTATACGGAAATAAATTGTTGTCTGGTCAGCCACCTCGATATGCACATCACTAACCTTTTGTGCCGCCGCACGTGCAATAATATCGACAAAATCTTTCTGCATTTGGTTGTCGAAATCATTTCTTTGACGCGCCCCAGAACCCAACCTTTCTTCGTATGTTTTATATATCGCCGACACCAAACCTAAATCGGAATAGAACGGTTCCCGATAATTCATACCACGTTCGCGCAACAAATCCATAAAAGCCAACACACGACCATCATATTTATGTGTTCGCGAAACAATAATTTCACCCCCAGAAAAATACGCAATCAAACTTTGGACATCTTTGGATAATTCCATTTTTGCCCCAGTCGCCGTCAATAAACGATTACCATTAGAAAACAAATAATCAATGATTTCTTTTATTTCGGCACCTTCCATGCCGGCTGGCACAGACGGTTTTAATGCGGTTAAATTTTCTGTATCTTTACTCATTTTATTACCGACTTGATATATTTAAATTTTGTGTTTCACCATCTTTACTAAACACAACACCGTCTTCCAACGATATAGATTTCACAACAAAACCATTGATTTTTTTACCAACCGTCACGCGTTTTGTTTGCCCAGTTTCCAAATCAGACAATGTTGCCTGCAACTGATTTCCGGCACCCATAACATTTACCAATTTATATAAAGACGAAATATCAACCCAATCTTCATCTTGGTTTTCTTCCACCACAGGTTTCTTTTTTGCAACAGACGATTTCTTGGCAGAACCCGTCACCACAGGTGCCGCATATGTTTCATTTTCTGCCGCCGCAATCAAAGCCTTTTTCTCGGCTTCTATACGCGCAGCCTCGGCTTCTAATTTTGCTTTTTCGTTTTGCAAAATCTGTTGTTCTTGTTCTGCACGCCCAGACAAAGTATCCATTTCCATTTGCAGTTTAATTTTTTCAGCCGCCAATCTATCCAAATCTAAATCTAATTGTGCGCGTTCTTTTTCCAATTCCATCAAAACTTTTTGTTGTTCTAAATCTGTAATTTTTTGAAACACAGACCCATCAACATCGTAATTTGCAACAGACATAGCCGACAAATCTTTTGCCGCATCATCGGTCAAATAATCAAAAGAATCTTCTTCGACCAATTCTTCGAAATCATCGTCCGCATACGACACATTTGGCATAACACATAACGTAAATACGCCGAACAACAAACCAAACAATTTAATTTTATTTTGCATAGATTATAACCTCATAGTTCCAATTTCGTGATATTGCATTCCACGCACAACGCGTGACATATACACCACCAAAATTTTCAAACATTTTTGTAAATTGCATTGGCAATAATTTTGAATTAACCGCAATTTCTACAATGTTTAATTTTGCCGTATCAACACCATTGGTTAATGTATCAACAACAATCTTTGTTTTTGCGTCCATATGCGCCGTTTGAAACAAACTAACAACATTACGTTCAATTGTTTCAGCATCGCGTTCGTCCAAAGACGCCACATGTTCAATATTTGGCAAAGCAACACTAACACTCAAAGTATTGTCATCTATTTCAACAACATCTGCCCCAGGTAAAAAATCCGCCGCCACAGAATAAAAACCGTCCAATGATCCAAATTTTCTGTTAAATTCAGCTGTTGCACGTGTTTCATCACAAACAACATTTGATTGCGCCCATCCGGTCACCGGCTGCATTAAAAATCCAATTGCCTGATAACATTGCTTTGCACGTGCCATTGGTTCTGGCAAATTTGTATATGGTAAAACCAGTGGTTTAACTTCTTCTTTTTGAATATTAAATTCTGCATCTAACTCTTTATTTTTTTCTTCGACCTGACGTTTGTATTCCGCAACTAATTCAGGGTCCAATTCAACTTTTTTTGGTGCCGTAATTTTATTAATTGGTTCGCGAAAGATAAAATACAACGCACCAAAGAAAATCAAAAACATAATTACAGAAAACACAATCGGTGCCCAACGACTGATTGCACGTAAATTATATTTTGTTTTGCGTGGCAATAAAGTATTCAAATCACGCGCCGACGCACGCGGAATTCCCCACGAATTTGGCGCAATAAAAGCGGTCCAATCAGGAATTTTTGAAAATCGTGCATATTCCGCACGCGCATCCGCCTCGTCAGTATATAATTTATCAGCCAAAATAATACCATTACGCACAGCCAACAAATAATATTTTTTATCAACAACAAAAACCGCCAAGAACGAAGAATATTCAGCCAACGTATCAACAATTTCTGCGGCCGCAGATGGCATACCCGCATAAAAACCGCGATGCTTTGGTGCCAAACCAACCATAGACCGATATTCAACAAATAAATTTGCTTTAACCTTGGAATTTTTTGTTAAAACGCGCGCATAATTTTTTGCACTGTACCCAACCGCAACCGGTTGCCAAAACAACCCCGCGGCAAAACGTTTTTTATTTACACGCAACAAATTAGACAATGTCTTATCACCAAACCCGAACAATTTGTTGAATAAAAAACTGAAAAAAGCGCCAATAACTGTGTCTAACAATTTATTTCATCTCTCCTGCGGATAATTATACCAAAAAAAGATAATCTTTGGCAAACAGATAATAACCAATATTGTTTTTATTTTTTATTTGAATTTTCAAAATTGGCACCACAATCATAAACATGCGCAACCATATTATATTTATATTCTGGTCCAAACATCACCCATGACTTTTGTTGTTTATCATCAACCTCTAACCAAACAACATTTCCAGACTTACCACTTTTCACAATTTGATTTTTTAAATATTGAATTGCATCATCATGGGAATAAAATTCTGCCTCGGCACTCATTTTATACAAATAAACACAATTTGTTGGTTTTGTATCGACAACAATCAAATTATCAGCACTAGATTCAGGCTTTACTGTATTATTACACGCCGCCAAAACACAGACAACACCACATAAAAACAATTTTTTCATTTTTCCTTCCTTTTTTTATTCATAAATTATTTTTCAACAATTTCGTAATTTTCTGGGTCGCTAAACAATTTTCTTAAAACCAGATTATTTAACGCATGACTACCTTTAAACGACACCAAATCACCAACAATAATTCCCCCAGATAAAAACATATCGCCCAACGCATCTATTACTTTGTGACGCACAAATTCATTTTCCCAATACAGATTATTTAACACCCCATCACCCTTGGCATTAACAACGATAACGTTATGTTCATTTGCACCATGTGCCATACCATGTTTTTTTAAAACTTCCCACTCTGAAATTTTTCCAAAAGTGCGTGCATGCGCAACATTTTTAATAAAATTATTCTGTGACTTTTTTGTGCCATCAAACAAATAGGAAAAACTTTGGTCACCAATAATTTTTTCAGGATAAACCAAGGTTGCCGTCACATTTAAACCACGTCCATCATTTGGCATTAACTTTACAAACCCATCAGTTTTCCGCCCAGCCAGTTTGTTTATAACCCAAAATTTTAATCTTTCAATTCTAGAAATATTCTTTTTTGCTTCACGCGAATTAACAACAACTTCGCGTTTAACAATTATGCGTTTTAATTTTTTTCCAACAACACCAACCGATAAAAATTTTTCCATAAAATCAGCCGCACTGCCGTCCAGTATCGGTGTTTCCGGACCATCTATTTCAACAATTGCACTATCAACACCAACCAACATCAACGCAGCCATAAAATGTTCAATTGTTTGCACATGTGGTGCGCCCATATTTCCAATTGTGGTATTACGCATTTTTGTTTCACCCACATTTGAATATATAGCAGGTATATCGAACTTTTTATCTAAATCCACACGATGAAAAACAATTCCTGAAACCTTGGACGGTTTAATAACCATTGTGACAGGTTTTCCACTGTGAATACCATGACCCGAAATAGAAAATTTTTTCTTAAAGGTTGCCATTTAATTTTTCCTCTAACCAGTTAAAGAACATTTTATCAATCTTGGTATCTAACGCAGCAAACTTGATTTCATCACGCACATTTTGTGGGAGTCTCACCCAATCTTTTTCCGTTGTCACCAATTTAGCATTTTTTTTATCTGCCAAATTTAATAAATCTTTGATATCTTGTTCTGTATATTGATAATGGTCAGCATAAGATTTTTTATAAACAACATTTTTTAATTGATGAAAGAATTTGTCTGGATATCCAATTCCCGCAAACGCAACCAATTTTTCATCTTCATCATATGGCGATAAGGTTGTATTTTCTGCATAAAATACCGGAATATTTGACGGCAATTTTAAATCTGGCAACTTTGTATTCTTTTTATTTGCGCGCACAATAATAATTGCATCAGCCCGCATTAACCCAGACCGCCCTTCGCGCATTGGGCCCGCAGGCAACAAAAAACCATTACCAAAACCCAAAGCCTCGTCAATAACAACCACAGAAATATCTTTATTTATTGACAGGTTTTGAAATCCATCGTCCATAACAATTGGTGTATTTGATTTTTGTTTATTTAATAAAACAATATTACTTTTTCTGTCGCCTGTATGAACATTTAAACCATATCGCGCCAACATCAAAGCCTCGTCACCAACACCATTTGTCTTGTTTGATTTTTTATAACCACGCATAACAACCGGCGCATCTAAAAATTCAGCAATTTGACGAACAATCGGTGTTTTACCAACACCTCCCGCCAAAACATTACCAACACAAATAATTTTACGACGCGATACATACGGATTTTTTGCGCGTCGCCACATTACAAATTTATTAGCCAACCAATACAGCCCCGACATTGGCAACAAAGCCAACGCAAGTGAAGATTTATGCAAAAACCAATAAGGTGTTTTCATTATTTTTTTCTCAATTTTGCTTTTTCTAATTTTTTCGCCTCGCGCAATTTGCGTTTAAAATCAGTCGCGGTCAAACCTTCTTCAACATGCATCAGGTTAAAAATCTTGTCCAAATCACGCATTTGTTTTACACAAATTCTTTCAATTTTTTCGCGTTCTTTTTCAAAAGCCTCGGTTTTAATTTTTGATTTCACAAAAATAGGCTCACCCACATCAACAATAGTCTTCGCAAACGGCAAAGTCACCAAATACCTGTCCCAACGAGTTTGAAACCATGATTTAGACGAAGAAAAACAAACCGGAATAATTGGCACATTTGCCATTTTTGCAAAATACATTGCCCCGTCTTGCAATTTCAAAGACGGACCACTGGGGCCATCTGGACACATAACAATACAACGACCCTCGTTATGCAAAACACGCACACCCTCGCGCAGAACAGATACCGCACCGGACGAAGTACTGCCGTATATGGCGGTTGCACCAAACAGCCGTTGAATTTTTGCCATCAACCTGCCATCTTTATGGCGACTGGCAACGGCACAAGACCGCATGCGATACAATAACATAATCACACTGGGCACCATTGTTCGCCCATGCCACACCACAAATACAGCCGGTTTTTTACGATATTCGCGCAAAATGCGTTTATTACGCACATGATTACAACATGTAATATAAATTAAAAATACAACAAAAACGGCAAACCCCGCAACAAACCATTGCACAGGCGCCGAACTAACAATAGGTTCAATAACATATTTTTTAAACTTTGACATATATTTTTTCACCATTAAAAATTCACAGGAATCTTAGCAATAATAAAAATACAATGCAAGGGACAAAAGCCCTAAAAAACACTAACAAACGGTTTTAAGTGAAATTTTTTAAAAAAAACATAGTGTTTTTTATTGACATTTAATAAATTTAGTATATAATAGACATTACGTTATCGCGGGATAGAGCAGTCCGGTAGCTCGTCAGGCTCATAACCTGAAGGTCGTTGGTTCAAATCCATCTCCCGCAACCAATTTAAATAAAAAGGCACCACAAATGGTGCCTTTTTATTTAAACTTGTATTGTTGGTGATTTGAACCAACGAGGAAAGTTGGTTCACCACAAGGATTAGGCGGGTTGGAACACGCCGGTTTGCCAAAGGCAAAAATCCGCAGTTGCGGCGAAAATTTCATTTTCGCCAATTCCATCTCCCGAAATTTTTTGTGGTCAGTGGTTTGTGACCACGGCAACCACTGGTTGCCATGGTTCAAAATTTGTATATGAGAACAAATGAAATGCAGTTCGAATAACTACAAATTTGCGCGCAGACACTATGTGTCGAGCGAATTCCATCTCCTACTTTTTATTATTTTACCTTTTGAACCAACGAGGAAAGTTGGTTCAACCGCAGGCGAAAGGCGAACGAAAGTGCGCCGGTGAGCAAAGCGAATGAGCCAAGGTGGCGAAGCAAATCCATCTCTACATATAAATATATAACTACAAATTTGCGCACAGCCGGCACACAATGTGCCGAGCGAGCGACAACAAGTAGATTTTGCCAACATTATGTGCAGCAAAATCGTTACGGTTGCCCCGCAGTCGCGTCGCATAAATGCGACGGACGAGGGAATTCCATCGGCACTTTATGCCTGCTGGGCATTCGTTAGCGCTCAAACTTCGTTATCACTCGTTTTTGCTTACTCATAGTCCATCTCCCACCATATTTTGCAATAAAATCAAAAAAATGGTGCGATTTTTATTTAAAAGGATTAGGCGGGTGGGAACACGCCAGTTTGCCAAAGGCGAAAATTCACCACTTTTGAACTTTTTAAAGTTTTTAAAATAGATATTTTGCACCAACTAAAAATTGATTTGCAATATACTTATACTCTAAATCATAAAGTTTTAAAGAACCATAATTTATATGTCTATATTCTGCATTCAATGATAATTTTTCTGTAACATCAAAAGATACACCCAGTCCAATCTGCCAAAACATATTATACTTTGAGTGTTTTTCACTGTATGTGACATATTCTGTTGAATCAGAATTCACAACTGGAGAATCATGAAAAGTATCTACTATCAACTGATTTTCCTGCTCAAGTTTACCATATCCTAAACCAAAAACAACATAAGGACTTATGATTTGCATTACATCAAAATCAGCATACGTATTAAGTAACAAACCTTCAATATTTGTGTTTATTGAAGCTTTCCTTGTCTCATAATGGTTTGTATATGGTGGTGTAATACCTGTTTGCCACCGTCTTTGTATTGTCCAATTACTAGAATCACCGGATGTATTACGTAAATATTCAGCTTCTACACGAAAAGAAAATGTTTCTAGTAATTTATCGTCAAACTGTAACCCAATTGCTGGATTAAATGAAAAAGTATTGTTTGTAAAACTTTTATTTGTTGGTTCTGATATTTTTATACCAACATTACTATAGCCTATTTTTAAAGAAGCATATGGTTTAATTTTAGTATTTTGTATCTCTTCTTGAACTATATTTTTATCACCTGTATTATCTGCATATGATAAAATAGGAAAACATAATAAAAAAATAGAAATTGGTAACAGTTTCATATCAAAATCCCTTTTTACAACACTATGACTATATTCCAATAAACGTTATTTTTCAATGTTTAAATACTTTTTCACCCTATCAATTTCTCGCCCAATTTCTAACAATTCAGCTCAAAAACTGCACACCATGTATCAGCATTATATAAAGTCTTTCTCACTCAACCAAATCGAACGACATTTCTATCAATTTTTGGACATTTTTTAATGGTATTGTTCCGTCCAATAACACAGTTATCCATTTTTGTTTATTCATATGATATGCTGGCAATATTCCATTAACCCCACGCAACAAATCGACATTATCGGTTTTAAGATTTATAAAATCAACCGCGCCATCGCCTGACAATTTCAATGTTTTACGTGGCAAATTTGCAACCAAAGCAAACCATTTTTGATTACCATTATTACGAAACACAAAAAAAGTTGGATATTTTTTCCATAAATATTCAGGCTTTGCGCCATACTTTTTTGCTACAAATTTTACTATATCGTCTTTCATTTACAGTTTGCTAATTCTTTATATTGTTTATTATCTTCATCAACTTTGGCATTACGCAGTTCTTCGGCCGCAGAAATTTTTTGTTTTACCAAAACAACATCTGGGTGATTTTGTAATTTATAATTTATTTCATCGATTGCGGCACTGATATCTGCATCATTTTTAACATACACCGGCATAATTGAATTAGCCGCCGAATACACAGAATTTTTCAAATCATCTTGGAAATCATCAATCACAGACAGATAAGCATTAATATGTTCGCCTTCGTGTTCCAAAACAACCTTGTATGAACAAGAATTCACACCATGACGCATATCGACCTTGACCAAGAAATCACTATAACCAATAACCGCATTTATACTTTTAACACCAATACAATATCCATCACGATTAGGCAATTCATCAATATTTACAACAATATCATATTCATCAACCAAAGTCGCAACAACATTACCATGATAAAAATCCATCATTTTCAAAGGCTGACCAACCTTTTTAACCCAATCAGGTTTATTTATTTGCACAGTTGGTTTTGTTTTGTAAATCACACATTTATCACGCGCATACCCAGACGATATAACGAAAACAGATAATAAAAATGCAATAATTTTATACATTTTTCTTTAAGTATTCTTCGACAAAACCACTCCCAAATTGTTTATATAATTCCTCGGCCAATAAAACCGATGAACGCCCAGATTCAAATAACCTTAATAAATTACCCAAACCACCTAATTCTGTATTTAAAATAACAGATTCCCCTGTGACCGGACGCGACAACAACACCGCGCGTTTTAAATTAGGATATGCTTTACCTTGGATAAACGCCATTTCCAACGGATTTAATTTCCAGTGTTCATAATCCGCGACATCTGCCGCAGGATTCCGGAAAAATAACACTGTTTGTGCCTGACCACGAACAACATCACCGATACCTAATTTATCCAAAACATTTGCGCGTTGGAAAGCCACCATATATGCCTGACGATTTTTACGACCTTCTTGCAGACCTGTAATAAAATTATCGCGGAACATTTTGTTTTCCAACATAGGTGCGGTTTCGTCAATCATAATCAAAGACGGATTTCCACCAGAAACAGTTGTATTATTAATTCTGTGTAAAATATATGAAATAACCGCCGGCGCTAAATCAGGGTCTTGCAAAATATCTGTAAAATCAAAAGTGGTAAGTCTGGATTGTAAATCCAAAGTATCACTATCTTCATTAAACATATCGCCATATTGCAAATCATCAACCCACTTTTTTAACGCAGGCCGCATATTACCACTGGACGAAAAACAACTTTCCCACAAATTTTTTAACTTTCTGTCTTTATCAGCCAAATAATCAAAATTAACCGATACCGCACGTGCAATTTCGTCCGCCGATGCCGCATCATTTTGCCCGGAAATCATAGCAAACCAACGACGCAAAAATGCACGATTTGCAACCGTATCAGCCATTTTTAATGGATTTAAGTGTGTTTCAAAAGATTTTTCGTTTTCATCGGCTTTTTTGTCGCGTCCCTGCATAGTGATATATTTACCACCCACCGCCAAAGTAAATATTTCGGCACCTTTATTTCTATCAAAGAAAAACGCTTTTAATTTTTGATGACGCAATGATTGTGCAATTAAAAATGAATAAAGTGTTGTTTTACCACCACCGGTTGGACCAATTGTTAAACTATGCCCCACCGCCACCGGCGCATCTGAAACATGGAATTGGAATTGATATGGTGTTCCCTGGGCTGTTGGGAAAACAACCAATGGACCCGGGCCCCAATCGCTGTTTGCATGACCACGTGGCACCGCGTCCATAGGAATTGATATCGCAGCCGTTTTTGATAACAATTTAAAACTGCGTGGGAAAACATCAAACCCCGGAATAATAGAAAACATAGAAACACGTGACGCAAATGTTTCAACAACAGGCGAAACCCCAAATGAAGCCGATATTTTTTTAAATTCTGCAACATATTTTTCCAAATCTTCTACTGTATCCGCAAACAACATAAACAAAGGATAAAAATTAACCAAACTTTGATTTCCAGAAACATTTTCGTCCATAATACTTTCCGCGGCATCTAATTGTTCCATGGTTGATTCTTCGTGTTTTTCGTCCATTGTTGATTGTGTTTGACGCAAAGCCGTTGCAACATCAGCAACCCCCATAATACGAAAACCACTCATACAAATCATTTCTGTTTGAATTGTTGATACATTTATAAAAAA
Organism: uncultured Pseudomonadota bacterium; assembly: GCA_902793435.1. GTDB lineage: Bacteria > Pseudomonadota > Alphaproteobacteria > Rs-D84 > Rs-D84 > Enterousia. The sequence goes on along the minus strand of CADBDF010000001.1, from coordinate 96,599 downwards.
TTCTTCGTCCAAATAATCAGGTGCAATTTTGAAAGAAATCGCCGCCGCATATTTTGTATTACCACCACTTTCATATTTAATAAACCCAGATTGTAAAAATTCAACATCATCAACCGTCACTAAATTTGCAATATTTTTATCCGCAACCGCCGGTTCTGGTTTTGTCACAGGCGATAAAATCCGGCCAAAAAACCGTGCCATATTATATTTATCATCATTTTTTAACAATTTAGGTTTATAACCCGCAAACATTGATTCAATATAATTACAGCATTGATTTAACTTTTCGGTTGCATCTGCACCTGATACAGAAATCACAATATAATAATTATTAGAAAAAATCTTTAAACCCTGGTTTTTCCACTTATCGTAAATCATCTGTAAAGTTGGCTGATGAAATTCATAATTAACATTTTCATTTACAGCATCTCTGGTGGTAAAAAACCGCAAAACGACATTTGGGTCTTTGATTTGATTAAACAAACTGGCACGCAAATCTAAAAATCTTGCACGTGTTTCATCATCTTGCAAGCCCGTTTGGACACCATCTAAATGATAAACCCTGACCACAGAATCATCATTTAAAACCAAAGTATTGTCTTTTTTAACATTTTTAAAAGGCAAATAGTCAGAATATGAACTATACCCAAATTTAGGAAAAATTTTTCGCGTTAAAACAGGAAGATATAACATCAAAGCAATAAAAACAACCACAACAACCATAACCAACACAGTCAGTGTGATTGGAAAATCACTACTGCCGGCAAAATATTCAAAAATTTGGTTATAATCTATCATGCTGGTAATCTTTGTGGAACCTTGTGTTTAAAAAGTTGTATTCTTGCGGATAAAATCTGGCCTATTTGTGGGTCGCGCCTGGAATATATTGCCAAAACCATATGAACAAACATCACAGATAACAGAAAAATAACCGGGCTGATATCATACCCAAAAAAGACCAAAGAAACGACATAAATTGCAATAAAAGCAACAAATTGCACGACAAAATTGATTACGGCCAACGAATATGGCACGTAAAAAATACGCGGCGGATTTGCCAAAGCTTTTAAAACTTGCTGTCTCATTTCTTCCTACACTTGTTAATAATTATAACACTTTTCAACATTTTTTAACAAGCAGAAAAATAAAACCAAAAAAATTGTTAAAACAGTTGAAAACTAATAACTTTTTCAACAGTTTTTAATAAAGGGTGTTTTTTAACAATTTAAATTTTTTTCTTAAAAATCTGGGAAAAAATTGTTAAAAAACTGTTAATAAAAAACTAATAACTTTTTTCAACAATTTAAACAGCCCCAACAAAAACAACAAAATTTATATTATTTATTTGATTTTTGTTAAAAACCGTTTATAATCACTTGGCAAAAAGGATTTGATATGAAATTTTTAAGTTCATTAAAGGCATGGAAAAAACGCGGTGATATTAAACAAATTCGTCGTGGCAAACAGATTATTTTAATTGACCCTAAAAATCCTAAATTAAAGGCTAAACAGGGCTTTAAAAAATAATATGGCCTAACAAAAATTAAATACCCGTTAAAAAACGGGTATTTTTATACTAAACAAATAAATCTTATTATCTACCTTTATAAGGTGATTTATATTCATCAAATGTAATACCATAACTTTTTATACGTTCTGGCTCTGACAATATCACAATAGGTAAAAATCTTTCACCGCAATGAATTTTAAAGTTTTTTAACTTTATACTATCATCTTCTCTGCCTAAATTAGCGTAAAGATCAATATCAGCTGCCAATTCTTTATGTGCTTTTTTCAAATTATCCATCTGTAAATCAACAAAACCTTTTAAATTATTAGGTAATTGGGCCTTAAATTCATTTAATCTTTGTTGTGCAGTTTTAAAACTATCTGTCAATGCTTCAAGCATTTGAATTTTTAAACTTTTGTCCATAATTTCACCTCTTTACATTGGTGATTATACTATAAACACAATAATTTGTCAAATTTTGGGTTTGTATTAAAAATCTGTATTATTAATAAAAGCCTCGCGCATAACATCGTGAATTTCTGGGTCTGTTAAACCTGCGCCATGCAAATATTCGATTTGTTGGTTGTTTGGTCGGGCAATATTTGCACTGTGTGCGGCAAATCCCGGTTCTGCAGATATTTTTTGCTGTGGGCTGAATATAATTTTTGCATCTTTTTCGGCTATTGCAGAAAATTCAATATTTGAATTACAATCTTCACAATATTTATAAATATTGGCAACACCATTTAATTTTGATACTGAATTTTTATATGCCAGCAATCGATTTTTTACCAAAATACCAGTTTTTCTGCATAAATGATGTGCATATATATTATATGTTAAATTACCATAATTTTCCATAACGATAAAACATGTAATATTTGAATCCATACCACTGTTTTTAATAACAATTTCAAAATCAGTAATATTTTCTGTTTTAACATTAACACTCAAGAATATCTTTTGGTTTTTAACATTTTCATTTATATCAATATTTAAAACATTATGACCTGATAAATTACCAACATATATATAATGCACCGGTAAATCATAATTTTTTGAAATAACTGGGCTTTCCAAAGTGGAAATTTCAGGACAAAACAAACCGTCCCGAAAAACAATAGTTTCTGCGGGAAAAGGTTTTATGTTGAAATCTTGCCAGATGTATGACATATTACTCTTATTATAAAGGATTTTATTATGGGATTCAATTGCGGAATTGTTGGTTTGCCAAATGTGGGTAAATCGACACTATTTAATGCTTTGACACAAAGTGCGGTGGCTGATGCACAAAATTATCCATTTTGCACAATCGAACCAAATACTGGTCGTGTTGTTGTGCCTGATGAAACTTTGTTAAAATTGGCGGCTGTTGATAATTCTGAAAAGATTATACCAACACAACTGGAAATTGTTGATATTGCAGGCCTGGTCAAAGGTGCATCGACTGGCGAAGGTCTGGGAAATAAATTCTTAGGCAATATTCTGGAAACAGACGCGATAATTCACGTTGTTCGTTGTTTTGAAAACGATGATATTGTCCATGTAAATGGAAAAATAGACCCTATTGCTGATATTGATATAATTGAAACAGAATTGGCTTTGGCTGATTTGGAAAGTATTGAAAAACAAATAAAAAACCTGGAAAAGAAAGCTCGCGGGCTGGACAAAGACGCAGCAAAATTATTAGCGGACGCAACAATTATCCGGACAAATTTAACAAATGGTGTGCCGGCACGTGATGTTGATATTGATGCAAAACCATTTAATTTATTAACGGCAAAACCTGTAATTTATGTGTGTAATGTTGATGAAAAATCCGCTGCAACCGGAAATGAATTTTCGCGTGCAGTTATTGATAAATTTGGTTCAAAAAACCCTGTTTTAATTATTTCATCAAAAATCGAAATGGAAATTGCACAAATTACAGATATTGATGAAAGAAAAATGTTCTTGGACGATTTAGGTTTAAAACAATCGGGTTTGGAACAGGTTATAAAAACAGGTTATAAAACATTGGGGTTGCAAACATTTTATACGGTTGGACCACGTGAGGCACACGCCTGGACTATTACCGCGGGTATGACGGCCCCCCAGGCCGCCGGCAAAATCCATACAGATTTTGAACGTGGATTTATTCGTGCCGAAATTATAACACCGGCTGATTATATTGAATATGGTGGCGAGGTAAAGGTTCGCGAGGCTGGAAAAATGCGTACAGTTGGTCGCGATTATGTAATGCAACCCGGCGACATTTGTCACTTCTTGTTTAATGTGTAAAATAAAACTGTTAAAAATTACCGGTGTTTTTGATAAAAATATACAAAAACACCGGTTTTTTATTTTTGCTAGTTTTTCCCGGCTTTTTTAATAAAAATGTTAAAAAAAGCCGGTAAATTTATTTGATTTTTTGTCGTCTTTGTTCTCTGTATAAATTCCATTGTTGTTGTGTTAGATATAAAGTATCACCATTATCAATAACATTATAAGTATCATATTTTTTTACAGGTTTTTTATTTAATAATGCTTGTTCTTTTTTTTGTACATCTATCATTGTAAAAGCACCACAAAACATTAATACAAAACCCAAACCAGCAATTAAGCTAGATGATAAATATTTTAAAACCCACTCAAAGTCTTTTAATTCATCTTTATTTTTTTTATTAGACATTGTTCTACTCCATATATAATAATTTTTCTAATCTTTGGTTTATATCTGTAATTTTTTTCTTTATCTCGGCTAACTCTTCATTTGTGATGTTTTCACCATTTATCATACCCTGCATTTTTGTTTTTAATTCTTGTTCTAATGTTGCGCGATATCTTTGCAGTTTTAATGATACGATAAATTTTTCAGCCTGTTTTTCGTTCCAACATAAATCTGGTGCGTTTCCATCAAAAGAAATATTTAGACTTGCCAAAAAGTCTGCGTATTGCGTGGCAATATTTTCAAAATTATTCACAATATAAATAAGTGTGTTTTTTGTCACCAAATCTGTATCAGGTAATTTAATTTTTGGTGTATCATCTTTTTTCCACGAACGCCATGTCAGAAATTCGCGTTTTTTATATTCTTGTTCGTATTCAAATTGTAATTTTTTATCGGTGATTTTTTTTATTTCCGTATCCAAAAATTTTTCAGCCTGCACACGTCCCCCAGGTGTTTTTACCAAATAATTTTGATTCACAGATTTCCATAAAAAATCAATCAATGGTGTCGCATCATCTATAATTTTTTTCATTGCAGGAATTCCACCAGATTTTAAAACTTCATCTGGATCTTTACCACCCGTCACAAACGCAAAACTAACATTTGAATTATCTTTGACAAACGGTAAAACAATAGATGCCGCCCGCGAGGCCGCCTTTTGTCCTGCGGAATCACCATCAAAGCAAAAAATTATATTACGATTTGATTTGCATAAAATTGCGATATGGTCTTCGGTTAATGCGGTGCCCAGTGGTGCAACAGTTTCACCAAATCCATGACATTGCATTTGTATTGCGTCAATTTGACCTTCGACAATAATACTGCGATTTTTTTTATAAATATCTTCGCGGGCAAAATTAAAACCAAATATAGTATGTCTTTTATGGAATAATTCTGTATCGGTTGTATTTATGTATTTAGGTTCAGACCCGTCTAAACTGCGTCCTGAAAAAGCAACAACTTTTCCTTTTGGGTCAAAAATTGGAAACATTAATTTATGACGGAAAAAATCAAATAAACCATAATCACCATGCCGAACCAAACCGGTGGCTAATAAATTAGATTGTTTTAAATTACTAAATTTATTTGTAATCAAGTTGTTTTTTGGTGCATAACCCAAACGATATTTTTTTATCATTTCGTCCGTAAAACCACGTCCGCGAATATACGCCAACGCATCAGCCCCCACCGGTTCAAATAATAACTTTTGATATTCACATGTGGCGCGTTCGCATATATCAAAGTAAGAATCTTCTAAACGCACTCTTTCTGGGGATTTTTCTTTAACTGTTGGCATTTTTAATCCCGCCATATCTGCCAATTCTTGCAAAGCAGTTTTGAATTCAACATGTTCAATATTCATTGTAAAAGAAACAATATCGCCATGTGCGCCACAACCAAAACAATGATAAAATCCTTTTTCTTCATTAACCGAAAAAGACGGGGTTTTTTCATTATGAAACGGGCAACAACCCCAATAATTTTGACCTTTTTTGGTCAAAGGAACATGTCGTCCAACCACATCAACAATCGACAGGCGTGTGCGTAATTCATCAACAAAATTATTATCATATTTTGCCAATTACTTTTTTCCTTTTTTTGCCGGAATTGATGCGTTGCCAGACGATTTCTTATTGTTTATTAAATTGATTGCTGTTTCCAAATCTGGTTGTGTTTTAACCGAAACATTTACTTTATTACTGGAAATATATGGACCATATCGTCCGGTTGCAAAATATAAAATTGGTTGTTTTGTTGCCGGGTTTATTCCCAATTCAACCGATGTTTTTGCAGACGATTTTTTATCTAATAATTCTTTGGCAATTTCCAGTGTAATTGTATCAGCCGTATAATTTTTTGCCGCCGCATTTTGTTTGCCATTTGAAACATACGGACCAAATTTACCGCGTGGATAAAAAGTAATACCTTCGTCCAAATCAATCGGTTCATCAGGTTTTTTATCCGTATTATCATCGGTTGGTATTTCTGCAGATTCTGTGGTTCCAATTTTTAAAGTATAATCACAATCTGGATATTTATTGCAACCAATAAACGCGCCATATTTTGATAGTTTTATTCCCAATACACCACCACATTTTGGGCATTTTGTATTTGCATCTGGGAATAAATGATGTTCCATAAATTCATTTATAACATCGATAATTTCACTAGTTTTAACACCACGCGCGGCATCAATTGTGGCCTCGGTCGGTTTCCAGAAATCTTGCAAAGCGGTAATTTTATCATTTTTACCATTTGAAACATCGTCCAAAGTATCTTCGGTTTTTGCGGTAAAATTAACATCAACCAAATCGGTAAAATATTTTGATAAATATGCAGAAATAATCCACCCTGCACTTGTTGGGTGAAATCTGTGTTGTTTATCTTGTTCAACATAACTTCTATCAACAATGGTACTCATAATTGTTGCGTATGTTGATGGTCGCCCTATTCCCAATTCTTCCAGTTTTTTAACCAAAGATGCCTCGGTAAATCTGGGTGGTGGTGTTGTCCAATGTTGTTCAGGCAAAAATTTACTTATTGTGATTTTATCACCAATATTTAAAGGTGGTAATTTTACAACATCTTCATCTGTATCATCATCGCGTGTTTCATTATAAACATGCATAAATCCATCAAAAGTGCATGTTGTGCCAACACTGTGGAAAATTGCATTTGTGTTATCTGGTTTAATATCAACGGCCAAAGAATCAAATTCTGCATTTACCATTTGACACGCGATTGTTCGTTTCCAAATCAAATCGTATAATTTTTGTTCATCTGTATCCAAGTTTTTTGCCGGCGCATCAAAATGGGTTGGACGTATAGCCTCGTGTGCTTCCTGGGCATTTTTAGATTTAGTGATATAAACATTTGGTGATTTTGGAACAAAATTATCACCGTATGTTTTTGTAATATATTTACGAATATCTGCAACAGCCTCGGCTGACAAATTTGTTGCATCGGTTCTCATATATGTAATCAAACCTTGTTCATATAAATGTTGTGCAACCGACATAGTGCGTTTTGATGAAAAATATAATTTACGCGCGGCTTCTTGCTGCAAAGTACTGGTTGTAAATGGTGCAAATGCTTTGCGCGATGTTTTTTTCTTTTCAATATTTACAACAGATGCCGAAACAACCGGTTCACCCAAAGTATTTAATATTTCATCAATTTCATCTTTACTTTTAATGGTTTGTTTATCAATTTTTTTATTTTTATATTTTGATAAAATTCCACTGAACTCTGAACTCTGAACTCTGAACTCTGATTTCAGTGACCAATATTCTTGTGGGTGGAAAGCCTCTATTTCGCGTTCCCTATCAACAACCAATTTAACAGCAACCGATTGCACACGACCAGCCGACCGTCCCAAATTACGTCGCCATAATAATGGAGAAACACTAAAACCAATTAAATAATCCAGGGCGCGTCGCACAATATATGCATCAACCAAATTAGAATCTATTTCCCTGGGTTCTTTTATAGCCGCCATAACCGCGTTTTTTGTAATTTCATGAAAAGCCACACGATAAACCGGTGTTTTACCCAATACGCGTTTAGATTTTAATATATCCAAAATATGCCACGCAATAGCCTCTCCTTCGCGGTCAGGGTCCGATGCCAAATATACTGCATCAGCCTGTTTTACCAAATCGGTAATTTGTTTAATTTGTTTTTCTTTGCCTGGCATAATTTGCCAACGCATTTTAAAATTATTTTTTGTATCAACACTTCCATTTTCAGGCACCAAATCACGCACATGACCAACAGATGCAATAACACGCCATGGGGCACCCAAGTATTTTTCAATTGTTTTCGCTTTTGATGGAGATTCCACAATCAGTAAATTCATAATTTAACTTCCTTTTGCAGATAATTGTTGATCTTTATTTATATACGCGTTTTGGCACAGTCCAAATCCAAACATCAATGATAGCAAACTGCTGCCACCAAAAGACATTAACGGCAACGGCACACCAACGGTTGGCAATAAACCCAATACCATTGAAATATTTATAAAATAATAAACAAAAAAGTTCAACATAAAACCAAAACACACCAATTGCCCAAATCGATTCTTGCATGTTTTTGCGCACCAAAACAGAACCAAAATAATCCATGTATAAATAGCCAATAAAATAAATGCGCCAATAAAACCAAACTCTTCACCCAACATAGTAAAAATAAAATCTGTTTGTTTTTCTGGTAAAAAAGATTGTTGTGATTGGGTTCCTGACATATAACCTTTGCCAAAAACACCCCCAGACCCAAACGCAATTTTAGCCTGGTTTATTTGATATCCGGTACCTTTTGCATCGTGTTCTGGATTTATAAATGTAATAATTCTGTCTCGTTGATAATCATGCATACCACCAAACCAAACAACCGGTGCCGCCATAACACCCAAAATCGCAACAATAATAAACCATTTTTTTTGCGCACCAACAATATAAAACATACCAAACATAATCATCAACATTGATAGTGCGGTTCCTAAATCAGGTTGTGCAACAATCAATGCAAATGGCACAAATGTCATTAATACTGGTGCAACATAGTTTTTCGCCTGGGTTAATTCCACAGAATTCATCCATGCAAAATAACGCGATAAAGCCAACACTAACGCAATTTTAATAAATTCGGACGGTTGAATATTTATAACCCCCAAGTTTAACCATCGTTGCGCACCCATACCAACATCACCAATAAATGTCACCAAAACTATCAAAATAAACGCAACAGCATAAATTAAATATGCGGATTTTAACCATGTTTTAATATTTGAAAACGCAACAATAAAAAACACAACAAAACCCAATAAAATCTTAATCAATTGTGGTGCGGCAAACGGTTGCCACGAACCACCACCGGCGGAAAATAATACCATAACCGAAATAGCCAAAACCGCGCACATAGGCAAAAACAAACCCCATAAAAACCGCGATAACTTTTCAGGTATCGTCATCATATTTGCATTAGAAACGCGTGTTTGGTGAATTATCATTTATCGCCCTCTAATAAAGTTTTCATAACCGCGGCACATGTTCGTGCGGCTGGACCACTGCCCCCCGAATGTTCTGTAATTATACAAACCGCATAACGTGGATTATCGGTTGGTGCATATCCAACAAACAAACCATGATTGCGTTTATTCCACTCTAATTGTGATGCAGTGAGCACCCCTGTGGCGCGTTCTTTTTTTGAAATATTACGTACCTGGGATGTGCCTGTTTTTCCACCCATTTTTGCACCATCAACATTTATTGCACTGCCCGCCGCGGTACCACCAGGTTGGGTCACCATTTCTAAACCACGCAAAACATAGTTTATATTTTTTCTATCCAGCCCCAAATTTTTAAATTTTTGTTTTTTATTTGAATAAATCAATCGCGGCATAACAACCTTGTTTGATGTCACACGTGCCAACATCAATGCTAATTGCAGACAGTTTGTTAAAATAAATCCCTGACCAATTCCAGAAATAACAGTGTCACCATGCACCCAATTGGCACCCACATGTTTTTCCTTCCAATATTTATCAGGTATAACCCCTGCCATTTCTTTTGGGAAAATATCACTTAAATATTTTTCACCCAACCCCAAACGTAATGCCATTTTGCGTATGGCATCAATACCAATTTTTAATGCCAGTTTATAAAAATAAATATCGCAAGAATGTGCCAATGCCCCAGCCAGATTCATATAACCATGACCTTTGGCTTCCCAACAATGATATCGCCTATCGCCATAATCCCAATAACCCGGACAATAAACCTGTTCATTTGGGGTGACCGCACCAGATTCCAATGCCGCCAAAGCCACAATAATTTTAAAAGTTGAACCAGGTGGAAACAAACCTTCGACTGTTTTATTAACAAAAGGTTTCATATAATCATTACGCAGTTTTTCCATATATTCTTCGGCATCATCGCCCGAAAATAAATTTGGGTCAAAGCCAGGTGCCGATGTCATTGCCAAAATATCACCAGATTCAATATCAATTGCAACACCACAACCGGCATTATGTTGTTTTAACGCATCATGCATAACCCGTTGTGCATCATAACGCAGTGTTGTTTGAATATCATGCCCAGGTTCTGGTTTTATAAATTGGTCTTCGTCTTCCCCGGTAATACGCCCCACCGCATTAGATAACATAACAGTTTGTCCCGGGGTTCCTGCCATTTCGTCATTATACTTTTTTTCCAATCCCAAAACCCCAGTTGTGAAAAACGGTGCATTTGGTTTTGGTGTTTTGGGCGCACCAACATAACCCAATATATGTGCCCCAGATTCATGTAATTCATATACACGCGCATAACCACTGTTGATATGAACACCGGGTAAATTTTTTGCACTCACGCGCGCCAGTGTTGCCCAATCCGTATGTTCGGAAATCAAAACAGGTTGAAATTTTTGTTGTTTTTTTATTTGTTTATCAATTCGTTTTAATGTTTTTGATTTTAATTTCAAATCATTTGTTAATGTTTGCAACAAAGAATCCAAATCATCGGTTTCTTCGGGAACAATATAAATACGATAAATTGGTGTGTCGCGTGATACAGGGATACCTTCGGCAGATAAAATTTTTCCGCGTTCAGGCATATTGATTTGAATACGAAAAGAATTATTTTCGGATTTCTTTTTATAATCACGATAATTAAACACCTGCATTTGCAACATACGTAAAATTAACACAGACGTAAGAACCGCGCCCGTTGTTAAAAACAAAGCACTACGACGGTTAAAGGTATTTCCAACTTCTATATCAATCATGTGGCAACACCTTGGTTAATAAATTTGTAAGAGGAATATACAATGTTGAAACCCATATAAATAACCATAATGCGCGTCCAATCGTGGTCCAAGATAAATTAGCAAACATCAACATGAAACACGATGCACCAAAAAATATAACAAATGGAATAATTGCGTTTTTATCAGCCCTGTGCAAATCAATAAAATATTGAAAACCATTTATCGCATACGCAATTAAATAACAACATGTCCAAAATAATTTGGTATCACCATTGTAATCAATTAAAAAACAAAACAAAATTGAAAACAAAGGCATCCAATCAATTGTACGAACAAACGAAAAGAAAAATATAGGAATAATTGCCAAAATCCCAGCAGGATTCCACCAGTGCAACTGCAAACGCCATAAAATAATCACAGCCAAAAATGGCGATATTTTGCGCAAGAAAAAGAAAAAATTCCTAATCATTTATATTCGTTATTATTGTTAAATTCTAAAACTTTGACACGCGATACGGAATCTGGTTGCAACACTTTAACATCGCGACCATTTTTTAATGTTCCAACCAAAATACCATTTGGTAAAACACCACTAATATTACTGGTTATAACCGTCATGCCCTTTTGTGCTTTGAATTCAGGTCTGCTGAAAAAACCAATTTCTGGGGACGCCGAACCATCGCCTTGTAAAAAACCATAGACTTCATCACCCGCAATACGCACAGCAATATTACTGTCGGCATCATTTAATGCGCGAACACGTGAAAATTCACCACCAACATCGATAACCATACCAGCCATAACCCCATCAACCGATGTCACAACCATACCTTTTTTTACACCATCAAACACACCTTTGTTTATTAAAAAGTTGCTGTGGTGTAATGCGACCGTATCATGAACAACGTCCGCCATAATAACATTTTGTGGTGTTGCGCGTACAATATCTAATTCATTTGATAAGCGTTCGTTTTCAGCAATCGCGACCTTGCACGCATTTTTATCAGCCAACGCGGCTTCTAATTCGCGTGACAAACGTTCGTTTTCCGCCCGTAAATGCGACAAATCATAGATATTAGATACCGCCTCGCCTGTGGCACGAATAGGCCAAGTGACAACATTTCCAATAAAATGTGCGACCGGTAATATAATATGTCCCGCCCAATTTATCAGGTAAAAATCGGGTTTTGATACCAATATATATATAAATACCAACGGAACAGCCGCCGCGGCTGCTGCGGATTTAATCAATTTAACTGCCCGCCAAGATAAAGAGCGCTGATTCATGTTTTTCAGCCACAGTTTAAACATGAATTTTTTAATATTCAATAAAAACTTGATTTTTTGTTTATTTCTGGCAAAATATGGGTCGTAACGGTCCAAAATGGCAAAGGCATTGCCATCAGGACATAAAATCAAGAGGTGAAAAAATGCCAAAATTAAAAACCAAGTCATACTTGAAAAAACGTGCATCTATGACTGCAACTGGAAAAATCCGTGTTGCCAGAAATGCTCACAAAAAATTACTGCGTCATAAATCAAAACGCGCAAATAACGCGGGGTCTAAGGCACAGTATTTGAACGATAACATGATGGGTCAGGCTAAAATCTTGGCGCCATACGGTTTGAAATAAATAGGGGGCAATCATGGCAAGAGTAAAACGTGGAACAACAGTTAAACAAAAACACAATAAAATCTTGGCACGTGCCAAGGGTTATTTGGGCCGTCATCATTCGACATATCGTGCTGCACGTGAAAAGTCTGAAAAGGCGGGTCAGTATGCATATCGCGACAGACGTGTTAAAAAACGCGAATTTCGTGGTTTGTGGATTGTCCGTATTAACGCCGCTGTGCGTAATAATGGTTTAACATACTCTCAATTTATGAACGGCTTGAAAAAGGCTGGTGTTGCCCTGGACCGCAAGGTTTTGGCTGAAATGGCTTTTGCGGGTGACGAAAACTTCACAAAATTGATTGATGTTGCAAAACGATTTATTGCCGGGGACGCAAAATAATCCTTGGCGGTGGGTCATTTGTTTTGTATTATAAAAGCCGTCAGGTATTTGGCGGCTTTTTATTTATTGTCGCCGATATACAGACAAACAAATAAAAATTTATAAGGTATCAGTTATGCAGGATAAAATAAAAAACATAGATTCTTTGGAAGAATTACAATCTTTATATACATCGGTATTTGGTAAAAACGGCACAATGACTGCGCGGTTGCGTGAAATGTCAAAAATGGACGCCGATTCACGTGCAGAATTAAATAAAGAAAATGCCGCACTGCGCGAAGCATTTAAAATTCGCCAAACAGAACTGGAAACGGCGGCATTAAATCAAAAATTAAAGACCGAATATGTCGATGTCACATTGGATGCTGAATATAAAAATCATGGCACATTGCATCCTTTGACCGAAACGTTATCACAAATTGGAACAATTTTGGAATCTTTGGGATATACGATGTGGGTTGGACCCGAAATCGAAGATGATTGGCATAACTTTACCGCGTTAAATACACCGTCATATCACCCTGCCCGCGATATGCAGGATTCGTTCTTTTTAGATAATGGAAATGTTTTGCGCACACAAACATCTGCGATTCAAATTCGTGCAATGGAAGAAAATGGTGTGCCAATTAAAATGTTTGGTGTTGGTCGTACATATCGCAAAGAAATGGATGCGACACATTCGCCAATGTTTGGTCAAATCGAAGGTTTGTATGTTGATAAGATTGACGCACATATAACAATGGACGATTTGGTTGCAACAATTCGCACAATGTTGGAAAAATATTTTGAAAGAAAATTAGAAATGCGTATTCGTCCGTCTTACTTTCCATTTACCGAACCATCGATTGAAATAGATATTAAATGGAACGGTGATAAATGGTTGGAAATTGCAGGTGCCGGCATGGTTCATCCAAACGTATTGCGTAATTGTGGAATAAATCCTGATGAATACCAAGGCTTTGCGTTTGGTTTTGGTTGGGACAGAATTGCGATGTTAAAATTTGGATTAAACGATATTCGCAAATTCTATGATGGTGATATACGTTGGCTGAAAAATACAGGTTTTTAATATAGGGGTATAAAAATGAAATGGTCTTATGAATGGTTGCGTGAATATTTGGATACAGAAAATTCGCCTGAACAAATTGCTGAAACATTAAATCGCACCGGGTTAGAGGTCGAAGATTTTATCGCCCCTGTTCCACCGATTGCTGCGCGTATTATATCGGTAAAACCACATGAAAACAGTGACCATTTACATGTATTAATGGTCGATGATGGCACAGACACACCGCGCCAGGTTGTTTGTGGTGCGCCAAATGTTCGCGTTGGGTTAATTTCTGCGTTGGCGCGTCCGGGGTGCATAATTGGTGGTGTTGAAATTAAATCTGGCAAACTGCGTGGTGTATTGAGTGACGGTATGATGTGCAGTGAAAAAGAATTAGGTTTAGGACCTGACCACAGTGGAATTATGGAATTACCAGAAGACACAAAAATTGGTTCGGCAATTTCTGGATTTAATGCCAGTCCTATTTTCGATACAGGTATAACACCAAATCGTCCGGATTTTTTGGCAGTTCGCGGAATTGCGCTGGATTTATCGGCATGTGGCTCTGGACGTTATATTGCAAAAACACCAGAGATTTTAAAAGATATGCCTGGCGACAGAATTGTGCAAATTATGTCAGACCGTTGCCAAACATATCGTATGGCGGAAATTCATGGAATTAAAAACGCGCCATCAAAACCAAAGATTGCAAATCGATTGATTGCTGCTGGTATAAATCCTAAAAACGCATGTGTCGATGCAACAAATTACATATGTTATGACATGGGCCAACCTTTGCATTGTTTTGATGCAGACAAGGTCAATGGTTCTATCATAGTTCGTACTGCACAAAACGGTGAAAAATTCTGTGATTTGTTCGGCAACGAATATGTTTTGACTGATAAAGATTTGGTTATTGCCGACCTGTCAGGTATTTTGGCATTGGCCGGGATTGTTGGTGGTGCGCGTGCAATGACAACCGATGAAACAACAAATATAATTTTGGAATCTGCATATTTTGAACCGGTTGGTATTCGTAAGACTGCAAAAAGATTAGGTTTATCCACCGATGCATCATACAGATATGAACGCGGAATTGACCCAAATGTTAATGGTGTTGCTTTGGCGTATGCGGCACAAATTATTATGGACGCGTGTGGTGGAAAATTGGTAAATGTCATGACCGCAGGTATGGATTATGTCACACCAAATAAAATCGCATATAATCCGGCATTTTGCCTGCAAAGAACCGGTATAAATATTGCACCCGCAACACAACGCGAAATTTTGGAATCTTTGCAATTTAATGTCAGTGAGGGCAAAGGCGGTATTTGGACAGTCACACCACGCAGCGCGCGTGTTGATATGACGGCGCCAGAAAACATAGTTTCTGATTTAATCCGTATTTATGGTTATGACAAGGTCGGTTTATCAGGTGTTGTTGAAACTGTAAATGAAAGTGCGACACGCATGGCGGAAAAATCATGCCTGATATTAAAACAACGTTTGGCGAATTTGGGATTAAATGAAAATATTTCGTTTGGTTTTGGAAATTCGAAAATAGAATCTATGCTAACCACAAAACCTGTTATCAAAGTTTCTAATCCAATAACGGTTGATTTTGATTGTATGCGTAATTGCCTGCTTGGGAATCAGTTGATTGCGTTGTCGCAAAATATCAAACGCGGTTTTCCAGATATGAATATATTTGAATTAGGAACTGTATTTGATGGCGATATCCCAGGAAACCAGCATACACAAATTTGCATAGTGCGTTCTGGGGAGACATCGCCAAAACATTGGATGCATCGCAATCGTAATGTAGATGTATTTGATGTCAAAAACGATATATTGGAATTGATTGGCAATCAAAAATATACAGTTGAAAAAAGTGATGCACCAAAATGGGCGCACCCATATAAATATGGACGTATTATGCAGGGTCAAAAACAAATTGCTGAATTTGGCGAATTGCACCCAACGGTAGCCCATGCATTGCATATCAAGGCACCAACGGTTATCGCAATTATTGATGATATAAATGCGTTGCCAAAAACACCAAAATATGCAAAAACACCAATCACAGAATTTCAACCAATCACACGTGATTTTGCATTTGTTGTTGAATCAAAATTTGCGGCGGAACGTTTAATTGTGACGGCGCGCAATGCGGATAGCCGTATTGGCGATGTGACGGTGTTTGATTCATTTGAAATGGGTGGCGGGAATAAATCTGTGGCATTTACAATCACGATTTATCCAACTGAAAATATGGGTGACGCAGAATTAACTGAAATACAAAATAAAGTAATATCTGCGGTTGAAACCAAATGCCACGCAAAGTTAAGAGCATAAAAATCAATAAAGAAAGAAAATAAAAAGCACTGGATTTCCAGCGCTTTTTATTTTACAATGCAAACATCCTTATAAAAAGGATTGGGCTTAAGAACCCATTGGAAAACGTCAAGAGAAGACGTAAAAAACTCCAACATAACCAAGGTTGGAGTGTGGCGAATAAGTTTATAACGAATAAACCACGCAATTTTTTCCAATTGTTCTTAAACTCCAACCGCTTTTTATTAGCGGTTTTTTTAACATAACAATTCAAGGAGTTTAAATATGAAAAAAATACTTATACCTGCATTATGTACATTTTGTATAACACCAGCTATTGCTGATGAGGCAGTTGTTAGACCTTATATAGGCGCGAATATAAATTTTGACTTTATATCATATAGTCCTTATATGGAAGATGTCATGGATAATTCAGGATTACATTTTTCTGATAGCTATTTTGGTATTGGATTAGAAGCAGGTGTTAAATTTGGAGATAAAAATAATATTTGGAATGGCGGGGTAGCCATTGCATATGATTATGCGTTTGACACAAGTGCTTCTGTTACCAACAGTTATATAAAGAATGCAGAATCTGGTTTTTCTGCATGGAATATAGGGTTTGACAATTATATAAGGGTTGATGATAAAGATAGTAAAAGAACAGATTTAATTTTTGGAATCGGTGTTGGTAAAGGAACAGAACGTAGCTATTGGTCTATTCCAGACTTTATAACAGTAGATGAAAAAGAAAGTACCACTATGATAGTATTAAAATTTGGTACAAATATACAATTGAATGAAACAGTTGATTGGTATACAACACTACGGGATTTTATACCATCTAAAGATGAAATTATAAAAAATGTAATATCTATTCAAACTGGTATAAAACTAAACTTTTAATCAAAAAGTTTAAAAAACACCGGCAAATGCCGGTGTTTTTTATATATTTTTATCCTTTGCATCGCACCATTTTTGAACTGGGCACATATCGCATTTTGGACGCAGTGCCTTGCAAGTATATCGACCATGCAAAACCATAACATGATTTACAATATCATGATATTTTTCCGGTATTTTTTTACGCAATTTCGCTTCCACTTTTTCCGGTGTGTTGTCGGCGTCACTAACCCAACCATACCGGTGTGCGTTGCGGAAAACATGCGTATCCACACCAATATTGGGTGCGCCCCACAAAACATTTGTTATAACATTTGCGGTCTTTTGACCTATCCCCGGCAATTTCATCAATTCATCGCGTGCGTGATATTTTGCTGGAAATTTCCAATTTGTCCCCTGCCCATCCGCCAGTTTTTCAGCCAGTTTGATAATATTGTTTGCTTTGTTGTTAAAAAAAGAAATTACGCGAATATGTTTCTTTAACCCATCAATTCCCAAATCCAACATTTTATTTGGTGTTGGTGCAACGCGGAACAATTCGGGTGTTACCTCATTTACTTTTTTATCTGTCGCCTGGGCAGATAATATAACCGCAACCGCAAAAGTAAATTCATTTACCGAATACAATTCAGACCGGATATTCATATCCAATGTTGGTGGAACATTTTGAAAATAAATATCCGGCGTCATCATTGTTTTTTTATGCTTTTTCAATTTTGATTGCGAATTTATGTCCGTCAATTTCTGTTTCAAATTGTGTGGCTGATGCCTTCGACAAATTAACAATTAACGCATTACGCACAATCATATCTCGGTGTGTATTGATTGCGTTTTCTATATCGTTGTCACCGCTATATACCAAATTGATTCTGTCGGACACGTCCAGATTTGCGGCTTTACGCGAATCTTGGATAAAGCGCAATATATTATTCGCCAAACCTTCGACTAATAAATCTGGGGTGACATTTGTGTTTAATACCACGACAGCGGTACTGTCTGGTAATGCGGCACCTGTGATACCAGATTTTACAGTCAAACGACTTTCAAATTCGTCACTGTTCAATGTGTAATCACCAACCAATAATTTATCGCCATCGATTTTGTAATTACCCTGTTTCACAGCCGGAATAATATTTTTTAATGCAGAACCCAAACGCGCACCAATCTTTGGTGTGATTAAATATACAAATGAATCAGCCACAGATGCAATATTATCAACGAAATTTACAGACTTTACATTTAATTCATCGCGGATAATATCGGCATATTGTTGTGCGTTTTTACCTGCAATTGTCATGTCTTGCAAAGGCAGACGATTTGGTAATTTATATTGTTCGCGCAACTGGTTTCCAACCGAAACAATCGATTGAACATGGCGCATATCTTGGACAACAGAGTTATCAACATCCACAACTGTTGGCCAATCGGTCAAATGCACAGATTCTGCACCTGTTAAATTTTTATAGATATATTCACTGATAAAAGGCGCAAAAGGTGCCAAAATCTTGGTAAAATTCACCAATACATAATACAAGGTATTAAATGCGTCCTTCTCTTCGTCCCAGAAACGTGCGCGTCCGCGACGGATATACCAGTTGTTTAATACATCCAAGAAACGAACAAATTCTTTGATTGCAACATCTGGTTTATATTCGTCCAAAGAATTTGTTGCAATACGGATAACTTCGTTTAATTCAGCAATTATATATTTATCCAAAACATTTTGAGATGTTGTTTTTAATTCTGCGGTCACGTTTCCTGCATTTGCATACAATGTAAAGAAATGGTACGCATTCCACAACGGCGTCAAAATTGTTTTAATTGAATCAACAAACACTTTGCCTTCTTTATCCACAGGCACAGGTTCTGCTTTCAAGAAATTACTGCCCAATATGAAAAGTCTAATTGCGTCTGCACCGTACGCGTTTAACTGTTCTTCGGGATTTACAAAGTTTTGCAAAGATTTTGAAAACTTGCGTTTGTTTTCATCTACAACCATACCATTTGCAGATACAACGCGGAACGCAGGTTTATCAAACAACGCAACGGACATAATCATCAAATGATAGAACCAACCGCGTGTTTGGTCTTGACCTTCGATAATATAATCCGCCGGGAAAGTTTTATCGAACAAATCTTTATTTTCAAAGGGATAATGCAAAGATGCAAATGGCATAGAACCCGATTCAAACCAACAATCTAAAACATCTGGAATTCTTTTCCATCCGTCTTTTTCCAATTTATCCAATGTTGGTCTGTGTAAATCATCAATTTTTACACCAAAGAATTCTTCTAATTCTGCGACCGAACCAAAGATTTTGTATTCGCCGTCCCGTTCCCAAATTGGTAATGGCACACCCCAGAAACGATTGCGCGAAATACCCCATGGACGCGCATTTTCAATCCATGACAAGAAACGATTACCCGCGGATGTCCATGTTGTTTGTGTTTTGGTTATTTCAACCAATCTGTCGCGAATCTTTGGCACATCAACATACCAAGCATCTGTTGCGCGATAGATTAATTTTTCTTTACTGCGTGGGCCGTATGGATAACTGTGTTTATGTTGGTCTTTTTTAACCAATATTCCATTTTGGCGCAACCAATCGATAATCTTTGGGTTTGCAACGAAAATATTTTCACCCGCCCACTCTGTGACCGTTGAATCAAAATTACCATAATCATCAACATTTAAAATCACAGGAAATTGTGGGTCGATTGCCTTGGCAACGATATAGTCGTCTTCACCATACGCTGGTGCAATATGCACGATACCGGTACCGTCGCTGTCGCTGACATAATCGCCAGAAATAATTGTGTATAAACCATGACCGTCTTTGGCTAAATCTGTATAGTATGGGAATATTGGTTTATAGTGCAAACCAACCAATTCGGCACCCATAACCGTTCCCAGATTTTCAGAATTTGCAAAAATCTTTTCGTATGCTTTAACGCGACTTTCTGCCAAAACATAAACATGTCCATCATCGTGTTTCATACGAACATAGCGCATATTATTATTCACCGCCAATGCAGAATTTGCTGGCAATGTCCATGGTGTTGTTGTCCATGCAATCGCCCTGTCGCCATTTTCTAATTCGAACCAAACGGTCACAGTATCATCAACGACGTCTTGATATTCGCTTGATGCTTCACTGTTTGATAATACGGTACCCAATTTCCAATCGTATGGATTAACTTTGAAATCTTTGTATAACAAACCTTTCTTATGCAATTCCTTCATTGCCCACATCACAGATTCCATAAAGTTTCTGTCCATGGTGCGATATCCAAATTCGTCGCCACCATCAACCCAACGACCGACGCGTTCAATAAACTTTAACCACTCATTAGAATATGTCATAACATCCTGGCGGCATAAATCACAAAAATGTGTAATACCGTCCAATGCCACAATATCTTTGGCTGTGCGACCTTGTTTTTTCTCAACAGATGCCTCTGCTGGAAGCCCGTGACAATCCCAACCCAATGCGCGTTCAACATATTCGCCACGCATAGTATGATAACGGCAAACCATATCTTTGACCGCAGAAACCCCTAAATGCCCCCAGTGTGGCAAACCATTGGCAAACGGTGGCCCATCATAGAAAGAAAACGGATGTCCTAATTTTGTTTTATTCAACGATTTATGGAAAGTATCATCACGACGCCAAAACTCCATTATTTCACGTTCAAGTTTTGAAAAGTCTGTTTTTGTTTCTGTTTTTGGGTATGCCATTTTATATTTTCCTTGTTTTTTATATTAAAAAAAGCGCCTACGCGCCCCAGCCACCGCCAAAGCGCAGTGCTGTTTATTTAATAATAATTATTTGTTTTTTGTTCATAACCAGAATACTAGTATATGTTTTTGATTTTTTCCAGTTTTTTTTTATAAAAAATTGACATGTAATAAAAAAATGCTATTTTTATGTAAAACTGGATAATTAGATATGAATAAAGATAGAGAATTACAAAAATTAAAGATTAAAAATTTTGCGTTGATTTGTGGTGGCACGACTGCTGGTGCGGTATTGGCATTTATATTGTGTTGGACTGTTCCAATTGTGTGTTTGTTTTCTGCAAAAAAAACATTTTGTTCCGCCCAAAAAGATATGGATAAAACAACATATTGGGACAGATATGCCAATGATTATAACGAAAAAATTACGGATTTATCCCAAATGCCATTATTGGTTTATGCGGCATGTAAATCGTGCGCCGATGCCAGATTGAATGAATATAAAACCAAACAAAGAAGTTAAAAAAAACACCGGCATTTGCCGGTTTTTATTTGTGGTGCCGGAAACAGGATTCGAACCTGCGACCCCCTCATTACGAATGAGATGCTCTACCAACTGAGCTATTCCGGCATATGCGCGTATAATATACCCGACAAAATCGCAATTTTCAAGCGCTTTTATTTTGTGTAATACTCTTTTAATTGTCGGTTTAATTGTTGTTTTAATTTGACAATTGTTCGTAATGCTTGATACTTTGGCATATCAACTGGCAAAAAATCGTCAGCGGTTTTCAATAATTCTTTGCCAAATGATTTTGTTAAATCCTTTATTTCAACATCGGTTGGCATATCTTTATATGGGTCATTATACGGGGTTCCTGCATATTTAAATCGTACAGCAACACCTATATCATATGCATCTTGTTGAAATTCATGGACGTTCCATGGAATAATCCTTTTAAATTGTGGATACATTTGGTCAATCACTACAAAGGATATAAAATCTTTAACCTTATAACGCCCAAATCTATATTCGGTATGTGTTGTATATTCTTTTTTTTGAACATCATTATTGCGCAAATCGTAATAAATTCTTTTTTTATCAGATTCCTTCATGATACACCTTTTACTTATTTGATTTTATTTTACGCAAAACAACCATAATACCAGCCGGGGTCATACCTGGGATTCTTGACAATGCCGCAATATTTTCAGGGCGTGTTTTATTTAATTTTTCAATCAATTCGTTGGTCAGTCCCGGCATGCCTGTATAATCCATGTTCGATGGAATTTTTAAATTTATATCGCGTTTCACAGATTCTATTTCGCGTTCATTTCGTGCGATATACCCAGCATACATTTTATCGTTTTCATCAATTTCGATTTTGCGTAAATTATATAATTTTTCGTAATCATCATTTGATATCAAATTTAATTCAACACCAATTTTTCCCAGCCGTTTAATTGCGTTATCTGCGCGCAATAATAATCTGTATTCTGCACGAGATGAAAACATGCGGTATGGTTCATCAACCCCCAAAGTTGTAATATCGTCAATTAAAACCCCAATCATAGAATTCGTACGCATTAACTCTAAATTACCTAAATTTAATGCATGTGCCGCGGCATTTGCGCCCGCAACTAAACCCTGGGCGGCGGCCTCTTCGTATCCAGATGTTCCATTGATTTGTCCTGCGAAAAAGAGTCCCGCAATATCTTTGGATTCCAATGTGGATTTCAATTTTCGCGCATCAATTGCATCATATTCAATCGCATATCCGTAACGTGCAATACGTGCATTTTCTAATCCTGGAATTGTGCGAATCCATTTGTCTTGGATATCATCACCAAACGAAGTTGATATACCATTTGGATAAATTAAATCACTATTTAAACCTTCGGGTTCTAAAAAAACATGATGCGAGGTGTGTTCTGGAAAACGCATAACTTTATCTTCCAGACTTGGACAATAACGTGGGCCGGTTCCACGAATATCGCCGTTATACATTGGTGCAAATTTTATATTATCGCGAATAATCTGGTGTGTTTCACCTGTGGTGTGCGTAATAAAACATTTTTCATTATAATTGTTATTTTCATCGCCAAACATAAACCAATCATGTGGCGCGTCACCCGGTTGTTCTTCCAGACCCGAAAAATCAATAGAATCACGATAAATACGCGCAGGTGTTCCGGTTTTCAACCGCATTAAATCAAAACCATTTTCACGCAACACAGATGAAATACCGGAATCATTTTCTTGGTATTCGCCATTGTCCATCAATCTACCTGACGGAATTTTTTCGCCGCCGCGCGTCACCAGTCCGCCTAAAAAAGTTCCTGTGGTTAAAATAATCGCATGCGCGCTATACGCATTATTTACGGTCTTTTTTTGTAAATCTAATAATGTGACCTTATCAAATAAAATTGTTAAATTTTTAGTGTTTTTTAAAATACGCATAACAGATTTATGATATAAATCGCGGTCAATTTGCGCACGCAACGCGCGTGTCGCCGCCCCATGTGATGCATTCAGCATACGAAAATGGATTCCTGCACTATCCGCCGCACGTGGCATAACACCGCCAAATGCTGCCATTTCTGCAACCATTTGTGATTTGCCCGGTCCGCCAATTGACGGATTGCATGACATCGCGCCAATATCGCTTTCACGCATTGTTATCAGTAAAGTTTTTGCACCGCGCCGCGCTGCCGCACCTGCGGCCTCAACCCCGGCATGTCCCCCACCAATAACAATTACATCAAAATTTTGCATAAATTAAAACCGTCCCATACCACCATTTACATGAATTGTTTGACCATTGATATATGCCGCTTCGTCACTTGCTAAAAATACACACACCGCTGCAATATCTTCTGGTTTGCCAAAACGACCGGCCGGTATTTGTTCCAAATATTTTTTCTTTAATTCGTCTGGTAAAACATCGGTCATCGGTGTTTCGATAAATCCAGGTGCGATTGCGTTTGCGGTAATTCCGCGTGATGCAACCTCTGCGGCGATTGATTTTGTCATCGCAATTAAACCGCCTTTACTTGCCGCATAATTTGCCTGACCGGCACCGCCAACCACACCAACAATAGATGCCATATTTATAATACGACCAAATCTTTGTTTCATCATTGGCATTAACGCAGCACGACATGTTTTAAATGCGGCACGCAAATTAGTATTTATAACATTATCAAATTGTTCATCGGTCATACGAACCAACAAAGTATCCATAGTGATACCGGCATTGTTAATTAAAACATCAATGCGTCCGCATTTTTCAATTGTTGCCATAACCAATTCCACTGCGGCACCATCGTTTGCCAAATCAGCAGGTATTTTGATATATTCGTCATTAAATTCTTGTTCTAATTTTGCCACATTGCGTCCAGATACAACAACTGTCGCACCCGCGTTTTTCATATGTTTTGCGATTGCGCCACCAATGCCACCGGTTGCCCCAGTTATCAAAACAACTTTGTTTGTTAAATCGAACATCAAGTTTTCTCCATTTTTTAGTATTGGCGCATTGCCAAGTGTTTTTTTATTTCTTCAATACGTGCTTTGCGCATTTCTTCAACATTTTGTGGATAAATATTGCATACAAATTTACCGTTTTTATCCAACAGTTTAACACAAACATATTGTAAATTTGCCATGATTTGTGCGCGTTTTTGTGCAGATTCTATGGTTTGTTTTTGATTCATTGTCAGTGTTAGTGTTTTTGATAAAACAATAGGGTCAATATGTTCAGGAATTTTTGGTATATTGGTTTGTGCCACAGATTCTTGTTCAACAATTTTTGAATCTGGATTTTGCAACATTGTTTCAACATGTTTTGTATCGCTGAAATGTTTTTCTGTTGTTTCGTGGTTCGATAACAATATTGATAACACCATGACTTTGATATCTTTATCACCAAAAGACCTTTTAAAATCCACAGGATTTTTTGAATGTTGTGTGATAGTCAATCTAACCACAGAATATTTTTTCAAAAATTCTTTGATTGCAAAAATTGCGTCTTTTTGACTAATAACTTTCTTTAACACCAATTCCACACAAGGTTGATTTTTATCGTTATATTCGCGATATTTTCCCATGTATTTATTCACAAAATTATAATATCGTTTCCACTGAGATTTTTGTTGTGTTTTTGATGAATTTGTTGGTTTTGAAAATAATTTTTCTTTTCCTTGTTTATTTACAAACAAAATATCACGATGAAATTTTTTTTGTGTTTCGTTTAAAATTCTGGTTTTAAGATAATGGTTATTAAAATTATCTTCAAACAAAATGTTTAAAACAAATCTGGTGTCATTTGGTACCACCAGTTTTCCAGCAACTAAATCGCCCACATTAACAGAATATATTTTATCTGTGGTGCTGCATCTATCTGATGAAACAATTTCTTGAAATGAAATATTAAAAATATTTTTACCAGCCATAAATTAAACCTCTAATTTTTGAACATTTATTTTATCAGTTGTGCGTGAAATTAAACCAGACAGGACATTTCCTGGGCCTATTTCTGTGGCGGAATTTATTCCCAAATTAACCATTTCCAACACAGATTCGCGCCACCGCACAGTATTGGTCATTTGATAAATTAACGCATCGCGGATTTCGTCAGGGTTTGAAATAACATTTGCAGTTTTGTTTGAAATCCATTTTGCGTTTGGTGTTGAAATTTTGACATTTTCGAAAACTTTGCGCATTTCATCAGCCGCAGGTGCCTGAACACGACAATGCACCGGTGCCGACAAAGCCAAAGGCATAACCCTGCGTGCGCCGGCGTCTTTTAATTTTTCACTTGCTACCTCGACTGATTCTTTTAATCCAGAAATTACGACCTGGCCTGGACAATTATCGTTTGCCATGTCGCAATCGGTTGATTCACAAATTTCACGAACGATATCAGCGTCTAAACCCAACACAACCGATGTTAAACCGCGTCCAACCGGCACCGCAGTCTGCATTGCGTTCCCGCGTGCGCGCAACAGGCGTGCTGTATCCGCCAACGATATTGCACCCGCCACCGTCAGCGCAGTGTATTCGCCCAAACTGTGTCCAGCAACAAAGTCAGGTAAAGGCAACCCAGATGCGCGATACATTGCGACAGATGTCGCCATAATTGCCGGTTGCACATTGCGTGTTAATGTCAAATCTTCCATGGGACCATTGAAAATAATATTTGATAAATTTTCGCCCAACGCGGAATCAACCTCGTCAAAAACGGCGCGTGCCGCGGCATTGGTTTTATAGAGTTCCGCACCCATACCAACGATTTGCGCACCTTGACCTGGAAAAACAAATATCGACGACATAATTTTATTCCTTGTTTTATATACGCAAATTATAGAAAAAATATAGTAAAAATCAAATTTTTATTACTTGCGCATGGAAAATTCACAGCCGCAATATTTTTGACGATAAAAATCAGTTGCACGATTTATTTGAATCCGTAAATCTTCGTTCCATTTAACAGGAATATATTTTATCTCACCACATGCAGATTCTGCCGCTGCATCTACTTGGTTTTGGTCTTTGAAACGCGATACACCAAACACAGACGCGATAGCATTATATCCATTTTTAATTGCAAATTCACGCGCAAAGCAAAACCGATACGCAAAACATTTACTGCACCGCGCCCCCCGTTCAGGTTCATTTTCCAGACCGCGCACCGCCATCAACCACGCATCATGGTCATAATTACCGACGGCATATTTAACCCCTAAACTTTCGCAGTATTTAATCTGTTCGGCGAGTCTTTTTTGATATTCGGTATCTGGGTAAATATTTGGGTTAAAAAACAAAACGATAAAATCATCAATATTGGGGATTTGTTTTTCCGCCAACTGTTTAATTGCGCCAGCGCTGCATGGCGCACAACAAGACATCAAGATTAATTTTACTTTGTTTTCCATTTTTGTTGCCGACGATTATACTTTGCAGTTTCTTCTATAACCCTGTTAATACCGTTTATAACTTCTGGCATATTTCCAAAACGTATTTTTTGGTTTCCAACATCCATACGAATTTTACGATTAAATCTAACCGGTGTGCAACGTTCTTTTTTATCGGTATTTCCTCTCAATTTAACACTGGTTCCTGTCAAATCCGGCACTACATAGGATTCAGGATAAAACACATGTGAATAAATCTTTGTTTCTGTTTCGATATCTGGATTTTCAATGTTTGATTGAACACGCACAATATATAATACTGTGGCACGCATGCCAGATTGCAATTCAAACATTTTGTCAAAAACATAATCTGTAAATGCATCACCAGAATTTAATACGGTATCTTGTGAAAAATCCATACTAACCACAGGAATTGTTTTTTCTTTATAAATATTACAACGAACAACATAAGAACATGTGGTTGTATTAGTTGTATTTTTTCTGTTTAATTTAAAAGTGTCTGCAAATGCACTAATCCAGTCGCCCTTAACATTTCTGGTCACTTTCAAAGTGTCTTTCAATCTTTCAACAGAAATTTGTTTAAAATTTGCTTCCACATTATTTTTTTGTTTGGTTAAAAAAGCAATTAAATTTTTGCTGGAAACATTATTATCCAACACAAATTTATTTCCATCGTTTGAAATACCAACAATTTTAAAATTGACATCTGGCATGTTTGATTCCTAGATTTTTTTAAATAAAAGGGGAAATTAAATTTCCCCGATATAAAACTATTTTCCAATCACGTGTTCTTGTTGCATACGCGCAAAAACAACAGATAAAGCATCTCCATTATTTACCACTGGTTTTCCAAAATTACCAATCGAATAAATTGGGTGTTTGGCTTGACCAAATGTCAATGTTGTCTGGTGTTCCACAGATATATGCGCATGGTCTTTTCTTTTCAAAGAACGAGGATAATTTTCGATAATCATATAATTTCCACGACCTGTGCATGTAACAGATTTTGCATATTTGTTATGACTGGCCAAATCCAGAATATCGCGTTCGGATTGTTTTGCATTGCCACGTTTCACACCAAAAACAAAAGGCTCTCCACCCTGTACCACCATAGTAAATTGCATGTTTAAAACCTCTATATCGGTTAAATTTGAAATTTGATCTTTAATCGATTTTTCAACATCTGCAAATGTTTGCACATTAACGGCATTATTATTTCTGTGGTTTAATGGACTGTATGTAATTAATTGAATCATAATGCTAATACTCCTTGTTTCAAATTTGTGCTTTGTTCATATTATCAAAATAATACACGTTGTCAATGGCGGATTTTCTGGTTTTTTTATTTATATTCGCCACCAATAACGGTGTTTTCAGGCAATTCGATAATTTTATCGCCATCTGTGCCCGTTTCTAATTCGCGCGCACTGCACATCATGCCGTTTGATTTTACGCCACCAACATTGCGTGCCGCCAAAGGCTTGGTTTGACCGGGCAATATGCACCCCACCGGCGCAAAAACACCAATTAAACCAATACGAACATTTGGTGCGCCACAAACGACCTGTAATTTATCAGTTCCAGTATCAACCGTCAAAATATGTAAATCATCGCGTGATGTATGTGGTTTTACATCAATAATTTTTGCGATGATTGGCGCAACAGATTTTGGTTTTGCCGAATATTTTTCGGTAATCTCAGCAATCCTTTCATCGTCAATTCTTTCGAATAAATTTTCTGGCACAGTAAATTCTTCATTGTCCGCAATTCTGCGTTCAAAAGAATTTGGCCAAGTTAAGTCATGTTTTGTTGCAAAAATATTTTGCATTTTGATTGCGGTATCTGGCATAAACGGTTGCACAACGCGTGCGTATAAATCAATCAGTTGAAAACATTCGTTCAATACATCGCGTGCTTCATCAATCTTGCCATCTTTGATTAACGCCCATGGCGCCGTTTCCGTCATATATTCATTACCAATTGCAAACAGTCCGCGCAAAGCCGCAATCGCCGCACGAAATTCACAAGATTCCAACGCGTTGGTTAATTCGTTCAACTTTTCATTTATACGATTTGCTAAATCTGTATCGAATTTAATATCCCCAGGAACGCGTGTTCCAAAATTTTTCGCCGATAATTTGCATACGCGGGAAATGAAATTACCCAACATACCGTTCAAATCTTTATTAACAATTTCCGCAAATCTTTGCACAGTAAAATCAGTATCATCTGTTTCTGGGGCCGATGCCAGCAACGCATAACGCCATGTGTCAGCCGGTGCGATTGATAGAGCCTGGTCTAAAAATATACCGTTGCCCATTGATTTAGAAATTTTTGCACCATTAAAATTCAAAAAGTTTTGACCTTTTAAAACATCAACAGTTTTCCAACCATCGTCCATTGCCAATTCTTGCGATGGGAAAAATACCGAATGGAAAGAAATGTTGTCTTTTGCCATAAATTGAGTGTATTTGCAATCCGGATTTTTCCACCAAGATTCCCAATCGTCTGTTGCTGCCTGGGATATTGAAACATAACCCCATGGTGCATCAAACCAAACATAGAAAACCTTGTCTTCGAAACCGGGTTTATTAACCGGTATTCCCCATTTTAAATCGCGTGTAATTGGATTGTCGCGCAATCCTTCGTCCAACCATTTATTTGCGATTGTAATAGCGGTTTTGGGCCAACCTTGGCGCGAATTTACCCATGCGCGCATTTTGTCTTGCATTGCACTCATACGGAAATACAAATGTTTTGTTTCGCGCATTTCGACAGGTGATGATGGGTCAATCGCGCTGTGTGGGTTAATTAAATCTTTGGGGTCCAATGTTGCATTACATTTGTCGCACTCGTTTCCATAGGCGCGTTCATATCCGCATCGCGGGCAAGTCCCAATAACATAACGGTCCGCCAAGAATTTTTGTTCATTTATTGAATAAGGCTGCTGTGATGATTTTTCATAAATCATACCCAGTTTATCCAGGCGTTCAAATAATTCGTGAATCAGTTTTTCGTGTAATTTGGTATGTGTGCGTCCATATAAATCAAAAGACAAATTAAAATCATGCACCGCAGAAACATGTTTTGCGCGGTATTTATCGACATATTCTTCGACCGGCAAATTTTCTTTTAACGCCCCAACCTCAGACGGGGTGCCATGTTCATCGGCGCCACCAATATATAAAACATCACGACCCATGGCACGACAAAAACGTGCATACACATCACTTGGCAACAGACAGCCAATTAAATGTCCAATATGCAGTTGATTATTCACATATGGTAAAGCCGATGTAATCAAATATTTTTGTGCCATATTTGCCCCCTGGGTCTTAATAAAAAAACGACCAATACTTTGGTCGTTTTTCTTAAAATTCTGGTGGGTGGTATTGGGCTCGAACCAACGACCTCCACGATGTCAACGTGACGCTCTAGCCAACTGAGCTAACCACCCAAAGCCAAAGCATTATAACAATAAATTTTTGTTTTGCAAATAAAAATTGCCCGCGGGGGCGGGCAATTTACAAACAACCAAACGATGGTGGATGTTAAGGGACTCGAACCCCTGACCCTCTGCGTGTAAAGCAGATGCTCTAGCCAACTGAGCTAAACATCCAACAAAGGTAATTTGATTATAGATTAATTTTTTTCATTGTCTAGTTTTTTTAATAAATACCAAAATACCGGTGCTTTTTGCACAAAAACCGATTCATTTTTGGTTGTTAATTCCGCCCCCGTGGGGAGGGGGACCTCGCTGAAGCGAAGCGAAAGCGGGTGGAGGGGGTTTTACAAAAAGCACAATAATTGTGTAACAAAAGCCCGAATGGGCTTTTGTTAAATTATTCCAAGAAGTATTCTACCGTTGCAACAACGCGAACTTTTTTGTTTATCTGTTGTGATTCTGGTGCGTTGGAATTATCGCGTGGCAAAATTGAAATTACACCCTGATTTGCGCTGTGTATTTTACCAACTTTGCTATCGCTGGATTTTGCGAATTCCAATGCCGCCTGACGCGCGTTTTTGGTCGCTGTTTCCAATAATTGTGGTTTAATTTCGTTCAGGCTGGTAAATATATATGAAATTGGCGAATCGTAGCGATTTTCAAATACAACACCATGGCTAATTAAATCACCTGTTTTTGTATAAGTTTCTGCGACATTATGCACCTGGTTTGAACGCAGGGTCATCGTGCGTGTTAAAATGAACCGCGATGTAATAGCCTCGTTTCCGCGATATGGGTTTGCCATCAAATCATTTGTTTCTGTTCCACCCATTTCAATTTCATTGTCGTTAAAACCATTGTCATGCAAGAAATTTACAATTGCATCTGTCTGTTTTTCCAAATCATTTTTTGTTTTTACAACATCGTTTCCGGTTGCGACAAATTTAATTTCCCAAATCGCCAGGTTTGCCTCGACATCGGTTTCCGCCAAACCTTTGACCGTTACGGCATTATAATTAAATTTAGATTTGTAATAATAATACCCCGGGAAAAATCCAACAAACAATAACCCCAGTGCGATTATACCAACATACCACAGTGATATTTTTTTCATGAAATAACTCTCCTTTTTTATCAGTCTAATTCTGGTGCAAAACAAAAATAAAATCCAGATGTTTTTTTATCTGTGTTTTTGTTCCCACGCCAAAGTATTGCGAATATATTCCGCCGCAAATGGTGCGTGAAATAATTTTATTGGTTTGCCATCGGGTTTTAATTCACCGGTTGGTTTTTGCACGCCACCTTCGATATCAACCCAGATATCACGATTGCGGGCAACCTTTACAATTTTATCCAATTCTGTACCCACAGTTTCAGGTTTTAATCCACCCGCATAACCTTGCAAATATTCGGGACCATAAACAGGTTTTTGCCATGATTCTGGGGATTCACCGCGGCCACCCGATGCATCAAATAACAAACCAAATTGTGCGCCGGTTTTATACAATTTATCCGTCGCATCTTTGGTGCGATTGTTATATTGGATAATAAATGAAATATCACCAAAATGATCAATCACACGCTTTAATTTTTCAGGATTAAAATTGTCTGCGGTTTTTTGTGGCATGTTTAATTGAATGCGTTCAACCACAGGGAAAAAATCGTCAATATTCCTGGTAGTGAATACAAATGCCAAAGGTCCAGGAATTTTCCCATTACAAATTTCATCACACCAATCATTATTTACATGAACCGCCAACCTGGGCGCATTTTCGCTGGATTGAGATGCTTTATCAACCAATTGGCGAATCCATTTATATCTTTCTGTGTCGGGTGAAACTTTGCCTGGGTGCATTTGAACCGCGATTTCAACACGTGGGTCAATTTTCCACAAATCAAACATTTCATCGTGTGTATTATGATTGCGTGGGTCAGAACATGTTATATACCGTATATTCATATTTAATCCTTTTTGTTATTCAATCGCAGTTGCCCACATGCAGAACCAATATCGGTCCCTCTCTCTCGCCGTATGCGTGTATGTATTCCGTTTTTAATTAAAATATCTTGGAAACGATGAACGGCGTTGCCAGAGGGGGACACAAAATCGCGTTCATCAACCGCGTTCCATGGAATTAAATTTACCATACAATTTTTACCAGTCAATAATTTTGATAAAGTTTCGGCATATTCTGGTGTGCAGTTGTATAATATTGTTTCGCCATTTTTATCTTTTTTACCTAATAAAATATATTCAATCATTAATTGGCGATTGTGCAAATTTGTAAATTCGTCTGCTGCCGTTAAAACCTCTGCAATTTTATATTTGTTATTGATTGGCATTATTGTTGAACGTAATTCGTCGGTTGGTGCATGCAATGATACCGCCAAATTTATCGGTCGTCCCCATTTTATTAAATCATAAATTCCCGGTACAATTCCACATGTTGAAACCGTCATGCGTCGCCAAGAAATATTTAATTCGCTATTTGCGCGTTCCAGAAATCCAATAACATTTTCGGTGTTTTGCAATGGTTCGCCCGTTCCCATAACAACAATATGCGAAACATCATTGTTATTTGCGTCACCATTTGCACGAATTTTTACATCGCCATTTCGTAATTCCCATTGTGCAACCAAAATTTGTGAATATATTTCATCTGGGGTCAAATTGCGTTTTAATCCCAATAAAGTGCTGGCACAAAATTTACATCCCATGGCACAACCGGCCTGACTGGATACACACACAGAATTTCCGTATGTTGTTCGCATTAACACGCACTCGATTTGTTCAGCGTCATTTAATTCTAATAAAAATTTGGTTGTTTCCCCGTCCCCAGATTGCAGTTTTTTAACAATTTTAACGGGTAAAGTTTGTGCAACCAAATCAAGTTTTTCACGCAAGTTTGCAGGCAAATTTTTCATAGATGCTGCATCAGGTGCCCCGCGTTGCAACCAATCGCGAATTTGCGCGGCGCGAAATTTGGGCTCGCCCATGTCCATAACGAATTTTTGTAATTCTGCATCATTAAATGAAAATAAAACAGGTTTCATAATTTATATCTTTCGTCCTTAATAACAATCATAGCACGACGCCGTAATTGTTTTAGTTGTTGGTCTGCCATAAACATAGCCTGTTTGTATTCGGCATTTTGTTTAATGATTTTATCCAGGTTTTTATATTCATCTGTCTTTTTTGTGTCACACACCAAAAATACAGACGAATTTACCGGCTTAGACCATGTTAATTTTGGTAATTCGGCGATTGCGTCCCTGACATCTGGGGATAATTCATATTGTTTCGCGGTAATTTTTTGTGGCGCGCCACCAAAGTTTTCCGCCATACGCATTGCATCATCACAGTTTTTTGGCGAACTTAAATTTGCACGCACAGATTCCGGAACATCAACCAATCGCACCAATGTCACATTTAAAGGCAAACCGCGGTCTCGTGCCAATTCAGTGCGTTCTGCGGCAATATCTGCATCGGTCACATCAACCATTGGCAATACAGTTTTTGCAACAACAATCTGCCATGCAATACCGGCGCGTACGGCATCGCGCGCAATATTTTTTTCATTTGTGGAAAGTTCTGGTAAATTCATACGTTTTATTTCTGCATCAACATCTTTATCAGGTATATTTACACCAAAATTACTGGCATAGTTTAATTTAACCACATCATCAATAATATTTTGCAATGCAACGCGTCGATTATCAGTTGATATTTTACCTTGGTATGACATTAGTTTTGTTCTTGCTGTAATATCTGCGTCTGTAATAACTTTGCCATTTACTGTTGCAACAACAGTTGTTGCATTTGCTGGCAACATCAAAAACATACATAACATTGCAATAATATATTTTTTCATCTTTCCTTCCTTTAATTAATAATCTAAACCAAACCTGAACTGGAATGTTGTGTTTCCTGTATAATCTTCGCGAATTGCGTAATCACGATGATATCCCAATGACAAGAAATAGCATGGGTGTTTATAATACAACTGTCCAGAGTGTCTTTGGAATTGGTTATACGTGTTATTATATATCGCATCAAAATTAAAAGACAACCGTTCTGTTAATTGAATCCTGAGACCACCAGCGGTTTCATTTATATCTTGACCCAAAAATGCTTCATCTAATTGTTCTGACCAAATGTGCCCGACATATATATAATTATGTGACGTTCCAATGCGACCATCTGTTTCAATATGGCGTAATGCCAAAGAATCGCGATCCAGACGGAATCTGGAATTTAATCCTAACCAAGAACCATTATCCAAACTAACCCGTCCAACATAATCAGACGCATCTTTGTGAAATCCGCTGTTTGGATCGGTTTTTGCGCGCGCACTTAAATCATAACTTTGACCTAAAAATACTTCTGCGGATTCACCGTCATTACTAAATGTTGCCCAACGCACCCCATAGTCAGCAAACGTCCCATTTTCCCACAAATCATACCCGGCAAAACGATTGTTTGAAAATAAAGTTGTATCGGATAATAATGCACCTGCAGAATCGCTGGCTTCGCGTGTTGCAAATAATTCTTGGGTTTCTGTGTGACGCATAACCGTAATTCTGGCACGTGGTTCAATAATGTGTGTCCATGTGTGTCCGGGACGAAATAACGGCAAAGACCACTCTGCATAACCTGATGGTAAAAATCTATTTTTCATACCGGTATATTCTGGGGTATCTATTAAATTATAATTCCTGAAATTATAAACATCATATCGTGTATCCAAACTGAGTGTAAATCTGTTTCCGCCCCATAATGTCCATGGCGAAACAATTCGTGCATCACCAATCACGCGTTGCATTGATGTATTATCATGTCCATCAACCGCCAAAATATCACTCGCAAATATCGCATAGGTTTCTTGGAATATCGGTGCGGTTTGAAAAACGCCACGTATATTTGGTAAAATGTTTCCATTAACGGTTGCTTCATTTGAATTAGAATCACGCAATTCCTGGAATATGTGCGTATCTGCAACAATATAACCTGATTGCCCAAATAATTCTATTTCTGCCCCAGAATCCAAATACGGTTGGTCATCATAAAATCCATATTTTTGCAAATATGTCTTGTCGGACACGCGTTCCAAAGCAACCTTCATACGTGTATATTCACCAAATTCGATAACATCATTATTAAATATATGCCACCGGTTTTCACCATTACGATTTTGCGTAAAAGACCCGCGTGTTCTGTATTCACTATGTTCGCCATTTAACCGATGTTCTAACTGAATTAATGGGTTTTCTGCGGTTAAATAAGACAATGTCACCGTTGCGTCATGATAATCACTGAAATTTAAATACAACGGAATATTTATTTGTGTTCCCATGTTGTTTGTGGAACGGAAATCAGGCATCAACAAACCAGAACGATATTTAACACCTGGGTCTGGCATAGAATAATATGGAAACCAGAACACCGGCAATTCATATACCCATAACACAGGATTATAAAAATATAAATTGCGTTCTGCGTAATCGTGTTTAATTTTTGATGCAGAAATTTCCCATGCATTACCAAATGAATCACAACCATCACACGCGGTAAATACCGCATGTTTTGCAACGGTCAAATCGCCATCGCGTGTGATGGATTCTGCACTAATATAAACATGGTCACCCAACCATAATTCAACATCTTTGCCATCTATTTTTGTTCCACGATTAGAAAAACTGGAATCTGTTAGTTTTAATGTTTGTCCTGATTGATTCGTGACCGTTGTTTTTCCAACTGTTTTTATTTCTGCACTATGTAAATCATATTCGATTTTATCAGCCACAATCGTCTTGGGTTCATCAACATTAACCGCCCCAGGCAACGCATTTGCAGTTGCACAATATAAAAACACTAACCAAAAATTAATAATGCCTTTTTTCATTTTTTGCGTAATACCATTATGGATACACCCAATACCAAAAATACCCCAAATGCCAGTATATAAAAGTCATTTAACGATACTAACATATTTGCAGATGTCATATACAATGTCATTAAAATTGCCATAGACAACACCGCCATCGCAGGTGAAAAACTGGCGCGACGACGCAACAAAGATGTTTTTAATAATATTGTTGCACACACAATTGCCAAAATTAAATTCATAAACGGCATCAAAAATCGATTGCTTAATTCGCTCAAAACAGCCTTTTGTTGCTTGGCATCGCCAACAGGGTTGCGAACATATTTCAATAAATTACCAGATGAAATTCTACGCACACGAAAAGCCCCCGAATTTTCTTGTTCTGCCAATCCTAAATCCATATCAAATGTGTCAAATGTTCCGGTCACCATTGCGCGACCATGTGATTGCAAAGAGCCGTTTTCCATAACAATTGATAAACCGCGTGGTGTTGTCACCAATTTTCCAGTTTCTGCAAAAACAACCATATTATTTTTTTCGTTTCGTGTATCGGATAGCATAACCTGGGACATGTCGTGTCCAGAAACCTTATCAACATAAACGACCAAACCATCGGTAATATTTGTAAATGCAGATTCTTGAACTTTTAAATGTGCCAATCCATAACGCAGGTTCCATTGTGTGTCATAAAAATAACTTTGACTGATTGGCACCAACCAAATATTTAAAATCAAATTCAAAACGGTTAAAATTGTTGCAAATCTAATTGCCGGCCGGGCCAGTTGCCATGGCGACAGGCCGGACGCCATCATAACCGACACTTCATTATCAGCAATTGTTTTATTATATACGAAAATAACCGCAATAAATGTCACAAATGGAATAATAATAGAAATTATAAAAGGTATTAAAAATGCAACCAAACCGATAAAACTGCCAAAATTTATACCATAATTTAATAAAAATTTCATCATGGCCATAATCTGCATGGTCCATGCCAACCCCGTCAATATCAGCAACAGCATAACAAAAATTGCAATCAGTTGCCGGGAAAGATACCTATTTATAATTCTCATAATAGAATAAGTATAGAGCCCAAAACCCACACCGTCAAATTATTTATAAATTTTCTTGCAATTACAAAAAAGCATGTCATAATACAAGTGTTCTTAAAAAATAGTTTTTTTAAGGGCGGGGCATAAAAACCCCGCCCTTTTAATAAAATTAAAATATAAACAACAGGAGTAAAAAATGGCGTTTGTTTCTATGCCTCGTCAAGATTTATTAGAAGGTATTAAATCTTTGGCTGCTGAAAAAAACATAGACAAAGAAATTGTGTTTGAATCTTTGGAATTGGCGATTGCAAAAATTGCAAAGCATAAATATGGCGAAGAATTCAACATAACTGCATCTATTGACCGCAAAAACGGTGCAATTCATACCCAGCGTTTATTTACAGTTATTGAATCACCTGAATCAATGGGTGATGAATACGACCCAAATACAATGCTGACTGTGGCCCAGGCAAAGAAATATGCTGAAAATCCGGTTGTTGGCGATGTTGTCACAGACCCATTACCAGAACCTGATTTTGGTCGTGTTGCGTTTCAAACCGCGCGTCAAATTATGATTGGTCGTGTCAGGGACGCTGAAAAAGGACACCAATACGAAGATTTCAAAGACGAAATTGGCACAATTGTCAGTGGTGTTGTTAAACGTTTGGAATTTGGCAATGTCTATGTTGATATCAACGGCAAAGCCGAAGGTTATATTAAAAGCACAGAATTAATACCTGGGGAACGTTTGGCTGTCGGTGATCGTGTGCGTGCATTGATTATGAATGTGGAACGTTCAAATTCTGGCCCACAAATTTATTTAACGCGTACGCACCCATCGTTTATGGAAAAATTATTCACCCAAGAAGTTCCAGAAATCTATGAGGGTATTATCAAAATCAAATCTGTATCACGCGCACCTGGGTCGCATGCAAAAATCGCAGTCGAAGCAACCGACCCATCTATTGATGCAGTTGGTATGACTGTTGGTATCAAAGGAACACGTATTCAACCTGTTATAAACGAATGCAATGGTGAAAAAATCGATGTGATTTTGTATTCCGAAGACCCTGCGGTTTATATTGTCAATGCGATGCAACCGGCAAAAGTTGCAAAAATCATTATTGATGAAGACAATCATCGTGCTGCAATCGTGGTAAATCCTGACCAACAATCTTTGGCTATTGGTCGTCGTGGTCAAAATGTTCGTCTTGCTTCTCAATTAACTGGTTGGGAAATCGATGTGTTAAGCGAAGAAGAAGAACAAGAACGCAGAGCCAAAGAAACAAAAGAAAAAACAGAATTGTTTATTCGTGGTTTGGATGTCGATGAAATGATTGCACAAATTTTAATCAACGAAGGATTCCGTACAATCGAAGAAATCGCATTTGTTGATATCCAAGAATTAGAATCTATCGAAAGTTTCAATGCAGAATTGGCGGCTGAATTACAAAAACGTGCCAAAGAATATTTGAATAAACAAGAACAAGATTATATCGAATCCGGTCATGCAATTGGCATGAGTGACGATTTATTAAACTTTTCGTTTGTTCAACGTCCAATTTTAATGAAATTGGGAAATGCTGGTATTAAAACATTGAATGATTTGGCTGATTTGTCTGCAGACGAATTGGTTGAAATATTGGGCGAAGATACAATGTCATCGCGTTTGGCTGGTCGTGTAATTATGAAGGCACGTGAATTGGCATACGGTATTAAACAAGACTAAACAAAAAATAAATTAAGGGAACAAAATTAATGGCAACATTAACACTTGGAAAATCTGTGACTTTGGACGCGGTGCATAGCAAAAAGGGTGATTCCGTTTTTGTTGAACGTCGCCGTCGTATTGTCGCACCTGGCAGTCATGAATTACGTGACGAACCTGAAAAGGTTGTGCAACATAATGCTGCGGACGAAAAATTGCGTGCCGTTTTAGAGGCAGCAAAGGCTCGCGAAGAAGAACAGAAACAACGTCAGGCTGCCGAGGCTGCTGCCGCCGCCGCTCGCGAGGCTGAAATTGCCCGCGAGGCCGCAGAATACGAACAGGTTAAATCTCAGTTGTCTGCGCGTGAAAATGAATTAAACGCGGAACCTGATGTGACCCCTGAACCCGATGTTGCGCCTGTTCGTGACGAACGCAATAACAACAAAAAACAACAATTTACACAACATCAGCGCCCAAATCGTAATAATGACGATGAAGATTCTACGCCAAAAAATAATACAAAATCTTTCAAAAAAGATTTCAAAAAATCTGGCAAAATTTCTATTCATGACATTATTATCAGCAACGATGACGATGATGATGAAATTGAATTGCGTGGCGCCAACCGTCGTCGGTCCGAGGCATCGTTAAAACGTTTTCGTGAAAAGGCGCGTGCGGTATTTTCTGCACCACAAAAGGTTGAACGTGTTGTGAATCTGGGTGAAACCATTGTTGTCAAAGATTTAGCAAATGCGCTGGCGGAAAAGGTTGGCAATGTTATCAAAAAATTGATGGAAATGGGTATGATGGTATCTGTTAATCAATCTATTGATGCCGATACAGCCGAACTGATTGCGGGCGAATTTGGTGCAACGGTAAAACGTGTTGTTGTTAAACCGTATGCCGACCAATTAGAACGCGAACCAAACCCAGAAAATCTAACCCCACGTGCGCCAATTGTGACTGTTGTGGGACATGTCGATCATGGTAAAACATCTTTGCTGGACGCATTCCGTAATGCAAATGTTGTGGCTGGCGAGGCTGGTGGAATCACACAACATATTTCATCGTACGAGGTTAAAACATCGTCTGGTCAAATGATTACATTTTTGGATACACCTGGTCACGAAACATTTACGGCTATGCGTGCGCGTGGTGCCCAAATGGCAGACATCGTTGTATTGGTTGTTGCGGCAAATGATTCAATTATGCCACAAACCATAGAGGCGATAAATCATATTCGTGCAGCAAATGTTCCATTTATTGTTGCAATAAATAAATGCGACCTGCCCGAAGCCAATCCTGAAAAGGTTAAAATTGACTTACTGCAACAAGAAGTCCAGGTTGAATCAATGGGTGGTGATGTTCAATGTGTTGAAATTTCTGCCAAGAAAAGAACCAATTTGGACAAATTAGAAGAGGCGATTTTATTGCAAGCGGCCATGATGGATTTGCGTGCGGACGCTGATATGCCTGCGGTTGCCAATGTTGTAGAGGCAAAAATGGAACGGGGCTTGGGCGCCGTTGCAACAATGATTATCAGGCAGGGAACATTAAAAATTGGCGATGTTTTTGTTGTTGGTGAAACATTTGGTCGTGTTCGTGGGTTGATAAATTCTTTTGGCGAACGTGTTAAATCTGTAAAACCTGGACAACCAGTTATGGTGTTGGGTTTGGATTCTGTGCCATCTGCGGGTGATGAATTGCGTGTTATGGAAACCGAGGCCCAAACGCGTGAGGTTGCCGCATATCGTGTGCAACAGGCCAAAGATAAGGCCAACGCGGTTAAACGTTCATCATTGCAAGATTTGTTCGCAGCACGTGACGAATCTAAAAAATTAATGTTGCCGGTTATTTTGCGTGCCGATGTGCAAGGTTCTGTTGAAGCCATTACCGACATGTTGCGCGGCATAAATACCGACAAAGTTGGTGTTGATATATTGTCGTCTGGGGTTGGTCAAATTACCGAAGGCGATATTCGTTTGGCGACGGCATCTGGTGCGGTTATTATTGCGTTTAATGTTCGTGCCGACAGCGCCGTTCGTGATATGGCGCGTGCCGGCGGTGTTGATATCCGTTATCACAGTGTTGTTTATCGTATCACCGATGAAATCAAAGAAATATTGTCGGGTAAATTAGCACCTGAAAAACGCGAAACATTTATCGGTTATGCCGATGTTATCGCATTATTTACCGTTGGCAAAGGTACGCGTGTTGCCGGTTGTCGTATGACCGAAGGTGTAATTAAAAAAGATGCCTTTGTTCGTTTGTTGCGCAACAATGTCGTGATTTATGACGGTAAAATCGGCGAGTTGCGTCGCGAAAAAAACGAAGTCAAAGAAGTATCAAATGGTGTTGAATTTGGTATGAGTTTCGACAAATATAACGACCTGAAAGAAGGCGACCGTGTCGAATGTTACGAGGTCACCGAGGTTCGTGCCGAAATTTAATTGATTTTGTAAAAAATAGTGGGGGCGATTAAACGCCCCTTTTTTTATATTTATTTTTGTGATATAATATAAAACACAATGAAAAATTTATTTACGATTTTTTTATGTTTGATTTGTATGCCGGCATTTGCAACAGACGGTTATGTTGAATATGTTGATGTTGATACAAATCCAATTCCTGAAAATGTCGCATTGTTGGAACAGTTAAATGCGCCTGGGTATATTGATGATACAGGCATTGCATGGCGCGAATTTTCGTCTGGGTATTTTGAATTGGACGGAACCGCGCAAAGTCATGCGACCGGATTAAATCCTGGGGATTGGCATGCATTTAACGGCGAAACCCAGGTTCTGGGCACCGCCACATGTAATTCGTATTCCAAAAATACGGATACATATTTTGCGGCGGGCGAAACGCGTGGTGCAAATTGTTGGTGTAAAATTATCGCAACAACTAACAATGTCCATAAATCCAGCCCCAGTAAATGGGTTTATCGTGGTGAATATGAAAATCCTGGACAGTGTGCAAATCTTTGTACGTATCGTTGTTCATATAATTTCTTGGACGACCCAGAATTTCGTGGCGAAATATTGAATAAATAAAAATCCCGCATAAATTGCGGGTAATTTTTTTATCAAAATCATATATATTTAACTGTTTTTGCGTTTTCTAAATTCGTCCAATGATACAACGCGTGCATCATCTTGCACACCTTTTTCGCCGTCCAAAGGCAATTCCATATCGTTATCGGCGGCATCTGGTGATGATTTATGTTGAAAAGTCAAAATAAAATCAACGGACGGGTCTTTGAATTCAACCAATGCCGAAAAAGGCACGCGAATAAAAAATGGTCGTCCATCAAAAGTCAGTTGCACACCAAACTCTTTATCGGAAACATGCAAATTATTATAAGAATATTGCAACACGATTGTCATAACATCAGGATACCGCATACGCAGAAAATCAGGCAAAACAACACCCGCATCACGCGTTTTGAAAGTGATAAAAAAATGCGACCCATCGCCCAAGCCATTTATTTGCGCATGAATCAAAGCATCTTTGACCACAGATTTTAAAGCATTATCCAACAATAATTGGTAATCAATTCGTGCCATGTTATCCTTCTTTGGCATACAGTATATTATTTATTTCACCATTGTTGCAAGTGACAAATATTGCATCATCGATATCGATAAAAGAATTTTTATCCAGACCTGTTGCCCAAACCTGGGTATGTGTTTGTTTTAACGAACCAAAAATCTTTGCGCGCGCACCCGCGTCCAAATGTGCGGCGGCTTCGTCAAATAAAACAATACATTTGCGCTTGGTCTTTGTGTGTAATAAATTTGTATGTGCCAAAATTAAATCAAACAAAGCCATTTTTTGCTGACCGGTACTGGTTAGTTTTACAGGTAATTTTAATTCGTTGTTAAACATACCAAAATCTGCCTTGTGTGGTCCGTCCAGAACCATTTTGTCGCCAGCCAATATTCTGTTTTGTTCCAAATAATTTCTGTATTCACGTTCGACCGCCGCCACCGGCATACCATTGATAATCATTTTTTCGGTTAAGCCATCAACCGATACAGAAAATTTATCCAAAAAATAATTTAATTCACCGGCGTATTGCACGCGTGCTGCAGATATTGCCACCGCTGCTGCTGCCAACTGGTCATCTAATGCGTTCAGCCATTTTGGGTCTGCGCCATTTTTTAATGCAAATGCGCGCGATGTTAATAATTTCGAAAAATTCGCACATCTGCCATTATGGTTTGTATCAAATGTGTTGGCTAATCTGTCGAAAAAGGCACGTCTATCGGCACCAGAATCCACAAACAATCTGTCTTCTTTTGGGGAAATCCAAACGATTTGTAATAATTTCCCCAGATTGCTTAAATTCGCAGATTCATCATTTATCT
This sequence comes from uncultured Pseudomonadota bacterium, assembly GCA_902793435.1. Classification (GTDB taxonomy): domain Bacteria; phylum Pseudomonadota; class Alphaproteobacteria; order Rs-D84; family Rs-D84; genus Enterousia. The sequence continues at coordinate 53,174 of CADBDF010000001.1, read as the reverse complement.
TTGCATGTCGATTATTATCCCCAGAATTAAAATATACAGATATCGAATCCCCATCATCTGTTTCAGCATATACCGAAAAACCGCCAGAACCATCAAATCGTGCAATTTCACTCATGTCTGCACCACGCATACCGCGGTCGCCAGCCAACATAGAAATTGCTTCCAATATTGCGGTTTTACCTGCCCCGTTTTCGCCAACAATAATAATGTTTTTTGCATCACGCACATTTATGCGTGAAATTTTATGATTACGAAAATCGTTCAGGGTCAAACAGTTAATCATAATGGAAAAAATTGGAGGCCAGGGTCGGAATCGAACCGGCATACAAGGATTTGCAGTCCTCTGCATAACCACTCTGCCACCTGGCCATCTTTCACAACGTGTGCAGTCATATTAAACGAAAAAATATGCCATTGCAACCATAAAATTTGTGATAAAAATCGGTAGTATAAATAACGGTTTTTTGTTGCAATAACTTGTTGATTTACCGTATAATATCAAAGATAAAATTTTGTGAGAGAGATTGATGAAAAAAAGCATATTATTTTTTGTTTTTGCGCCATGTGTCGCATTTGGTGCGGACGATTGTGCGACAATTCGTACGGTCCCAGATACAGTTTTGACTCTGCAACAGGTTGTTGATTATGGGTTGTGTCGTAATCCGCAAACGGCGGCGGCATACGCATCGTATCGTGCATCACATTTTAATAAAAATGCGGGTTATGCGGCATATTTACCATCTGTGTCGGCGGGTGTGTCGGCTGGAAAAAATTATGTCAGTAAAAATTCAACAGGACCAAATGTTAAAACGGGTTGGCAAGATTGGAATTACAGTGCATCTTTATCGGCATCGTATTTAATATTTGATTTTGGAAAACGCAGTGCAGATTTTGCGGCGACTTTGGCACAATATCGTGCGGCTGGATTTGATTATGATGAATCAATTCAAAATTATGTCTATTCTGTCATTGGGGCATACTATGAATTGTTGAACGCAGACGCATCTGTCGAGGCGGCAAAAATGACATTAAAGGTTGCACAAACCGCCAAAGATACAGCGGATAAAAAATTCAAGGCTGGTGCGGTTGCCAAGGCTGATGTTTATCGTGCGGATACGACATTGGCATCTGCGGAATTAAAATTAGAACGTGCAAAAAATAATCGTGAAATTGCCAAGGGAACCCTTCTTACAAAATTATCTTTTTCGGCAGATCAAGAAATAACAATTGCTGATATGCCGGCTTCGTTTGGCAGTGATGCCGAAAGTGAAAATATTGATAAACTGATAGAGGTTGCGCGTAAAAAACGCCCTGACCTGTTGAAAGCATCGGCGAACAAAGATGCGGCATGGAATCGTCGTGCCAGTGCGTTTTTGAAAAATTTACCATCGATTTCTGCATCGGCATCGCTTGGTTGGGGTGATGATAGTTTTAGTGATACTTTCAGCCCAAGCAGTAATGATTTAAGTGGCTCGATTGGTATTCGTGCGTCTATGCCAATATTTGCCGGGTTTGCAAATATGTATGGATTGCGTGCTGCAAATTCAAATTATGAAACGGCGGTTGAAAACGAACGTGCGGTTAAAAATAATGCAATGATGGATGTTTTTACGGCATATCAAAATTATAAAACTGCGAAAACAGTATTAGAACAAACGGATGCTTTGTTGAAATCTGCAACCGAAACAGAACGTGTCACATCGGGCATGTACAAGGTTGGGCGTTCCACTATGTTGGATTGGCAACAGGCGCAAAGTGATTTGGCGGATGCGCGCAATCAAAACAATGCGGCAAAATATGATTTGTATGTAAAACGCGCGGCGGTTGCGCTGGCGATTGGTGATATACAATCACAAATAGATGGGGGGACAAATGTTAAGTAAAATAAAAAATATTTTATCATGGCCATTGCGTCATAAATGGTGGTCATTGATAATAATTATTGTTGTGATTGCATTGTTTTTGATATTTGGTGGTGCGTCCAAAAAATCAAACAAGGGTGATTTTGTGACTGTAAAAATCACGCGTGGCGATATGGAACAGGTTGTTAGTGCAACTGGCGAAATCAGCCCCGTAAATACCGTCAGTGTTGGTTCCCAGGTGTCTGGTACAATAGAAGACATTTTTGTTGATTTTAATTCCCAGGTTAAACAAGGCGAAGTTTTGTTAAAAATTGAACCGTCTGTATTACAGGCATCTGTGACCGAGGCCAAGGCGTCTTTGGATTCTGCAAAATCGCAACGTAATTTGGCAAAAAGTGACTATATCCGCGACCGTTCTTTATATAACGATGGTTTTATTGCGCGTGCCGAAATGGAAAAATCCCAGGCACAATATGAACAGGCCGAGGCCGCCGTTGTTCGTGCGCAATCACAATATGACAAAGCCGTCACAAATTTGGGTTATGCAACAATTACATCACCTGTAAATGGAACGGTCATCTCGCGCAAGGTCGATAAAGGTCAAACTGTTGCGGCATCTTTCCAAACCCCAGATTTATTTGAAATCGCCGAAGATTTAACGAAAATGCAAATTGAAACCGCTGTCAGCGAGGCTGATATAGGTATGATTCAAACTGGTCAATCGGTTAATTTTACAGTTGATGCATACGCAGGTGATAAATTCAAAGGTGTTGTGCGCCAAATTCGTTTATCGCCAACAATGACATCTAATGTTGTTGTTTATACGGTTGTAATTGATGTTGATAATGCAGATTTAAAATTGATGCCTGGTATGACCGCATTTGTGACCATTGTTGTCAATCGTGCCGAAGATGTGTGGAAGGCACAAAATTCTGCATTTTTATTAAAATCATTTGCAAACATAGATCCGGCGGCTGCAAATGTATCAACGGCAAATCATTTGGCTGTATTGCGTGATAAAAAAGTGGTTATTATTGATTATGAAAAAGGTTTGGTCACCGCAACCGAAACAGAAATTATTTCCAACGATGTAAAATCTGGTGACAGAATAATCGTTGGTCGTGTTGGTCAAGAATCAACAACGAAAAAATCCACGATGCGTGGCGGACCAATGGGCGGTGGCCCCAGATAACATAGTGGTTTGAAAAAATGGCAATATCGCAACCTGATATAATATCAATGAATAAAATTTGTAAAAGTTTTCCGCTGGAAATCGGCGGTGTCCAACAGGTTTTATTTGATATAACTTTTAATGTTAAATCTGGCGAATTTGTATCGATAATGGGACCGTCTGGTTCTGGAAAATCGACATGTATGAATATTGTTGGTGCGCTGGACAGTGCGACATCTGGGGTATATAAATTATACGGTCGTGATATATCAACAATGACGGCTGATGAATTGGCGGTGGTGCGAAATGAATATATAGGTTTTGTTTTTCAAAACTTTAATTTGTTATCTAAAAGGAATATTTTGGACAATGTTATGTTGCCCTTGATGTATCGCGGTCTGCCAATGGACGAAAGAATCCGTCGTGCTCGCGAAATGTTAAAACTGGTTGGTTTGGAAAAATTTGAAACGTATCTGCCGACACAGTTGTCTGGTGGTATGAAACAACGTGTTGCGATTGCACGTGCATTGGCTGGCGACCCAAAATTGATTTTAGCAGACGAACCTACGGGTGCTTTAGATTCCAAAATGGGAAATGAAATTTTGCAATTTTTTAAAAAATTGAATAAAGATATGGGAATAACAATCGTGATGATAACGCACGAATTTGATATTGCAAAATATTCGTCGAGGCTGATTCATATTTACGATGGTCGTATAACATACGATGGAAAAATACCGCGCAACGAAGCCGATTTAATGCCAAAACATAAAAAGGACAAAAAATGACCTTTAATGATATTATGAAAGAATCTTGGCTGTCAATCAGTGGCAATAAATTGCGTTCTTTTTTGACCGTATTGGGTATTATTATTGGTGTTATGGCGGTGGTTATAATGGTTGCTGTTGGCGAAACGGTACAACAATCAATCACAGACCAATTTTCATCCCTTGGGACAAATACAATAGTTATTCGTGCGGGTGCGGCGCGTGTTGGTGGTGTGCGTACTGGAAATCGTCAAACATTAACCACCGACGATGCAGAATATTTGGCAAGAATGCCTGATGTTGCGGCGGTCAGCCCAATGCAGAATTCTGCCGCCCAGGTTGTATTTGGAAATAAAAATTGGGGAACATCATTGGTTGGTGTTTATCCTGATTATCAAACAGTTCAAAATATAGATATAGAATATGGAACCTTCTTTGATATGGATGCGGTAAAAAGTGCATCTACATACGCGGTAATTGGTCCTGATACTGCCAAAGAATTAGATTTGCCATCAAATCCAGTTGGACAAATAATTCGAATTATGAATACACCGTTTGTAATTATCGGTGTCACCAAGGCCAAGGGCGATTCCGCAATGGGCAGTCCTGATGACATGGTTTTAATTCCAATCACAACATTAAAGAAACGCCTGTCCGGCAGTCGTTTTCCTAATTCGGTCCAAGCGATAGTATTAAAATTATACCAAGATGCAGACAACAATATTGCAACTGAACAGATTACGGCGATTTTGCGTTCGCGCCATAGGTTAAAAGACGGCGATGATGACGATTTCCAAATTACAGATATGAAACAGGTAATGGAAACAATGAATACAGTGACGGGTTATATTAAATTATTGTTGGTTGCTATTGCGGCGGTGTCGTTATTGGTTGGTTCGATTGGTATTATGAATATGATGTTGGTATCTGTTGCGGAAAGAACGCGTGAAATCGGTGTGCGCAAGGCAATCGGTGCGCGTGAAAAAAACATAATTATTCAATTTTTATCGGAATCTATATTGATTTCTTTTATAGGTTCCATGACTGGTTTGGTACTGGGCGAAGGTTTAGCCCAAGGTGTCGGTCGTTTTGCCCTAGGATATAATGTTCCTTTGAGTATTTGGCCGGTTGTGGTATCTGTGACGGTTGCGATTGTGGTTGGTTTGGCGTCTGGGGTTTTTCCGGCGATTAAGGCGGCAAAATTAAACCCGATTGACAGTTTGCGTTACGAATAATAAAAAGGAAACATGTGACATACTTTTTATTTGCTCTTGGATTGGCTTTATTGGTTGGTGGTGGCGAATTGTTGGTACAATCAGGTATGGCATTGGCACATAAAATGCGCCTGAACCCATTAATCATCGGTATTGTTTTAATGGGTGTTGGAACATCGTTGCCGGAATTATCTGCATCTGTGACCGCAATGGTGGCGAATCCCCCTACCCCTGGGATTGCGTTTGGTAATGTTATTGGGTCAAATATCACAAACATTTTATTTATATTAGGCTTGGCGTCTTTTATCAATCCTATACATATAAATCGTGTTGGATTTCGTCGTGATGGATTGTTTATATTGTTGTCTGTTGTAATGCTGTATATGATAATGTTATTCGGGTATCTGGACCGAGTAATAGGTACATTTTTATTATTGTTTATTGCTGGGTATTTTGTGATATGTCACGATAATAACAACCACGACGATTCCCGGCATCACGCAAAATTTAATAAATCTGCATGGGTGTTGGGCGTGTTTTCTGCCATAGGTATAGGTGCGATTGTGTATGGTGCGGACTTGTTGGTTGATAACGCATCAAAAATAGCAACCGCACTGGGGGTATCAAAATCAGTCATGGGATTAACATTGATAGCATTTGGAACATCTTTACCAGAAATTACAGTATCCACAGTTGCAGCAATCCATAAACAAAGTGCAATTGCGTTTGGTAATATCGTGGGCAGTAATATTGCAAACATATTTTTGATTTTGGGAACGATTGGTGTGGTAAAACCGACACATGTTCCGCAAATGTGGCAAAGTTTTGGTGTTATGACCGCCGCAACACTTTTGCTGTTGGTGTGCGGTATTATGGGTAAAATTCACCGTATCACAGGTTTTGTATTCCTAATCGCATACGGTTTTTATGTGTATTCTATGTTTTAATTTGACAATGGTATGTTTTGTGTTAATATTGCTTGTGTAATAGCAAGGGGCTTTTAATGAAATGTGCAAATAAACCTGGTATATATAAAATACGGTACAGTTTTGAAGAATATAAAAATAATACTGGGGAACTTGTATTGCCAAATGGACGGATTATTCCTGAAAATCGTAGAATCAAAGATACAGCGATGACGGAAATATTCCAAAATGTCAAAGATTGGTTATATGGTCGTATTAGATAAAAAAACCGCCAAATCGGCGGTTTTTTATTTGAATAAATCTTGGTAATGCGCGGATTTCCTGATGATTTTATGGATTTCTGCGCGAATTTTTTCCAATGTTGGTGTATCACAATTGGCCTTGTTCGCACGAACAACAATGGTTTCGTACGCGTATATACCTTCAATTGTGCCTTGCAGTTTTTCGTTATGCGCAATCGCCACACCCCCAGAATAATTACGACTGGTTGGTGATGTTGCTGACAAAAACAAATCGCCCAATCCGCAAAGTCCTGTAAATGTTTCTAATTTAGCACCCAACGCCAAACCGACCTTGATAATTTCATGACAACACAATGTAAAAATCATTGCGCGTTCGTTTTCTGATGAAACTGTTTCGTGAATATATCCAGAAATCAACGCGATAATATTTTTACCAACCCCAGCAATTTGTGTGCCGATAATATCATCTGTGACATCTAAATGTGCCAAGTTTAACACCTGCAAACCCGCAGTCAGTACATTTTGTGATGTCCCAGCCAATGTTGAACCGGTGGGCGCACCTTGTGCAACCTCGACTGCGAATTGTGGGCCAGACAATACACCAAAATCAGTACATTTAGGCAATACGTCTGTTAAAACCTCGCTCATAAATTCGTGTGTTTTACTGTCTGCGCCCTTGGTACAGATAATAATTGGTTGGTTGTTATATACTGTTGCAAACTTATGTAATGTTTCGCGAACAAACGATGCCGGTGTCACCAATAACCAAACATCTGTATCTGCTAAATCACTTGGATTTTGTACCACTGTTAAATTGTCTGGCATATTAACATTATCAAAATGCGCGCATTCGCCGTCAAATGACCACAGAACGACATTTGTCCCTCCCCGTGCGATATTTATCGCCAACGCAGTTCCCCACGCGCCTGCACCGATAATACCAACGGTTTTATATAACATTATTTAATCCTTTTTAATTTCTTTTCCAAAACAGGTTTTACAGACAATCCATCATCGGATAATTCGATTGCGCGCAAATATGCATCACGTGCCAATTTATTATCGCCACTTTCTATGTACATGTCGCCCAAATGTTCGAACAAAGCCGAACAAGAATTTGCGAATTCGCCAACACGTTGCATTACATCTAATGCGGCGTCCAGACCTTCGCGGGCACGCATTACATAACCCAGTGTATCCCATGTGCATGTGTCGGTTGGTGCAAATTGAACCAAACTCAAACTATACGCGTATGCTTTATCCAGGTTTTCGCCACGTGCCGCCCACAGACGTGCCTGGATACTAAATACATCTGGGTCTGGTTTTTGAATCAATATAAATGCAGAATCCAAATCTTTTTGTGATGCGTCTAAATCTTCAAAAATAAAGTTGGTTTCCGCACGCATTTTATACAGGTACGCACGCGCACCGGTTGAAATATCTGCGTTTGATAATGCTTTATCTATTGTCTTTAATGCACCAGATTTATCGCCAGATTGAATTTGCCAACCGACATACAAATTAGTTGCCGGCATAAACAAAGGCTGGGCATCAATCGCGCGTTTTACGGCATTTTCGTCATGTTTTAATTCAGCCAAGCGCAAATTTACAAATGGATAATATGGACTGGTTTGTGAAACTTTGGAAAAATATTTATCGTAATTTCCCATATTTGAAATCATATACAATCCAGAATGATAATTTATTGCATCTAACTGTACAGAATTTTCATCGCCGACATTTTTTGCAAAATGCAACAACAACAAAGACAAATCAGAATGCGACATAGATTGTGTATGTGCAATCGTTTGAACAAAATTAAAAGCCAACTGATTTTTATACCCGGCATATTTTGACCAATCTGGAATGTCTGTATAATTAATCATAAACATACTGCCAGGTTTTGTTGTAAATGCGGTCCGCAATTTGTTTGCGTTCGTGTCTAAACCATTGTGTTTATAGAAAGACATTAAATATAAATAATCGTTTATATTCATGAATTCTGGACGTACTTTATCGAATTCGTCTGCGGCTTTTTGTATTTTGCCCTGCTCTGCAAATATTTGACCGCGTAAAAACGATTGCCATGATGGGTTTGTGTCCAAAGAGTCTATGAATTTCAAAGTTTCTGTAATATGGTTGATTGCGACCCCAGACCAAATACGAAATGGTGCCATCATACGCATTTTATCAGTTTTATGTTTGTTGTAAATCTCAATCCATTTACCATCATTTGCCAATTTGGCATTTAAAACAACACGCGAAACAATGTTTTTTTGTTTCGCCAAATTGTCGGTGTTTTCCGGTATTTTTCCATTTAAAAAGTCTGTTAAAATACGCATCTCTTGCACAGATTTATAATCGCGTGCATTTTCATCGATATTGGCGATAAATTCATCAGCCTTGTCGAAATTATTTGTATAAAGCGCGTGTTGTGCTGCCAAAAATGCGCCATAACTGGTTGTTGGAATTGTGCCACTTGGTTGAACAGTGGCGGTTTTGGTGCCCAGCAAATGAACGGCCACCAATCCGGCAACCAATCCCCCCGACACCCACAAAAATGTTTTTATTGGTTTCATGATTTTTATATGTTAGAATAATCTTTATGGAAAACCAAGATAAATTTAATTTGTACAAAAATATTTTACGCGATTGGTCGTCAAAAATGAACCTGGTTGCGCCCAGTACATTAAACGATATTGATACGCGTCATATCGCGGATTCTGCCCAGTTGGCGGATTATTTGCCACGCGATATTGATATTATTGATTTGGGGTCTGGGGCGGGTTTTCCGGCGGTTGTTTTGGCTGTTTTGGGTTGGCATGTGACGGCAACAGAATCTATTGGTAAAAAGGTTTCTTTTTTAAATGCGGTAAAGCAAGAATTGGATTTAGATAATTTGACTGTGTATCATGGTCGTATAGAAGATTTTATTGCAACATTACCGCGTAATAAAAAATATGTATTTACGGCGCGTGCGTTTGCGCCACTGATAAAGATTTTGAATTATGTGGGCAAAACAAATTATGAATTATTTTTGTTAAAGGGCAGGGATATTTTAAATGAAATTGCAACAGCCAAACAAAAATATAAATTTGATTATGAATTGTTTTCGTCCAAGACAGGTGATGGGTTTGTTGTGCATATAATAAAAAAGTAAAAAAAAACACCGGTAAATGCCGGCATTTTTTTGCGTTATTTCATGTGAAATAAAATATAACATATTGAAAATGCGTAAAAACAGAAAAAAGACCGGCGAATACCGGTGTTTTATTATAAATATGTTTGTTAAAAAAAATTAACGGCTTTTGCCGGCGCTTTTGATAAAAATTGTTAAAAAACCGGTTATAAATAAATATGTGTAAAATGATTGTTGTTTCATGTGAAATAAAAAATAATATTTTGATTCTGCGCGATTTTTGTGTTTTGGTTTTATATTCCTTGACCGAATCGAAACGAATAAATATCATTTGTTGTGATAAAAAAAGGAAGTGAATTTACAATGGTCAGGATAATAGCATTTGCAAATCAAAAGGGCGGTGTTGGTAAAACTACAACTGCAATAAATATTGGTGCATCTTTGGCGGCGATAAAAAAACGCGTATTGTTAATAGATTTAGACCAACAGGGAAATGCCGGTACAGGTTTGGGTTTTGTTCGTGCCGAACATCCACAAAGTGTTTATGGGGTTATAATGGGAACGGATAATATTGTTGATAATATTTTATCAACTGCGGTTCCTGGATTGCATTTATTGCCTTCGGGTATTGAACTTGCCGGGGCCGAGGTTGATTTATTGGACGTGGAAAATCGCGAATACCGATTGCGTGATGCTTTGCAACCAATTTTGGATTATTACGACTTTATATTATTGGATTGTCCGCCCGCATTGGGACATTTGACGTTAAACGCATTAAATGCTGCCGACAGTGTGATTATACCGTTGCAATGCGAATTTTTTGCGTTGGAAGGTATTCGTCAGTTGGTTAATACAATCAATGTAGTCCAGCAAAAATGGAATCCTGATTTGCGTATATTGGGCGTATTGCTGACAATGTATGATAAACGTTATTCTGTGACGCGCGATGTTGAAAATGATGTGCGCAAAACATTTGGTGATACGGTGTTTAAAACGGTTATTCCGCGCAATGTTCGTGTGTCCGAGGCACCAAGCCATGGCAAACCGGCACTGTTTTATGATTTTAATTCAACCGGTGCCCAGGCGTATTTGCGTGTCGCCACAGAAATTGTAAATAAATTGGAACAAGAGGGTTAAAAATGGCATCTAAATTTGGATTGGGACGAGGTCTTGCGGATATTCAAATGGCACAGGGCGCTTTGCCGGATATTTCGATTTTAACAGGTGGCGAACGTGTCGTGATTAAGCAAATACCACTGGTGCAAATTGGTGCAAATCCAGACCAGCCACGTAAAACATTTCGTGATGCCGAATTAAATGATTTGGCGGCATCAATCAAAGAAAAAGGTGTTTTGCAACCGATTTTATTGCGTGCGGTTGCTGGACGCCCGTATAATTATGAAATTGTTGCTGGCGAACGTCGTTTTCGTGCATCTAAATTGGCGGGCTTGACCGAAATTCCGGCTGTTGTTAAAAAGTTAGACGATAATAACGCAATGGAAATTGCACTAATTGAAAATGTGCAACGCGAAAATCTGGACCCAGTGGAAGAGGCTGCCGCATACAAAAATTTGATAGAAAAATGTAATTATGAAATGGACGATGTGTCGCGTTTAATTGGTAAATCTGCCAGTTATATTCGTAATTCAATGCGGATTTTGGAATTGCCTGAATCTGTGCGTTCAATGGTTTCAAATGGTGAATTATCGGCATCACACGCACGCACAATCGCGGTCGCCGAAAACCCCGAAAAATTGGCCCAAGAAATTGTAAATAAAAAAATGTCTGTGGCGGATACATCGGCTTTGGTAAAAAATACAAAAAGAACCGGCAAAGCCCGGCAGTTTGTAAGCAAAACAATTGCCGCCGCTGATATAAAACGCATGGAAAATGATATTCAAAAATCGTTAAATGTTTCTGCAAAAATCCTTGAAAAACGGGGCGGGGCGGGGCAAATAGTTTTGAAATTCAACACCCGCGTTGAAATGAACGAATTGATTTCAAAACTAATCAAATAAAAATGTTAAAAAATAGCAAAAAATACCGGCAAATGCCGGTATTTTTTATGCCATAACCGAACTCTGTGTGTTGAACACTGAATTTAAAAAAATACCGACAATTGCCGGTATTTTTTTGAATCTTTCAACTAACTATTATTTAACAGTTGTTGTTGCGTTACGGTTCCATTGCCATACGGATTCGCCGGTTCCTTTAACCAAAGGACGTTCTTTACCGTATGAAATTGTGGAAATACGTTTTGCATCGATACCGTCATTGACTAACACTGATTTAGCAGCGTTTGCACGACGTGCGCCCAATGCCAAGTTGTATTCTGTGGAACCACGTTCGTCGCAATTACCAGCAATTTGGACTTTAACATCTTCGTGATTTTTCATATACAAAGATTGTGCCAACAAATTGTCATTGGCTTCTTTGGAAATTTCAGAAGAATTAAATGCGAAGAACACGCGTTGATTATTCAAGTCAGCAGGTTCGACAATATTTGAACCACCACAGGCGGCCAACATACCAGCAACACCAGCCAACAAAGCAAAGTTTCTTACTTTCATGAAAATACTCCCTTGAGTTTTTGTTACTCGTGGTTTATTTTATACTAAAATAAGTCTAAAAGCAAGTGGGAAAACATAAAAAATGAACGACTATAATATACGCGATTTAGAATTGGCTGGGGTTAAATGGGAATTGGCAGATGTTCCGTTTGTATTGCGTGCAAAATGGAATGGCGCACAAAATACACAAACACAAACAACGACAACCCCCAATGTGCATGCGGGTTTGCAACATGTGACGGTTGTACCACCAATTTCACCAATTGAAACTGTATCTGTTGATACGGCAATTTCTATGGCATCTCGTCCTGGGGATTTGGATAATTTGATTCGCATGATTGGGGAATTTAATCATCCTTTGCGTTCTGTTGCAACCAAGACAGTTTTCCCAAACATTGCAAAAAATCCAAACGGATTGGTTGTAATAACCGATGTGCCGGGTGCCGATGATGATGCGTCTGGTTGTGTTTTATCAGGTGGGGCAGGGGAATTATTTGATAAAATGTTGTCTGCGATTGGCATGTCGCGTGACAATGTTTCGATTGTGCCGATTGTATTTTGGCGCACCCCGGGTGGTCGCACCCCAACGGCGGATGAATTGGCTTTGACGCGTCCATTTTTAAACAGAATATTAGAATTTTTATCACCAAAAATGATTTTAACACTTGGTGCAACACCGGCAATGGAAATTGCGGGAATTCAACTGGCGCACGCGCATGGACGCGTATCAGTCACAGAAAGCGGCACAACGGTAATGTCGATTTATCACCCGAATTATTTAATGTTAAAACCATCGGCGAAACGCGATGCATGGACGGCATTACAAGAATTGCAAAAAATGTTGAAAAACCAATAAATATATTTAATAATTTGATTACAGGTAAAAAAATAAAGGAGCCTAAAAACACATGAATAACCGTGACAATCGCCGCGATATGGGTCCGCGTATAAACAACCGGATTTTTGCAAAATCTGTCCAGGTAATCAATGCTGACGGACAAAATATGGGCGTAATGCCAACAACCGCTGCCTTGGAAATGGCGGCAAATGCCGGCTTAGATTTGGTTGAAATCAACAGCAATGGCGATACACCTATCGTAAAAATAATGGATTATGGCAAATATAAATACGACCAGAAAAAACGTGCGGCCGAGGCTCGCAAAAACCAAAAAACAACCAGTTTGCGTGATGTGTGGGTAAAACCATTTATCGAAGAAAACGATTTGCAAATTAAAATGAAAAAGGTTTTTGAATTTTTGGGTGACGGCGACAAAGTAAAAATCTCTGTTATGACCAAGGGTAACAAAAGGGTTTTGGGTCAGGGTCGTGACGCGATTCCTGAATTATTCGCACACATTTTGGAAATAATCGGGGAACGCGGCACATTGGAATCAAAATCCAAACCAGATGAAAGAACAAAATCAATAATCGTTGCGCCCGCTAAAAAATAAAACACCGCCCAAATGGGCGGTATTTTGATGTCAAAAATAAATAAAAGATTTGCAAATTTATAACATATCGGTTAAAATACACTTGCATTGGTGGGTTGCCAATGTGGGACAAGAAAACCCTTATTACCAAGTTATCTCCAGCACCATGTGGTTGGAGGGTTGCGAATATTTTGAATAAGCAACGCTATTCTTGGTAGTAGTTTTTCTTGCCTCCAACCGCACATTTTTTGCGGTATTTTTTTTAAATCAAGGGGAGGAAAGAAAATGTCTATCGTTTTAATTGATGCACGCCATGTTGGCGAACAATTACGGCGTGCCCGTCGTGGATTGCGTATAAATACCAATGATGCCGCTAAAATATTAAAAATATCTGTTCGTGATTTACATAAATACGAATCTGGCAAACAGCCTGTGCCACCAGACTTGATGTGTGCTTTGTTTCATCGTGGGCTGGCATTAACCGCTGTCCGCACATATAAGTAATGTTGTATGTCTTTGCCATACGCATTTATTGAACCCTGTAATCTCGCTGTATCCCACCAGGGCATAAACGGACCTGTCTCGCTGTAGCGTAGCGCAAGCGGATTAAAACGGTAAATTAACGCCATTTGTCGCCGCAGACATCTTTTCGTCGATTATGGCATCTGCTTTTGCTTTTGCATCTTTAAACGCGTCTGCGACGATTTTAGACATGTTATCGGCGGTGTTTTGCATTGCGCTTTCTGCGATGGTCACATTAACCAAATCGTATTTCCCGGTTAATTCAACAATGCACGCGCCATTTCCAGCCAAACCTTTGACTGTAATATTATCCAAAGAGTTTTGAACATCTGCCACGCGGGCTTGTAAATCTTTGGCCTGGGCCAACATTTCGTTTAAATCCATTATTTTATCCTTTGTTTATTTATGCGTAATAATTGTACTGCATTATTTGGCACTTTGCACATATTTGCAAACCCAGAATCCAATTCATAGAACGGTATTAAATGTTTGTTTGCAAACTCTGCCACTTCGTATTCAGACCGAAATTCCCAATGGTCGTTAATGCCATACAATAACCATTCATCATCCTGGCGATAATAAATAGCAAAATGGTAATATGGCTTATCAAGGCATGTTAAAAACGTATCTCTGTATCCCGTTTTTGCACAACCAAAACGGATGTTTTGTTTTAATCTGTGCCGATAAATGATTGCCTTGTGAATGCTGTATCCATTTGCATCCGCCCAGCGACCCGCAACAGTATTTCTCACAGGTTTGTTTTTCATACATAAAATCCTTAACTGTTATGATTCAGCCCTGGAAAATCCCAGGGCTGAATATTGTTTTTTATTGTTCGACTTCTTCGCCTGTTTCTTGATTGATACCCAGCATAGACAAATGGGTCTTACCGCGTGCATCGATACCGGTGTATCTTACATATACGGTGTCGCCTTCTTTGATGCCGGCGTCTTCAATCTTTTTCAGGCGTTTTTTGGATATTTCGGAAATATGAACCATGGATTCAAAATTGTTCATAATTTTAACGAAAATACCAAAGTCTTTTACGCCAGTGACGGTTCCTTTGTAAATATGGCCAACCTCTGGTTCTGCGCAGATTTCTTTGATGCGTGCGATTGCGGCGTCTGCGTCCTCTTTGGTTGTTGCCAAAATCTTGACGGTTCCGTCGTCTTCCAAATCAATGGTTGTGTTTGTTTCTCTAACCAAAGCCTGGATAACAACGCCGCCTTTGCCGATAACATCGCGTACTTTTTCAGGATTGATATTGATTGTATAAACCTGTGGTGCATATTTAGAAACCGTATTGCGTGGTTCTGCAATGGCATCGGTAATTTTGCCCAAAATGTGCATACGACCAGCCTTTGCCTGTTCCAACGCATGTTTCATAATATCAAATGTGATAGAAGTGATTTTGATATCCATTTGCAATGCAGTAATACCGTCTTTGGTTCCGGTCACTTTAAAGTCCATATCGCCCAAGTGGTCTTCGTCGCCCAAAATATCGGTCAATATTGCATAATCGTCGCCTTCTTTAATCAATCCCATTGCGATACCTGCAACCGGACGAGTAATAGGCACACCACCGTCCATCATTGCCAATGTCGCGCCACATGTTGTTGCCATTGATGAAGAACCATTAGATTCTAAAATATCACTGCAAACACGTACGACATAATCGAATTTTTCACGACTTGGCATCATTGGGTGCAATGCACGCCATGCCAAATTACCATGCCCCAATTCACGACGACCTGGGGATTTTAAACCTTTGGCTTCGCCCACAGAATAACCTGGGAAATTATAGTTCAAAATGAAATCGCGTTCATCGGCACCGTCCAAACTTTCGATTGGCAATGCATCTTTGCCGCCACCCAATGTCAATGAAACCAAAGCCTGGGTTTCGCCGCGTGTAAATAATGCGGAACCATGTGCGCGTGGTAATACGCCCAATTCAATTTCGATTGGACGCACAGTTTTTGTATCACGTCCATCAATACGTGGTTTCCCAGCCAATATGTTTCCGCGCATAATTTTAGCGGTCAAATTTTCAATAATTTCATCAGCCCATGATTCCAAAGTTGATGTTGCGGTTGTTGTGTCGTTGAACAATTCTGGGATTCGTGCCTTGGCAGCGGCATGAATTTCCGCCAATGTTTCCAATCTGTGCAGTTTTTCTTTGATTAACAAAGCATCACTAATTTGTGGTTCGAATTGAGCAAAATCTGCAACCATTGCGTCATATTCAGCGGTATTTTGTGGAATTTCCCAACGTTCCTTACCGGCCTGTTGGACCAATTCATTGATGGCATCAATCACAGTTTGTTGTGCATCAAAACCGAATTTAACCGCACCCAAAGTTGTTTCTTCGTCTAATTCGCCGATTTCGGATTCGACCATCAACACACCATCATGTGTTGCGGCAACAACCAAATCCATTTCAGATTGTGTATCGACATCGCGTTTCGAAGGATTCAATACATATTTGCCATCGACATAACCAACACGTGCCGCACCAATTGGACCTTGGAAAGGAACACCAGACAAAGCCAATGCCGCACTTGACGCAATCATAGCCAAAATATCAGGTTGATTTTTTTTATCGTATGAAAACACCTGGGCAATAATTTGAACTTTGTTTTTAAATGTTTCTGGAAACAATGGACGAATAGGGCGGTCAATCAAACGCGCAATCAATGTTTCGCTGGTTGATGGTTTGCCTTCACGTCTGTCGCGGGAACCCGGAATACGACCAGATGACGCAAATTTTTCTTGATAATCAACCGTCAAAGGAAAGAAATCTTGACCTTCGACCGCGGTTTTTTCGGCGCACACAGTTGCCAAAACCATTGTTCCGCCCATTGTTGCAAACACAGAACCATTTGCCTGTTTTGCCATACGGCCTGTTTCCAAACGCAATGTTTCATCACCATATTTGATTTCAACTGCGACTGGGTGATTCAAAGGATGCGCATCTGCATCTTTGTTATTTTTATTTAATAAACCAAATAACATCAGTTTTCTCCATTTTTTATTGTTAAATTAAAGTTTATTTTGCGGAGAAAATTATTCGTTTTTACACTCGTGCTAAAAATAAAAAACAATAAAAGTGCAAAAATGAACAATTGCCCCCCGCAACCGTCGTATTATAAAATCAAAAATTCCCATTTGCAAATAAATTCCGCCCCGCTGGGCCTCGAAAAATTTGTAAAAATTTTTTGGGTAAGCATTGGGGAGGGGGACCTCGCTGCAGCGAAGCGAAAGCGGGTGGAGGGGGTGTTACAAAAAGCACCATACTTAAAAAAAACGGGCATTGCCCGTTTGATTATAACAAACACGAAAGTGTTGCGCCGGCATTTTTCATCATAAACCAACTAATTCTGTAATCACTGACATATACTGTTAAAATAAATACAGCCAAAATACCAATAACTAACAACACATTAAATCGAGCGCCACGCATGCAATAAACAGACAGACAATACAGCATGTATAAAATCCATGCATCAACTAATAAACTAATTACCCACATTGACCAACAGTTAAACGCGCAAGAATTTAATAACAATATCACAGGATACATAAAAAATACAGATGCCAAACCTTTGATTGCAATTTCCCAATCGCGTTCGCCACCAGTAATTTCGGAAATCAGCATCAGCAATCCGCCCATGATAAATAACAAAGCCACCGCCAAAACCGGAACGATAATTAATTGAGAAAATACAGTTCCAATTGTGATTGTTGCACCACCAATTAAGCGGAAAAACAACACCAACGCACCCCCAATCAATCCATATATAAATGCCATAAGCATAGATTCTTCCAAATCACCATCAGCGACAATTTTTTTGAAAAAACTTTTGGGGTTGATAATTGCGTCGCGAATATTATTCAGCAATTTTTTTGTTTTGTAGTGCATATTTTAACTCCCTTTGATTTGCTTATTTCTATTTTTGCTTTATAATAACAAAAAATCAACGAGAAAAACAAATGATGAAAGTAATAATAGCGGGTCGCCCCAATACGGGAAAATCAACTTTATTTAACGCGCTGACTGGGTCGCGTGATGCGCTGGTGCATGATCGCCCTGGGGTGACGCGTGATATGGTATCCGGGCAAATCAAAAATCGTCCGTATGAATTATTTGATACGGCGGGTTTGGAAAATGCTAAAACTGGGATAGCCGCAGATTCTACGAATATCGCGATAAATGCGATTGCATCTGCGGACGCGGTGTTATTTGTTGTTGATGGACGTGCTGGATTAAATGCGATGGATATAGAATGGGCGAAACTAATTCATCGTAAAACAAAGGCGCCAATTTTATTGTTGGCGAATAAAACAGAATCTAACAAAAAAATTGCAGATATACATGAATTTTTGAAATTGGGTTGTGGTGCGGCTGTAATGGTATCTGCGGAACATAAACGCGGTTTTGATGAAATTTTTGAATTTTTGGATAAAATCGCACTGGAAAAAAATATTGATATAAATGCCATCGAGCCCGAACCAGATACACGTATAAAAATTGCTGTTTTGGGTCAGCCAAATGTGGGTAAATCGACATTTGTAAATCGTGTATTGGGCGAAAACCGTCAAATTGTTATGGACGCACCTGGAATCACACGTGATACAGTAAAAATTCCAACGCGTTTTTATGGTCGTGATATATTGCTGATGGATACGGCGGGATTACGCCGTAAATCTGGGGTGACCGACGATGTTGAAACATTGTCTGCGTTAAAGGCATTGGATTCGATTGAACGCGCAGATATAGTAATTTTGGTTGTTGATGCAACAAAAAATATAGAAAACCAGGCATTAGGTATTGCGGCGCGTGTTTATGATGCGGGCAAGATTTTATGTGTTGCATTAAATAAGTGGGATTTGGTTGAACCTGAAATTCGTGATGAAAAATTATTAAAGTTAAAACATCAATTTACAAATTCATTTCATCAAATAATAAAACCGATGATATTGGCGATATCTGCGGAACAGGGTACCGGTGTTCAAAATATGTTTAAACGCATTTATGAACAATATGATATATCCATGGCGAATGTCCCAACCAGTTTATTAAATAGAATTGTTGAAAAATTGGTTGCCGAACGCCAACCACCAATGTCGCGATTGAAACGTGCAATGCGCATAAAATTTGCGCGTCAAACAGGTCGCCACCCAATGAGAATATTGATAAATGTTGGCGGTGCATCGGATATTCCAGAATCATATACACGTTATTTGCGACGTGGAATTGCAACGGCATTGCATTGGGAACACTTGCCAATTGT
Source organism: uncultured Pseudomonadota bacterium (assembly GCA_902793435.1). Taxonomy (GTDB): domain Bacteria; phylum Pseudomonadota; class Alphaproteobacteria; order Rs-D84; family Rs-D84; genus Enterousia. The sequence continues at coordinate 34,040 of CADBDF010000001.1, read as the reverse complement.
AATTGAATACGAAAAAGCGGAAAATCCATTTGATTGATGGCAACATTAATCAAAATCTATCCGTCACAAAAAACACCCGATGAAAATCGGGTGTTTTATATTTATGTATATTGATTACCATGTTGGTGCATGGGTGCCTTCTTTGACGATTGGTTGTTCGTCTTCCCACACAGCCAGGCCTGTTTTCAAATCGGTCAATGTTAATTGCAAATAATATTCTACGCGTGTATCAACCGATGAAAACCAACCTGATTCCAATTTTAAATTGCGTTGAATCATTTTGCCAGACAAAGACATGTTTGGGGCAACCAATGTTCTAGTATCGGCAAATGTCGATTGGTCATATTCGGTATTTCCACGTGTGTTGCGCATTTTGTTAGATGTTGTGTCTTCGCCAGTAAAGTTTGTGGCAATTTGTGCGCGACCAGATTTCAAAATTGTTGTGCGAATTTTCTTTACCAAAATATCGCTATCTAATCTTTGCATTGTGTCGTTTTTAATGTCTGCAACCGCAATCACAGGTTTTGAAATTCCGGCAAATGCATTGCTTTTCAACATAGATTCTGTCATTTTTGTTGCGGTTTTTTCCCAATCACGATATTCCAATTCCATTACATCTTGCATGGTTTGGACATCGCGTTCATTTTCCAAATCAACAACGCGTGTTCCACCACATGCCGCCAACACCGCACACAGTGCCAATGGTAATATTTTTTTCATTTATTTACTCCTTTGTTTTTTATAAATCGAATATATGCACAATTGGTTTTTTACTTAATTGACGCATATAAATTAAATGATTCCCAGATTTCGGTAATTTTATATCAGTGCCCAGTTTATCATTAAAATTGTTTGCAATCAAGTCGCCTGTTTTTACGCGAATAACACTAATTTTTTCTGGTAATGTCACCCAAGAACGCACTTCTGCATTTGTGGTTGATATTGAAAATAAAGTGGAACCCAAACCAATCAAACCAGCATATTTGCTGTTTGAATTATATGCGGTCGCCTGGGCGATTGTGCGTGCGACAGCGGAACTCCATGCACGCAAAGCATCATTTATTCTGTATTCATTAAATTCGGTCATAAACATTGCATTTACATCAGCCAAATCTTGTGCGCCACCAACAGAAAATTTGCTGTTGTTAAATACGGGTTCCGCAATTGATATTTCTGGAACAATTATACCGTTGCTGGTAATAACCGGCAAAGATATCGTTTGTTCATGTAATATTGGTGCGAATCCTGATTCAATAAAAATCCATGTTGTATTATTTGGTCGCGATTTTGATTCTGCAGATTTTAAATCTGTTGCAACGTATGTGTTTTTTGGCGCCATACCAACCGCGCGTTTTAAATATGTTTCGGCATCATTAAAATCACCAGAATTCAAAAACCATATCCCAGATAAATACATTAACGCAGGATTCATAATATCGGTATATGCACCCCATGTGGCGCTTTCTTGTTGTATTTTATCCAATAAACCTTTGTTTTCATCTGTTATACGTGATTGGTTTTTTTCAACCAAGTCGGCGTATGCGCGTGACATTTCTTGTTGTCGTGCATAAGATTGATTAATAATTACGCGTACATCGTTTTTATGCCCCAAACCAATCGCGTCCCATATTTGATAATACGAAACAAACAAAGAATCCATCATAGACGGTTTGTATTCAGCCGCCAAACCGCCACCCAGAAATATTTTTGCTTCGCGAATAATGCTGCCCCCGGTGGTGTCATAATTTCTCCGGTTGAATTCTTCAAAAGCATCATCGCTGACTTGATAATTTTTTTCTTGAAAATTGGCAAGTCCCGTCATCATTAACTGCAAACTATCTTGGGATTGAATATCGGTGCCATTTGAATATTTATCAGCCGCCACAACAAAATTATCATTTGCGAATCCATCGCGCAATTCGGTTAATTCGCTGGTGGCGATTGTTGCGCATCCGTTTAATATCGTCAAAATAACAAAAGCAGATACAAAACTTTTCATCAATTATTCAGCCAAAACTTTAATTGTCTTTGTGGTTGGGTCCAAGAATTTAATTGGGCCACTATACCCCATCGCACGATAGTGTGCCGGTACCAAGAATTCAGGCATAGGTGCAGATTCGCCCATTGCCACTTTGGCGTGCAGTTTCTTTTGAATATCGTTCTTTTCCAAAAAATGTCTTTCTTGGTCGGCCTCAATCGGTCTATGATACCAACCTTGGAACAAAACAATCTGCTTGCCTTCGGGCAGGGTCATAATATCCATTGGCGAGTATAAATCTTTTGGTGCCTTGGTTTCAATGGTTTCTTTTCCGTCTTTGTCTTTCTTTTTTTCTTTTTTGATTTCTTTTCCAATCATGTCGGAAAAGCGTTTTGCGGTATCCGGGTCATTTTGACGCATAATGATTTTTGCCGCGGTTGTTGAAATAATAGTTGCCGCTGCGTCCGCGCCATATTTTTCTTGGATTTGGTGTAAATCCTGGCCAATAATCAGATAAGAAATTTGTTGCCCACGTCCCAAATCAGGTCCTTGGATAACCGCATCTAATTTTTGCATTTTTGGCATTTCGTCCAACACGAACAATACCGGGTATGGCCCCAATCTTTTACCAGACGTGCTAATAACATCTGGGGTATTTACCAACAGATAATTAGACATCAATTCAATGAAAATTCCAGTAATTGGGTTCAAAGCCTGGGCATCGACCATGTTAATAGATAGATACACCGATACAGGTTTAATTTTGCCATCACGTGGGTCTTTTAATCCTCTTAAATCTTCGAAATGGAAATCGGAATGTGATGTTCTGTTGCGCACTGCGGCATTACGGAAAATGCCTAATCCTGCCATAATTGTTGATAAAATAGACCCGCGTTCTTTATCAGGTGTATTTGCCAGTTGCGTCAATTCCAATACCGCACGATGCGAATATGCAAACTCTACAGCCTCATTTACAGCATCTTCTAAAACGTCTTTCATTGGGTCAGCCAACGCAACCATTTGGTCGCCTTGTTTGCGCCGTTCTTCCATTTGTGCGGCGTTTGCCAATTGTGATGCGTTTAACCAATCCAAAATCATGGACAAAGATGCCTCTTTACCCAACCAAGCATCTGGGATATGTCGCCAAGACCCAACATGCACATAATTCATCGTATTTAATTCACCGCGTTGTAATAATCCCAATGCCGCATACGCGTTTTGATTAGACGACATAGATAAATAATAATCCATCAAAACATTTGCGTCTTCTTGGTTAAATTCGCCAGATTGCAAACGTGCATAAAAATAATCATCGGCTTTGGCGCGTTCTATTTTTGAAACAATATATTGAATAAATCCAGATAATCCTGCGCGTCCAGATATTGACCAGTGCGGGTCTGCACTTGACCCGGTTGCATCAGGTACCAACACTTTGCATATTGTATCAACATACAAATCGCGTTGTTCGACTTCGGTTGGGACATGTTCTGGGGATAACGGATTCCAAGATGGATAAAATATTCCGCGTTCTGGATCGTCTTGTCCCGCCCAATTCATAATGAACACCGGACCAATGGTCGCGCGATATGCGGATGTTAATTGTTTCAATTCAGGCTTTGGGTCATTGATAATCATGGAAACATTATCACATTCAACAATCGTAGGAATCACAACCCCGGCGGTTTTACCGGTTCCCGGAGGCGCCACACACAACACAGACAATGTTTCGTCCATCATCAAAGGTTTAGATGTTTTTCCGTCTTTGAAATATCCCAAAACCATCATAAAGCCTTGGAACAAACCCATTTTTGTTTTCCATGCAAATTTTCCCATTTTTTTAATATCATTTGCATTTGCCTTGCGCGAAGATTTTTCGTCGTACATATCTTTGCCATGTGGGTTAAATTCCTTGGTCAATGTATCATCTGCCATAAAATAGAAAGCGATAATAGGTATAATTGGCACAATACATTCGAAATCAGGGTTAAATATTGCACGCATAATCCAATTAGGAACCTCTGCAACCACAGACAGCCCAAAAGAATGCAATGCATGTCCCAAAAAAATACCAGACCAATGCAACGATGCGGGCGACCACCCATACCTGAAAATATGTTCGATAATAAATGCAAACCCAAACATCAGTGCGCAAATGCACCAAATCATAGCGTTCCAGCGGAATATCCAAAACATTTGGGCGAATTGCCCCGCCTCGTGCTCTTTATAAGCCGACGATTTAAAAATGTTTAATCCTTTGGACGAACCGCCAACAGATAAAATCTTGAATTTTTCAACCATGGTGATAACATTATAACATAAAAATCAAGATTGATAAATCACGAAATAAAAAAATTATGAAAAATATACCCAGAATTTTTATAGGCGATAACATAAATACTGGTAGTATAATACCGGTTGATAAATCTGTGGCACATTATTTATCACATGTTATGCGCAGAAACGATTGTTTGGTTTTTGGTGATGGTAATGAATACGTTGCGAATTTGAATTCTGATGGAAAAACAATGACGATTGGTGAAAAAACAGACCACATTGACCCATCAAACGATATTACTTTGTATTTTGCACCGATTAAAAGATTGGACGACATGTTAAATATGGCGACGCAAATGGGTGTAAAAACATTTGTTCCTGTGATAACAGAACGCACAGTTGCAAATCATATAAATTGGGAACGTATGAAGAAAATAGTGATAGAGGCTGCCGAACAATCAAATCGAAATTCCGTACCGAATATTACTGCACCGATTAAATTTAATGAATTGCCTTTTGATAAATTGGTGTTTGCAGACGAACGTGCGGCATACGGTGCCGATATACCAACGCGATATAATGATAAAAAAAATATATTGGTCGGTCCCGAAGGTGGTTTTTCTAATACTGAATTTGATGCGCTGGATAAAAACGGTGCGGCTGGTTTGTCATTGGGAAAAACAATTTTGCGTGCAGAAGTCGCGGCGCCGATTGCAATATCCAAGGTGTTGCCATGACGACACGAATTGCAAAATTTATCGCACATTCTGGAATTGCATCACGCAGGGACGCAGAAAAATTAATCTTATCTGGCGCGGTTGCTATAAATGGAACAACGATAGATTCGCCGGCAATAAATGTCGCGGATACAGATGTTGTCACCGTCAATGGTAATGTCGTTGAACCACAAAAAGCACCAGAACTTTATATGTTTCATAAACCATTAAATGTGATGACAACATCACACGACCCAATGCAACGTAAAACGATTTATGATGTGTTGGGTGATGAATACAAACATTTGCGTTATGTTGGGCGATTGGATTACAAAACCACAGGATTGTTGTTAATGACAAATGATGGCGATTTGGCGCGCCGATTGACATTACCAACGAATAAAATTCCGCGAGTATATATTGCACGTGTTGGTGGAAAAAAACCGAATTATGAAATTGCGCGTACGGGTGCAACGATTGATGGTGTGCATTATCGACCAATGGTGATTGATGAAATTGCGCCAGGCAAAATTCGTGTGACGGTAACCGAGGGTAAAAAGAACGAAATTCGAATTGTTATGCGTGCGTGTGGTGCGCCTGTTCAAAAATTACATCGCGAATCATTTGGAAATTTGCGGTTGGGAAATTTGGCACCCGGAAAAATTATCAAAGTATCACAGAAAGGTATTGACGAACTCTTGAAAACTCTTTAATATTTAATTGTAAAGAGAATACAAAGGGGGGAATTAAATGCCTAAAATCACCACAAAGAACACTGATAAACCGCGTACTGCAACTGTTAAGACAAACGGTTGGACGACACCAATTTATGTTTATTGGGTAATTATTTTATTTTTCATTGCTGCAACATTTTATATTCTTGGACGCAGTCATGGAATGATTCATAATCCTGCGACATTAAATGAAGAAATTTTGATGCAGGCAACGGATTATTACAATGCAGGCCAGGCAAAATTAAAAGATGGCGATATCCAAGGCGCAATTGCTGATTTGACGGCGGTTGTGGATTCTGGTGTTGTATCTGGAACTGCATACATTGCGCGTGGCGAAGCATATTTGTTGTTGGGTGATTATAAAAAAGCGATGGCTGATTTTAATTCTGCGATTGAACACGATTCGACAAATGTTTTGGCATTTTATGATAAAGCATTGTTGGAAATGCGTGTCGAAGATTATGATTCGGCAATGATTGATTTGAACAATGCGCTGGTTGTTGCCGCGTCTAGTACAAATCCATCTGTTCCATTGCGTGATATTTACGCAAAACGTGGCCAGTTAAATTTGTGGCAAAAAAATTGGGACGGTGCGATTGCGGATTATACAAATTCATTGGCACGCCCAGACGGCACAGTTAATCCTGATGTATATGCCGAACGTGCCGAGGCATACACCGCCAAAGGTAATTATGCCGATGCGATAACCGATTACAATTCTGCGATGCAGGTTATCAAAGAACAATTGGGTGGTGTGACCGATGTTGCCGAAGGCGAAAAATTATCACGCGATGTAATGTTATACACTGAAAAAAGTGCGGCATTATATTTGAAAATGGATAACAAACAGGCGGCATTGAATAATTTACAAGGTGCGCGTCAAATTGCGGTTGCATTAAATGATACCGAAAGTGTATCGCGCCTGGATCAATTGATTGCAGATTTACAGGCATCGATTGATGCCGGCCAAGGCAAAGTTGTCACCATTGACCAGGTTGAAATGGCAACAGGTGCCGAACCTGAACCACAACCAGAACCTGTTGCGGAACCAATACAACAACCAAATGTGGAACCACAACCTGAATCTGTTGAACAATAAAGGTTGAAAAGTCTTACAAAAACACCCGACAACATGTTGGGTGTTTTTTTATAACCAATTAAATATAGCCTGTTTTTATTTATTAAACCGGTCTAAAAAAAACCTAGGTTTAAAAGCAACAACTTTTTTCAAAAATTTTAAAATTCACTTTTTTTGTAAAAACAATACGTTATTCAAAATCGCAATTTGCCAGATGTGGTGTCGAAAAAAACCTAGGTTTTTTGTATAATCAAAACATGGCAAAAAGGTGCGGATTTCCGCCAGTTTATAAAATCGAGAGAGTTGCGAAAATGTCTGCAAAACGTGCATTTTTTGGTGTTTTACAAAAAATCTGGTGGTTTTTGTGCGTCCAGAATTCCGCCCCAGCGCGCAAGCGCGACCGGGGAGGCGGGTCACCAAGTTGCAACGCAACGAGAGTGACGGAGGGGGTTATAGGCAAAGGAAAAGAAAACGGGGGAGTATGAAAAAGTTTTTATCATCTTTACTGCTTGCGTTAACGGTGCTAATTACCGCATCCCCTGTATACGCCGATGGCGAATCGATATCCAGTGTCACCGTCGTTGGTGCAACCGAGCAATCCGGCACCCCAACCCCCAGCAATCCCGTCAATATCGTGACCAATAATGGGGCGATAAAACTGAGTAAGAATTTGTTTAAAGTAAGCACTTGGACACATGGCGATTATTTGGCTCAAGACGGAACAAAAACAGGGTCTATCGTATGGGGATATTCTGACTATATACCTGTTCAGCAAAATACAACATATTATTTATCTGGTTTTACGAGTTCACTAGGTGTTCCAGCATATCATTGTTTTTATGATAATAATAAAAATTTTGTATCATCTGTCTTGGCACAAGCATCAAGTGCATATCAGATAAATATTCCGTCTGGTGTCGCATTTATTAGAATCACAGGACGTGATGGCGGTAATGCGAGTACAACTTATGCAAATGCACAGTTTGAAAAAGGTTCAACCGCAACGACGTATCATCCATACGGTTCAATTTACACCGAAGGGGCGGGGGAGACTGTGCGCGACAGTGCGAATCATTCCGCGAATGTGGAAACTTTGTTTGCGGTTGGTGACTATGCCGATGAACAAAATATCAACACTGGCGTCATTACCCGCAAAGTCGGTGTCATGGTGTTTAATGGAAAGGAGAATTGGAGTCCTTGGAGGAGTGGGTATACGACTATGGTCCTTAGAAGTATTGCAAGAGCAAAAACTGTGCCATTAAGCAATATAACAGAATCTGTGTCGTCTAAAATCGAAATAGATGGCAGTGCAGATTTAAACTTCTATAATATTGTAACTGATTTTCCAACAGTTACCGATTGGAAAAGATATATTGCCGACCAGTATGCAGCGGGAACACCTGTAATCGTAATATACCCACTTGCAGAACCGACAACGGAATCTGTTGCGGGACAGACCATGACCACCGCGCCGGTTATACAGAATAATGGAACGATTGCCACAACGATTCGTACTTTGTTGCAAAACGGTCAAACACTTGTGTCGAATAGCCTGGAATTGGGTATCAAAATCGCGACAACGGCATATAATACTGCGCAATTTAATCCAGTGGTGACTGATTTAAATACTACGATTGCAACAATTCGCGAAATAGTCACAAAAACGATAAATCAAACCGCCGCGATAGCCAGTTTGCAAGCGGACAAGCAGACCCGCCCGGACGAACAATGCCCCGCCGGCAAAAAATGTTTATTGGTCGAAACCGAGGAAAACGGTGTTATTGTCCCGCACTGGTATCCAATTATAGAGGCACCCGAATAATAATTCCACCCCAATCGGGCCCCGCAAAATTTGTAAAATTTTGTGGGTGACGCTTGGGGCGGGGAACCTCGCTGAAGCGAAGCGAAAGCGGGTGGCGGGGGTAAAAAAAAACACCGGCAAATGCCGGTGTTTTTATTGTGTATTTTTTATTTATTCTTGTGAATTTTCTTCGGTTGGGGTTATTTCATCATCTGGATTTGGCGCAGATGACAAATAATTTTCCAACCAATGATTATCAAAATTCAGTTGCCTGAAATCACGATTGTTTAACAATTTTTTATGTAATGGAATTGTGGTTTTAACACCTTCGATTACAAATTCTTCCAACGCACGCGTTGCACGCATTATACATGTCGCACGTGACGTGTTATGCACAATCAATTTCGCAATCATGGAATCGTATGTCGGTGGAATCGTATATCCAGTATAGACGGCGGAATCCACACGCACGCCTAATCCACCAGATGGCGCATACAATGATATCGTCCCTGGGTTTGGAATAAATGTTTCAGGGTCTTCGGCATTGATACGAAATTCAATCGCGTGGCCATGTGGCACGATATTCGCCTGGGAATAGCCCAACCTTTCGCCCGCCGCAATACGAATCTGTTCGCGCACCAAATCTATGCCATAAACCATTTCTGTGACCGGGTGTTCAACTTGGAGTCTGGTATTTGTTTCCAAGAAATAAAATTTGCCGTCTTCATACATAAACTCAAAAGTTCCTGTACTGAAATACCCCATTTTTTTAGCGGCAGTTTTGCAAATTTCAATCATATCATCGCGTTGTTTTTGTGATAAAATCGCCGCAGGACATTCTTCGATTAACTTTTGATTTTTGCGTTGCAACGAACAATCGCGTTCGCCCAATACAACAACATTTCCATGTTTGTCACCCAATATTTGAAATTCAATATGACGTGGGTGCAACAATAATTTTTCCATGTATAATGTTTCGTCACCAAAACTGGATTTTGCCTCGGCACGAGTTGTGGCAAAAGCCTCGGCTAAATCTTCGGGTTTAAAAACCGCACGAATACCGCGACCACCCCCACCAGATGCAGCCTTTAACATTACAGGATAACCAATTTTTTCCGCGCATGCTTTGGCATCAGCCAAAGAATTTACCGCACCACTTGACCCCGGCACAACCGGCAAACCACACGCAATAGCCGTTTTTTTTGCATTAACCTTGTCCCCCATACGAACAATCATATCAGGTGATGGTCCAATCCAAATCATACCATGGGATTCAACCTTGCGCGCAAATCCGGCATTTTCCGATAGAAAACCATATCCTGGGTGGATTGCGTCCGCATTTGTCAGCAACGCCGCAGTTAAAATTGCAGATTCATTAAGGTAAGAATCACGTGATGGCGCAGGTCCAATACATACACTTTCATCAGCCAATTGTGTGTGCATCGCATTTTTATCAGCGGTCGAATAAACCGCAACTGTGCGAATACCCATATCACGACACGCACGAATTATACGCAATGCAATTTCACCACGATTTGCGATTAAAACTTTTTTTATTTGTGACATATTAAATTACTCTATAACAATCAAAGGCTGGTCAAATTCAACCGCCTGGGCATCAGTCACCAAAATTTCTTTGACGACACCATCGGTTGTTGCCTTGATTGGATTAAATGTTTTCATAGCCTCGACCAAGGCGACTGTATCGCCAGCATGCACCGTATCGCCAACACGAACAAACGGTTTTGCACCCGGTTCGGTTGCCAAATATACAACACCAACCATTGGGGATTTTAGCGCATTTGCATATTCAGGCGCAGATGCCGCAGAAGTCGTTGAATTTTTAATTGTTTTATCCGCAGAAAAAGTTGGCATCGCAACAGCGGTTCCTTTGGACAAATGAATATGTTTGCGATATACGCCAAATAAAAATTGACGTTCCAAATCCAATTCTGTTATTCCCATATCGTCCATGATTTTTGACATAGATTCAACGGTCGCACGAAATGACATTTTTTATCCTTTTATAAACTCTATTACACCAATATATTTTTCAAGTGTTTTAATTAAATTTTACCACACATACGCAAAAAGTCAAGGTACCGGGTCATATCCAAACCCACCACCCGGACGACAACGCGATATTCGGTTTATACCCAACCAAATTCCACGAAACAATCCGTATCTTTCAATTGCAATTTTGGTGTATTCACTGCATGAGGGAACAAAACGGCAGGCACATCGACCGCCAATAAATGGCGATATACACGATTGATACATTTTTACCAAACGCACACCAACGTTGGTTAAAAACGAATTACTTTTCGTTGGATTTTTTTGTTTTATCACACGCATTTTGAGATTTGTTTTGGGGATTAGTTTTTGGTTTTTTTTGGTATCCATTTTTACGAAAATCGTTTCTGTGACGAATATCTTTTAATGCGCGCACCATCGCTTGACGGCCGGCATCACGCGTGACATCGTCGTTTAATATACCAGGACGCGCAAAGAAAATATAATCTAAATCTGGACACATATAACGATTTGCAAACGCAATCCAATCACGCAACAGACGCTTCGCACGATTGCGTTGAACCGCATAACGAAAATTACGTTTTGCCACAGTCAGTCCATAACGCGCATCATCTGGATATTTTGCCAATTTGGTATGCACAGAAAACCAATCCATTACCGCATATGGAAAATCGCGCGGGGTTATAAAATCTTTATGATTTTTTATTGTATTTCTCATGACGGGTATTATGCCCCAAAAATCCAAGAAATCAAATAAAAACATTTTTTGTTTAGGACGCTTGATTTTTCACATATATCGTTTTATAGTTTGCACGACAAAAAGATAAGGATTGAAACATGTATAATTGGCTTATGAAATTCTTTTCCGCAGATATGGCTATTGATTTGGGAACCGCAAACACACTGATTTATGTAAAGGGTCGCGGTATAGTTTTGAACGAACCTTCGGTTGTGGCGGTTGCAGAAAATCGTTTGTTGGGACGTAAAGAAATTTTGGCTGTCGGTGCAGAGGCCAAAAAAATGTTTGGTCGCACACCTGGAACAATTTCTGCGGTTCGCCCATTACGTGATGGTGTTATCGCAGACTTTGAAGTTGCCGAAGAAATGATTAAATATTTTATTCGCAAAATTCATCATCGTAATTTGTTGGCGGCACCACTGATTATTATTTGCGTGCCGTCATGCGCAACCCAGGTGGAACGTCGTGCAATTCAAGAGGCCGCAGATGCCGCCGGCGCGCGTAAGGTTTATATTGTCGAAGAATCAACCGCCGCCGCAATTGGCGCCGGGTTGCCGGTTGAAAAACCTGTGGGTTCCATGGTATTGGATATTGGCGGTGGAACCAGCGAGGTTGCCGTTATGTCTTTGGGAGGCATAGTATATTCAAATGCTGTGCGTGTCGCAGGTGACCAAATGGATTTAGATATTATCAATTATGTCCGTAAGACTAAAAATTTGTTGATTGGTGAAAATACCGCCGAAGATATCAAAAAAACAATCGGCTGCGCAATCGCACCAAAAGATAAAACAAATGAAATGTCTATGAAAATAAAAGGACGTGATTTGCTGTCGGGAACCCCACGCGAAGCCGTTGTGACAGAATCTCAAATTGCATCAGCATTAAGCGAAACGGTCGCAAAAATTGTTGATACCGTACATAACGCATTAGAGGCAACCCCACCAGAATTATCCGCAGATATTGCAGATTTGGGTGTTGCAATGACCGGTGGTGGTTCTTTGTTGCGTGGATTGGACGCCGCAATTCGTGCTGCGACAGGATTACCAGTATTTGTTGTCGATCAACCTTTGGGCTGTGTTGCACGTGGCAGTGGTAAAATGTTATCAACACTGGACAAAACACAACACATGTTGCAGACAATGTATTAATACAAAATCGTATAAAAACACCGGCAAGTGTCGGTGTTTTTTCGTAAATAATGGATTTATAAAATGGCAAATTTTCGGGGTGTCGTAAAAATAATTATATATAATGCACAGGGAAATATTTTGGTGTTAAAACGAAACAAAGAAACACCTGTGTTCCCGGGCATGTGGGATTTACCCGGTGGAAAAATTGAATTTGGTGAAAATTTTCAAACGGCTATTACACGCGAAATTTACGAAGAAGTTAAACTAAACATAGATGCAATGCCCCACCCCGTATTTGGTTGGACGGGTATTGCATACAACAAAGACACTCAATTTTTTGGGTATTTGTTCGTCGCAAAATATGTTTCAGGTGATGTTGTTTTATCGCCTGAACACACCGATTATAAATGGGTAAATCGTCAAGACACCGAACATTTAGACATGCACCAAGATTTCAAAGATATTATCTGCAAATTTTTTGATAAAAAATTTAATTAAACTTGTTGAAAGTTCGGTTTTTATTGTGTATTTTGAATCCTGCATATAAAGGAATTTGTCATGGCATTGAAAGTTTATAATGTTTTGTCCAGAACAAAGCAAGATTTTGTCCCACTAAACCCTGGAATCGTTAATATGTACGCATGTGGTATTACTGTGTCGGGCGATGCACATATTGGGCATGCATATCAATCAGTCGTATTTGATGTTATTACACGATACCTGCGTTATTTGGGATATGATGTTAAATATGTTAGAAACTATACCGATGTCGATGATAAAATTATTGCCAATGCAGCACGCGCAAATGAAGACCCTGTGGAGTTTGCTGAAAAATATATAGCACAGACCGATATTGAAATGGATAAATTGGGTAATGAAAAACCAACTATTATGGCACGTGCAACACATTGTATTGATGATATTATAAACTTTGTGCAAAAATTGATTGATTCTGGGCATGCCTATGTTTCGCAGTTCGGCGATGTTTATTTTAAGTTATCCAGTTTTAATGAATACGGCAAGTTATCTCATATCCAGGTTGATAAAAATGATACTGGCGTTCGCAAAGAAACAGAACCAGGCAAACAAAATGATTTAGATTTTGCATTATGGAAATCTGCAAAACCTGGTGAAATTGCTTGGAAATCGCCATGGGGTATGGGACGACCGGGCTGGCACATTGAATGCAGTGCGATGAATTTAAAATATTTGGGCGAACAGATTGATATTCATGGTGGTGGTCGTGATTTGGTTTTTCCACACCACGAAAACGAAATTGCACAAACAGAATCACTTACCGGAAAACAATTTGCAAAATATTGGATTCATTGCGGATTGGTCAAAATCAATGGTCAAAAAATGAGCAAATCACTTGGCAACGGTATTTTGTTAAAAGATGTTTTAGATAAATACGATGCAGATACAATACGATTTGCTTTGTTGCGAAATACATATTCGGCAGATATTGATATCACAGATTCTTTGTTTCCAGAATCACGCCGACACATTTATAAAATGTATTCTGGGCTGATGGCATTAAATGAACGCGATTTTTCAGGCGCAGATGCCGACAAAACAAACGCAAAAATCGATGAAATTAAAAACGAATTTGAACGCGCAATGAACGATAATTTTAATACTTTGGAAGTTATTGCATCTGCGTTTGGTTGGTTTAATTTTATCAATACTGAATTGGCAAAAAAATCAACCGAATATGATTTAAAACGCATTGGAAATAAAATCGTTGAATTGTTCGGTGTGTTGAATATATTACAAAAAAATCCTGATGAATATATCAACAATATAAAATCGACTGTATTAAAAAATTCCAATATAACTGTTGGCGATATTGAAAAATATATCAATGAACGTGCAGTGGCAAAACAAAATAAAGATTGGGCAACGGCGGACAACGTGCGCACCAAGTTGTTGGACAAAGGTATCGTTTTAAAAGATACGCCAAATGGTACAACATGGGATATCAATTTATAAAAAGGAAAGAAAATGGCAGAAGAAAAAAAATTAACCTTTGAAGAAGCATATAAACAATTAACCGAATTGGTTAAAAAAATGGAATCTGGTGAATTGCCATTGGCTGATTCTGTGGCGGCATACGAACAAGGTATTAAATTAAAGGCTTACTGCGAACAATTGTTAAAAGAAGCCGAATTGAAAATCGAAACTTTGAAAATTACTGAATAAATAGGTGTAAAATCGTGGCGGCAAAAGAAAAACTTTCACCGGTGATGCAACAATATATGGATATGAAGGCCGAAAACCCAGAGGCTTTGTTGCTGTTCCGTTTGGGCGATTTTTACGAGGCTTTCTTTGATGATGCCAAAACCATCAGCGAAGCTTTGAGTCTGGTTTTAACCAAACGCGGAACCGATGAAACAGGCGCAAATATCCCAATGTGCGGTATTCCATGGCATGCGGCAGATAATTATTTTGGTCGATTGGTAAAATCTGGATTCAAAGTTGCATTGGTTGAACAAATGGAAACCCCAGCACAAGCAAAGGAACGCGGACATAAATATATCGAACGCAAAATTGTTCGTGTTTTAACACCTGGGACACTGACCGATGAAAATTTATTAAATCCAAAGTCTGCAAATTTTTTGGTTGCGATTGTGCCAATGCAAAATGGTGGATTTGATGTCGCAGGTTGTGATATTTCAACCGGGGAATTTTTTGTTGGCGCAACAAATGATTTAATTGATGATTTGGTGCGATTAAATCCCGCCGAGGTTATATTTCCATCTTCGCATGCGGAAAACGACACTATATTTCACATGCGCACAGTGTTCAAAACAACACCTGTATTTGAAAAATTGTATATTCGTTCCGACATTTCACAAATTGTTGAAACTGTTTTTGGTGGTGTTGTCGGCGATATAAAAACAGACCCCGCAGACAGCGCAATTTGTTTGTTGGCTGGGTATTTATTTAATGCGGGTCGTGGTGTGACAACAACTTTTCGTGCGCCACGACAGTTCAAAAACGATGCACAATTATTAATCGATTCTGCAACATGGAAAAGTTTGGAAATAGATGCACCAATAAATGCCGGTGGTGCATGTTTGGTCGATGTGTTGGATAAAACAAAAACTGCCGCGGGGGCGCGAAAATTACGTGCGTATATGCGTGCTTTGTCGGGCAGTATTGATGAAATAAAACTGCGTCAAAAACATATAAATCATTTTATTTCTAATCGAAATGTTTTAATAAATGTTGCGCATGAATTGTCATCTATGCCGGATGTTGGACGTTCTTTGGCGCGGTTGTCCGCGGGTCGCGGCACGCCACGCGATATGTCGCATGTTCGCGATTTTATTATAAATTTGCCAAATTTAAAAATGATGTCCCATGCATTAGATGACGATTTCGCAAAAAAGTTATACGCAATAAAAACTCATGACGAATTAGGTTTGCAATTAAATCGTGCATTAAATGATGAATTGCCAACATTTTTTCGTGACGGGAATATTATTCGTGATGGGTTTGATTTATCGTTGGATAAAATGCGCGAATTATCACATGGCGCACGCAATACCGTTGCAGGTTTGCAGTCACAATATATTGAACAAACCGGGATTCATACATTAAAAATAAAATTCAATAATATATTGGGATATTTTATAGAGGTTCCGGCAACACGCGCCGATGATATGATGAAACCGGAATCTGGATTTATACATCGTCAAACCCTGGCGGGTAATGTTCGTTTTACAACATCACAACTGATTGAATTGGATAACGATATTCGCAATGCGTCCGACAAGGCCGCTGCCATAGAAGAAGAAATCATTAACAAATTTATTTCGAAAATCAGTGATGTTGCCGACGATTTATTGGCAACAGCTGATTTGTTGGCGGATTTAGATGTTTGGTCGGCTTTGACATTTGTCGCGATTGAATACGATTGGGCGTGTCCAGAAATGACAACAGGTCCAGATTTTTGCATCGTTGGCGGTCGCCACCCAGTAATAGAGGCCGTATTACGCAAACATGGTGATAACTTTGTAAAAAATGATTGCGATTTATCAAATAAAAAAATTGCCCTTATTACCGGTCCAAATATGGCGGGAAAATCAACATATCTGCGTCAAAATGCGTTGATTGTTGTGTTGGCGCACCTGGGGTCTTTTGTACCAGCAAAATCTGCAACAATTGGAATTTGTGACCAGTTATTCAGTCGCGTTGGCGCGTCCGATAATTTGGCGGCTGGTCAATCGACATTTATGGTAGAAATGAGTGAGACCGCAAATATTTTGCGTCGCGCAACAAATCGGTCTTTTATTATATTTGATGAAATCGGTCGCGGAACCGCAACATACGACGGTATGGCAATTGCTCAATCAGTATTAGAATTTTTAAACAATATGGCACCACGCACTTTATTTGCAACACATTATCATGAATTAACCGCTTTGTCGGGTGATAATGGCGGTGTTTTAAATATGGTTTCATGCCTGACAATTGATGTGCGTGAATACAATAATGAAATTATATTTATGCATAAAATCGTCAATGGTGTTGCGAATCGTTCATACGGTATTCATGTTGCAAAAATGGCGGGCATGCCAGAATCGGTTGTTGCACGCGCAGAATCTGTGTTGGCGGGATTGGAAAGTGGCGAAAACAAAACTGTTAAAAATGAAATCAAAATTGAAAAAGCCAAAAGTGCGCCAAAACATAAAAACGAATCAAATTCGCCACAATTAAATTTGTTTGGGGAATAAAATGTCTGGTTGGATTATTTTAGACAAATCATCGGGTTTATTCAGTCGCAGTGCATCATCACGCGTGGCGCGTTTGTTTGGATATAAAAAATCTGGGCATATTGGAACATTGGACCCAATGGCGACTGGGGTTTTACCAATCGCGATTGGCGACGCAACAAAAATGATTCCATTTGTAGAATCTGCAAACGATGGCACAAAAGAATATCTGTTTTCATGCAAATTTGGCATCAGCACAGACAGTTTAGACATAACCGGCACAATCACACAACAAAACAACAAAATTCCCACAGACACGCAAATAAACGATTCTGTGACACATTTTATTGGTGATGTTATGCAGGTTCCACCAATTTACAGTGCGGTACATGTTGATGGGGTGCGTGCGTATAAAATTGCGCGAAATGGCGAAAACATTGATATTGCACCACGCAAAATTCATATTTTTGATTTAAGGTATGATGGCTTTGACGGTGAAAATTGGAATTTTTATGTAAAATGTGGGCGCGGGACTTATGTTCGGTCTTTGGCGCGCGACATTGCAAATTATTGTAAAACCATTGCGACAGTCACCGCAATTCGCCGAATTTCCACAAATGGTTTTGATTTAAAAAATGCTGTCACACTTGATTTTTTGGAAAATATGGTTAAAATGTATGGCGACATCAATGAATTTTTGATGCCAATAGATTTAGGACTGGGGGGCATTCCGGTTTTAAATCTGGACGATAAAGACACCGAACTTTATAGGCATGGTGGATTTATCAAAACCACAGAACCGGACGGTTTGGTACGCGTGTATAACGATGATACCTTGGTTGGAATCGGTTTTGTACAAGATAAACAATTGCGTCCAAAACGCACAATATAAAAAGGAAATGTAATGTCCATTACAAAAACAAAAAAAACTGAATTAATTAAAGAATTCAAAGTTTCTGAAAACGATAACGGCGGCAGCGCGGCAACCCAGGTTGCAGTTTTGACCGAACGTATCCGTAATTTAACAGAACACATGAAAAACAACCACAAAGACGAACACAGCAAACGCGGTTTGTTATTGATGGTTAATCGTCGTAAAAAGTTATTGGCATATATCAAACGCCGTAACGAAGCAGACTATGAAGCCTTGATTAAAAAATTAGGCTTGCGTAAATAACAAAAAACGCCCAACCGGGCGTTTTTTTTACCCCCGCCACCACCCGCCACCTTTGGTGACGGGCGGTCCCCCGCCCCTATGGGGTGGAATTATTCTTCGGGTGCCTCTATTATCGGGAACCAATGCGGGACAATAACGCCGTTTTCTTCGGTTTCGACCAGTAGGCATTTTTTGCCGGCGGGACAAGCATCTTCCGGGCGGGTCTGCTTGTCCGCTTGCAAACTGGCTATTGCGGCGGTTTGATTTATCGTATTCGTCACGATATCGCGAATTGTAGCAATAGTAGTATTTAAATCAGTCATAACAGGACTAAAACGCGCGCTGTTATATGCAGTGGTTGCGATTTTGATTCCATTTGTATTGTGGCAACTGGCATTATACGGCACATACTCGGTTGCTGTTGAACCTTGTTCAAGTTGCCAGTTATAATCTTTTGGATTTCTCGGAATATTAGGTATGCCACTTCTGTACACCACTGAATACCAGCCGTCTGTGACAGTTATTGTTTTTGGGTGGCCAAGAGAAACACCATTTGTTGCACTATCAATTCCAGATGTTACATTTCCTGCCAAAACCCAAACATTTGTATATACTTGTCCTGTTTGAGGAGGAAAATTAGTACTCATTGTGTATGTGCCGTTTGGTACTTGAAAATGTAACCAAGTATTAGTTTGTCCAACATCTGTATTAAATGCTGATGAATCAAACAAATTCCGGCATGGATTCAACACCTCCGGACCGGCGGTAAATGTACCAGTACCGGCGTTGGTAAAGAATGTGTTGCTGACCGTATCGTACATACCGATTTCACCGTCACTATCGCGTTTCGCGGGAATTAAATCTTGAACAAGAGTATTGTTTTGTTTTATCTTAAAACTAGAAAACTGAAAATTCCCACCCCCCTTCTGTATCGAACCACCATTATTGCTCGAGAATAAATATATTAACGGTCCAGAAAATGTCGCGGTTTCGTATGTAGCAATTTTCGAAGCATCTAAATATAAATCACCATTAATCGTATGCACATCATACCATTTATTGGTGTCCCAAACAGGCAAATGGTTATTAGTAGTATTGTTATTGTATAGCCACAAAGTTCTTGATGTTGAAACCCCTAACCAAACCGCATCAAGAGTTGAATTGTTACTTATATTCCTGGCACCAAACAAACCAGAAATAGAAGAATCCATGGATAATATTTTCACAGTGGCTTGAATATCAAGGTTACCAGTGGCGTTTATTCCCGTATCAATATATTGTGTTCCACTGGATTCGATATATTCCAATTCCGTATACCCACTTGGCAAATTTGCGGAAAATGCGTCGGCAAATCCAAAAAATATGGCACAGCAAAATACCATTATTTTTTGAAAAACACTAAAAAATGCACATTTTGCAGACATTTTTGCAACTCTCTCGACTTTATAAACTGGCGGAAATCCGCGCTTTTTCGCTATATAACAAATATACAAAAAACCTAGGTTTTTTTCGACACCACATCTGGCGAATTGCGATTTTGAATAACGCATTGTTTTTACAAAAAAGTGAATTTTAAAATTTTTGAAAAAAGTTGTTGCTTTTAAACCTAGGTTTTTTTTAGACCGGTTTAATCAATAAAAACACAATAAAATCAAATAAATATCATTAACAAAAATGCAATACATTTTTGTCATCCCGAGCGAGCAATGACCACCCTTCGGGTGGCGGACACAATTGCGCCTTTTGTCTGGTTTGGCTATGGGGTGGAATTGGCCGGAATAAAAAAACACCGGCAAACGCCGGTATTTTTTATTTGTTGGTTTCTTATTAAAAACCTTTTGGTGTTGTCATTTTTGATGAAGAAACTTTTTTATTCAAAGCCTTTACGACTTCATCTGTAATATCTAAATTGCCAACATTTGCACCTGTGCGGGCAAAACGGCCGTCAATAACCAAAGACAAATTCTTTTTTGCGATAATGCCTTCGATAACTGGGTCCAGATGTTTTGTTTGCAATTCATTTAATGCTTTTTGATAAGATTCTTCGATGCTTTGTGCGCGTTCTGTTAAATTGCGTTGTAATTTTGCAACGCGTGTTTGGTAATCAACAACGCGGTGTTGCAATGCTTCCTGGGACAAAACACCCTGTGATTTTTCGATTTCTGTTTTTTCTTTTTCTAATGTTTTTTGTTCAGCGGTCAATTCATCGCGCAATTTTTTTTCATAACTTTCTTTTTGTGCGCGCAAATCTTTCAAAGCCGCCGCATCTGCTTGGACTGTGTCCATGCGGATAACTGCAATACGCATATCTGCGCCAGATGCCGCATCGGTTGAAACCTCTGCAATCGCATCATTTACAGACACTTCGCGATTCATAGATGCAACCGCCCAAATTCCCAACGCCGCAACAACCAAAACGATGGCTGCGATAATGCCAGTTTTTTTATAGTTTTTAATTGTAATATTTGTGTTTGTTTTTACCATGTTATCCTTCCTTTTTTTTTGATTGGTTTAATTGTGTTCGCACCCAGTATAACAATAAAAAATTTAAAATAAAAGAAATAATTATTCTTGCAGATTATTGTTATCGTGCTGGTGCAATACGAATTTCGATTCTGCGATTGGTCAGTCGCCCAATGCTATCCTGGGCGGCGATTGGTCGTGCCGAACCGCGTCCCACAATAAACATGCGACTGGGTTTTATTTCTTTGCGCGCCAAAAATACACCAACGCGTTCCGCCATATCCAAAGACATGCGTTTTGCAGCCGATGTATCAGTCATCGCATCTGTATAACCCGCAATTTCAATATAGGTTGAATTGTATTTACGTAAAATACGCGCAATCGTTCCCAATAAATTTTCACCATTTGATGATATTTCTGCAACGTCCATACGCATAATCGCACCACGAACCAAAATCACAACAACGTCTGTGCCTGCGCGTTCCACCGATACACCTGCTGCACGCAGGGCATCATACAAATCGCGTTCTAATTCTGTCATATATTGGACACTGACCATATTGTCGTTTGTTGCCTTGTCGCCATATTCTAATTTTTTTGCATCATTTGTTGCGGTAAGTATTTTTCCGCCATTACCAAGATATATTGGTCTTTTTGCAATTTTAGATTCTTCGTTCATATCCATAAAACTGGCGCCATTTAAATAATAATCCCATGTATTACGTTCCGGACTGGTGTATTGCATACAGCCAGTTAAACATAGTGTAATAAAGAAATATTTTAATTTATTCAACATTGATAGATATATAATTTCGTGGTGCCGATATACATGTTTCGCTACCGGCTTTTTCTAAACCGTTCACAGATACAGATTTTGCCCAACTGATTTTCTTTGTTGCAAAATAAGAACAATCGCTGTGCGTTAAATTAGTTAAATTGATAGAAAACGTTTTTCCATCAACTGATGATGTTATTGACCAGTTTTCATCACCGATTGGGGCATCTGGGTTTGTAATTGCGCCTGCCTTAATCAAATAATCAACCGACACACCGTTATAATCACCACGTGTTTCCAATAATATCTTTGTGTTGCGTGCAATTTGTTCCATTTCATTTAATGCCAAATTGCGTGTTTGGTTTGTTCGCAACATATTGTATGTTCCGTATGCCGCCGCGGTCATAACCGCACCAATCGCCAACACTGCCAACATTTCAATCAAAGAACGTCCAGATTCATTTGTCATTACAAATTTCCCCCTCTTGATATTTTGCTATTTAGAAACTTCAACGATTTCAGCACCTTCGAACAATCCCATTGCGCTTGCCATCATCGGGTCAGCTTCTAATTCTTGTTTTTGATGCTCGACCGCTGTGGGTACATTACATGAGGTTGCAGAGTGTATCAAATCCCAATGTATGCCGGTATGTTTTTCCAGCCAAGCCGATAATTTATTTGCAAAATCTTTATCACCCTTGCGGTCAAAATAGTTTAATTTTCCATTTTGGATTTCGCATACTTCAACATTTTCAGAAAAATATGTGTATAATAAAATTTCCTTATCGGCCTGCATTGCACGTCCTAATTCATCTGCGGTGTTTATAGTGTTCGCAGGCTTTGGTGTCGCAACGGGTTCGACCGGTTTTTGTTGTGCCACTGGTGTGGGCGCATTTTGTTTTAAAATTTCTGTGACAGATGGCATATCGGCAATATGCATCAAACGAACAACCAACATATCAAAACATTGTTTTTGGTTTCCTGACATTTGCATTTCGCTGACTGCTGCGACCATAACCTGCCAAATACGTGAAAGGGTATTCAAAGAAATTCGTGAATTTATTTTTTTTGTTTTTTCGCGTTGATCGGCGGTATATGGTGATGACAGCCCATCGCCTGCATTGACCGATGGATGCATACGTGTTGCCCAATGTGTCCATTCCATCATATCGTTCAACAACATAACTAAATCTGCGCCATTTGTGTAAATGGAATCTGTCATTTCCAATGCTTTGCTGGTGTCCCCAGATAAAATTGTATCCATAAAATCAACAACAACATTTCTGTCGGCGCGTTTTAACATGTCCATAACGGCCTGTTCATCGACATGACCACCTGTTTGTGCGATTGCCTGGTCCAGTAAAGATAAACCATCACGCACAGAGCCGTCCGCCGCGCGTGCCAGCATTTCATTTGCCGCGTCCGTCAGTTCGATTTTTTCTTGTGTAGCAATCCAATCGAAGTGTTTTTTTAATGTATCAATTGGCACGCGCACCAAATCAAACCGTTGGCAACGCGATAATATGGTGACGGGAACCTTTCGAATTTCAGTGGTCGCCAAAATAAATATAACATGTGCAGGTGGTTCTTCCAAAGTTTTAAGCAACGCATTAAAGGCCGCCGTTGATAACATATGGACTTCGTCGATTATATAAACTTTGTATCGTCCATTTGTTGGTCTGTATTGTGCGGCATCTAAAATATCGCGGATATTATCAACACCTGTATGTGATGCCGCGTCAATTTCCATAACATCGATATGCTGACCCGCCGCGATTGCACGACAGTTTTCACATACACCACATGGGGTTGCGGTTGGTCCGTCTGACGATAAACAATTTAATGCCTTGGCCAGAATACGTGCGGTACTGGTTTTTCCAGTTCCACGAATTCCTGTAAAAATATATGCGTGTGCGATACGGCCAGTATTGATAGCGGTTGTCAATGTTTTAACCAAAACATCTTGGCCAATCAAAGAATTGAAATCTTGACTGCGATACTTGCGCGCCAGAACAGTATAATTATTATCCATGTTGAACTTTCCTTATGTGGTTTCAGCATACCAAAGAAAAGTAAAATTTCAACAACAAAGTAAAACGATTTTAATTCAATCCAGTGATAAAATCAGGAAAGCCCATTTCTTCGTCTGTATCGGTTTTTTCTGTATCGGCATTGTCGTCTTTTGCATCTGCTGCCTTCATTTCGGCCTCGGCGGCTGCGACAGCGGCGGCTTTTTCTTTTGAATCGCGTATAGAATCAATTTTTTCTTGTTCGGCGTTTGTCATACGAACACAGTGTTCTGCCGCTTGCAATAAACGTTCACGTTCGATTTCGTCGGGTGTATTACGTGCTTGGTCAATAAATTGTTTGCGACGCACACGCCATTTATGACACCGTTGAATCATCAAACCAACATTAGACTGATTTTTTTTATTTTGCATATTTTTTCTTTTTATAATTTTTTATTTTTGGAATTTTCAGTTGATATAAATTTCTAACAATAATCAACTAACAACTGACAGTAATATAAAACATCTTAAAACTGATTGCAATATCTTTTTTCAGTTGCTAATCTATATACATATAAAAAGAGAATAGGGGATTTTATTGCATAACCAGAGGGGAAATTTTTTATTACAGGCGTTGCTGGCAATATCTTTGCTGTTTCTTTTTATGCCGGTTTTAACAAATCGTTTAATTGTAAATGATGTTGATGCAAAAATGTATTCTGCATCGCATCAAATTGATACCGCACAAACTGCGGCACGAATTTTTATTCGTGAAAATGTTGATAGTTTGCCATATGGTCGAACAATTATTCGTGGTCCGGATTTTGCAGATACATTGGAACCATACGGTTTGCCTTTGGGGTATGTTCCGCGTACTGCGTTCGGGCAAGATATTTATTTGATTGTTGATAAAGACGAGGCAAGCGTTGGTGGAACATTGGTTGTATCGGGTGGTAAAATTTCAAATATGCAAATTGCCGAAATGGTTCGTCGTGTTGGATTTTATGCACAAAAAAGTAAAGACGGATTGATTGTAGGTATTCCTTTGAATACATTATACCAAGATGTTGTTCGTCGTAATGAAACCGACATAAATAATTCTGGATTTTTAACAGATTTGAACATGAATGGTTTTGCGATAGAAAATACAAATAGTGTGATTGGGCATAATTTGGAATCTGGGGTGGCAAATTTTGATACATTGGATATTGCTGGGAATGAAGGCGAAAGGAATTCAAAAAATAAAATAAAAAATTTTGTTGCAGACAAAAGTATATTCCAATCAAAATCTGGTGGGTCGGCATTGGCATTAACACGTGGTTCTTTGCGGGCAAAAAATGTGTTTGGAAAAACAATTTCTCAATACGGTTCGACGGGAAATTTTGAATCAGATTCTGCATCGGTGTATTCATTTGATTTAACGGCGGGGCGTACCGGATTTACTGGGCCTGTCACATGGGACGTGCGCGGTAATTTGGAAACAGAACATATCGTGTTGAGTGCTGAAACATTGGATGTCGGTTCTTATTTAAATGTCAGCAGTGGTCAAGAAGTTTATGTGTCGGGTGATTCTGGACATTTATCGTATAATTCAACCAGTGGTATTTCAACCGGTTCCCTGATTGCATCGCATGTCACTTTGCGTGACCAAACGTCCAAGGCGTTAAATGCCGGCGACAGTGGTGCGGTTATTGTAGATATTCGTCCAGCCAGCACAACCGTATTACCCGATGTTCGTGTGTCTTATGTTGATAACGGTGGTTTTGCGATTTTGAAAAATCCAAAAAAAGATGATGCAGAAACTGTGACATGTAATTCAATCGTCGCAAGTCTAGGCGAAGTATATAATTCAAATTCTTTGGCACAACATATACTGTGTGAATATTTGTTCTGGGAACGTTTGGAACAAAGAATAAATGCAAAACAATGTTTAATGGCGGGGCGCAGTGACTGTATATAAAACAAAAATCTTTAACGATAATTCGCGTGGTGCCTCGTTGTTAGAGGTGATATTGGCGATATCAATTGCTGCGGTTGCGGCACCGTTTATGTATCGTCAAATGACAAACACATACGATGATTTGGAAAATATTTCTGTGGCACAACAGATTGTTGATTTGCAAGACGCAACATTAAATTTTGTTCGTACCCACCAAGAAGATTGGCCTGATGTTGCAGAAATACAAATGACCGCCACAGATTTACAAGAAATATCGCCAATTATATCCAGTGGTTTTATCGACAAGCGTCAATTTCGTGGCACAACAATAACAGATATTTATCTTGGATTTGACATAACCGATTCGCGTGTTCGGGTAAATCAAATTGCGCGTCAAATTGGGGCCACCGCCGCGATTGTTGATGATGATGGTGTTGCCTATGGCACAGGTTGGGCGGTATCGGGTCCTGATTTTAAACCTGGTAATTTAATATATCGTATATCGCATAATTTCGCGACAATGGACAGAACGAATTTTTTGCATCGTGCGGCATCGGATTCGATTGTTGAAACAAAGCCTAAAAAAATAACAATCAAAAAAACAGAAGAAGAAATTGCCAAAGATGCCGCAGAATTTAATTTAAATGCGATGTTGCGCAATTTAAATATGGGTGGCAAAGATTTGTTAAATGTTGGAACATTAAATGCCGAAACGGTGTCTGTTAAAAATATAGAAACAACATTTATTCGTGCTGATGATGTTATCGCGGATTCTGCGTATTTTTCGTCTGGTGCAAATATCCAAGGCAACGATGCGGTTATTGATACGATACGTGCGTTGGGCGATATCAGTGGTTTTCGCACAATAACTGCAAATAACCTGAACGGAAATAATTTTAGTAATACTGGCGCGGTTATTACCGACAGGGCAACAATTAAAAATTC
The DNA here is from genome assembly GCA_902793435.1 of uncultured Pseudomonadota bacterium. Lineage (GTDB taxonomy): Bacteria > Pseudomonadota > Alphaproteobacteria > Rs-D84 > Rs-D84 > Enterousia. Next base: position 7,548 of record CADBDF010000001.1, on the reverse strand, counting down.
TGTGCGTATTGGAAACTTGTTTAAATTAAAATCGTCCAGTAATCGAACAATCAATGCTTTTACTGCGATATCATCGAATTCTGTTCATACACCATATATCAGTGCAAATGACATGGTGTTTTATGGTGATTTTGGATTAACGGTGTCTGGTGAATTGTTAATGTCTGGGTCCGCACCATTAAAGATTGGTAATTGGTCTTTCCCGTCAAATCAAATGCCCAGTTTTTCGACCTTTAAATTGGGACGAACAACAATATCACAAACACCAAACAAAGATGAATTCAGTGCGATTATGGCATCTGATTGGCAAACCAAAGAAAGTGTGCCTGAACAATGAAACGAAACAATATAAAATTTTTTAATACGAATCAAAGCGGCAATATGCTGGTGGAATTGTTATTGTCGGTTGCGCTGGCTATGTTGATAATTCCGTTTGTGTTTAAATATCAACGTTCGGCGATTGAACGTCGTGAAAATATTGTCGTCACAAAACAGATGACAGAAATACAAAACGCATTGGAACGTTATATTATTGATAATCGTGAAACTATGTTAAAGCCTTATGGTCGTAATATTACACGTGTTGAATTGGCTGATTTGGAAAAATATGGGTTGGATACAGAAATTGCCGCAGATAAAAATGTTAAATATCAATTGCGTGTTTTAAAATCGCGTGATTTTAATGGCCAGGCCACTTTGCAAGGAATCGTTGTTTATGAATCGGATAAAATTACACCTTTTCGAACCCATCAAATTGTAAATATGTCTGGGGGTGCGGTTGGCTTTATTGATGGCAATAAAGCATACGGTGCAAATGATTCTTGGCGTGCATCTGTTGCAGATTTGGGTGTGACGGCGGCATCTGGGTTGGTTGGAACAACAACGGTAAATCGTGATAATGCGTTATACCTGTGGCGCGTTCCATCAAATGACCCAGACGATGCGACAATGCGTTCGTCATTAAACTTGGGCGGTCATGATATTATTGGTGTCAAAGATATGAGTTTTATTGATGGTTCTTTTGATGAATTTTTAACCATTGGAAAAATAACATCACGCAATATGATTTTTGATAATCGCACAACGATTGACAGTTTATTTACAACCAAGAGTGCGACTGTATCAGGTTCTTTGACATCGGATTCGCGAAATTTAGAAATATCTGGTCGTTTGTCTTTGACCGATACGGGTAAATTTTCATCTTTTACAACGAACGATTTGCTGGTGACGAATTTGACTTTGCCGGCATTAACCATAGATAACGCAAACGGCAAACCTGTAATTTTAACTGTAAATGGTTCTGTAAAAATGCGCTATGGCAGTATTACTGCAATGCATGTGACGGTTGGTTATGCGGGTTCGATTACCCCGAAATTAACTGTTTTATCAAAAATCAGTGACCCACAAAATCCAAATTATTATTGGGACGCCAGCAGTTCATCTGCAAATTTTAACGATTTGTTTTTGGGTGATTTGAACAGAATGATTGGTTATTTACCGCGTGCCGAATTTGATACGACAACAAATGCCGGTCGAACATTTAAATCTATTGCTGCCAATGCAAATGCGACGGTTGCTGATTATCAAAATGCGTTGAATAAAATTGCTGCGGATGTGCGTGCAAAATATCGTTTGTTGAAATTACAATAATTTATGCTATAAAAGGTATGTTATGAAAATAAAATGTGATTTTTGTAAAACAGAATATACGATACCCAAAATACCTGCGGTGCCGGTTAAATGTGCAATTTGTGGTCATTCATGGATGATTAAAACCCGGGCCAGAAAAAATCCATTGTTATTATTTTTGGCGGCATTATGCGCATTGATATCTGCGGTGATATTTTCGATTGTTGCGGTATCGACATATCGTTCGCACATGGAATCAAAATCGCCATTGGCGGCATCAATCGTCAAAACAGAATTGGCACCTGACGGAAATGGTATAAATCATTTCATTGTATCGGGCATAATTGAAAATCGCAGTGATGAATTTTACAGCCCACCAAACATAATTGTTTTATCGTACGACGAAAATGGAAAGCAGATTGGTTCTGGCGAACAATTTACCCCATCTGTTCCAATTTTGGAATCTGGGGCGCGTGCGGCATTTGTTTATACTTTGCGTGCGCCATCGGCGGGTGTAAAAAAGATTTCTGTAAAATTGGGGGAGTTTGAAAAATGAAGAAAATAATTGCATTTCTTGCGTGTTTGTTTTATGTGCCTGCGTTTGCAGATACCACCACACCACCACAACCGGCACCAATTGGTCCGCGTGTCAGTATTTTTTCAACGACTGTGGATTGGTCAGGTATAACAGGGTTGCCGTTGGCGCAATATACGGGTAAATTTGTTGGAACAGATAAATCGTTGTTAAAAAATGGTTTGATTTTGTATTACTTGGATTCTTTTCCATGCTATGGCGAGGCTGATTCCGTTCGTGTTTGGTTGGATTCATTTGGCAAAACTGAAAATAAATTGCGCCTGGTGTGCATATATCCACCGCGTGAAATTAAATTTGCGTGGCGCAATGCCGGGGCGGACGCAGAACAGGCGGAAACAACCGGAATTTTAACATGTGATGTATCGGGCGATTATGAATTGGAAATTGATTTGTCAAAATGTGACAAGGGACCCGATTGGTCAAAGTATAAATAAAGGTTAAAAATGCAACGTGAATTTATTGTTGATGACGATAGTGTTGGCATACGGCTTGATAAATTTTTAGCATCCAAAATGCCTGAATTTTCGCGTAGTGAAATTCAAAAGTTTTCTGTATCACGTGGCGGAACATCTGTAAAGTTTTCTGACAAAGTCCGCGTTGGTGAATTGTATATTGTGATTGTTCCTGATGCACCGCGGGCAACTGTGGCGGCTGATAATATTTCATGTGATTTTGACCTGGATATTTTATACCAAGACGATGATATTATTGTGATAAATAAACCGCGCGGTGTTGTGATGTATCCATCGGCTGGAAACAAAACTGGGACATTGGTTCAAAATTTGTTGTGTTATACATCGTTGGCATCAATTGGTGGCGATGTTCGACCTGGGGTTGTTCATCGTTTGGACAAAGATACATCTGGGGTTATGGTGTTTGCAAAAACAGATGCCGCATATCGTGAATTGGTCAAGATGTTTTCAACCCACGATTTAACGCGTAAATATGACGCGTTTGTTTGGGGTGTGCCAAGTTGGGAAAGTGCAACGATAACTGGTAATATTGCGCGTTCGTCACGCAACAGACAAAAAATGACAATGGTGAAATCCGGGGGCAAACCTGCCACGACCGAGGTTTTGGTGGTTGATGCGTGGGGGACGGTTGGTATTTCACAGTTTAAATGTAATTTGCTAACCGGGCGCACTCATCAAATCAGGGTTCATTTATCGGCGCATGGTTTTCCAGTTTTGTGCGACCCAATCTATGGTCGTGGTACAACCAGATTGGGCAGTGTTAAAAATCCAGAGTTGCTGGAATTTTTAAAGACGCACAACGGTCAAATGTTGCATGCATCATATTTGTCGTTTAAACACCCTATAAACCATAAACAAATGACTTTCAAGGCGCCATTGCCCGCCGATATGATGGAATTAAAAGAAATTTTAGAAAATTCATAAAACCCCAATCAAATAAAACACGAAAGTGTTTTGTCATCCTGAGCGCAGTGAGATTGCTTTGGGGCATGCCCCATAAGTAATCGAACGCAGTCGTCAGGATCCAGGTCTTATATAATGCAGTCGGCAAAGCCGACACTTTTATTATTCACCCGGATTGCCACGTTCGTCACTCATGGTCCTGGTGAAACACTTTCGTATTTAATTCATTTATTGCAATTTGCCTGTGACCCACAGCCTTTGGTGACGTGTCAAACTTTGAAAATTGCGCTTTATTTTTGTCTATAAATATGATAAAATAAATCATAAATATAGGAGTCAGGAGATGCATTTTTTCAAAAATTCTGTTAGTTTTATTGCGGTTATGTCCGTATGTGGCGTGGCTTTGGCGGCGGTTGCACCTGCGCGTGTTGGCGTTGTGGCAAATGCGGCGGCGATGCGTCGTTTGCCATCTTTGTCGAATGTCATGAAATCATCTGCGGCTACAACGACCACATCGTCATCGACAAGTGGGTCATCAACCGGGACGGGTTTGATTGACGATACCGAATGCGTTGATAATTACCGCGATTGTATGAAGGGCGACAATGCCTGTGGTTCTGGATTTGAAGAATGCACGACAAATGTTTTATTCCATGGACACATGTCCGAATGTTTCAGTACATTGTACCAATGCTCTCCTGCGGCGATTGAAAGATTATTGGGAACCAGTAATCTGGACGCGTTATCCAATGTCGATTCCTATGTTGCTGGCACCAATAACAGTGAGGTTGCGCGTTATACATATCCAACTGATGGTTCTGTTATGGGTATGGATATTATTGGCGCGGCAACACGTAATAAATTAAATACAGCGGATTGCGTTAAAAAATATAAAAGATGTTTGGCCAAAGATAATGTTTGTGGCGAAGATTTCGAATTATGTACATCTGCTGACGAATTTAAACGCCAGGCTACAATGTGCGATTCGACATTGGCGCGTTGCCAAAAAGAAGGGTTCCAACAATTATTTGGTGAAAAAATAACGACAAAACCATCTAATAAACAATTGGGACAATATACGGCTGATGGTGATGTTCATCAATGGGTCGAAGACGGTGCGGCTTTGGCGGCATCAAATGCGGTAAATACATGCTACAAGGTTGTTGATACATGTTTTGCAAATGCATGTGCGAAAAACCCATACAGTTGTGTCGAAGATGTTGATTGGTCTGTTGTAAATGCGGCGCAATCGATTGTTGTTGGTGGTTTAGATGTTGATACGGTTGATACGACGCGCACTGGCAAACAAATGGCGGGCGATGTGCGTAAATTCTTCCGCGCGGCATGTACCGACACAATTGGTTCAAACCAATATTGCTATATGACATTTAATGACGGCAAAAAACCAACCAAGGCTGATTTGCAAGACGAAGATTTACGCGAAGATGTTTTTGGCGAAGCATACGCGTCCCGCAAGACAATTTTGACCACCAAGGTAAATGAATTGGTGAAAAAATTTGACAGTGACGCCCGCAACAAATGTATCGAAACATTTAAATCATGTGCGGTTCATTCATGCGGCGGTGGTTCTGGTGCGGCATGCTATTCACGTGTATTTGGTAATTCCAGTACGGAAAAATCTATCAATGGTGCAAACGCATATAGCGATATTGAAAATGGTTGCGCGGCAATCGTGAATACTGATGCAAATTGTCGTCACATGGCGGCGATGCAGGGTGCCGATACATACACATTTGAAATGGGTGGCACAATCGATACATTTGGCACATTGTTCCCGAAATTTGACGGTTCAAACAATAACGCACCAATTGTATCTGCGTTAAATGCCGATTTATCGACATCATATAATGCGGCAGCAATTGAGGGTATGAAAAAACAATGTTCAAATGTTGTCACAAATTGCGTAAAATCAATGTGTGGTACGGATTATAAAAATTGCTATCGCAATCGTAATGATATTCGTTTGAATACATATGCAACAGAAAGTAATAATTTCAATAAATCTATGAACCGTGTTGGTGGTGTGTTGGATTATACAATTGTCCAAGGTTTGTGCGCATCCACGGTTAAATCTGCGGACGCATGTGCCGAAAGTTTGGCAATTGCCAAGGTTGGTATCCGTGACGGTCAATCCGATTTGACAATGGGTTGGGGCACAAATCAAACCACATTGTCAAGTGCATGGCGCAATTCTTCTGCGAATTATGGATATAATACGACAATGTCAGATACCGTCCCAGAAACCGATAACCAAGGTCGCAAACTGTGCAAATGTCAAAATGGCGGCAAAGCGGTATGTGACAGTGAACAAGGTGGTGTTATCGGTTGTTCTGATGTTTCAATGATAACCCGTGATGTACAATTGTCTAACAGTGCTGTGAACACATTGTTCCAAGAAGTTTTGGCTGATGTTGAATTAGAGGCCCAAGCCCAATACAAGGCCAAATTGACCAAAGAACAAAATGTATGCTTGGCACAAAATACCGGTGCGAATCCAGACGCAACATTTGTTTGGGCAAAATTGAAAAACCAAAATAATAAATTAGGCAGTGATTATTCCATAAATGGTTTGGGTGATAATGGTTCTGTGGCCAGCAATGATTTGTACGACTCATTCTGCCGTGTCAAGGTCACTGTCCAATCCGAAGACAAAGACATTCAAGCCGCATTATCAAAAGGTAAGGCCACATCACGTGTATATTTTGCGGTGGGTGATCCATTTACATGTGGTTCATGGATTTCGGGTGATACATTGGATGATATTTCCGAAGCGGTGGCCGGCAAAAAGACCGGTACAGACGCCGAAGGTACATTAAGCACCAGTCAAACATGGGGCCTGACCGGCATCACAGCATTAAGCAGCATCGCCGGCATAGTTGGCACAGATTTGTTGCAAAACAAAACTGGCCTGGGCGGATTGTTAGGCACAACCACAATCAAAGATTATAACGATTTATCAAATGATTGTATTGATTTGGTGACCAAGGCGCGCAATGAATATAACACTGCATTGACCAACAACAATCAAGCAAGCATGAACAATGCGGTCAGATTGGCTAATGAAGTAAGAACAAAATTGGTTAACGCTGGTGTGGACAGTGCAAGATCAGTTGTTGTTCCTTCTATGACTCAAATCAGTGTACCGGGTTCTGGTGGTCAAAGTTATGAATGGAATCCATCAGATGTAGCTACAATCAATGCGTTGATTACCAATATGAGAGCGGGAAGCAACTCAGGTGATGTTGTTGTAAAAACTGCTTTAGAGGGAGCTGAATTTCAATATAAATATGCACCGGCAAGTGCTGATGAAAACAGGACGACCACTGTGCGTAGCTATTTACATACGGCTGATGCAAAATTTGGTAACAAGTATAGTTCTCAAATTGATGCTGTCAATCTGAAAGCCCAGGCAACAAGCGGTACTACGACATCTGGTAAAGGTTGGAGTCAAGCCGATAAAGACAAATTTGTTTCAGTTTTGGACGGTTTCCAAAGTGGTTGTGCCGGTGGTGCAGCTGCAGTTAACCAGAAAGGAAATAAAAACTTCTGGAACAATGGCGGCGGTCGTGCGGTTATGGATGTTGCCGGTGGCGCTGTTGTTGGTTTGGCGGGTCACTTTACTGCACGTAAAATAATGGAGGCCAACAACCGTTCCGAATTTACCGCGGCGCAAAAAGAATGGATGGAAAACGTTGGTTCAAAAGTCCATTGCTATGTCGGTGGTGAATTGGTTGGTGACTTTGGCGATATCGTCACCGTCAATATAACCGAAGATTAATATCGTTTGAAAGAAAATAAAAAAGAACGGTTTTGCCGTTCTTTTTTTTACACAATTACCCCGTCCGCTTCGCGTCCACCCCTTCTTTCATAAAGAAGGGGACAATGGTGCAATCGCACCATTGGAATCATAACCGATGCTTTGGTTTT